>NZ_RRAZ01000012.1 GCF_003863335.1 Falsigemmobacter faecalis | reverse complement strand
GTTAGGGGCGCTCTATCCTAAGGCGGATTTGTGCAACAACGCCCACTGGAGATATTGCTCTATATCGGACAAAGAAGAGGTGACTTTGTTAAGCTGGGCCCAAAGGACATTCAGGACGGTATGCTCTGCTTGCAGCAGCAAAAGACGAGCCAGCCAGTCTACATCCCACTAACGTCTCGCTTTCAGGAGATCATCAAGGATATACCAGCAGATGCGCCAAGTTTCATAACCACGGCCAAGGGAGAGCCTTTCACTCCTGCAGGCTTCACAAACTGGTTTAGGGATATGTGCAAGGAGGCTGGGCTTCCGAAGGGACTATCCCCTCACGGCGTCAGAAAGGCCACCTGTAGACGGTTAGCAGAGGCAGGATGCACCCCCCACCAAATAATGGCTATATCAGGACACAAATCCCTTAGCGAAGTGACACGATATACCGCCGCTGCAAACAGAAGGGATCTAGCACTACAAGCGATAGCGACACTAACCGAGCACTAAAATATTACCACCAAGCGTCAAACCCGTTATAAGGGTTTGTCAAATCGCCACGTAAGAGGCTGATAAATAAGAGAAAAATGGGGTAAATGGCGGACAGTGAGGGATTCGAACCCTCGAGACGGTTCCCCGCCTACACACTTTCCAGGCGTGCGCCTTCGACCACTCGGCCAACTGTCCGTTGCGCTGTGATTAGCCGCCTCTGCGCGGCGATGCAAGGCGTCAGGCGCGGAAAAATTCAATCAGCCGCCGGATTTATGCAGGATCACTCCCGAAGGGGCGCCTCTCCGCCTCCCAGAAGCCGCGCGTGTTCCTGCAGGGCAAAGCGGTCGGTCATCCCGGCCACATAATCGGCGATGATCCGCGCCAGGGTAACGTCGTCGCGCGCCTGATCCACGGCCTCACGCCAGTCGGCGGGCAAGAGGTCGGGGCGCGCCATAAAGAGCGGGAAAAGCCCGCGCAGAACGGCGGTGACGCGGGCGCGCTCGACCATCACCGAAGGGGCGCGGTACATACGGGTGAACAGAAAGCTGCGGATCGCCTTTAACTCCTGATAAAGCGGCTTGGAGAAGCGGATGACAGTGCCCTCCATCGCGCGGATCTCCTCCACCGAAGCGGGCTGCGCGGCGGCCAGACGGTTTTTTGCCACGGCAATCACATCCTCGACCATCACGCCGAAGACACGGCGCAGGGCTTCGTGGCGGCGGCGCATCCGCTCGAGGCCAGGATAGAGACGATCCACCGCCGCGAAGGCCGGGCCGGTGACCGGGAGCGCCTCAAGATCCGCCTCATCAAAAAGACCCGAGCGCAGACCGTCATGCAGATCGTGATGCGAATAGGCGATGTCATCGGCAATGGCTGCGACCTGGGCCTCGGCGCTGGCGAAGGTCGAAAGTTCAAGATCCCACATCGCATTGGCTTCGGCCAGGGCATAGGGCAAGGGCTCCGCCGCATGTTTAGGATCCGCGAAGGGGCCGGTGACGGGGCCATTGTGCTTAGCGATGCCCTCCAGCGTCTCCCAGGTGAGGTTCAGCCCGTCGAAATCCGCGTAATGCCGCTCAAGCCGGGTCACGATCCGCAGGGCCTGGGCGTTGTGATCAAAGCCGCCATAGGGCGCCATCAGCTCGGCCAAAGCATCCTCGCCGGTGTGCCCGAAGGGCGTGTGCCCCAGATCATGCGCCAGCGCCACGGCCTCGGCCAGCTCCGAGTTCAGCCCCAGCACGCCCGCGATGGTACGCGCCACCTGGGCCACTTCGATCGAATGGGTCAGCCGGGTGCGGTAATAATCCCCCTCATGTTCCACAAAGACCTGGGTCTTATGCTTCAGACGGCGAAAGGCGGAGGAGTGAATGATCCGGTCGCGATCGCGCTGAAAGGGTGAGCGAAAGGTGCTCATGCGTTCTTCAGAGAGGCGGCCACGGCTGGCGTCCGGGTGGCAGGCATAGGGGGCGAGCATCTGGCCTTCCTTGTCGCTGGCAGTCATCAGGCCTATATTCACACCGGATAGAAACTTAACGCAATGATCGCCGCCATGTCCCTGACGCTGCCCCCCACTGTCACCGACCGCGCCTGGGCGCGGCTTTCTGAAATCTCTGAAGCCATGGGTGAGCAAAAGCCCCTGCGCGTGGCCGTTGAAGGCGGCGGCTGCTCGGGTTTTCACTATGATATCAAGCTCGATGAGCCGGCCCCGGATGACATCGTGCTGGAGCGCGCAGGCCAGAAGGTGCTGATCGATCCGGTCTCCCTGCCCTTCCTGCAGGCGGCAAAGATCGATTTCACCGATGAGCTGATCGGGGCGCACTTTGTCATTGAGAACCCGAATGCCTCCAGCTCCTGCGGCTGCGGAACCTCATTCTCGATGTGAAACTGCGGCAGGCAGACAGGTCAGGCGGTGCCTGACAGGCGCGGCCAGCCTTTCTGTCTGCCTCAGGTCGAAAAGAGTTCAGACCGGTTTGGTTATTCCGGCCACCGGGGCCTCAGCCCCGGGAATTGGTCGCAGGGCAGACATCCCCTCGCGAACCCGCGGCACCTTCGTTCACGTCGGTGCTGCGGTGTCAGACAGTCTGACAGCCCGGCCCGCATTCCGGACAGGCGGAGGCTATGGACAAAAAACGACTGATTATCGCGCCTTGCCTTTCCGCTGGCAGCAGTTCTGCGCGGCAGACTTCTGAGCTGAATGCAGGCCTCACCGGCGGGCGGACCGGCGGTGAGCAGGCCCGACCACCTCGCGCATCGCGACATAGGTGTAAAAGGACGACACATGCGGATCGGCATGAAAGACCTCAGCCGCAAACTGCGCATAGGCCTCCATGCTCTCAAGCTGCAGCAGCAGCGCAAAATCCGCGCCCCCCGTGACGTAAGACGCCTGAATGACCTCTGACCGGCCCTGCAGTTTCTTTGAAAAAGCCGCCGCCTGCCGCGCCCCCTGATCGATCGAGACCAGCACATGAATGGTCAGCGGCACCCCCATCACGGCAGGGTTCACCACCGAGACATCCGCGACGATCACCCCCTCGTCGCGCAGCCGCCGCAACCGGCGCAGCACCGCGCTTTGCGACAGCCCCACCCTTTCGGCCAGCACCCGCGCCGGGGTCTGGTTGTCACTTTGCATCTCGCGCAGCAAAGCCTGGTCAAACTGATCAAGTTCAATGCTTTTCGCCATAACACCCCCGCTCTTTGACGATTTTTGTCACACGGCGCGAAAAAACGCCATCTTTCGCCAGAGAAATCCGCTAATTTCCAGGCTCGGGGCAATGCCACTGCCCAAAAGACCATCAGGGATTCCAGCGACATGGACAAAACGACCTACAGCCCGCGCACTCTCGCCGTTCACGCGATGGGGGCGATTGACCCGATCACCAAAGCCGTGGTGCCGCCGATCCATGTCGCCACCACCTATATCCGCGACGAAGACAACGCCTATTCCTCGGGCTATTGCTACGGCCGCCCCGACAATTCCACCATTCGCGAAGCCGAAGCCGTACTCGCCCACCTCGAAGAGGCCGAAGCCGGGGCGCTGCTGTTCGGCTCGGGCATGGCTGCGGCCACCGCCGTTTTCATGGCGCTGGAACCGGGCGCCCATGTCATTGCGCCAAAAGTCATGTACTGGGCGCTGCGCCGCTGGCTTTTTGAAGATGCCCCCGCCCTTGGCCTCAGCGTGACCTTCGTTGAGATGGACAGCCTTGCGCAGATTGAGGCCGCGATCCGGCCTGGCAAAACCAAACTCATCTGGGCCGAGGTGCCGTCGAACCCGCTCTGGACCATCACCGATATCCGCGCGGCCGCCGATCTTGCCCATGCCCATGGCGCGCTCTTTGCCGTCGACAGCACCGTGGCCTCGCCCTTCCACACCCGCCCGCTGACCTTGGGCGCAGATGTGGTCATGCATTCGGTCTCCAAAATCCTCAACGGCCACTCCGATGTCATCGGCGGCGTGCTGATGGCGGCAAAAGACGATGCTTACTGGGCGCGCGTCAAACGCATCCGCAGCGCCATCGGCTCGATCCTCGGCCCCTTTGAGGCCTTCCTGCTGATGCGCGGCCTGCGCACCTTCCATCTGCGCGCCGAAGCCCAGGCCAAAGCCGCCGAGGCGCTCGCAAAACGCTTTGCCGCCCATCCGCTGGTGGCCCAGGTCCTCTATCCGGGCCTGCCGCAGCACCCCGGCCATGATGTCGCAGCCGCACAGATGGAAAACGGCTTTGGCTATATGATCTCCATCCGCGTCTCGGGCGGAGAGGCCGCCGCCATCGCCACCGCAGCAAAGGTAAAGCTCTGGAAACGCGCCACTTCGCTCGGCGGCGTCGAAAGCCTCATTGAGCACCGTGCCTCGATTGAAGGCCCCGGCACCCCCTGCCCGAGCGATCTTCTGCGCCTCTCGATCGGCATTGAGGATGTGGAAGATCTCTTTAACGACATGGATCAGGCCCTGAAAGCCGCCCGGGGCTGAGGCACTGCCCCTGCCCGGTCCTTGCACGACTGAGCGATCCGCGCTAGGTCCGGGCTTTATTCGTCATCGCCGGAGGTCCTTCCATGGGCATCGACAAACAAAGCGACATCGCCGCCAATCTGCAGATCGGCCCGACCACTCTGGGCATGGTCCGCATCTATCTCGAAGCCGACGGGGTTGAGCTGCCGCTCGATTTCGACCCCGAAGAGGCCGAAGAGATCGCCGAAGAACTGCGCTCCGCCGCTGAGGCGGCCCGCCGCATCGCCGACAGCGCCGCCGGCAAATCCGGCAAGCCGAAGAAATAAGAAAAAGGGGCCCCAGCGCCCCTTTTTTAATGCCCCCACCCCAGGGCTTTGGCTTTTTCCAAATACTCCGGGGGTCCGGGGGCAGCGCCCCCGGCCTTCGCCGCTTAATCCGCGATCAGCTCAAAGCGGTCGACATCGACCATGCCACGATCCGTGATCTTCAGATGCGGGATTACCGGCAGCGCCACAAAAGCCAGCTGCAAAAACGGCTCATCCAGCACCACGCCCAGCGTCCTGGCCGCCGCCCGCAGATCGACCAGTTTCCCGCGCACCGCCTCAAAGCTCTCAAGGCTCATGAGCCCGGCCACCGGCAGCGAAAGTTCCGCCAGAACCTCCCCCCCCGCCACCACGACAAAGCCGCCCTCAATCTCACCCAGACGGTTGGCCGCCAGCGCCATATCGGCGTAATCCGCCCCCACCACAGCGATATTGTGGTGATCATGGCAAACGGTCGAGGCGATCGCCCCCCGCGTCATGCCAAAGCCCTTCACAAAGCCATTGGCAATATTGCCGTTGATGCCATGCCGCTCGATCACCGTGATGCGCATCAGATCGCGGGCCACATCGGGCTTACGGTCACCATCCTGCGGCGCGATCTCCACCCGCAGATGCTCGGTGATGATCTTGCCCGGCAGAATACCGATCACCGGCAGCTCATCGCGGTTGCCACGGTGGCGGAAGTCCTGCGCCGTGACTTTTGCCGCTTTGACCGAATTGCGCGCCACCGGCTCGATCAGGCTGCGCGCCGCAAAGGCCGCGTCATCAGCCACCACCCCGTTGCACAGCACCAGCGAGGCATGACAGCCCTCAAGGCTGTCGATCACCGCAATATCGGCGCGCTTGCCGGGGCTGATCTGACCACGGTCTTTCAGACCAAAGGCCTCTGCCGCCGACAGGCTCGCCGCGCGGTAAACCGCCAGCGGCGGACAGCCCTTCGCGATCAGCGTGCGGATCATATAGTCCAGATGGCCATGCTCAGCGATATCCAGCGGGTTCCGGTCGTCGGTGCACAGGCACATATAGGCCGAGGTCAGATCGGTCAGCACCGGAGCCAGGGCCTCAAGATCGCGCGAGACCGAGCCTTCGCGGATCAGCACCCGCAGCCCGCGCTGCAGCTTTTCAACGGCCTCGGCCGCCGAAGTGGCCTCATGCTCGGTCCGGATCCCGGCCGTGACATAGGCGTTCAGATCCCGCCCCGACAGCAGCGGCGCATGGCCGTCGATATGGCGGCCCTGAAAGGCTTCCAGCTTCGCCATACACTCGGGGTCTTCATAGATGACGCCGGGGTAGTTCATAAATTCCGCAAGCCCGATGACCTGCGGGTGATCCGCCAGCGGCAAAAGATCATCCGCCAGGATCCGCGCCCCCGCCGTCTCCATCGGCGAGGAGGGCACGCAGGACGAGAGATTCACCCGAATGTCCATCACCGTCTTTGACGCCGCATCGAGGAAATACTGCAGCCCCGGCACCCCCGCGACATTGGCGATCTCATGCGGATCACAAATCACCGTGGTCACACCACGCGGGGTAACACAGCGGTCAAACTCAAAGGGCGTCACCAGCGAGCTTTCGATATGCAGATGCGTGTCAATAAAGCCGGGGACGAGGATCTTGCCCGAGACATCGATCTCGCGCCGCCCCTCATAGCTGTGCCCCAGACCCACGATGGTGCCGCCGCAGATCGCCACATCGCCCGCAATCAGTGCGCCGGTGACGGTGCAGAGCACCCGCCCCCCCTTCAGCACCAGATCGGCGGGTTCGGCCCCACGGCCCTGACGGATGCGGTTTTGCAGCTGAGACATCGGGTTTCCCTTAAATTTCACCGGCGCAGATTAGCCCCGCCGGGCCTCGGGTGATACAGCCATATTCGCACAGAATGTCGCAGCCGTGACCGCAGGTGACTGGCCGTGAAGCGAAGGGGCTGCTAGACCTGTCTTAGCAGATTATTAACCATACCGGAGTATCCCGCTTACATGTATCGGATCGCTCTGCCTTTAACGTTTCTTCTTGCAGCCTGCGGCGCCCAGCCCGCGCCGGAATTTTACGGCGCAAAACGGACAGATATCCGACACGCAGGGCGGGATTACGTCGTCTATCAGAAAGGCAACCGGGCTGAGATCATCCGCATGGGCTTTCTGCGGCCCGGCCGGCACCGCGCCACGCGTGAGGCGATGACGACATTGCTGGAGCAGGTGACCGGCTGCCCGATCAATGCCGCAACCCTGCAGGGCGACAGCGGCGAGATGCGCACCACGCTGCGCTGCCCGGCAGATCCCACAGACTGAGACGCCCCCCCCGCAGAACGCGTAAAGCCGCAAAAGGAAACGGGGGCCCGAAGGCCCCCGCTGTGTCAGATCACTCCTGAACGGTGACCTTAACCATGGTATCGGGGTTTTTCACCGCGCCCGACTGACCCGCCCCGCGGCGGATCTTATCGACGACCTCCATACCGCTCTCGACTTCCCCAAAGACGGTATACTGACCGTCAAGGAAAGGCGCCGAGGCGAAGGTGATGAAGAACTGGCTGTTGGCCGAATCCGGGTTCTGCGAACGCGCAGCCCCCACCACACCGCGCGCGAAAGGCGCGGGGGTGAATTCCGCCTTCAGATCCGGCAGCGCCGAGCCGCCCATACCTGCGCGGGCCAGATCCTCGCCTTTGCCGAATTCGACATCGCCGGTCTGCGCCATGAAGCCCTCGATCACGCGGTGAAAGACGACGCCGTCATAGGCCCCCTCTTTCGCCAGCGTCACCACCCGCTCCACATGGCCCGGAGCCAGATCCGGACGCAGGTTGATCACAACCTGGCCATTGGCCTCACCGGCAATATCGATCACCAGCTTGGGATCGGCAAAAGCCATGCCCGCCGCGCAGACAAAAGCCCCCGCCAGCAGCGCGACCTTAGACATCGGAAGCCACGCGGACTTTGATCATCCGGTCGGGGCTTTGCGGCGGCTCACCACGGATGATCTTATCGACATGCTCCATGCCCGAGATGACCTGACCGTAAACGGTGTACTGGCCATTCAGGAAGCTGTTGTCTTTGAAGTTGATGAAGAACTGCGAGTTGGCGCTGTTCGGGTTCGACGAACGCGCCGCCCCCAGCGAGCCGCGGGCATGCGGGATGCGCGAGAATTCCGCCGGCAGATCCGGCAGATCCGAGCCGCCCGTACCGGCGCGACGGATGTTGAACGCATCATTATCAGCGTTGCCGTTGGCCACATCGCCGGTCTGGGCCATGAAGCCCTCGATCACGCGGTGGAAGACCACGCCGTCATAGGCCCCGGCGCGTGCCAGCTCTTTCATACGCTCGGAATGTTTCGGCGCGACATCGGGCAGCAGCTCGATGACAACGTCGCCGTGCTTCAGCGTCATGATGATGGTATTTTCCGGGTCTTTATACTCGGCCATAGGTGCCTCCTTGGTAACTGGCGGCAGACTAATGCGAATGCGGCAACGGGGAAAGGCCAAAGCTGTTGACTTCCGGGCCCTGGGCAGGAATGAGAAACCGCCGCAAGCGGAGATGGAAATGGCCTGGAAAACACTCGATGAGATGGATCTGAACGGTAAGACCGTTCTTGTGCGCGTTGATATCAACGTGCCGCTGGAGAACGGGCAGGTGACGGACACCACCCGGATTGAAAAAATTGTCCCCACCATCACGAGTATCCTCGACAAAGGCGGCAAGCCGGTTCTTCTGGCGCATTTCGACCGCCCCAAAGGAAAAGTCGTCCCGGCAATGAGCCTGAGCCAGGTTTTCCCTGCGCTCGCCGAGTGCCTTGGCCGCCCGATCCGCTTTGTGAACGACTGCATCGGTCCGGTGGCCGAAGCCGCTGTGGCCGCGCAGGAAGCCGGTGAGACGCTGCTGCTTGAGAACACCCGCTTCCACGCGGGCGAAGAGAAAAATACGCCTGAGATGATTGCCGCGCTGGCAAAGCTTGGTGACGTTTTCGTGAACGACGCCTTTTCGGCTGCGCACCGCGCCCATGCCTCAACCTCCGGTCTGGCCGCTGCCCTGCCCGCCTGTGCGGGTCGTCAGATGGAAGCCGAGCTGCAGGCGCTTGATGCCTCGCTCGGCCATCCCAAACGTCCGCTGGCAGCCGTCGTCGGCGGGGCGAAGGTTTCGACCAAGCTGGAACTGCTGTCGAACCTTGTGGCCAAAGTTGATCATCTGATCATCGGCGGCGGCATGGCCAATACGTTCCTTGTGGCGCAGGGCGTTGAAGTCGGCAACAGCCTGGCCGAGCGCGAGATGGCGCCCACGGCGGCGGCGATTCTGGCGCGCGCCAAAGAGGCAGGCTGCACCATCCACCTGCCCGTCGATGTGGTCGTGGCGCGCGAGTTCAAAGCCAATGCCGCGCATGACGTGGTCCCGGCTCTCGCCTGCCCGGCCGATGCGATGATCCTTGATGCCGGTCCGAAGACCGCCGAAGCCATCGCAAAGGTCTTTGCTGAGTGCCGCACGCTGATCTGGAACGGCCCGCTGGGGGCCTTTGAGATTGAGCCCTTCGATGCGGCCACCAATGCGGCTGCAAAAGCGGCGGCGGATCTGACGAAATCCGGTCAGCTGATCTCTGTTGCGGGTGGCGGCGATACCGTTGCGGCGCTGAACAAAGCCGGGGCTGCCACCGATTTCACCTATATCTCGACCGCAGGCGGCGCCTTCCTTGAGTGGATGGAGGGCAAGCCCCTGCCCGGCGTCGACGCGCTGGACCAATAAAAGCACCAGGCCGCGCGGGGGGGAACCCGGGCGGCCTTTTTCATGCGGCGGGGGATCCCATGGCGGGAATTTTGCTTTTGAACGGACCTAACCTCAATATGCTGGGCCTGCGCCAGCCAGAGGTTTACGGGCGCGACACCCTGGAAGATGTGGTGCGGCTCGCCACGACGACCGCCCGTGCGTTCGGGCTTGATCTTGAGGCGCGACAGTCGAACCTTGAGGGCGAACTGGTCACCTGGATCCAGCAGGCGCGCGGGGCTTTTGATGCGATCATCATCAACCCCGGGGCTTACAGCCATACCTCGGTCGCGATCCTTGATGCGCTGAATATCTTTGAAGGTCCGGTGCTTGAGGTGCATATCTCAAACATCCACAAGCGCGAAAGCTTCCGCCACCACTCCTATGTCAGCCTGCGGGCTGAGGGCGTGATCGCGGGCTGCGGCGTGCAGGGTTACGATCTGGCCGTGCGCCGCGTGGCCGGAATTTTGCAAAACTAAGGGGGCTGCCGCCCCCCGGTCTGCGCCCGAAAAGGGCGCAGAGATCCGCATCAGCGGCGATCAGGCAAGCTTGACGGTCACCGGACCAAAGCGCTCACGCAGCTCGGTGTTCACCTGCTCGGGCACGAATTTCGTCACATCCCCGCCCAGGCGCGCGATCTCTTTGACCAGGCGCGAGGCAATGGCCTGACGGCGGGCATCGGCCATCAGAAAGACGGTCTCGATGGAGCTGTCGAGGGCACGGTTCATGCCAACCATCTGGAATTCATATTCAAAATCAGCCACCGCGCGCAGCCCGCGCACAATGACCGTGGCGCCCACATCGCGGGCACAGTCGATCAGCAGATTCTCAAAGGGATGCACCAGAATTTCGGTCCCGGTGCGCCGGGTCAGCTCGGCGCATTCTTCCTCAACCATCTGCACCCGCTGCTCCAGCGAGAAGAGCGGACCTTTATCACGGTTGATCGCCACGCCGATCACCAGACGGTCCACAAGCCGCGCGGCCCGCTCAATAATATCCAGGTGACCCAGAGTAATGGGGTCAAACGTCCCCGGATAAAGTCCGATCCGCATGGAAGCCTCCTCGCTGCCACGCAGCAGATTTTTGCTGCGCTGCTGCAAGAGCAACAATATTACTGCCGCCTTTTCAAGCAGAGATTGCGGGAACGCGCCCCGGGGCCGCGGGCCTAATGCCCCCGGATCATATCAGCCAAAGCATTGGTTTCCATGGTTAGTTCATCAAGCCGACCCTTGACGACATCACCGATGGAAATCAGCCCGATCATCTCACCCTCTTCCAGAACCGGCATGTGGCGGAAGCGTCCGGCGGTCATCTTCTCGACCACATGATGCGCCGAATCGGCCGGGGTGCAGGTGACGAGTTTGCGCGTCATCAGATCCGAAACCGGCTGGCTCAGGATCTCAGCGCCGCGCAAAGCCAGTTCACGCACGATGTCGCGCTCGGACAAAATACCCTCGGCCCGGCGCCCGTCTGACGAGACCACCAGCGCGCCGATGCGCTTTTCTGCAAGGATCCGTACCGCCTCAGAGACCGGGGTCTGCGGCGCCACGGCCAGCACTTTCTGTTCCGGCTTGGCACTCAGGATCTGTCTGACCAGCATCGCTTTTCTCCCGCATCTTTACCCCTTCAGGCTGCGGAGGGTGGGCGATTCTGTCAAGTCAGCGCTTCGAGGCGCGCCACCTCGCGGCGCATCCCCTCTGTCAGCGCCTCGGCCAGACGGTTCATCCGGTCCGAGCGGCGGTCATCGGCGTGACGGATCAACCAGAAGCTGCGCTTGAGAGAGATCTCCCCGGGCAGCACTTTGACCACGCCCGCAGCGCCGGGGATCGCGAAATCATGCACCACGCCGATGCCCGCCCGCGCCCGCACCATCTGCATCTGCACCGAAACCGAGTTTGAGCCCAGCCGCACCGCCCCGGCCCCGGTCTCGCCTAAATAGTCGAGTTCCTTGTCGAAAATCATATCCGGAATATAGCCGATGATGCGGTGCGCGCTCAGATCCGCCGCGCTGCGGATCGGGGGATGGCGGGCCAGGTAGTCGCGGTGGGCCGCCAGATGCAGGTGATAATCGGTCAGCTTCTGCACCGTCAGCCGTCCGGCCGTGGGCGGCGAGACGCCGATCACCAGATCCGCCTCGCGCCGCGACAGGTTAAAGACCCGCGGCAGGGCGACGATCTGAATGTCGAGATCAGGGTGGCGGTCCGACAGCGCCGCACAGACCTGGGGCAGCACATAATTGGCGCAGCCATCGGGGGCGCCAATCCTTAACTGGCCGCTGATCTGCCCGGCACTGCCGCCCAGATCCTCCCCCGCCGCTGTCATCGCGCTTTCTGCAGCCTCAGCATGGGGCAACAGACGCTGGCCGGCATCCGTCAGTTGATAGCCCTGCGGAGAGCGCAGAAAGAGCCGCGATTTCAACGCCTCTTCCAGACGGGTGATGCGCCTTCCGACCGTTGCCGCATCGCAGCGCAGGGTTTTGCCTGCGCCCGACAGGCTTTCCGTACGCGCCACCGCCAGAAACACCCGCAGATCGTCCCAGTCCATCGCCCCTCCGTTTTGCATTTTTGCAAACCCTCTTTGCTAAACTTCCTCTGTGTGAAGCAAAACTGCAAGGCTATCCTGCCGATTGAAACGAATGAACGGGAGGATCCCATGCAAGAGATCGGACATTGGGTTAACGGCAAACTGGTCGCCGGCACTTCGGGCCGCTTTGCCGACGTCTTTAACCCCCACACCGGTGACGTTCAGGCGAAGATCGCCCTGGCCACGCAGGCTGAGCTGGATCAGGCCGTCGCTGACGCCGCAAAGGCCCAGGTGGCCTGGGGCGCGACCAACCCGCAAAAGCGCGGCCGCGTGATGATGGCGCTTGTGGGCCTGATCAACCGCGATATGGACAAGCTGGCCGAAGTGCTGAGCCGTGAGCATGGCAAGACCATCCCGGACGCCAAGGGCGACATCCAGCGCGGTCTGGAAGTGATTGAATACTGCATCGGTGCGCCGCAGCTGCTGAAGGGGGAGTTCACCGACAGCGCAGGTCCGGGCATTGATATGTATTCGATGCGCCAGCCGCTGGGCGTTGTTGCGGGCATCACGCCTTTCAACTTCCCCGCCATGATCCCGCTGTGGAAAATGGGTCCGGCGCTGGCCTGCGGCAATGCGATGATCCTGAAGCCCTCTGAGCGCGCGCCGGGCGTGCCGCTGATGCTGGCCGCGCTTTGCAAAGAAGCCGGTCTTCCCGACGGTGTTCTGCAGGTCATCAACGGCGACAAAGAATCGGTCGATGCGATCCTCGACAATGAGACCGTTCAGGCCGTTGGCTTCGTCGGCTCGACCCCGATTGCGCATTACATCTATTCGCGCGGCACCGCGAACGGCAAACGCGTGCAGTGCTTCGGCGGCGCGAAAAACCACATGATCATCATGCCGGATGCGGACCTTGATCAGGCTGCAGACGCCCTGGTCGGTGCCGGTTTCGGCGCAGCGGGCGAACGCTGCATGGCGATCTCGGTTGCCGTTCCTGTCGGTGAAGAAACCGCAGACAAGCTGATCGAAAAGCTGGTCCCGCGCATCGAAAAACTGAAAGTCGGCCCCTATACCGGGGGTGCAGACGTGGACTACGGCCCGGTTGTGACGGCCGCTGCCAAAGAAAATATCCTGCGTCTGGTGGAAACCGGCGTCGAGCAGGGCGCGACCCTTGTCGTCGATGGCCGCAACTTCTCGCTGCAGGGCTATGAGAACGGTTTCTACGTCGGCCCGCATCTCTTTGACCATGTCACCCCCGACATGGACATCTACAAAAAAGAGATCTTCGGACCGGTCCTCTCGACCGTTCGCGCCCAAAGCTATGAAGAAGCTCTGAAGCTGGCCATGGATCATGAATATGGCAACGGCACCGCCATCTTCACCCGTGACGGGGATACCGCGCGTGACTTTGCGGCCCGCGTGAACGTTGGCATGATCGGGATCAACGTGCCGATCCCGGTGCCGCTGGCCTATCACACCTTCGGCGGCTGGAAGAAATCCTCCTTCGGTGACCTGAACCAGCACGGTCCGGATGCCTTCCGCTTCTACACCCGCACCAAAACCATCACCTCGCGCTGGCCCTCGGGCATCAAAGAAGGCGCGTCGCTGAACTTCAAGATGATGGACTGACGATCTGAAAGGGGGCCGCCAGCGGCCCCCTTTTCACCCCGGCCCGTCCGGGGAAAGACATCGTGCCAGGGAGCGGGAGGGCGCAATGGATTTCGGATTAAGCGAAGAGCAGCAGGCCATTTTTGATATGGCTTACGCCTTCGGGCAGGAGCAGATCGCGCCGCATGCGCGGGCCTGGGAAGAGGCCGGGACCATCCCGCGCGACTTCTGGCCCCGTGTGGCGGAACTCGGACTTGGCGGCATTTACGTCTCGGAAGACTACGGCGGCTCGGGCCTGTCGCGGCTTGATGCGACGCTGGTCTTTGAAGCGCTGGCCATGGCCTGCCCCTCGGTCGGCTCGCTGCTCTCGATCCACAATATGTGCGGCGGCATGATCGATAAATTCGGCTCTGAGGAGCTGAAGGCGAAATGGCTGCCAGGCCTTTGCAGCATGGAGACCTTCTTTTCCTACTGCCTGACCGAGCCGGGCGCCGGCTCTGACGCCGCCGCCCTGCGCACCCGGGCCGAAAAGGGCCATGAGGGCTATAAGCTCAACGGCTCCAAGAGCTTCATCTCGGGCGGCAGCTATTCAGATGCCTATCTGGTCATGGTCCGCACCGGGGGCGATGGTCCCAAAGGCATCTCGACCATGATCGTGCCGAAGGGCGCACCGGGGCTTTCCTTTGGCGCGCTGGAGCAGAAGATGGGCTGGCGTTCGCAGCCCACAGCGCAGGTGCAGTTTGATGACTGTGTGACCGGGCTTGATAATCTGGTCGGCGAAGAGGGGCGCGGCTTTGCCTATGCCATGGCCGGGCTTGACGGCGGGCGGCTGAACATCGCGGCCTCGGCGCTTGGCGGCGCTCAGGCGGCCTTTGATCAGACCCTGCAGTATATGAGCGAGCGTAAGGCCTTTGGCCAAAGCATCGACCAGTTCCAGGGGCTGCAGTTCCGCCTTGCCGATATGGAAGTGAAGCTGCAATCGGCCCGCACCTTCCTGCGCCAGGCGGCCTGGAAGCTCGACACCGGCGCGGTTGATGCCGGAAAATTCTGCGCCATGGCCAAGCTTTACGTCACCGATGCCGCCTTTGAGGTCGCCAATGACTGCCTGCAGCTGCATGGCGGCTACGGCTATCTCTCGGATTACGGGATTGAGAAGATCGTCCGCGATCTCCGGGTGCATCAGATCCTTGAGGGCACCAATGAAATCATGCGCGTCATCACCGCGCGCAGCCTGATCGGAGGCCGGACATGAACGGGATTGAGATCCGCAAAGAGGGCCGCGCCGGGATCCTGACCCTGAACCGCCCCGAGGCGCTGAATGCGCTGACCCATCAGATCTGCCTTGATGCCGAAGCCGCCCTGCGTACCTGGATCGACGATCCGGAGGTCGCGGTGGTGATCCTTGAGGGCGCAGGTCCGCGGGCCTTCTGCTCAGGCGGGGATGTGGTTCAGGCCGCCCAGGCCGGGCGTCAGGGTGATTACAGCCTTGGCCGCAACTTCTGGCGCGACGAATATCGGCTCAATCTGCTGCTGGCGGATTACCCCAAGCCCATCGTCTCTTTCCTTCATGGCTTTGTCATGGGCGGCGGCGTGGGCTTTGGCGGTCTCGTCAGTCACCGCGTAGTGGGCGAAAGCACCCAGGTCGCCATGCCCGAATGCGGCATCGGACTTATTCCTGACGTGGGCGGCACTTACCTGCTGTCGCGGGTGCCAGGCCAGGCCGGGCTCTACCTCGGCCTCACCGCCGCCCGCATGGGACCGGGCGATGCCATCTGGGCGGGCTTTGCCGACAGCTTTATCCCCGAGGCCGACTGGCCCGCCGTGAAGGCCGATCTGATCGCCAGCGGCGAAGTGAAGCTGCCGCAGCATCCGGCCCCGAACAGCCCCCTCGCGGCCCAAAGCGCAGAGATTGACCGGCTTTTCAGCGCAGAAAGCATCCCCGCCATCATGTCAGCCCTTGAGGCAGAGGGCAGCGAGCTGGCGACATCTGCCCTGAAGGCGCTGCGCCGCAATGCGCCGCTCTCCATGGCTTCAACGCTTGCGATGATCCGCCCCGGCCCCGCCACCCTGACCAAGGCCCTGCGCCAGGAGTTCCGCTGGACCTGGCGCTCGATGGATGAGGGCGATTTCATCGAAGGCGTGCGCGCACAGCTGATCGACAAAGACCGCAAACCGGTCTGGAAACATGCCTCCGCCGCTGCGGTGACGGCAGAGGATGTGGCCGCAATGCTCGCGCCCCTTGGCGCAGACGAATGGGAGGAAGACCAATGAAGATCGGGTTTATCGGCCTTGGCAATATGGGCGGACCCATGGCCGCCAATCTGGTGAAAGCAGGCCATGAGGTGACGGGCTTTGACCTCGTCACCGCGCCGCCCGAAGGGGCGACCCGCGCCGCCTCGGCGGCCGAGGCCGCAGCCGGGGCCGATGTGGTCATCACCATGCTCCCCAATGGCGCGATCCTGCAGGCGGTGGCCGCAGAGGTGATCCCGGCGATGAAACCCGGCGCGGTGCTCTGCGACTGCTCCACCGTCGATGTGCAAAGCGCCCGCGCTGTGGCCGATAAAGCCGCAGCCGCAGACCTTGGCGCGCTGGATGCGCCGGTCTCGGGCGGCATCGGTGGCGCCTCTGCCGGCACGCTGACCTTCATGGTCGGCGGCTCAGAGGGCAGCTTCGCCACCGTGAAGCCGCTCTTTGACATCATGGGCCAGAAGGCCGTGCACTGCGGCGAGGCCGGGGCCGGACAGGCTGCGAAGATCTGCAACAATATGATCCTCGGCGTCACCATGATCGCCACCTGCGAGGCCTTTGCCCTCGCCGATAAACTCGGCCTCGACCGGCAGAAAATGTTCGATGTGGTCTCGACCTCTTCGGGCTACAGCTGGAGCATGAATGCCTATTGCCCGGCCCCCGGCGTCGGCCCGCAAAGCCCCGCAGACAATGGCTATAAACCGGGCTTTGCCGCAGAACTCATGCTCAAAGACCTGCGCCTGTCGCAACAGGCCGCCGAGGCCGCGGATGCCGATACCCCGATGGGTCAGCTGGCCGCCGCCCTCTATACACAATTCGTCGAGACGGAAGACGGCAAAGGCATGGATTTCTCCGCCATGCTGCCGCGGTTTGAAAAGCGCTCCCGCGCCTGATTTCCGGGACAAGGGATCGGGGAGGGATCGGGAGGGGCGCTGCCCCTCCCGACGGGGTGCGGGGCAGCGCCCCGCCTCCCCCGCCCGCCTTTCAGACGATGGCCATTTCCAAAAACGGCCGCCCCTCCAGCACGCGCTCCACCCCCAGATCGCTCAGATCAAGGCTCTGATAACGCCCGGTCAGAATCAGCTCGGCAATCCCGCGCCCGGTGGCGGGCGACTGCTGCAGCCCATGACCGGAAAAGCCGTTCATCAGATAAAGATTCTCCCGCGCCGGATGGACGCCCAGAATCGCATTCTGATCGAGGGTATTATAATCATAATGCCCAACCCAAAGCCGCTGCACCCGGCAGGCATCAAAGCCCTCAGAACGGTTATAAAGCATCGGCCAGATCACCTCCTCAAAGAGATGCGCATCCGGCTCAAAATCATCCACCGCGCAGGGGCCGTCATTTTCCGGCACCGTGGCGGTGATCCAGCCCTGATGCTCGGGCCGCATGTAATAGCCCTGATAATCAATGATCAGCGGCGCCTCCGGATGACGGGCATTGGGCGCATCAATCACAAAGACCGTGCGTTTGCGCGGCTCCACCGGCAGCGACAGCCCGGCCCATTCCATCACCTGAGACGCCCGCGTGCCCGCGGCATTGACCAGCGCGCCACAGCCGATCGTGACCCCGGAGGCCAGCCTGACCCCGGTGATCCGTGCGCCCTCCAGCTCCAGCCCGATGGCCTCATCCTTCAGGAAGCTCACACCCTGCCGGCGGGCAGCCGTGCGAAACCCGCCCAAAAGTCCCATATTATCAAACCAGCCCTCATCGCGGTGCCCGAAAGACCCCGCGCTCAGATCCTCGGTCTTCATCCAGGGGAACCGCACGCCCAGGGCCTCAGGGTCCAGCACTTCGGTCGCCGCGCCAAACCCGCGCTGCATCGCTGCCAGCTCCTCCAGCAGCCCCGGCGCTTCGGGCGAGGCGCCCAGAAACAGATAGCCGTTCTCCTTCAGCCCCAGATCGCCCTGCCCCGGCTCCAGCGCCAGCTCCGCTCCGAAGCTGCGGATAAACTCCACGCCAAAGCGCGAGATCTGCACATTGACCGGATTGCTGAACTGGCTGCGCACCGAGGCCACTGAAAGCGCCGTCGCGGAACGCGAATAGCCCGGATCGCGTTCAATCACCGCCACCCGCAGCTCCGGTTGCATCCGCGTCAGCCAGAAGGCCGCAGATGCCCCCGAAACAGCCCCGCCAATCAGCACCACATCAAAGTTTTGCGTCACCGCCGACTCCGTTCAAACAGGTTGGAAAGACCTTGTGTGGCCTTGTAATACCGGGAATAGAATGAAAACAAAGAATTTGAGCAAGGCCCCATTCGGTGGGCCAGGACGACAAAGAAGGTCGACAGTTTGACTGATGCGCTCTCACAGATCCGCCGGATCGTCAGCGCCCGGACACCGGACGCCGTCTGGACTGAGCTTGCTGCCGCGTTGAAGCCCTATGGCTTCGACCGGATGCTTTATGGCGCGACCAGCAACCGCCGTGAGGGATCTGTCGGCGATATTCAGGATGTCGTCACCTTTACCACCCTGACCCGGCAACCCGGGCGCGGCCGCGAGGACGTCAGCTTCTTCATCCGCACGCCGATGTTTCGCTGGGTGATGACCCATGCCGGTGCCAGCTCCTGGCGCTGGACCGAAGAGCAGCTCGCCGCGGGCCTTCTGACCCCCGATGAAGTCGTAGCCCGCGATATTGCCCGCAAAAGTGGCCTCTGCGTCGGCTATGTGATTTCCTTTGAGGAACCCGGATCGCGCCGCGCCGCTGCCTTAAGCATGATCGGCGCGCCGGAGCAGACCCAGGACAGCCTTGACGCCATGTGGGCGCTCAAAGGCGATGAGATCATGATTCTGGCCCAGACCATGCATCTCAAGATCCAGTCGATGCCGCTGAAGGTGCACCGCCGTGCGCTCTCCCCCCGCCAGCGCGAAGCGCTGGAATGGGTGGCGGAAGGCAAGACCAGTCAGGACATCGCGATCATCATGGGCATCAGTGCCGGCATGGTCGAAAAGCATCTGCGGCTGGCCCGCGAATGCCTGGATGTTGACACCACAGCCCAGGCCGTGGCCAAGGCCGCGATGTTTAACCATCTCTACACCACCCCCTCGGGTGAGGCGAAACGCTGAGCTCTGCTCAGGCGGATCAGGGACCTCGCTGAGGCCACAGCTTTGCCTCGGGAGGCGGCCCCCGTAAACATGGCATCCTGCGGCGAGTGACGCTGGAACCGGACGAACCGGCCCGGCATCTCCCGTCAGCTCACCCCTGCCACCCATAAAAAAAGCGCCCCGAAGGGCGCTTTCTCTGTGATCTCCCGCTCTGCCCCGAAAGGCGGAGCGGGTGAAAGATCAGCCTTTCAGAGTCTTTGCGACTTCTGCAGCAAAATCTTCTTCTTTTTTCTCAATGCCTTCGCCGCAAGCGACGCGGGCGAAACCGGTGATGACAACGCCAGCTTCCTGAGCAGCCGCTTCAACGGTCAGATCCGGGTTGATGACGAAAGCCTGGCCGAGAAGGGTGTTCTCTGCGAGGAATTTCTTCATACGGCCCGGGATGATGTTGTTGTGGATCACCTGCTCGGGCTTCGGCTTGCCCGAAGAGGCGTTCTCTTCGAGAGCTTTTGCGGTCTGAACAGCCAGCTCACGCTCAACCACGGACGGATCAAGGGTGGCTTCCGACAGCGACAGCGGGTTCGTTGCAGCGATGTGCATTGCGAACTGCTTGCCGATGACGGCAGCTTTCTCAGCGTCGCCGCTCAGAGCGACCAGAACGCCGATTTTGCCCATGCCTTCAGCGGCCGCGTTGTGCACATAGGACACAACGGTCTCGCCTTCGAGGATTTCCAGACGGCGGAAGGTCATGTTTTCGCCGATGACAGCGATCGCGCCGTTCAGGGTCTCTTCAACGGTTTTGCCGTTCAGAGTTGCCGCTTTCACAGCGTCAACCGACTGGCCAACTTCGAGAGCGACAGCAGCGATACCCGAGACCAGAGCCTGGAAATCAGCGTTTTTCGCAACGAAGTCGGTTTCCGAGTTGATCTCGACGGCCACGCCTTTGCCACCGGCAACGGCCACACCGATCAGACCTTCCGCAGCAACGCGGTCAGCTTTTTTTGCAGCTTTCGCGAGGCCTTTGGTGCGCAGCCAGTCGATCGCAGCTTCCATGTCGCCGTTGTTCTCAACCAGCGCTTTTTTCGCGTCCATCATGCCGGCGCCCGAGGTCTCGCGCAGCTCTTTTACCATCGCAGCAGTAATGCTCATGCGACTTCTCCTTGGAATTTGAACGGAATCAGGCGGGGAACATGCATTCCCCGCCCGGTATAACAATCCGGTAGCGGGCCTGAAATCAGGCTTCGGCTTCCGTGATCACTTCTTCAGCCGGAGCTTCTTCCAGTTCGCCCAGGTCGATGCCTGCTGCACCCATCTGAGCCGACATGCCGTCGAGAGCTGCACGTGCAACCAGGTCGCAGTAGAGAGCGATAGCGCGGGCCGCGTCGTCGTTGCCCGGGATCACGTGGGTGATGCCTTTGGGCGAGCAGTTGGTGTCAACCACTGCGACAACCGGGATGCCCAGTTTGTTGGCTTCGAGGACTGCGAGGTCTTCTTTACCAACATCGATCACGAACAGCAGGTCCGGAACGCCGCCCATGTCACGGATGCCGCCGAGCGAGGCGGTCAGTTTGGCCTGCTCACGTTCCATGTTCAGGCGCTCTTTTTTGGTGAGGCCTTCTGCACCGGAAGCGAGTTGCTCGTCGATGGCTTTCAGACGCTGGATCGACTGCGAAACAGTTTTCCAGTTGGTCAGAGTGCCGCCGAGCCAGCGGTGGTTCATGTAGTATTGTGCGCATTTCTCAGCAGCATCAGCAACGGCTTTCGAAGCCTGGCGCTTGGTGCCGACGAAGAGAACGCGACCGCCGCGTGCGACGGTGTCGCGCACGATTTTCAGAGCCTGATCCAGCATCGGAACGGTCTGAGTAAGGTCAAGGATGTGGATGCCGTTGCGATCGCCGTAGATATACTCGGCCATACGCGGGTTCCAGCGCTGAGTCTGGTGACCATAGTGAACGCCTGCTTCAAGCAGCTGACGCATCGAGAAATCAGGAAGAGCCATCTCTTATCCTTTCCGGTTTATACCTGAGCGAAGGTTTCAGGGTTTCCCCCAACCGGTGGACCTGACAGGATGTCTCCCTGTCAAAGCCCGCCTTCGCCTGTGAAGTGCTGCGCATGTAGCCTGCGGGCGTTCAGATGACAAGCACAAAGAGGGGCTGTATTGCCCGCCGCCCAAAGGTTTCGCGCCATGCCCGCCGCCCCCCTGCTGATCCTTCTGCCCGCGGCCGGATCTTCCAGCCGGATGGGACCTTCGCGCGACAAGCTGACCGAGGATCTCGACGGAGAGCCTTTGCTGCGCAACCGCGCGCGTCTGGCGCTGGCCACCGGCCTGCCGGTGCTGGTCACCCTGCCGCCGGATCGCCCTGCCCGGCTTGACGCCCTGAGCGGGCTGGCGGTGGATGTCGTTTTCCCTGAGGGGGTGCGGGACGGGATGTCTGCCTCTTTACGCGCAGGTGCCGCTGAGGCGGCGGGGCGCGGGCTGGCGCTTATGGTGCTGCCCGCCGATATGCCCGAACTGACCCTGCCCGATCTGCAGCGGCTTCTGGCAGCCTTTGTCGCGGATCCCTCCCGCATCCACCGCGGCGCCTCGGCGGATCTGCGCCCTGGCCATCCGGTGATCCTGCCCGCCGACCTCCTCCCCGAGGCGCTGCGACTGACAGGCGATCAGGGTGCAAAGCCCCTGCTTCAGGCCCATCCCGCGCGGATCACCCTCCACCCGCTGCCCGGGACCCATGCCCTCACCGACCTCGACACCCCCGAGGCCTGGGAGGCCTGGCGGGCGCAGCGGACCCCGGCCGGCAGCACCAGCGGCTGAGGCGGCTTCGCATCCGCCGTCGCAGGCGGGCTATGCCGATGCGCGGGCGGGACGGGCGGGCGGGCGGGTTCACCCTGTCCGACCCGCAGATTTCGGCCTGTCGCCAGCCTTCGGCCTCTTTCCCCGACAGACTGCTGCCCTGACACCGCGCTATGATCTGTGCCGCATTGCGATCCCGGCCTGCCCCGCCGGGGCGTGACCTCTGGCCAGGATCTGGCGTTCAAACCGTCTCACCCATGCTGTTACACCCGACCGTGCCCGGCCCATCCGCTCAATCCAGGCTCCAGGTGACGGGGGGCGCACCAAAGGGTCCGGCATCGGCGACCAGGAAAGACGGGCGCCCTCATGGCCTGCCCCCCCCCGGAGCCCGGGTTCTCTCAGGCGGGATCAGAGCTTACGCATCGTCAGACCCATGCCACAACAATCGCGCAGCGCTGCCGTTAAGCCCAAGACTGCCGCCCGCAGATTCCAAGACCCGACCAGCCTCCGGACCACAGCCTCCGGTTCCAGAGGCCCTGTATCTCTGGCAGCAGCATTGCGGGGTGAGAGCGTTGCAACCACGGATATGACGCTGCCCGTGCAGAGGCGTTCTTTACGAGGCAGGCCCCGGCCCCCCTTCCACGCCCCAGAGCCGGATTAAGGCAGCCGACAGCGCGGCAGCAGTTTATCAACGAAAAGGCGGAACCGGACCCGCTGCCCTGCCCCTGAACGAAAAAGACCGGCGGGATGAGCCGCCGGTCTTTAAAATGTTCATCCGCCTGCGCCGGATCTCAGCGGCGCAGAAGCAGCGCCTCGTGCTTCTTCAGGGTTTTGCGCGCGGCGACGTAATTCTCAATGCCGCGGGCTTCCTGCAGGTCCGGGAAGATCTCAAAGATCTCGCTGCGCTGCGCGTTGCCCATGCCCTGCAGGGTCTGATCGCCGGGCTGGAAGGTCTCGGTCCAGGCGCCGTCAGACAGCACCACTTCGTGGCGGTCGCACATGAAGTGCAGATAGGTGGTGCCTGCGCTGACCAGCGAGGTGATGCCTTCCGTGCCGACCAGATGCTTGGCCGCGACCAGCACCTCATGCTCATCGAAGTAAAGCGCCGTGCGGTCATTGGCGACCAGCACCCGGTGGTTCGGGCTGACCATCATATCGCGCTCCGGCAGGCCGTTCCCAAGCGCGCCGCGGCGGATCATCACCGGCTGCAGATGCGAAGCCATCGCCAGCTCGCCCGCCGAGAGGCGGCGCGCACCGGTCCAGCGGATCTCCTGGATGCCGTTGTCACGGGTCATCACCCGGTCACCAACCTGCAGATCCTGCACCGGAACCGGACCCTTCGGGGTCGCGATCAGCGTGCCCGGCGTGAAGCAGGGAATGATCTGCTCGATGTCGAAGAAATGCGCCCGGCCGGTCTCATTGCCCTCAGCATCGAAGAAGGTGATATGGCCGTTCTCGATATTCTCCGGATCGCGCCAGACCCGCAGCGGGCCCATGCCGGTCAGATCAAGGGTATCCCAGTCATCCCCTCCCGAGCCGCCGTCGATCAGATCCCCCACCGTAGCGCCAAGGAAGAGATCGCGGTCGTCGCCGCCAAGCAGGGTATCCGCCCCCTCGCCGCCCCGGATGGTATCAGCCCCCACGCCACCGACGATCAGATCGTCCCCGGTGCCGCCGTCCAGAAAGTCATTGCCCGCGCCACCCAGAAGGGTGTCATCGCCGGCGTCGCCGTGCAGGACATCATCGCCCGCACCGCCGTCGATCAGATCATCGCCATCGCCACCGATGAGGGTATCGCGTCCCGTCTCACCAAGCAGGGTGTCATTGCCCGCGCCGCCATAGACCAGGTCGTCGCCGGTGCCGCCGAAAACCACATCATCGCCCAGACCGGCATAGACGGTGTCATCGCCCGCACCCGCGATGATATAATCGTCATTCTGCACATGGCCGGGCAGAAGTGCGTCATCATTATCGACGAAGTCACCGTCGTTATCGCCGGTATAGCCCACGTCGATCAGATCGCCTGCGCCGGTCCCCCAGACGATGCCGTCACGGATACCGCCCGTGTTGTCACCGCTCGAGACATTGACCACCACATTGGCGGTATCCTCGCCGCCGCGACCGTCCGAGACGGTATAGGAAATCGTCACATCGCCCAGATAGCCTGCGGGCGGGGTATAGGTCAGGGTGCCGTCGGGATTGATCACAACCTCGCCGACAGGCACAGTGGCAGAGATAACCGTCAGGCTGTCGCCGTCCGGATCGCTGTCATTGGCGAGAACCGGAATGACGACCGAGCGGCCAACTGCGGTGCTGGCACTGTCGTCGCGGGCGTCAGGATCCTGGTTTTTGACCGTATTGTCGACGGTATCAGAGAACGACAGATAGCCCACGCTGCCGTTGAAGAAATCATTCAGCGGCGTGAGGCCCCAGGGATCCGTGGTGTCAGCCGCGCTGACGCCAATCTTCCACTGCACATCCGGGGTCGGCATCTCCATCGACAGATGCGTGGGGACGTCATCCTCAAATGTCGCGCCGGTGGTGGAATTGGTGATGACCACTTTTCCGGGCGTCTCCCCGCCCTGGTTCCAGGAATAGCTCAGCTCAATCGTATCATCCGGATTTGCAAAACCAGGATCCGTGGTGAAAACGGTCGGGCCCTCAGCGCTGTCATGGCTGATACGGATCGCTCCATCGGGCATCACGTCGACACGAAAACCGCTGCCATCTGCGCTGTTGTCGCGCGACAAAATCGTATCGGGACCTTCGCCCGAATGCGATTTCATGCTGAATTCAAGCGCCACGGTGCCGCGGCTGTCCTGGAACATCGGAGCGGCGTAAATCTTAGCGAATGCCGAATTTCCGTCGAGCTGAAGGCGACCGTCAGAGGCGACAGCGCCTCCCATATACATGCCTTCCTGAGCGCCGTTGCCGAGGGCACTGTCGCGCAGCTGGTGGTCGGGATCGTTAAAATCGTAATAGGCAAAAACCGGCATTTCTCTAACCTCATCTTCCGGCGTTGGCCAGGCCACTCAACGCTGCGGGCCCGCAACTTCGGGCAAATACAACCTCTCCCTTCGCGCAGCAGGCCTGCTGCAAAGGGCGGTGAAACGCTCTGTAATGTTAATCATTCCGCCCCTGCGAAACGTCATCCCGGTTCTGCCCCGCCAATGGGGACGGCGACCGGTTCGATCATCATTAGACTTAGATTTAGGTTGAAATAAAGCAAAATCCCGGCAAAAGAGCCTTAATGAAGGCAGCGCGAAACACGCTCTGCGCGTGCGCGTAAGGGGCGACCAAATGCCTATTGTTTCTCCCTTAACCTGTTTCGCCTGAGGATCGCCCCCCACAAGGTCGGGAAATCCCCCCCTTCTGACCGGCAGGCCGGGTCAGCTTTCCGCATTGATGTACAAAGGGAAACAACCGGATCAATCCGGGATTGAAGAGCCCCGTTAACTGATGTGACAGAAATATCGGCTTCCTTCCCACGGTCACCTCACGCCCGGGCCGCAAAATCACAGCCCTTGCAACTTCAGGGAGAGTGTCAACACTGCGCCGCGAATCACCTCGGGCGGGGACCTCGAGTCAGCGTCAAGACACTCCGGACCCTGGCGCAGCCTTAAACCCGCGGCATAGAGGCACAGCCGCAGGACTGCTCAGCACGCCGCATCCTTGCTCGCTAATGATGAGAGCCCGAGGTCCCGGGCTGAGGAAGCACCCCGAAGCGCCCTGCAAGACCGCAGCGGGGTGTCCGGTGGGCGCTATCGCGTCACGCCTGACCTTTTTGCCAGTTGGTGCCGCACGAGTGCACATGCCTCAGGCAATAAAAGGCAATAAAAAACCGCCCCCCGGTTCTGCCGGGGGACGGCGTGTCATGGCGGGTCATCCGCCCTCCTCCTCACCTCCGGACGCGCCGGCTCGCGGAGTTATTGTGCCGGGGCTTCCCAGGCGGGAAGCGACTTCAGCACGTCTTCCGTCAGGCTCGAGACAACGATCACGCTGTCGGAGTCATTTTTAAAGATCCCGATCTGATCCGGGGTCAGCTGCACGGTATGCGCACCAAGGCCGAGGAAGCCACCGATATCTGCGATCAGCGCCTCGGGTGCGCCGGCAGCAGTGGTCCGAAGCTCGGTAATTTTACCGATATCTTTGCCCTCGGCACTGCGCAGCTCTGCGCCTTTCAGCTGTTCTGCGGTCACGACAGCAAAATCCGAGACCTGGCTATAGCCTTCGGGGGCCAGCAGCCCCGTGGCCATTGCGGGCGTATCGGCAGCAGGCGGCGTGACCGGAGCCGCAGGCGCCGTGGTCGCCGCGCCAGGCGCTGCCGGGGTATCGGTTGCGGCCCCCGGTGCGGCGGGCATCGTCGTGGCAGCGCCAGGGGCTGCAGGCGTGTCAGAGGGCGCCGTCGGGGTGCCAGGATCCGCGCTCTGTGCCGGAGCGGGTGCGGTATCCCCCAGATCGGGCTTGGTCTGCACATCCACCTGACCCGTGGGCGACGTGGTGGGCGAGGTCCCGTCCGGCGCGGTGGGCGCGGTATGGGGCGGAAGCCCCGGCGGGATCGTGGTCGCGGCCCCGTCAGGTGCAGTTCCCTGCTGCGCAAAGGCGGGCGGCGCAAGCAGAGCGACAGTGGTGATCAGAGCGGCAATCGGGGTCTTGTTCATCATCTTCTCCATCATTTCCTTGTCAGTCTGACCGGACCTCCGGACCGATCTGTCAGGCGGACCGGGCTTCTGCGGCATCGCCTTCAGTGATGTTGAAACAACGGCATTCCGCCGCTCCGGCTCCCACACCGGGCGGAAAACCGCCCCCCGGGCGCGAAAATCAGCCGGTTTATGCCCGTGACACCGGCGAAATCACGCTCTGCATGAATTGGCTGCCGGGGAACCCGCGTCATCGTCGCCTCTGCTGCGGCCTTGCCTGAGGGCGGGGGGCCTGGTATTGCCGAAGGAACCGGGCCAGACTGCCCAGACCCATCCGGAGCCGATCCATGCACGACATTCGCTTCATCCGCGAGACCCCCGAAGCTTTCGACCGCGCGCTTGGCCGCCGTGGCCTCGCGGCCCTGTCGTCGCAGATCCTGGCCCTTGATGAAGACCGTCGCGGCAAAATTCAGGCCGCCGAGACCGCCCAGGCTGAGCAGAACCGCGCCTCGAAAGAGGTAGGCGCTGCCAAAGCCCGCGGCGACAACGAAGAGTTTGAACGCCTGCGCGCGCTCGTCGCCGAGAAAAAGGCCGAGATCGCCCGCCTGAACGCTGAGGCCTCGGCCGAGGATGCGCAGCTGCGCGACATGCTGATGACCATCCCCAACCTGCCCCTCGATGAGGTGCCGGACGGCCGCGATGAGGCCGATAACGTCGAGATCCGCACCTGGGGCACCCCGCGTGAGTTTTCGTTCCAGCCGGTTGAGCACTTTGAGATCAAAGGCGTCAAACCGGGGATGGACTTTGAGACCGCCGCCAAGCTTTCGGGCTCGCGCTTCATGGTGCTGAAGGGTGCCGTGACCCGCGTCCACCGCGCGCTTGGCCAGTTCATGGTCGACACCCATGTCGAAGAGCATGGCCTCACCGAATGCTGGACCCCTGTTCTGGTAAAAGATGAGCCGATGTTCGGCACCGGCAATCTGCCGAAATTCTCGGAAGACAGCTATCAGACCACCAATGGCTGGTGGCTGATCCCGACGGCCGAAGTCACGCTGACGAACTTTGTCGCCGGTGAGATCGTCGAGCAGGCACAACTGCCGATCCGGATGACCGCTCATACCCACTGCTTCCGCTCAGAAGCGGGCTCGGCGGGCAAAGACACCACCGGGATGCTGCGCCAGCACCAGTTTGAAAAGGTTGAGATGGTCACCATCTGCGAGCCTGATCAGGCCATTGCCGAGCATGACCGCATGACCGCCTGCGCCGAAGCGATCCTGCAAAAGCTGAACCTGCCCTACCGCACGGTCGTTCTTTGCACCGGCGACATGGGCTTTGGCAGCCAGAAGACCCATGACATCGAAGTCTGGGTGCCGGGTCAGGGCAAATACCGCGAGATCTCGTCCTGCTCGACCTGTGGTCAGTTCCAGGCCCGCCGCATGAACGCGCGCTTCCGCCCGGAAAGCGGCAAGCCTGAGTTTGTAGCCACGCTGAACGGCTCGGGCCTCGCAGTGGGGCGCACGCTGATCGCGGTGCTGGAAAACGGCCAGCAGGAAGACGGCTCGGTCGAACTTCCGGCGGTTCTGCACCCCTATCTCGGCGGCAAAACCCGCATCTCGGCTGAGGGTGATCTGGTCTGATCCAGGACTGCAGCGATGTTACAGGGCCACCCCAAGGGGTGGCCCTGTGTCGTTGCCCCCCAGACACGCCCGGTCACGCCCTCCTCTTCGGGGCCGCGCAGGGGTGATCCATGCAGCGGATCGATCTCTTCGCCGTGGTGCCTGCCACTGAAACCGCAGCGCGGGATATCCGCAACTGAGCCCGTGTCTCCCGGCCCCCCGGGGGAGTGCAGGCAGCGCCCGACTTCCCGACTTCGCCGGCCACCTGCCCTGCGCTCCCCGCTTGCCTTTCTGTTCCCGCGCGCGGACAGTCGGAACTGCCGCGGGGGAGAGACAGAATGAGCCTGACAATTCACGACAGCCGGGCCGCCTGGGGGCGGCTGGGGGTGACGGTGCTGGCAGGCACGGTCGGCAATGTCGGCATGTGGAGCGTGATCGTCGCCCTGCCGATGATGGCGGCCGATTTCGGGCTGGAGCGGGCGCAGTCCTCGGCGCTTTTTGCGGCCACCATGATCGGCTTTGCCATCGGCAATGTGCTGACCGGGCGGATGCTCGACCGTCAGGGCCTGGTGCCCACGCTGTTGCTGGCGGGGCTGCTGACCGGGCTTGGCCATATCGTCACCGGATTTGCGCCGAACGCCTGGGTGGCGGGCGGGGCGCAGGTGGCGGTGGGGCTTGGGACGGCGGGCTGTTTTGCGCCGCTGATGGCCGATATCTCGCATTGGTTTCGCAGGCGCCGTGGCATTGCGGTCTCGATCGCGGCTTCGGCCAATTATCTGGCCGGGATCGTCTGGCCTTTGCTGTTGAACCTCTGGATCCCGGTGATGGGCTGGGGCCAGGCCTATGCGCTGACCGGCGTGCTGGTCCTGGCGCTGCTGCCCGGTCTGATCTGGGTGCTGCGCCACCCCCTGCCCGCGGAGGCTCGCGCCGGTGACGCCGCCACTGCGGGCGGGCGGTCGCTGCAGATCCCGCAAAAGACCCTCCTTCTGATGCTGAGCCTTGCGGGTGTCGCCTGCTGCGTGGCGATGTCGATGCCGCAGGTTCATATCGTAGCACTTTGCATGGATCTGGGTTTTGGCCCGGCGGTGGGGGCGGAGATGCTGTCGCTGATGCTGGCCGGAGGCGTGGTCTCGCGGCTGATCGGCGGGGTGATCAGCGACCGGATCGGTGGCCTTGCGACGCTGCTGCTGTTTGGAGCGCTGCAGATGTGCGCGCTTTTCCTTTATCTGCCCTTCGATGGGCTGATTTCGCTTTATGTGGTCAGCCTGATCTTCGGGCTGAGCCAGGGCGGGATTGTTCCGGCCTATGCGGTCATCGTGCGCGAATATATGCCCGCTTCCGTTGCGGGTGCGAATGTGGGGATCGTGATGATGGCCACCATCCTCGGCATGGCGCTTGGTGGCTGGCTCTCGGGCGCGATCCATGACTGGACCGGCAGCTATACGGCGGCTTTCCTCAATGGCATTGTCTGGAACGCGGCCAATATCGGCATCGTGCTCTGGCTGCTTTCACGCGGCGGGCGGTTGCAATTCAGCCCCCGCAGTGGCAAAGCCGCCGCGTCAGCCTGAAGGAGCGCGTCATGATCCCGTCCAGCTTCCCCTCCCGCGAAGAAATTGCCCGCCTCTCGGCCGGTATGCTTCTGGATATCAAAGCGGTCCATTTCAACGCCGCAGAGCCCTTCCAATATGCCTCGGGCCTCAAGGGGCCGACCTATGTCGACTGCCGCAAGCTGATCTCATATCCGCGCATCCGCTCGGCGCTGATGGATTTCCTGACCTGCACCGTGATGCGCAACGCAGGCCTTGAGGCCTTCGACAATATCGCCGGTGGCGAGACCGCAGGGATCCCCTTTGCGGCCCTGGTGGCCGAGCGTATGGCGCTGCCGATGACCTATGTGCGCAAAAAGCCCAAAGGCTATGGCCGCAACGCCCGTATCGAAGGCGTGATGACCGAAGGCCAGCGCGTGCTGCTGGTCGAAGATATGACCACCAATGGCTTTTCGAAGCTGTCCTTCGTCGATGCGATCCGCGAAACCGGCGCGGACTGCGGCCATACGGCGGTGATTTTCTACTACGACATCTTCAAAGACACCGTGCCGAAGCTGCGCGAGCATGGCGTTGAGCTGCATTATCTCTGCACCTGGTGGGATGTGCTCGCCGTCGCGCGTGAGCGGAAGGCCTTTGATGAGGCAACCCTCTCTGAGGTCGAAGCCTTCCTCACCAGCCCCGATGCCTGGCGCGAAAGCCGCGGTCTGCCCACCGCCTGAGCCACGCAAAGATGATCTGAAAATAATTTCAGGCCGGGGGAGACCCCGGCCTTTGTCTTTTCCACATCATCTCGCGGTCAGATCCCGCGCCCACGCAAGACATGGTGACAAAGCCCGCCGGACGCGCCAGACTGCGCGAGGCGGCGCCCGGCTTATGCCCTCGACCCTGAGACCGCCATGCCCTAAACAAAGAGACCCTGCCGAACAGCCCTGAAAAGACGGTTATGACCGAGATTACGCCGCTTCGCCCTGCCGCCCCCCTGCCCGCCGCCGACAGCGCCGCCGAGGTGCTGCCGCATAACATTGAGGCCGAACAACAGCTTCTGGGCGCGATCCTGACCAATAACGATGTCTACGACCGCATCGCCGCTTTGGTGAAGGCCGAGCATTTCTACGACCCCGTCCACCAGCGCATCTTTCAGATCGCCGCCTCGCGCATTCAGAAAAACGCCCTCGCCTCTCCGGTGACGCTGAAGGCCTTTCTGGACGACGATGCGGGCCTGAAAGAGCTGGGCGGTCCTGCCTATCTGGTGCGCCTTGCCGGGGCCGCCATCTCGGCCTTTGCGGCGCGCGATTATGCGCAGATGATCTATGATCTCGCGGTGCGCCGCGAGCTGATCGCCCTTGGCAAAGACATCGTTGACCGCGCCGCCAAGGTCGATATCGCCTCTGAGCCGAAAGAGCAGATCACCGAGGCCGAACAGCGCCTCTATAAGCTGGGCGAACAGGGTGTGGTTGAGCGCGGCTTCCAAAGCTTCCTGCGCGCCGTCACCACCGCCGTCGACACCGCAAATGCCGCCTATCAGCGCGGTGGCGGCCTGTCAGGCATTCCGACGCAACTGATTGATCTGGATAAGAAGCTTGGCGGTTTGCATCCGTCCGACCTCATCATTCTTGCCGGTCGCCCCTCGATGGGGAAAACCTCGCTTGCGACCAATATCGCCTTCAATGTCGCCAAGGCCTATAAAAAGGGCCGCCGTCCGGATGGCTCTGAAGGTGCGGTAGAAGGCGGCGTCGTCGGCTTCTTCTCGCTGGAGATGTCTGCCGACCAGCTTGCAGCCCGGATCCTGTCGGAAGCGGCTGAGATCCCCTCAGAGCAGATCCGCCGCGGTGATATGACCGAAGGCGAATTCCGCCGCTTTGTCGAAGCCGCCAAAGCGCTGGAAACCTGCCCGCTTTACATTGATGACACCCCGGCGCTGCCAATTTCCCAGGTCGCCGCCCGGGCGCGCCGCCTGAAGCGGACCCATGGGCTTGACGTGCTGATGGTGGACTATCTTCAGCTGCTGAAGGGCACCTCGAAAGACAACCGCGTCCAGGAAGTCTCAGAGATCACCCAGGGGCTGAAGGCCATCGCGAAGGAGCTCAACATCCCCGTGATCGCCCTCTCGCAGCTCTCCCGTCAGGTGGAAAGCCGCGAAGACAAACGCCCGCAGCTGTCGGACCTGCGCGAATCGGGCTCGATTGAGCAGGACGCCGATGTGGTGATGTTCGTCTACCGTGACGAATACTACAAAGAGCGCGAAAAGCCCGGCGATCATGAGCTGGAAAAGATGGCCGCCTGGCAGCAGGTCATGGAGCAGGCCCACGGCAAAGCCGAGGTCATCCTTGGCAAGCAGCGTCACGGGCCGATCGGCACGGTGGAGCTGAGCTTTGAGGGCAAGTTCACCCGCTTCGGCAACCTGGCCCGCGAGTGGCAGACAGGCCGCGACGACTACAACTGAGATCAGGGCCGGGGATTTCCCCGGCCTTTTCTACAGGCGCCGCTTAATCCCGCAGCCGCGCCAGGTCATGCGGCTGGGTCAGCGCCTCAGCCGCGCGACTGGCGGCAATCTCCGCCTGACGCTCCGCGGCGGCACGAAATCCAGGCGCTCCGATCCGGCTCAGCGCGGCCAGCGTCTTTTTCAGCCGCACCTGAATTTCCACAAGGCCCGCGCCGTCCCGCGCCATCATCATGAAGGCATCCTCAAAGAGATCCGAATCGCGCAGTGGCGCCACCCGCAGGCGCGGATAGACCGGCTCCGGCGCCCCGGCCTGCAGCTCAGCCGTCCCCTCGCCCCAGAGCGTCATCAGCCGCGCCAGACGGCCCAGCACATCAATCGCCGTGCCGGCACCATTGGTGGCCGGTGACAGCCCCCGCGAGCCGATCTCCGCCATGACCATAACGCCAAAGCGCGGGTCCTGATCAAAGGTGCGGGCAATGCCGGTGGTGAAGGCGGCGCGAAACTCCTCCATCTTTTCCTCCGCACCGTCATGCCAGGCCAGAATGCTGTCGGCATAAAGAAACTTGCCCGGATTGACGGGGATGCGGATCTGCGTCTCCAGCGCCTCCGCAAGATCGGAAAGCCCCGGCAGATCGATGTGCTGCAGATAGCCCACATCGCCCGCGCGCAGCACAACCGAGCCCTCAGGGGGTACAGCCTCCGCGGGTGCAAGCGCCACGCCCCCCAGCCAGGGCTGCGCCAGCCGCGCCTGCAGTGCCAGGGTCGCCGCGCGCTCGACCCTGCCCGTCGTCTCCCCCATGCGCCCGAGCAGCAGCAGATGGTTAATCCAGCGCAGCAACATCACCACGATCAGCACAATGACCGCAATGGTCACCAGAAACAGGATGAACCGCCCGCGATCGCCATAAGCGCCGGTTTTCAGCACCACCAGCCCGACGATCGAAAAGATGAAAGAACCGACAAAGCTCGACAGCACATTCTGCGCCAGACGATCCTCCAGCAGCAGCGGCGTGGCGCGGGGCGTCACATTATTGGTGGCCGCACCAAAGGCCCCCAGCATGGTCGACAGCGAAAAGGTCGTCACCGCCAGCATGGAGGAGGCGATGATCGCCAAAAGCGATTCGACCGCCGCCGCAGAGATCTCCACCGGGAATTGCCAGGGCAGCCAGGCCTCGGCGAAAACAGAGGCCAGGGCAGCGAAAAGACCCAAAAGCCCCAGCAGCACCGCCCGCACCCAGAGCCTGCGGCTCAGTTGCAGGAGCTTCCATCGCCAGCGTGTCATCCGACCTCCCTCCCCCTGCCTTTCAGGAAGAGTGGCGGCCGGATCCGGGCCGCGCAACGAAAAAGGCGCCCTCCGCATGGGAAGGCGCCTCTCTCAGCCAGTGGCCGGAAATTCTCAGACCGATGCTTCGGTGATGAATTTCACTGCATCGCCGAAGGACTGGATGGTCTCGGCTGCATCGTCCGGGATCTCGATGCCGAACTCTTCTTCAAATGCCATCACGAGCTCGACGGTGTCGAGGCTGTCCGCACCGAGATCGTCGATGAACGAAGCGTTTTCGAGGACTTTGTCTTCTTCAACGCCGAGGTGCTCGACAACGATCTTCTTCACGCGGTCTGCGATATCGCTCATGGTACTACCTTTTCTGAAGCGGGAAGAGCCCGCAGTCTGTCCCATATCGTTCGCAAAGCCCTCTGCCACTGCGGCAAAGTCCATGCGATCCGAGGCGGGCTATAGCATGTTAATCAGGCGTGGCAAACTGTTTCCGCCACACCTGCGGCAATCACAGCATCGCCATGCCACCGTTGACGTGAAGTGTGGCACCGGTGACATAACCAGCCTCGGCACTCGAGAGATAAAGTGCAGCAGCCGCAATGTCTTCCGGGGAGCCCATCCGACCCGCCGGGATCTTCGGCAGCAGCGCCGCCTTTTGTTCGTCGTTCAGTTTTTCCGTCATCGCGGTGGCAATAAAGCCCGGCGCGATGCAGTTCACCGTAATGCCGCGGCTGGCGACTTCCTGAGCCAGCGCCTTCGACATCCCGACGATTCCGGCCTTCGACGCAGCGTAATTCCCCTGCCCCGGATTGCCGATCGCGCCGACCACCGAGGTGACGGAAACGATGCGGCCATAGCGCGCCTTCATCATGCCGCGCAGACAGCCGCGCATCAGGCGGAAGCTGGCGGTCAGGTTCACGTCGATGACCGACTCAAACTCTTCATCCGACATTCGCATGAAAAGATTGTCACGCGTAATCCCGGCGTTGTTCACCAGAATATCCACGCGCCCGCCCATCAGATCGGCGGCCGCTTTGGGCAGCGCGTCGACCGAGGCGCCATCCGAAAGGTTCGCAGTTGCAACAAAAGCCCGCTCGCCAAGTTCAGCGGCCAGCGCCTGCAAAGGGGTCTCGCGGGTGCCCGAGAGCGTCACAACAGCGCCCGCCCCGTGCAGGGCCCGCGCCACGGCGGCGCCAATGCCACCCGAAGCGCCGGTCACCAGCGCCGTTTTACCGGTAAGGTCGAACATAAGTCCTCCGTTGAGTTTCGGGGGGTGTAGCGCCAATTCCTTCCGCAAACAACCTTTGCCTTCCAGCGGAGTTCCGCGCGCGAAGGAGCAGAACAAAGAAAGAATGAGTATTTAAGAAAAGCCAAAACAGCGGGCGCGGCGCTGGTACTTTGGCTTTTCTTAAATACTCATTTTTTAAACCTGCACGCTCTGAACCTGCCCCCACACCCCCCCGAACAGTATCGCCGCGGAAATGCAAAGAGCCCCCGAAGATGTCCTCGGGGGCTCAGAGTGATTTTCAGGCCGAAAATATCAGACGCCGATGGCTGCTTTCAGCGCGATCAGGTCGTTGACATATTTGTCAGCGACTGCGCGATCAGCGGCCGAAGCGGCGCGGGCGCGAGCCGCGTCGATCAGCGCGTCAAGCACGGCTGCCGAGGCTTCGGCAACCGGGATCGCCTGCTCTGCGAGCACCGAGATCGAGCCCGCATTGATCTCGGCGAAGCCGCCGGTCACTGCGAAGGCTTTGGTGCCTTCAGCGGAAACCGCTTTCAGCACGCCCGGACGCAGGGTGGTGATAAGGGGTGCGTGGCCCGCACCCGCCGTCAGATCGCCCTCGGCGCCGGGGATCTGCACCTCGGTGGCCGCAACGGAAGCAAGCTTCCGTTCCGGCGACACCAGGTCGAATTGCACCGTATTGGCCATCAGTTACCCCCTCAGGCGTTCGCTGCCATCTTTTCGGCTTTGGCGATCACGTCCTCGATGCCGCCAACCATGTAGAAGGCGCCTTCCGGAAGGTGATCGTATTCGCCGTTGACCACTGCTTTGAACGAGCGGATGGTCACGTCGAGCGGAACCTGTACACCGTCCGAGCCGGTGAACACTTTTGCCACGTCGAAGGGCTGCGACAGGAAGCGCTGGATCTTACGGGCACGGGCCACGGTGATCTTATCGTCTTCCGACAGCTCGTCCATGCCGAGGATGGCGATGATGTCCTGCAGCGATTTGTACTTCTGCAGGATACCCTGGACTTCACGTGCCACGTTGTAGTGCTCTTCGCCGATGACTTTCGGATCGAGCAGACGCGAGTTCGAGTCGAGCGGGTCAACGGCCGGGTAGATACCCAGTTCCGAGATCGCACGCGACAGAACGGTGGTTGCGTCAAGGTGGGCGAAGGTGGTCGCCGGTGCCGGGTCGGTAAGGTCATCTGCCGGAACGTAGACGGCCTGGATCGAGGTGATCGAGCCGTTTTTCGTCGAGGTGATGCGTTCCTGCATCGCGCCCATGTCGGTTGCCAGCGTCGGCTGGTAGCCCACTGCGGACGGGATACGACCCAGCAGTGCCGACACTTCCGAACCCGCCTGGGTGAAGCGGAAGATGTTGTCGACGAAGAACAGAACGTCGGTACCCGACTGGTCACGGAACTGCTCTGCCAGGGTCAGACCGGTCAGCGCGATACGTGCACGTGCGCCCGGCGGTTCGTTCATCTGACCATAGACCAGGGCCACTTTCGACTCGCCCAGGTTGTCCGGCTTGATAACGCCCGATTCGATCATCTCGTGGTAAAGGTCGTTGCCTTCACGGGTCCGCTCACCAACGCCTGCGAACACCGAGTAGCCCGAGTGCACTTTTGCGATGTTGTTGATGAGTTCCATGATGAGAACGGTTTTACCCACGCCCGCACCACCGAACAGACCGATCTTACCACCTTTGGAGTAGGGGGCGAGAAGGTCGATCACTTTGATGCCGGTCACGAGGATCAGCGACTCGGTTGCCTGCGAGGCAAAGTCCGGAGCCGGCTGGTGGATCGCGCGGGTTTCGGTTGCCATAACCGGACCCTTTTCGTCGATCGGCTCGCCGATGACGTTCAGGATGCGGCCGAGGGTTGCGTCACCCACCGGAACCGAGATCGCTTTGCCGAGATCCGACACCGCTGCGCCGCGGACGAGACCTTCGGTCGCGTCCATTGCGATGGTGCGGACAGTGTTTTCGCCAAGGTGCTGAGCCACTTCGAGGACCAGACGCTTGCCGTTGTTGGTGGTTTCCAGCGCGTTCAGAATCGCAGGCAGGGTGCCTTCGAACTGCACGTCGACGACGGCGCCGATGACCTGGGTCACCTTACCGTTAGCCGTAGCTTGTGCCATTGGTTTTCTCCGTTCCGGTCGTCAGAGCGCCTCAGCGCCCGCGATGATTTCGATAAGTTCCGTGGTGATCGCGGCCTGACGGCTCCGGTTGTACTGGATCGTCAGCTTGTTGATCATGTCGCCGGCGTTGCGGGTTGCGTTGTCCATTGCGGACATCCGCGCACCCTGCTCCGAGGCGCCGTTCTCAAGAAGGGCCGTGAAGATCTGCGTGGCAACCGAACGCGGCAGCAGGTCAGCGAGGATCGCCTCTTCCGACGGTTCATACTCGTAAAGCGACGAGGCAGCTGCCGCATCGGTCTCGATCTGAGCCGGGATGATCTGCTGTGCCGTCGGGATCTGAGCGATCACCGACTGGAAGCGGTTGTAGAAGATCGTCGCCACATCGAATTCGCCGCCGTCATAGCGGGCGAAGATCTGCTGGGCGATGTCCTGGGCATTGGCATAGCCAAGCTTTTTGACTTCGCTCAGATCGACATGGCCCACGAAATGAGCCTCGAGATCGCGTTTCAGCTGCTCGCGGCCTTTTTTGCCAACGGTGAGAATTTTCACCGTTTTGCCGGCTGCCAGCAGCTTTTGCGCATGTGCCCGTGCCAGACGCACGATGGTGGTGTTGAAGCCACCGCACAGACCACGTTCGGAGGTCATGACCACCAGCAGGTGAACCTGATCCGAGCCCGTCCCGGCGAGAAGCCGGGGCGCGCTGTCAGAGGTGCCGACCGAAGCGGCAAGACCGGCCATTACGGCGGTCATGCGCTCGGCATAGGGGCGCGAAGCCTCTGCCGCTTCCTGCGCACGGCGCAGTTTCGCGGCAGCGACCATTTGCATCGCCTTCGTGATCTTCCGCGTGTTCTTAACGCTTCCGATCCGGTTTTTTAGGGCTTTAAGGCTGGGCATATCCCTGTCCTTTCAGTCCGATTAAGCAAAGTCGCGGGAGAATTCGGCGATTGCGTCTTTCAGCTTCTGCTCGTCTGCACCCTTGATCTTGGGATCGGAGTTGGTGATCCAGTCGAGGATGTCCTTACGCTTGGTGCGCAGGAAGGTCAGCAGACCTGCTTCAAAACGGCCGACGTCTTTCACGGCAACTTTGTCGAGGAAGCCTGCGGTGCCCGCATAGATCACAGCAACGATTTCAGCGTTGGTGAGCGGCGAGTACTGCGGTTGCTTCATCAGCTCAGTCAGACGGGCACCACGGTTCAGCAGGGCCTGGGTCGACGCGTCGAGGTCCGAACCGAACTGTGCGAAAGCAGCCATCTCGCGGTACTGAGCGAGCGACAGTTTCACCGGGCCGGCCACGGTTTTCATCGAGTTGGTCTGAGCCGACGAGCCCACGCGCGACACCGACAGACCGGTGTTCACTGCCGGGCGGATGCCCTGGTAGAAGAGTTCGGTCTCAAGGAAGATCTGACCGTCGGTGATCGAGATCACGTTGGTCGGAATATAAGCTGAAACGTCGCCGGCCTGGGTCTCAATAACCGGCAGTGCGGTCAGCGAGCCATTGCCGAAATCGTCGCCGAGTTTCGCCGAACGCTCAAGCAGGCGGGAGTGGAGATAGAACACGTCGCCCGGGTAAGCTTCACGGCCCGGCGGACGGCGCAGCAGCAGCGACATCTGACGGTAGGACACAGCCTGTTTCGACAGATCATCATAGATGATCAGGGCGTGACGGCCGTTGTCGCGGAAGAATTCTGCCATCGCGGTGGCCGAATAGGGCGCGAGATACTGCAGCGGAGCCGGGTCCGAAGCGGTCGCAGCGACAACAATGGTGTATTCCATTGCGCCGGTTTCTTCGAGCTTTTTCACCAGCTGGGCAACGGTCGAACGCTTTTGACCGATTGCCACATAGATGCAGTAGAGTTTCTTCGACTCGTCGTCGCCAGCAGCCTCATTGTAGGACTTCTGGTTCAGAATGGTGTCGAGCGCCACAGCGGTTTTACCGGTCTGACGGTCGCCGATGATCAGTTCGCGCTGGCCACGGCCAACGGGGATCATTGCGTCGATCGCTTTGATGCCGGTCGCCATCGGCTCGTGAACCGATTTACGCGGAATGATGCCAGGCGCTTTGACGTCAGCTACGCGGCGCTCGGTCGAAGCGATCGGGCCTTTGCCGTCGATCGGGTTGCCCAGACCGTCGACAACGCGGCCGAGCAGAGCGTCGCCGGCCGGCACGTCCACGATCGACTTGGTGCGCTTGACGGTATCGCCTTCTTTGATCGAGCGGTCATCACCGAAGATCACGATACCGACGTTGTCGGTTTCGAGGTTCAGTGCCATCCCGCGGATACCGCCGGGGAATTCCACCATTTCGCCGGCCTGAACGTTGTCCAGCCCGTGCACACGGGCGATCCCATCGCCCACGGACAGCACACGGCCAACTTCGGCCACTTCGGCGTCTTTGCCGAAGTTTTTGATCTGCTCTTTGAGGATCGCAGAGATCTCAGCAGCCTGGATTCCCATCACCCAACCTCTTTCATGGCATTTTGAAGTGCGGCGAGCTTCGAGCGGATCGAAGTATCGATCATTTTCGAGCCAACCTTTACGACGAGACCACCGATGAGGGCCTCATCAACGGTCGTTTTCAGTTTCACGGTTTTGCCAACGGTGGTTTGCAGCACCTCTGCCAGCTGAGCCGACTGCTCAGCGGTCAGAGCCACAGCAGAGGCCACCTCAGCGGTGACTTCACCCTTGGCGTCCGCGATGCGCGCCCGCAGGTCGAGGACCAGCTGCGGCAGCGTGAACAGACGACGCTTCTGCGCCATCAGCGCGAGCGTATGAACCGTCAGTTCCGAGAAATTCAGTTTCGCAGCAACGGCTGCGATTGCGCGGCCCTGATCTTCACGGGTCAGCACCGGCGAGGTGATGACTTCACGAAGATCCGCACTGGCAGCAAGAGCCGCCTCCAGAGCGTCCACGTCGGCTTCCAGCGCCTGCAGCGCGCCGCCTTCGGCCGCCAGATCAAACAGAGCCCGTGCGTAGCGCGAGGCAATGCCGAGGGAAATCGAAGCTGGTTCGGACACGTCGACCCTTCCGTTGTCTTTGCCCTGGCCAGCTTCCGGCGTGACTGCCGGACGCCGGGTCAAGGTCCACCCGTGGCGCAGACCGGGGGCCTGCGTCATACTTTGCGATGCGTCTAGCAGAGGAATTTTCATGTCGCAACCTTTCGGGTGGCTGCGAATTCCTTTGAAAGACGCAAACATCAGGACTTTCTTGACGATGTGCGCCTTAAATCCGGATCCGGCACAGTGTCGCAGGGTTTTGCGGCCCTGTTGAGCGGCCTTTGACGCCGGATCACGCGCAAAGGCCCGGGGCTGATTCACCAGCTGCCGCTTCGCGCTCTGCGTGAATATTCATCACATCCGCCGCGGCGAGGGACGGATGGCACTTCCCGGCTCGGCCACGGGCAGTGCGGCGCCTTCCAGAACGCGCAGCGGACGACGCACCACCGCCCCCAGACCACCCCGCCGGGGGTTCCAGACCTGCCGTGAAGCCTCAACCATAATCACCCCGCCCGAGCGCCAGGGGGTGAAGGCGGCATAGCGTTCCCAGACATCGGCGGTGCGCAGCCAGAAGGCGGCGTCGCTGGGCGGCATATAAAGCGCCGAGGTGGTGCGCTCCGGCAGCAGATCCCAGGCCTTCAGCTGCGCTTCCAGCTGGCCCGCAGAATAGGGCCTGCCATAGCCAAAGGGCGTGCTGTCGGCGCGGCACCAGAGCCCTGCCCGGTTCGGCACGATGATCATCATCCGCCCCTCCGGGCGCAGCACCCGCACGCATTCCTGCAACACACCTGCCGGGTTGTCCGAGGTCTCAAGCCCGTGCATCACCACCAGACGATCGACACTTTCCGAAGGCAGCGGCCAGGAGTTTTCTTCGCTTAAGACCGAGACATTGGGCATCCCCGCGGGCCAGGGCATCACCCCCTGCGGCCCCGGCATCAGCCCGATCACCCGCGCCGCCGTCCCAAGCCAGGGCCGCAAAAGCGGCACCGCAAAGCCAAAGCCCGCGATGGTCTCTCCCGCACGCGGCGGCCAGAGACTGACCAGCTGATCCCGGATCGCCTTTTGCGCCGCCCGGCCCAGCCGGGTGCGGTAGTAGAAGTTTCGCAGATCAAGCACATCAAGATGCATTGCCCCGGGGGTCCTTACAGGGGAAACTCAGAGCCGCAGAATAGCCTGACCGGGAGAAAACACCATGGCCGCTGAGATCCTTCGCATCCCCTGCCTTCAGGATAACTACGCCTGGGTGCTCCATGACGCCGCAAGCGGCATCACGCTCTGCGTCGATGTTCCCGATGCCGCGCCGGTCAAAGCGGCTCTTGCAGACCGTGGCTGGACGCTGACAGACATCCTGCTGACCCATCACCACGATGACCACATTCAGGGCGTGGCGGATCTGCGCGCCGCAACCGGCGCGAAGGTGACGGGGGCTGCGGTCGACATCCACCGCCTGCCCGCCCTTGACCGCAGCGTTTATGCCGCAGAGCGCTTCACTCTGGGCGGCCTGACGGTTCAGGTGATGGACGCGCCCGGCCACACCATCGGCCATATCGCCTATTATATCCCTGAGGCGAAGGCCGCCTTCACCGGCGACAGCCTGATGGCCTTTGGCTGCGGCCGGCTGTTTGAGGGGACGGCCGCGCAGATGTGGCAGACGCTGTCGCGGCTGAAAGCCCTGCCCGGTGAGACGATGATTTATTCGGGCCATGAATACAGTCTCTCAAATGCCCGCTTCGCCTTGACGATTGAGCCATCGAATCCCACCTTATCCGCACGGGCCGCTGAGATTGAAGCCGCCCGTGCCGCCGGAGAGCCGACCCTGCCGGTCCTGCTCGCCACCGAATGCAGCACCAACCCGTTCCTGCGCGTCTCTGAGCCGTCCGTCCGGGCTGCTCTGGGGATGGAAGCCTCCTCCGACGGGGAAGTTTTCGCCGAGATCCGCGCCCGAAAGGACCGTTTCTGATCCCCTCTGACCGGCTGACCGATCACATTTTCGGTTTTGCAGCAGGAACCTCAGCGGCGCACAGAAAATTGCCCTTGAAGAACGGCAAATAAAACCGAAGTTTAATCGTAAGAGGCGAGGGTAAGGCCTGAAAGCCGTCAGGCCCCGCCCGCAGGACAAGGAGCACCGAAGTGCCGTCGTTCACCACTACGCTCGAACAGGCCATTCATGGCGCACTCGCTCAGGCGAATGCGCGTCATCATGAACTCGCTACGCTCGAACATCTTCTGCTCGCCCTGATCGATGAGCCTGATGCCGCGCGTGTTATGAAAGCCTGCTCTGTCGACCTCGATGAGCTGCGCCGCGCGCTCACCGAGTTTATCGACGATGATCTGGCCAATCTGATCACCGAAACCGAAGGCTCGGAAGCCGTGCCCACGGCCGCCTTCCAGCGCGTGATCCAGCGCGCGGCGATCCATGTGCAGTCTTCGGGCCGCTCGGAAGTGACCGGGGCCAATGTGCTGGTCGCGATCTTTGCCGAGCGCGAATCGAATGCGGCCTTCTTCCTGCAGGATCAGGATATGACGCGCTATGATGCGGTGAATTTCATCGCCCATGGCGTCGCCAAAAACCCCGCCTATGGCGAGGCCCGCCCCGTTCAGGGCGCGGATGAGCCGGGTGAGACGCTGAAGGCCGAGGCCGGTGAGGCCAAGGATTCGGCGCTGTCAAAATATTGCGTCGATCTGAACGTGAAGGCCCGCAAAGGCGATGTCGATCCGCTGATCGGCCGCGAGCCTGAGGTGGAGCGCTGCATCCAGGTGCTCTGCCGCCGCCGCAAGAACAACCCGCTGCTGGTGGGGGATCCGGGCGTGGGTAAAACCGCGATTGCCGAAGGGCTTGCGCTGAAGATCACCCGGGGCGAAACCCCGGAGATCCTCTCGGGTGCGACGATCTTCTCGCTGGATATGGGCTCGCTGCTGGCGGGCACCCGCTACCGCGGTGACTTTGAAGAGCGCCTGAAACAGGTCGTCAAAGAGCTGGAAGATCACCCCGATGCGATCCTCTTTATTGATGAGATCCACACCGTCATCGGTGCCGGTGCCACTTCGGGCGGTGCCATGGATGCCTCAAACCTGCTGAAGCCCGCGCTTCAGGGCGGCAAACTGCGCTGCATGGGCTCAACCACCTATAAAGAGTTCCGCCAGCACTTTGAAAAAGACCGCGCCCTCTCGCGTCGCTTCCAGAAGATCGACGTGAATGAGCCGACGGTTGAAGACAGCGTGAAGATTCTGATGGGCCTCAAACCCCATTTCGAAGAACATCACGATCTGGCCTATACCAAAGACGCCATCCGCCTCGCGGTGGAGCTGTCGGCGCGCTATATCCACGACCGCAAGCTGCCCGATAAGGCCATCGATGTGATCGATGAAGCCGGCGCGGCGCAGCATCTGCTGCCCGGATCAAAACGTCGCAAGACCATCGGCCCGAAAGAGATTGAGGCCGTGGTGGCGAAAATCGCCCGCATCCCGCCGAAAACCGTCTCGAAAGGCGATGCCGAAGTGCTGCGCGATCTGGAAGCCACGCTCAAGCGCATGGTCTTCGGTCAGGATCAGGCGATTGAGGCGCTGTCCTCAGCGATCAAGCTTGCCCGCGCCGGTCTGCGCGAGCCTGAAAAGCCCATCGGTAACTACCTCTTCGCCGGTCCGACCGGCGTCGGTAAAACCGAAGTGGCCAAACAGCTGGCCTCCTCGCTCGGGGTGGAACTGCTGCGCTTTGACATGTCGGAATACATGGAGAAGCACGCCGTTTCGCGCCTGATCGGGGCGCCTCCGGGCTATGTCGGCTTTGACCAGGGTGGTCTGCTGACCGATGGCATCGATCAGCACCCGCATTCGGTTCTGCTGCTCGATGAAATCGAAAAGGCCCACCCGGATGTCTTCAACATCCTGCTGCAGGTCATGGACCACGGCAAACTGACGGATCACAACGGCCGTCAGGTGGATTTCCGCAATGTGATCCTGATCATGACCTCCAACGCCGGGGCCTCGGAGCTGGCGAAGACCGCCATCGGCTTTGGCCGCACCACCCGCACCGGCGAAGACACCGCTGCGATTGAGCGCACCTTCACGCCGGAGTTCCGCAACCGTCTGGATGCCGTCGTCTCCTTCGCCCCCCTGGGCAAGGCAACGATCCATAAAGTGGTTGAGAAATTCGTCATGCAGCTGGAAGCACAGCTGATCGACCGCGGCGTGCAGATCGAACTGACCCCGGAAGCCGCCGACTGGCTGGGCGAAAAGGGCTATGACGAGAAGATGGGCGCGCGTCCGCTGGGCCGCGTGATCCAGGAGCATCTGAAAAAGCCGCTGGCAGAAGAGCTGCTCTTCGGGCGTCTGATCAAGGGCGGCACGGTCCGCGTTTCGGTCAAAGGCGACGCGCTCGACCTGCAGATCGAAGAGCCGGGTCGCCCCCGGATCGCCACGGCCCGCCCGCCGCTGCTGACCGCAGATTAAAGCCCAGGCCATTCTGTCATGAGAGACGCCCGCCCCATAAGGCGGGCGTTTTTCTGTTCGGCAGCCTGACGCGCCTTAGCCTGCAGAGGCCACAAGCCGTCAAAAAGCGCCCGCCGGGGCTGTCCGACGGGCGCTTTTTGACGGCTTAAACCTTCGTCACAAACTACATCAGGAAAGAACCGCAATCCCCTGATCTTCCACGATCCTTCTGGTAACCTCATCCCCCTGCACCGAACGCTTGAGCGCCAGAAGCGCGCGTTCACGGATCTGACGCACCCGCTCCCGCGAGATGTGGAATTCTTCACCCATCTGCGCCAGGGTGCGATTGTCATCTTCCATAACGGTGGCCGCGAGGATGCGGCGGTCGCGCTCTGGCAGACGGGCGAGGTGGCGGCTCAGAAGCTCCGCCATGGTCTCCGCCTCCCGCGCCTCGCCCACCCGGATCTCCGGGTCAGACATCGGATCCGGATCGGCCAGCAGATCCTGCCATTCAGCGCTTCCCTCGGCATCGCCCATCTGCTGGTTCAGCGACAGATCCCGCGCCGCGAGACGGTCCCGCACCATCTGAACGCGGTCAACATCGACGTCAAAGCGCTTTGCCAGTGCGGCATCCAGATCTTCCGGCGCGACGCCTTCCGCCTTCAACTCACCCTCTGCGCGGCGCAGACCAAAGAACATCCGCCGCAGCACCGACGAGCCGGGCATCCGGATCAGCGACCAGTCGCTATAGGCGTAATCCTGGATCTCGGCGCGCACCCACCAGGCGGCATAGGTCGAGAAACGAAAACCCATTTCCGGATCAAAGCGGTCTGCCGCTTTCAGAAGCCCGATATTGGCCTGCTGGATCAGATCCTCATCCGGCCGCCCACCCCCACGGGTCATCCGTGCGGCCGCCTTATAGGCCAGCGCCCGGTGCGCCAGAATCATCCGGTCCCGCGCCCGGGTGTCACCCGTGTCGCGCCAGGCCCGCGCCAGCCGTGCTTCTGTCTCGGCATCCAGAAATTCCGCAGTAAAGCCCCCGCTGCGGCGCTTGGGCGCCGCGCGGACAGGAGAGGCAGAGTTCAGATGACGGTTCGGCAGGATTGGGCGGTTCATCTCAGACACCATTTGATTTCGAATCGAAACTATCATCTTAAATCAGATTGTCAAACCAGTTTCGAAACGCTACTACTTTCGCATGGTGAGCCCTGAAGAAATCTCCGAACTGTTGATCCATCTTGGACGTGCTGCCCGCGCGGAGGATCAGAATGCCCAGCTGACGCCCGCACAGTGGACGGCGCTGCGCTATCTGTCGCGCGCCAATACGGCCTCGCGCACTCCCTCGGCCTTCGCAAGCTTTCACGCCACCACCCGCGGCACCGCCACCCAGACGCTGAAAGCCCTGGAAGGCAAGGCCCTGATCTGCCGCGGAGCGGGGCTCAGTGACGGCCGCGCCGTCTGCTATGACCTGACCGAAGAGGGCCGCAGCCTTCTCTCCGCCGATCCGCTGCGCGATCTGATCCGCGCCGTCGCGGGCCTTGATGAGACGACCCGTGACTGCCTCGGCCAGGCGCTGCCAAAGCTGGTCAGCACTCTTGCCGCCCTGCGCGAGGCGCCTTCATTTGGCACCTGCCACGACTGCCGCCACTTTGAGGGCGCACCACAAAGTGCCTTCTGCGCCTGTATGTCGAGGGTGCTGGCCGCCTGCGACACCGGCCTTCTCTGCGTCAACTTCAACAAAGACGCCCCCCCGAAACTTCGCTGAGGCCCCGCGGAACGCCAAACGCAAAGAGGCGGCAGGTTGTTGCCCTGCCGCCCCGGATCTTCGCGTCCTTTACCGCCTCAGCGGATGGTGACGGTGTATTTCTCGATCACGGTGTTCGCGAGCAGCTTTTCGCACATCGCTTTGACCTCAGCCTCAGCGGCCGCCGCATCGGTCGCGGTCAGATCCAGCTCGATCACCTTGCCCTGACGCACGGCATCAACACCGGCAAAACCAAGGGTGCCGAGCGCGTGGCGCACAGCCTCACCCTGCGGATCGAGGACGCCGTCTTTCAGCATGACATGAACGGTGGCTTTCAGGGACATCGCCGCGGGCCTTTCAGTTAATGAGCGTAGGTTTGGTCGTATGGGTGACGTTGGAGGGCATAACCCCCAGCCGCCGCGCCAGTTCAGTATAAACATCGGCCAGCGGCCCCGGCTCGCGCACATTGCCGTCGCGGTCGGTATCGCCCTGGCGCAGATCCCACAGGCGGCAGCTGTCGGGGCTGATCTCATCGGCGACCACAAGACGCATGAAATCCCCCTCCCAGACGCGGCCCGCTTCCAGACGGAAGTCCGCAAGACGAATGCCCGCCGCCAGCATGGCGCCCGACAGGAAGTCGTTCACCCTGAGCGCCAGCGCCACCATATCATCGAGGTCCTGCTGCGCCGCCCAGCCAAAAGCAATGATATGCTCTTCGGTCACCAGCGGATCGCCCAGCTTGTCGTCTTTAAAGTTGAACTCCACGATCGGACGCGGCAGCGCCGCCCCTTCCGGGATGCCCAGACGCGTCGACAGATCGCCCGCCGCATAATTGCGGACCGTGATCACCACCGGGATGATCTCCGCCATGCGGATCAGCTGCTCGCGCATATTCAGACGGCGCATGAAATGGGTCGGGATCCCGACCGTATTCAAGCCGTTCATAAAGAATTCCGACAGGCGGTTGTTCAGCACTCCGCGCCCGTCCGCAGGGGCCGGCCGGCTCGAGGTCTGAACGGCAGCATCATCCTTGAAATACTGAATAAGGGTGCCCGGCTCCGGCCCCTCATAAAGGATCTTCGTCTTGCCTTCGTAGACTTTTTTGCGACGTGCCATAAAACCTCGGACCCGGGAAGTGGATCCCCCCTTTTGCGCCCTCATAGTGCAGATGCCGCCCTGCTGCAAGGCACGGCCCCTTGCAGCAGGGCGGCAGGCTTCTCATATTTAAAACGTGAAGTCTCAGGAGGTGGCAATCATGACCACATTTGACGATCGCGAACGGGCCTTTGAAAGCAAATTTGCCCATGATGCCGAGATGCTGTTTCGCGCCGGCGCGCGGCGAAACCGGCTGCTGGCAGAATGGGCCGCCGGGGTCCTTGGCAAAACCGGCCCCGACGCTCAGGCCTATGCCCGGGAGGTCGCCCGCTCCGATCTCCAGGAAGCCGGCGACGAGGACGTCTTTCGTAAAATCCACGCCGATCTCGCCGGCCGCGTCGATGAGGCCACGATCCGCCACCGCATGACCAGCCTTCTGGCCGAGGCCAAAGCCACACTCGCCGCAGAATCCTGATCTCCGCGACCTGCCCCCGGCGCCGGTCTTTGGCTTTTCTTAAATACTCCTCTTTTCACCGCCGATGACAGGCGGGCCGCCAATACGAAAAAACCCCCGGCGCATCCTGATGCGCCGGGGGTCTTCATGACAGCCAAAGCCCGCCTCAGCCGAGCATCACCAGCGCGTGGCGTTTCTTGCCCGCCGAGAGTTTCAGCGGCTCTTTCAGATCCTCCGCCCCGATCATCCGGCCACCATCGGCCGCGGCCTCATCATTGACCCGCGCCCCGCCCTCCTGGAAAAGACGCCGTACTTCTTTGCCCGAGGGCGCCAGCTTGGCGCGCACGAAAAGCTGCGCCAGCGAAATCCCCTCCGCGGCCTCTGAGGCCGGGATCAGGATGGTCGGCAGATCCTCCCCGATGCCGCCCTTCTCAAAAACCTCCCGCGCCGTGGCCTCTGCGGCCGCTGCGGCCTCTGCGCCATGCAGCAGCGTGGTGACCTCATTGGCGAGGATGATCTTGGCGGTATTGATCTCCGAGCCCTGCAGCGCGCCCAGACGCTCGCATTCCGCCACCGGAAGCTCGGTGTAAAGCTTCAGGAAGCGCCCCACATCGGCATCGGTCGAATTGCGCCAGAACTGCCAGAACTCATAGGGGCTCAGCATATCGCCATTGAGCCAGATCGCGCCATTGGCCGATTTGCCCATCTTTTTGCCATCCGAGGTGGTCAGCAGCGGCGAGGTCAGCCCGAAGATCGAAGTGTCATTCACGCGGCGCGTCAGATCGATCCCGTTGACGATATTGCCCCATTGATCCGAGCCGCCCATCTGCAGCAGACAGCCATAGCGCGCGTTCAATTCCAGGAAGTCATAGGCCTGGAGGATCATATAGTTGAACTCAAGGAAGGACAGCGACTGCTCGCGGTCGAGACGCGATTTCACGCTCTCAAACGACAGCATGCGGTTGACCGAGAAGTGACGGCCAATGTCGCGCAGGAACTCCAGATAGTTCAGATGATCCAGCCATTCCGCATTGTTGAGCATGATGGCATCGCCCGCCCCTTCTCCGTAAGAGAGGTAGCGCGCAAAGACCTTGCCCATGCCGGCGATATTCTCGTCGATCTTTTCCGGCGTCAGCAGCGGACGCTCATCAGCGCGGAACGAGGGATCGCCCACCTTGGTGGTGCCGCCGCCCATCAGGGTGATCGGCTTATGGCCGGTCTTTTGCAGCCAGCGCAGCATCATGATGTTCAAAAGATGCCCGACATGCAGCGAGGCCGCCGTGGCATCATAGCCGATATAGGCCGGAACCACGCCTGTCATGAGAGCTTCATCCAGCGCCTGATAATCGGTGCAGTCGGCCACATAGCCGCGCTCAATCAGGACGCGCAGGAACTCGGATTTGGCATGGTAGGTCATGGCAAGATCATCCATATTTCGGGTGCGGCAGGGTATAGCCGTCCAAAGCCACAAGGGAAAGCAGATGTTGAAGGCAAAGCCGGTCTGGACACTTGGCGCGATGTCGGGAACCTCGCTCGACGGGGTCGATGCGGCCATGCTGCTGACCGATGGCGAGACGATCTTTGACTTCGGCCCCACGGCCTTCCGGCCCTATTCTTTGCAGGAGCAATCCGTTCTGCGCGCCGCCCTCGGCCATTGGCCCGGAAGCCCCGAAGTGCGCGCCGCCGCCGAGGTGACCGAGGCCGCCCATGCGGAGCTTTTGTCGCGCTTTGACGGCGCCGAGCTGGTGGGCTTTCACGGCCAGACCCTGGCCCATGACCCCGGCGGGCGCGGCACGCATCAGTCCGGAAATGGCGGCCTGCTGGCGGAAGCGCTCGGGCTTCCGGTGGTCTGGGACTTTCGCTCAGATGATGTGCGCATGGGGGGTCAGGGTGCGCCGCTGGCGCCCTTTTACCACTTTGCACTCGCACGCCGTCTCGGGAGTGACCCGGTGGTCTTTCTCAACCTTGGCGGCGTCGGCAATCTGACCTGGGCCGATCCCTCTGCCCCGGGCCCCGAGGCGCCGGGCGCGGTCTTTGCCTTTGACACCGGCCCCGCCAATGCGCCGATCAATGATCTGATGCAAAAGCGACTGGGGCTGGACCGTGATGAAAACGGCGCCCTTGCCGCCGGCGGCACCGCCGATGAGGAACGGATCGCAGAGTTCCTGCAGCATCCCTTCTTCTTCCGCATGGCCCCCAAATCGCTCGACCGCGATGCCTTTGCGGGCCTCAGCGACAGCGTGGCGGGTCTCAGCGACGCCGATGCCGCCCGCACGCTGACGGCTGCCGCCGCCGCCGCTGTCGCCGCAGGCCTGGATCTGCTGCCCACGCCGCCGTGCCGGGTGCTGACAGGGGGCGGCGGGCGGCTGAACCCGGTCCTGATGGCAGAGTTGAACGCCCGCCTGCCCTGCCCGGTTCAGCCGGTTGAGGCGGCGGGCTTTGACGGCGATATGCTGGAGGCCCAGGCCTTCGCTTTCCTTGCGGTGCGCGTGGCGCGGGGCCTGGCCACCTCGGCCCCCGGGACGACCGGGGTTGCGGCGGCGGTGGGCGGCGGACAGATCAGCCGCCCCTGAGCCTCAGATCGCCCGGCGACGGGCGCGGCCCTCGACCACCAGGGCCACCACATAAAGGATCATCGCCACCCAGATCAGCGGGAAGGCAATCGCTTTGGCGCGGCCAAAGGGTTCCCCAAAGACAAAGACCGCCACGAGGAAGATACAGGTCGGCGAAATATACTGCATGATCGCAATGGTGGAGAGCCGCAGCAGCTTGGCGCCATTGGCATAAAGGATCAGCGGCAGCGCGGTACACATCCCCATGCCAAACAGAAGCGCGAAATCGCCAAAACCGCTGTGCGGGAACAGCGCCCAGCCCTGCACCTCCGCATAGCCCAGATAGGCCAGCGCGAAGGGAAAGAGCAGCAGCACCTCCAGCGCGAAGCCCTCATTGGGGCCGACCGGCAGCGAGCGCTTGAAATAGGCGTAAAACCCCCAGCTGAGCATCAGCAAAAGCGCAATCCAGGGCAGCTCTCCTTCATCGATCGCCAGCACGACGACGGCGGCAAAGGCAAAGCCCACCGCCAGCCATTTCAACGGGTTCAGCCGCTCTCCCAGCAAAAGATAGCCCAGCAGGATCGAAAACAGCGGGTTGATATAATAGCCAAGCGCCGCCTGCATGGCCTGGCCGATATGGATGGCGTAGATATAGACGCCCCAGTTCACCGTCACCACCGCCGAGGCCAGACCCGCCATGATCACCGTGCGCGGCTCGCGCAGCGCCTGAGCCAGCGCGCCCAGCTTGCCCATCAGCGCCAGTGCCCCCAGTGCCAGCGGCAGCGACCACAGCACCCGATGCGCCAGCACCTCCAGCGAAGGGATATGCGACAGCAGCGCCACATAAAGCGGCATCAGCCCCCAGAAGGCATAACAGGCCAGCGCAAAGGCAAAGCCGCGCGGATCGTCACGATCCGCAGGGCGGCGGGCAGAGGTCGAATCGGTCATTTTGCTCTCCTGACGCGCAGGGGTAACCTGCCCGCAAGATTTCGGAAATGCCGATTGCAACACCGGCACCGGATCATGTTACGGAGGCTTTGGCGCAGCGGTCTCAGACCGCAGGCCGCGCCTCAAAGCCGATGCCGTCAAGGCCTGCAATCACCGCCTGCTCAGACGCCGAGGTGGTCACCGTGACACGGCGCTGCGTCAGATCCACCGCAACGAGAGCGGCCGCATCCAGCGCCTTCAGCGCCTGAGTGACAGCCGTTGCGCAATGCCCGCAGCTCATATCGGGCAGATGAAGGGTCAGTTGAAGGCTCATGGCGGATCTCCTTTGCGCTCAGATAGGCCCGCCGCACGGGCCAGAGCAAGGGGGCGCCGTCCGGGGACAGGCTGCCATCTGCCCCCTGCTGCTCTGCCCGCTGCCACAGGGGTTAACCAAAGGTTCGGAATTGTGAAGAATTTTCGAGAAATCCGGCTATAATCTGATCCATACCCGCAGCATCACAGCGGGCAGGTTTTATCAGTGTGCTGCCCTGTCGCCTCTGCGGTCGGGCCGCGTGTTCCGGAGAGTTATCATGCGCGGATTTACCGGCAGATCGGGTCAGACCTTCACGCTGCTGCAGGGCGGTGCGCCTGTGCCGCGCGCAGGGGCTTTTGCGCAGACCGAAGCCTATTGGCTGGCGCTGCGCGGGGAAGGCCGCCTGCTGCCCGAGCGCTGCCGCTTTGATCCGCGCGGCGTCGCCGATATCCTCAACAACCTGATGCTGCTGGAGCGTATCGCCCCGGGACAGGTCCGCGTGCGTCTGGCCGGGCAGTCGGTCGGTGATCTTTTTGGGCTCAGCCCCGAGGGGATGCCGCTGACAGCTCTGATCAGCCCGGAAAGCCGCGGCGCTGTTGCCGCCCGTCTGGAAGAGGTTTTCCGCCGCCCCGCCGTGCTGGAGATGGATCTCTCTGCCCCTGCCGGTCTGCTGCGCCCGACGGTCCAAACCCGGCTTCTGGTGCTGCCGATGACAGGTCGTGACGGCGCCTGTGACCGCGCGCTGGCCTGTATGATCAGCGATGCGCCCCCGGCGGGCCGGGTGCTGCGCTTCGGGCTTGATCAGGTCCGCCTTCGCGAGATCCCGCAGCCCGAACGCGGCGTGATCCCGGCACATCCGCCGCAGGCGAAAGCGGCTGAGTTTCAGGAGATCCGCGCGGCGCGGCCTGCCGCAGCGGCCCATCCGCATCTGCGCCTGGTCAAAAGCTGAGGCCTGAGACGCAAAACGGGCCCCGAAGGGGCCCGTTTTTTGGCGCGGGGCTTTCGCCGCCGTTATTCTTCGGTGGAGGACACCGGTGCCGCATCCGCATCGGCCACTTTGGCCCGGCGGGTTGCGGGCGCGCGGCGCGGCTTGGGTGCTGCGCGCGGTGCCTTCTCTGTCGCTGCGACCGGGGCCTCTGCTGAGGTCACTTCGACCGCAGGGGCTTCGGTCTCACGCGGCTTGCGCTCGTCAGAGCGGCGCTCTTCCTTGCGGCGGCCATCGCGCTTGGGTTCGCGGCGGTCGTCTTCGCGCTTGGGCGCGGCGGAACGGCGCTGGCCTTCAGGGCGGGGTTCACGGGGTTCACGCTGTTCCCGGGGCTCACGCTGTTCACGCGGCTGACGCTCACCCGAGCGAGTTTCGCGGGGCTGCGGCTCGTCAGCGGCTGCGACGGGGGCGGCCGGCACCACTGCACGGTCTTCCGGCGTCTCAACCAGACCGACATCGGCTGTGCTGCTCTCGGCGTCCTCGAAGGGGAATACCGGAACCGGAGCGATCTCGGGCTGTTCATCCGGCACGCGGTCTTCGCGACGATTCTGCGGCTGCCAGGAGCTGCGTTCACCGCCCTGATGTCCGCCGCCCTGGTAATGACCACCGCCATTACCATTGCCATTGCCGTTTCCATTGCCGTTCTGGCCCTGGAACTGACGACGGGCTTCCTGTTCGGCCGCCATTTCGCGCATCGCTTCGCCGAGCATACGGGTGTAATGCTCTGCGTGCTGCAGGAAATTCTCGGCCGCAACGCGGTCATTCGAGAGCTGAGCATCACGCGCAAGCGCCTGATACTTCTCAATAATCTGCTGAGGGGTGCCGCGCACCTTCCCATCGGGGCCCGAACTGTCGAACACCCGGTTGACGATATTACCAATAGTACGCGGGCGGTTCTGTTTCGAACGCGAGCGGGACTTGGAGGATCTCATGTGTCCTGTATTCCGGCCTTGATATGGCTGACCCGGACTGCACAGGCTGTCCTGAAGCTGAGCCCCGGTAAACGGGCAATCGGGTCGACGCTTTGCGGGCTGTAACGCGCAACAGGACCGAAGGGTCTCTGCCTGCGCTGAAGTTGTGAAAGCACGCCAGAACCGTCGGCGCAAGCGGTTTTTGGAAAATTCCGGTGATTTTTACGGATTCTCCGGCGTATTTTTCAACTTTGGGCGGAAGTCAGCCTTTGATTGCGCTCACATTGCGGTCGCGCCCGTCCAGATCGGGATGCACACGCACGCCGGAGAATCCCGCCGCTGCAAAGAATCCGCGCACGGCCTCGCCCTGGGTTGGACCGATCTCAACGATGATCCGCCCGCCGCGCTGCAGGCGGGCCCCGGACTGCGCCGCCAGCAGCCGATAAACACTCAGCCCGTCGCCCTCATCGGTCAGCGCCATGCGCGGATCATAGCCCAGCACATCGCGCGACAGCCCCGCCATTTCATCCGCAGCGATATAGGGCGGGTTTGAGACGATCAGATCAAACTCGCCCTCCACATCTGAAAACCAGTCCGAGGTGATCAGCGTGGCGCGGTCCGACACGCCCAGCGCTTCGGCATTGCGCGCGGCCACCTGCAAAGCGGCAGCCGAGAGATCCGCCCCCGTCCCCCGCGCCTGCGGACGCTCCGCCAGAAGCGTCAGCAAAATAGCGCCGCTGCCGGTGCCCAGATCGAGCACGCGCGAGAAGGGCGCCTGCAGCGCCAGCGCGATCAGGCATTCGGTTTCGGGACGCGGGTCCAGCACATCGGGGGTGACGTGAAAGCGGTAGTTCCAGAAGTCGCGATGGCCGAGGATCTTTGAGACCGGCTCCCCCCCTGCCCGCCGCGCCAGCAGCGCCGCAAAGCGGGCGTCAAACTCAGGGGTGAAATCCGAAAGCTCCAGCCGGTGCAATTTGTCACGCGTCAGCCCCGCCGCATGGGCGAGCAGCATCCGCGCATCCAGCATCTGATCCGGACCGTCCGGCAACAGATCACGGGCGCGGGCCAGGGTCTTTGCCATGGCCTCTGAGAGCGATGCGTGGCTCATTGTGAGGCCTCTGCCAAACGGGCGGCCTGATCTTCGGCGACCAGCGCGTCGATGACCTCGCTCAGATCGCCCTGCATCACCTGATCCAGCTTATAAAGCGTCAGGTTGATGCGGTGGTCGGTCAGACGGCCCTGCGGGAAATTATAGGTCCGGATGCGCTCAGAGCGATCACCCGAGCCGACCTGCGTCTTACGATCCGCCGCCCGGGCCTGATCGCTTCTTTGCCGCTCGAGGTCGTAAAGCCGCGCGCGCAGCACCGCCATGGCATTGGCGCGGTTCTGGTGCTGCGATTTCTCAGACGAGGTCACGATGATCCCGGTGGGAATATGGGTGATCCGCACCGCCGAATCGGTGGTGTTCACGTGTTGCCCGCCCGCACCCGAAGCGCGCATGGTATCAATGCGGATGTCCTGGGCGGGAATGTCGATATCGACCTCCTCCGCCTCAGGCAGAACGGCGACGGTGGCGGCAGAGGTGTGAATACGTCCGCCCGATTCGGTGGTCGGCACCCTTTGCACGCGGTGCACACCGGATTCGAACTTCATCCGCGCAAAGACCCCCTCGCCCGCGATCCGGGCCATGGCTTCTTTGACGCCGCCCAGATCGGATTCGCTGAGCTCCAGAAGCTGGAACTGCCAGCCCGCGTTCTCGGAAAAGCGCTGGTACATCCGCAAAAGATCGCCCGCGAAAAGCGCGGCTTCCTCGCCCCCGGTGCCGGGGCGGATCTCCAGAATCGCCGGACGGGCATCGGCGGCATCTTTGGGCAAAAGCGCCAGCCGCAGACCATGCTCCACCTGCGGGAGCTCCTCGCGCAGGGCGTTCAACTCATCCTCCGCCAGCGCCTTCATCTCCGGATCCGACAGCATCTCCTCAGCCGAAGAGATGCTGTCCAGGATCTGCCGCCAGCGGTTGATCTCAACCACCACGGGCTTCAGCTCAGAATAATCGCGGCTGATCTGCGCGATCTGGTTTGACGGCGGTCCGGCCGCAAGCTGCGCTTCAAGAAAATCGAAGCGCGAGAGGATCTGTTCAAGCTTTGCGACCGGCAGCATCCGTCAGTTGCCCGCCGCGGCCCAGTCACGCAGCCGCGCCACATAGCGCGCCATGGTATCGATCTCGAGGTTGATCTTATCGCCGACCTTCACCGTGCCCCAGGTGGTCTGCGTCTGGGTATGGGGGATGAAGTTGATGCCAAAATCGGTGCCATCCACCTCATTGACGGTCAGCGAGGTGCCGTTCAGCGCGACCGAGCCCTTCGGCGCGATAAAACCCGCGAGATCCCGCGGGGCGCGGAAGGTCACGCGCAGGCTGTCGCCCTCAGGACGCATGGCAATGACTTCTGCCACCCCATCGACGTGGCCCGAGACGATATGGCCGCCGAGTTCGTCCCCGACCTTCAGCGCGCGCTCAAGGTTCAGACGTTTGCCGGGCATCCAGCCGTCCTGGCTGATATTGGTCTTGCTGACCGTCTCGGCCGAGATCTCAACGTCATACCAGTTGCGACCTGCTTCGGTGCCGCGCGCAATGACGGTCAGGCAGACCCCATCCGAGGAAATTGAAGCCCCCAGATCAATGGTTTGCGGATCATAAGCCGTTGCGATCCGCGCCCGCAGATCGCCGCGCTGCTCAGACAACACGACCTCACCGATATCCGTGATAATCCCCGTGAACATGGACAGCCTCCGCCTTGGGAAATGATGCCTTTCCCTAAACGATCCGCCGCGCTGAGGGAAGGAGCCTGCCATCACCCTGCCTTGATCGTGCCACAGGGCTGTGATCTTTCCCTCTGTGAGCACGCAACCCGTTTGTTCCCGACGCGTTGCAGAAAAATCGTCCGCCTGGCCCAGGCTTCCCGAATTTCCCGGGTATGAGTGGTATTTAAGATGTCTGATTTCCCCCGCGCTCCGGCGCAGCACCGCCGCTTTCTTCTGCTTCAGGGCCCGCACGGACCCTTCTTTGCAAAGCTGGCAGTGCAGCTGAAGGCCGCGGGTTGCGAGGTCTGGCGGGTGGGGTTCAACCGCGGCGATCAGGTCTTCTGGCCGGACCAGGCAAGCTATCTCCCCTGGCTGGGCCGCCCGGAAGACTGGCCTGCGGCTTTCGCGCAGATCCTCGAAGATAAGGGCATCACCGATCTGGTGCTTTATGGCGATACCCGCCCGATCCATGCCCGGGCCATCGGGATCGCCCGCAGCGCCGGGCTTTCCATCCATATTTTTGAGGAAGGCTATCTGCGTCCCTATTGGGTCACCTATGAGCGCGGGGGCTCGAACGGCCATTCCCGCCTGATGGATCTCAGCCTTGAGGAGATGCGCCAGGCCCTGACCCGGGCCGAGGACGAGGTCCCGGAGGTGCCCGCCGTCTGGGGCGATCTGCGCCAGCATATCTTTTACGGCGCGGCCTATCATTTCTTTGTCATGGCGCTGAACGGGCGCTACCGCAATTTCCGCCCGCACCGCTCGATCACCGTGCTGGAGGAGTTCCGCCTCTATCTCAAGCGCCTCGTGCTGATGCCGGTCCACCGGCTGCGGCGCTGGCAGGCGGAACGCGCGATCAGTCAGGGTGGCTTTCCCTATCACCTGGTGCTGCTGCAGCTTGAGCATGATTCAAGCTTCCGGATGCATTCGCCCTTCTCCTCGATGTCCGAGTTCATCACCCTGGTGCTGGAGGGCTTTGCCGCCGGCGCGCCGCTCCATCATCATCTGGTGTTCAAAGCCCACCCCTTGGAAGACGGCCGCGCCGGTATTGAGGCGGCCATCACCCGGGAGGCCAGCCGTCTGGGTCTTTCCGCACGCGTGCATTACGTTGGCGGCGGTAAGCTTGCGCGGCTTTTGAACCATGCCCGTACCGCAGTGACGGTCAATTCCACCGCCGCGCAGCAGGCGCTCTGGCGCGGCATGCCGCTGAAGGCCTTTGGCCGGGCGGTCTATCAAAAGACCGAGTTTCTGAGCGACCAGCCGCTGGCGGACTTCTTTCACGCCCCCCGCCGCCCCGACCTGAAGGCCTACCGCGATTACCGCCGCTTTCTTCTGGAAACGAGCCAGCTGGTGGGGGGCTATTACTCCTCCCGCGGGCGGCGCGCTGTGCTGCGGCAGGTGGTGGATATGATGCTCGCACCGCAGGACCCCTATGAGGCCCTGCTCACCGGCTGCGCGACCCCAAGACAGCAGTTACGCCTGATCACCTGAGCGCGGCAGCCGCTTTCTCCGAAAGGCGGCCCCGGCCATTCCTCCCGCGGGCAGCCCGCTTTGCTGCGACAGCTGGTGGACAGGATACCCGCACCGCAGGATCTCTGTGAGACCCGGTTCACCGGCTGCGCGGCACCAGGGCAACAGTTGCATCTCATCACCTGAGCGCGGCTCCGGCTGCGACATTGTGGGCTGGATCGAAACGCCATAAGCGGTTAGCGTTATCCGCAAAAGATAAAACAGGTCCGGCGATGGAGACCGAGCAGTGAGATCAGAAGTCAGATCCGGGGCCAGCTTTCTGGCGCTGAGCCTTTGTGTGATCGCCCTTGCAGGCTGCGGCCTGCCACGTTCAGGGCCAAGTAAGAATGAAATTTTTGCCGGCAGCGTGATGAAACAGGGCGATGCCTTTGTGGTCTCGGTCAATGACCGTGTCACCCGGGCCACCGCCGTCGTGCCGGATCTGAGCTTTCCGCAAAGCTTTGCCGCGGCCGGACGGGTGACCGCTGATCGCATTAATCCCGGCGATGTGGTGAGCCTCAGTATCTTTGAGAACGTCAAAGATGAGCCGCTGCTCTCGGTCGCGGGAGAGCGTCTTTCGGTGCTGACCGATGTGCAGGTGGACGATCAGGGCTATATCTTTGTGCCCTATGCCGGTCGGGTGAAAGCCTCCGGGCGCACCCCTGATCAGTTGCGCACGGCCATTACCAAAGAGCTGGAAAGCCAGACCCCGGATCCTCAGGTCATGGTCGCGCGCGCGGCAGGAGATGGCTCGACCGTTTCGGTTTCAGGCGGCGTGGCGGCCCAGGGCGTCTATCCGATTGAGCGCCCGACCCGCTCACTGCTGGGGATGCTGTCGCGCGCCGGGGGCGTCGCCATTCAGCCCTCCGTGGCTCAGGTCCGGGTGACGCGCGGCGCGACCACCCGCAAGGTCTGGCTGCAGGATATCTATGAAAACCCGCAGGCCGATATCGCTTTGCGCGCGGGAGATAAAATCGTCGTCGAAGAGGACCGCCGCGCCTATGTGGCCCTGGGCGCCACCGGCACCCAGACCCGCGTGCCCTTTGACACCCGCACCCTCTCGGCCATTGAAGCGATTGCGCAGGTCGGTGGTCTCAACACCTATCTGGCCGATCCCACCGGCGTCTTCGTCTTCCGCAATGAACCGGCGGGCATCGCCAATAAGGTCCTTGGCCGCAGCGATCTGCAGGGCGACCAGCGCATGGTCTATGTGCTTGATCTCACACAGCCCATGGGGATGTTCCACGCCCGCGATTTCGTGGTGCGCGACGGCGACACCGTCTATGTCACCGAAGCGCCCTATGTGCAGTGGCAAAAAACGCTCAGCGCGCTGACAGGGGCGACCTCGGCAGCCGACAGCCTGCGCTCGGCCTCAGGCGGCTGACAGGGCATCAGAGCCATCCAAACCGGCCCCTGCGGGCCGGTTTTTTCATGTCCTCTGCGCAGGATCCGGCAAGCGCCCGGCCCTGTGGGCCGGGCCGATGCGCCCTGCGGAGCTGGCCTTTGCAAGACATTGCCCGCGTTTCCTTCAGGCGCTTCCGCCCCCGCCCTCCCGGCGCGCGCGGCGCAGGGCCACGCGCAGGGGGCGGTTGTCGGTCAGCTGCAGCGCCCGCTCGGCCATGCGCAGGGCGAGTTTGCGGTGGCCCTTCGCCATGGCCTTCTCAAACAACTCGCGCTGATAGCGCGGGAAACTCCGCCGCGCGCGCAGGGTGGTGCGGAAGGCCTGCGGCGTCAGCGTACCGTCAAGGGCTGCCAGAATGATCTCCGTCAACACCCCCATCTGCAAAAGCGACGAGCCAAGCCGGTGCCCCATCAGCGGCGCAGGCAGCCGCATGACATTATCGCCGCTGAACCGCGCCGCATGGCGGGCGTCCAGCGGTTCAAAGGGATCGTAAAGCAGCACCATTCTGGCGGCCTTGTCGCTGACCTCGGCAGCATCGCCAAAGGGCCCCGAGAAATCGCGGTGCCAGGCGGTTTTATAGCGGCTCTCCCAGGGCACAAGCCCGCGATCAAGGGTCGACTGCGGCGAGATCGCCACAACATCTGCCCCTGGTGCCGCGCCGGAAAACGCCGCTGCCGCATAACCGCCCATCGAGGCGCCATAAAACACCACCCGCTCAAAACGGCTGAAGAACCCCTCATCACGGAGCCGCTCAAACATGGCGCTGACCGCGCCGTCGCGATACCAGGTCCAGCCACCGGCCATCACCCCCAGCATCGCCCAGCCCTGCTTTTCGATGAAATCAAACCCCCAGGGGCGGCGATCTTCCCGCTTGTTCATCGCGATATCGAGATTGTCGAAGGTCACAACCAGCACCTTGGGCGAGCGCGGGATGTAAAGAAAGCTGTGCTCGCCCAGATCCTCAAAGAAGCCCCCGCTTCCGGCCAGCTCCCTTGCAAGACCGGCCCAGCCTGCCTGATCCGCAGGCGGGGCGATGCGCGTCTGCACCCGGGTCATCTCTCCCTGCGGGGGGCCCAGCGCCTCGGTCGGTCCCAGCGCCTTCAGCCAGCCCCAGGCCCCCGAACCTTTGCGGATATCACTGAGCATCAGCGTGTCGGAGTGGCAAAGCGAGCGCGAGAGGCTCTCCGGCAGGGGCCGTTTCCAGCGCGCCCCGAAGCCCGCGATATTCAGCACCAGATCGACCGGACGCAGATCGCCGGGCTGCGCGGGGATCTGGATCTTCTCGCGCGGCACCCCGCGGGCGATCAGCTCTCTGCGCGCCGATTTTGCCGGGCCCGCGCCTGTGAACGGCCCCTCCGCCCCGGGTGAGAGAAGCGTGATGTCACAGCGAAACTGCTGCCAAAGGTCGAAAAGCTCCGGAACGGCAACGCCCGTCACATCCGCGACCGATGCCACAGAGCGCTGTCCCGCCTCCGGCCACCAGAGCGGCGGCCATGAGGTCTCAGCCTCTGCGGCATTCTCTGCGGGGGGCGCATCGCCCTCTGGTCGGCGCAGCGGGGCGGCCGCCGGGTCAATGCCATGGGCCTTCAGCAGTCGCCCGATGACAGAGCGCGGCCTCGGCACCCCTCCGGGTTCTGCGGACAAGATCCGCGACCGCATTCGACGCCCGTAAAAATGGATCGAGAAACACTCTTCCGTGACATAATCCTCAAGCCGCACCCCCGGCTTCAGCATCTGCCGCCGGTCGCGGTAGCGGAACGGGTAAAGCGCGTCACTCGGCAGGGCGTATTTCACCTCTCCCGTTGCTTTCAGAAAATGCGTCAGCGCCGCCGGACCCCAGACACCCCAGGGCTGGTCGGCCGCATGAACCGGGGTGCCCGCATCACGCAAAGCGCGCAGACGATCCTGCTCCTTCGCGCTGAACCAGGGCGGGATGCCATATTCGTCAGAGGTGAAGTCCAGCAGCCCGCGCAGGGTCTCGCTGTCGGGGGGCAGACCCAGCACGCCATTGGCCAGGCCATGATCGCTTTCCCAGGCGTAGAAATGACCGTTGTTTGTGGTGAAAGGCCGCAGACAATAGGCATCGGTATCCGCCCAGATCATATCGTGCTGTTTGGCCAGCATATGATAGCGGAAGAGATCCGCATGCGGGGCCGGCGAGCCGGTGCGGCCATGACGCAGAAAACCGTTCAGCGGCAGGATCTCCGCGGCATCGCGGATCTCAACCCCTTCGGGGGCATTGGTGATGCCTTCATAGGTGTAAAGCACCACATGCTGACCGACATCGATAAAGCTTTTCAGACAAAGCTGCTCAAGATAGCTCAGATTGCCGCCGATCCAGAGCGCACCGATTCTGTAGTCCCTGACCATCCGTTCCCTGCCTCCGCCTGTATTTCTGACCTGATATCGCCGGATTTCGGCAGGAATTTGTCTTCAGGTTCTGATTTTCGCACTGGTTCGTTAACGCTCCGGGTGCAACTCTGAGTGAGACACGAGCCCGGACGCTGCGCAATGCCTCAAAATCCTGACCCCGCCCTCTTTCTGCGCCGCCCTCTGCGCGCGCAGCCCTGCCCCTCGGGGGCGGTGCTGCTGGACCGCATCGCGGATGCGAGGGAGCCAGGACGGCTGCGGCTGATTTTCGGGCGCGGCAGCACCGAAGATCAGGTGCGTGCGGCCCTGCCAGGGGCGGCGAAACTGAAGGAGTTGCGGGAGATCTCCGGAAGCTGGCTCGCCGATCTGGAGGCTGCGCCCCCCGGCGACAGCCCCGATGAGCGCGGGGTTCTTGCGGGCTGCAATGTGGTGCTGGGCTTTCGGGTGGCCGAGACCGCCACCATGATCCGCGACTGGCTTTTGTGGCACGCAGAGCATCACGGGCTGAGCGGCGCGCTGATCGTCAACCGCGCCCCGCCGGGGAGCGAGACTGACCGCTTTGCCGCGGAGCTGGAGGCGCTTTTGCAGGGTGTCCCCCTGCGCATCCTGCTGGTTGAGCCGGATTTTCCGACCGGCAAGCCCGATCTCGGGCCTGAAAGCCACCCGTTCCTCGCCCCCGATGCGCCGGGCAAAGACCGTATGACGCCCCCCGAGCCGGACCCCTTCCGTTCCCCCTTAGGTGAAATGGCCCTGCCCGAGGCGCTGAAATGGCGCTTTCTGCGCCAGGCGCGGGCGGTGGCGCTGCTGGATCCCTGCGACTACCTGCCCCCCCGCGCGGCGGGAGAGGCTGATCTTTTCACCCGCACCACCGAGGCCCTGCAGGGCGTCATCCTGCTGATCGGGCAGCGCATTTATCCCTGGCGCATCCGTCCGGGGGCAGAGCCTGTCTTTGGCGATCACATCTGCCGTCAGTTTGACACCCGCCACGCTGTCGCGCGCTGGACCGTCGCCCCCGAACGCGCGGGGCTGGAGAAAACCTGGCGCATCCGGCGCGTGGCCTATGCCCGGCCGGACCGCAGCCTGGTGGCGCCTTTCCTGCGCGCCATGGCCCTGCGCATCCCCGACCGCGGCGCGGGCGAACTGGCGCCCAAAACCTCGCTGGTTGAGGATCCGGTGCTGCTGGAAATCTCGACCGCACGTCTTGGCCATAAGCCCGTGCGCCCCCCGGTTTCTGAGCCCCCCGCCCTTCTGCCCCTCCGTGAGCCGCGCACCGCCATTGTCACCACCATGAAGAATGAAGCGCCCTTCATTCTGGAATGGCTGGCCTGGCACCGCGCCATCGGCGTCACGGATTTTCTGGTCTATACCAACGACTGCACCGACGGCACCGATAGCCTGCTGGAGATGCTGCAGCGCAAGGGCCTGGTGCAGCACCGCGCCAATCCCTGGGTGCCGGGCGGCGAGCTGAAGCCGCAGCACGCCGCGCTTCAGGCTGCGGAAAGTGAGCCGGTGATCCGTCAGGCGGATTGGGCGATCTGCATGGATGTCGATGAATTCATCAATATCAAACTCGGCGATGGCCGCCTGCCGACGCTTTTTGCGGCGATGGAGGAGGCCGCCCCCGGTGCGAATATGATCTCGCTGACCTGGCGGCTGTTTGGCAATGGTGATGTGGCAGAGTTTGAGGACCGCTTTATGGTCGGGCAATTCCCGCTCTGCGCGCCGGAGCTGATCCGCAAGCCGCATCAGGCCTGGGGATTTAAGACGCTCTTTCGCAATATCGACATCTTCAAAAAGCTGGGCGTCCACCGCCCCAAGGGGCTGCGACCGGATCTTTGGGACCGCATCACCTGGCTCACCGGCTCGGGCAAACGGATGCCAAAGGAGATTTACCGCAACGGCTGGCGCTCGACCAATGAGACCTGGGGCTATGACTGGGTGCAGCTGAACCATTATGCCGTCCGCTCGGCGGAAAGCTTTCTCGTGAAACGCGACCGGGGCCGGGTGAACCACGTCGACCGCGATCAGGGGCTGCATTATTGGTTTCGGATGAACCACAATGTGGTTGAGGACCAAAGCCTGCACAGCCGCCTGCCGATGCTGCAGGCCGAATGGGACCGGCTGATGGCCGATCCCGAAACCCGTGCCGCCCATGAAGATGCGGTGCGCGCCCACCGCGCCAAAATCGCAGAGCTGCGCGCGACCGCGAAATTTGAGGAATTCTACCAGGACCTTACGGGAGAGCGGCTGAAGCGTCTCTCCCGTCTGACCCCGCATTTTGGCGGTGCGGTCTTCACCGCAGGCCCAGGCGTGATCCCCGATCACATCGCCTTTTCAGAGCGCCTGCCCAAGGGATTTCACTTCACCATCGACGACGACAAGGCGGCCGAAACCGCCGAGGATCAGGCCTCCCCGGCAGAGAACGCCTGATTTTTATGCAGATCCCGCCTCAAAGCAGCCCCTGTCGGCGCTTTGCTGCGATCTGACGAGCGAACCGGCGAAATGTTGTGTTTTTCGTCATTTTGTTAGACGCTCTCCCGGAGTTCCCCTTCCCCCCGGGGTCCCCTTCGGTTAAGCCCCTCCCTGCCCCGGCGATCGTGCGGCGGGGCTTATGTCTTTAAGGAGGCCATGATGGGCTACAAAGTCGTTGTCGTGGGCGCTACGGGGAACGTGGGCAAAGAAATGCTCTCGATCCTTGCTGAGCGTGAATTCCCGGTTGATGAGATCGTGGCACTGGCGTCGCGCAAATCGCTCGGGACCGAATTGTCTTTCGGCGACCGAACTTTGAAGACTAAGGACCTCGACACTTTCGATTTCACCGGCTGGGATATCGCGCTGTTCGCGATCGGCTCGGATGCGACGAAGATCTATGCGCCGAGGGCTGCCGCTTCGGGCTGTGTGGTTATCGATAACTCGTCGCTCTACCGCTATGACCACGACGTGCCGCTGGTCGTGCCGGAAGTGAACGCCGAGGCCGTCGACGGCTATAAAAAGCGCATGATCATCGCCAACCCGAACTGCTCGACCGCGCAGATGGTTGTGGCGCTGAAGCCGCTGCATGACCGCGCGAAGATCAAACGCGTTGTCGTCTCGACCTATCAGTCGGTTTCGGGCACCGGCAAAGAGGCGATGGATGAGCTTTGGAACCAGACCAAGGGCCTCTTCGTCATCGGCCAGGACGTCGCACCCAGCGTTTATCCCAAGCAGATCGCCTTCAACGTGATCCCGCATATCGATGTCTTCCTCGACTCGGGCGATACCAAAGAAGAGTGGAAAATGGTCGCTGAGACCAAGAAAATCCTCGATTCTTCGATCAAGGTCTCGGCCACCTGCGTGCGCGTTCCGGTCTTTGTGGGCCATTCGGAATCGATCAACATTGAGACCGAAGACTTCCTCGACTGGGAAGAAGCCACCGAGATCCTGCGCGAAGCGCCCGGCGTTCTGGTGATCGATAAGCGCGAAGCCGGTGGTTACATGACCCCGGTCGAAGCGGCCGGCGAAGATGCCACCTATGTCTCGCGGATCCGTCAGGACAATACCATTGAGAACGGCCTGAACTTCTGGTGCGTCTCGGACAACCTGCGCAAAGGTGCGGCACTGAACGCGGTTCAGATCGCTGAAGTGCTGGGCAAACGCTGCCTGAAAAAGGGCTGATCTCAGCCACAGGTGAAGACAGACCGCGCCCTCCCACCCCGGAGGGCGCGGTTTTTTCATGGCAAATTCACTTTACGCCCCCCGCCTGAGGGGGCACAACATGGGCAGGTCCGCCGGAGTTCTGCCATGCCTTCTCTCGTTTTTGATCTTGACGGAACGCTGATCGACAGCGCCCCCGATATCGCCGCCGCCCTCAATCAGGTGCTGAAAGATGAGGGGCTTGCCCCCCTCAGCCTGGCCCAGGTGATCGGCTTTATCGGCAATGGTATCCCCGCGCTGATCGCCAAAGCGCGCACGCATTACGGCCTTTCAGATGCGCGCCAGGAGGTCATGCTGGCCGCTATGCTGGGCTGCTACCGCCACGATCAGACCCGGCTTTACCCCGGTGTGCGCGAGGCGCTGAGCAGCCTGAAGGCCGGGGGCTACCGTCTGGGGCTTTGCACCAATAAAAACCTCGGCCCCACCCATGAGGTGCTGGCGGCCTGCGGTCTGGCTGAGTTTTTTGAGGTGGTGATCGGCGGCGACAGCCTTGCGGTCAAAAAGCCCGATTCCGCCCCCCTTCAGGCCGCTTTTGCAGCCCTTGGCGGCACGCCCTTCCTTTATATCGGCGACAGTGAGGTCGATGAAGAGACCGCCCGCCGCGCCGCATTGCCCTTTGCCTTTTTCACCGGGGGCTATTGCCATCTTCCCGAGGAGCGGCTCACCTTTGCTTTGAAGTTTGACAGCTTTGCCGGGTTGCCCGAAGCGGTGCGCGGTCTGGCTTTCACCGCGCCGGAGACCTCCGTATGAACCATGATGAGCTGCGCTACTGGTCCAAAATCGCGGCCGACTGGGCGCATGACTATCATCTGGATCTGCGCGACCGCCCCGTCCGGGCCCGCACGCCGCGCAATGCAATCCGCGACGCGCTGCCCGTTCGGGCACCTGAACTTCCCGAAAGCATGGAGGAGATCTGGGCCGATTTTAACCGGCTGATCCCCCAGGGCATGACCCATTGGCAGCACCCGCGCTTCTTTGCCTATTTCCCCGCCAATGCCGCTCCCGCCTCGATGCTGGCAGAGCAGCTGGTCAATGCCATGGCCTGTCAGGGCATGATCTGGCAGACCTCTCCGGCAGCGACAGAGGTGGAACAGGCCATGATGGTCTGGCTGCGCGAGGCGCTCGGGCTGTCTGATCGCTTCACCGGCACCATCCACGACAGCGCCACCACCGCGACGCTTTCAGCGGTGCTGACGATGCGCGAGCGGGCGCTGAACTGGCATGGGCTGCAGGCGGGGCTGTCGGGCATGCCGGTGCTCAGGCTTTATGCCAGCGGCGAGACCCATTCATCCGTCGATAAGGCCGCGCGGGTGGCGGGCCTTGGCCAGCAGAACCTGGTGAAAATTCCGACCGACGACAGCCTGTCGATGCGCCCGGATCTGCTGGAGGCCGCGATTGCGGCGGATCGCGCGGCGGGCATGATGCCTGCGGGTGTGATCCTTTGCGTCGGCGGCACCTCGGTCGGGGCGTTTGATCATGTGGCAGAACTGATCGCCGTGGCCAAAGAGGCGGGCCTTCCGGTGCACGTCGATGCCGCCTGGGCCGGGTCAGCGATGATCTGCCCCGAGTTTCGCCTGCTCTGGGAAGGGATTGAGGGCGCGGATTCCATCGTCTTCAACCCGCATAAATGGCTGGGCGCGCAGTTTGACTGCGCGGTGCAGTTCATCGCCAACCCGCAGGAGCAGATCAAAACCCTTGGCCTGCGCCCGAGCTATCTTGAGACCCCCGGCGAAGATGAGGTGGTCAATTTCAACGAATGGACGGTGCCGCTGGGCCGCCGCTTCCGTGCGCTGAAGCTGTGGTTTTTGCTGCGCGCCCATGGGCTTGAGGATCTGCGGAACCGCATCCGCAACCACGTCAACTGGAGCCGCCAGCTCTGCGCCACCCTCTCGGAACTGCCGGATCTGGAGATCGTCACCGCCCCGGCGCTGTCGCTTTTCACCTTCGCGCATCGCGATGGCGACAGCGCCACCGAGGCGCTGCTGGCAAAGGTCAATGACGACGGCCGGATCTATCTGACGCAGACCCGCCACCAAAACCGCCTGGTGATCCGGGTTCAGGTCGGGCAGTTTGACTGCACGGAAGAGGATGTGATGATGGTCCATCAGGTCCTGTCGGAGCTTTTGGGATGATCCGCCTTCGGCAGGGTTTGCGCGGCTTTGTGCTTGCGGTCTGCCTTGTGCCCTTTCCGGCCCTCGCCGATCTGCCGACGGCAACCGATACCTACGTCAATGACTTCGCAGAGGTGCTCTCGGATGAGGCCGAAGAGGATCTCCGCCGCCGCCTTCTGAACCTGCGGGACGAGACGCAGATCCACGGGGTGGTGGCCACCCTGCGAAGCCCCACGGATTATACCGGCCCGCAGGACCTGCCTGCTTTTGCCACCGCGCTTTTTAATGACTGGGGGATCGGCGACAGCCTGCGCCATGACGGTATTCTGATCCTGGTGGCGACCGACACCCGCGAGATCCGCATCGCGCTCGGCTCGGGCTATGAGCCGGTCTGGGACAACCGCGCGCAGCGGGTGATCGACGCGCTGATGGTGCCCCTGCTGCGCGATGAGCGCTACGCTGATGGGCTGCAGGCCGGGGTGACCGGCATCGCCGATTATATCGCGCGGCCCTATTCCCAGGGCGTCAGCTTCAACGCCACCGAAGGCATGCCAGAGGCCCCGGCAGAGCAAACCCATGATCTGGCGATGTTTCTTGCTTTCGCGGGGATCGTCGGGATCTTTGCGCTGGCTTCAAACCGGGGCGAGATCAGCGATGCGCTGGCCCGTCGCCGTCCCTGTCCGCAGTGCGGCACCTCATCCATCCGCACCGAAAAGCGCCGACGCCCCGGGCAGTCCGGACGCTCGGTGCGCCGTTTCTGCACCACCTGCCGCTGGGAAGCCTGGCGCGATGACACTGCGGGCGGCGAGGGCGACAGGCCGTCTGACCGGGAGGCCGGTGGCGGGGGTGGGGGCGGCTTTGGCGGGGGCTCCTCCTCAGGTGGCGGAGCATCGGGGCGGTTCTGATCAGGCCGAACGGATGGACATCAGGAAAAGGCGCTCCCGAGGGAGCGCCTTTTTGGCTGACGTGCGGGCTGCAGGCCGACCAGCCTCATTTCCCCCGAAAAAGCGTGCCGAGGATGCCGCGCACCAGGGCCTGGCCGCTTTTCGTACCCAGCTGTCGCGCAAAGCTTTTCGCGAAAGTCTGCGTCACCGAATCAGAGCGCGACGAGGTGCTGCTGCGTTTGGGCGCAGCCGCCTCAGCCTGCGGCTTTTTATACCGCGGCGTCGGATCATAGCGGCGCGCGCGATTATAGCCGCCGCCCGCCTCCGGGGCCGCCTCCTCCGGGGCAGCGGCGGCCTCCTCTGCGGCCTGGGCCGCACGGCGCGCCAGCATCTCAAAGGCCGAATCGCGATCAATTCCGCGGGCATATTTCGCGGCAATCGGCGAGGCCGCGATGACCTGCTGCCGCTCGGCCAGGGTCAGCGGACCGTTAAAGGACGAGGGCGGGCGGATCAGCGTGCGCTCGGCCACACCCGGCACGCCCTTTGCCTCCAGAAAAGAGGTCACGGCCTCACCGGTACCGACTTCGCGGATCGCATCTTCAATGTTGAAGCGCGGATTGGCGCGGTAGTTCTGCGCCGCCTGCCGCAACTCGCGCTGGTCCTTGGCGGTGAAGGCGCGCAGGGCGTGCTGCACCCGGTTGCCCAGCTGGCCGAGGACCACCTCCGGGACATCCGCCGGATTTTGCGTGACAAAATAGACCCCGACCCCTTTGGAGCGGATCAACCGGGCCACCTGCTCAATCCGGTCGATCAGGGCTTTGGGCGCGCCGTCAAACAGCAGATGCGCCTCATCAAAGAAGAAGACCAGCTTCGGCTTCTCCGGGTTGCCGACCTCCGGAAGCTCTTCAAAAAGCTCCGAAAGGATCCAGAGCAGCACCATGGAATAAAGCCGGGGCGTGTTCATCAACCGGTCTGCCGCCAGGATGTTGATCACGCCCCGGCCCTGCGCATCGCTGCGCAGAAGGTCCGACAGCTCAAGCGCCGGCTCGCCGAACATCGCGGCACCGCCCTGGTTCTCCAGCACCAGAAGACGGCGCTGAATGGCCCCGATTGAGGCCGGGGCGACATAGCCCCAGGACGGATTGACCGACTTTGCATTCTCCGCCAGAAAAGCGAGAACGGCGGTCAGATCCTTGAAATCCAGAAGCGGCAGGCCCTGTTCGTCCGCCAGACGGAAGGCGATGTTCAAGACCCCCTCCTGCGGCTCGGTCAGCTCCAGCATCCGCGCGATCAGGACCGGCCCCATCTCGGCCACAGTGGCCCTGAGCGGGTGGCCCTGCTCACTCCAGATGTCCCAGAAAGCGACGGGAAAGGCTTTATACTCAAGATCAAGGCCAATGATCTCAGCGCGTTTCACGAAGGCCTCATGCAGCTTGCCCTCGGCGAGGCCCGGCTTGGCCAGCCCCGACAGGTCGCCCTTCACATCGGCCAGAACCACCGGCACCCCGGCCGCCGAAAACCCTTCGGCCAGGATCTGCAGCGTGACGGTTTTTCCGGTGCCCGTTGCCCCCGCAATCAGCCCGTGGCGGTTGGCATAGCCCAGCAAAAGCGACTGAGGCTCCGCATAATCCACACCGCCGCCACCGGCAAAAATTCGATCTGTCATCCGATCCCCGTGCCCCGCCGAAGGAATGTCACCATTTCAGGGTCTTCGCCCCGGTTGGCAGCATACTCTCTTAATCCTGTCGCGCCACTATGGGTTTCGGCACCCTCTGTCTGCCTGGGGGTGCCACTCCTCCCTGTCAGACTGGCCGCGCCCCGATGGCGCGGCCTTTTTTCTCAGCAGACAGCCTCTGCGGGAGTGTGACAGCCTTTAGTTGCAGGAACTTTGTAAATCTTTGTTGACGGATTGTCGCAGGCCGCCTAGCGTCAGGACATATAAGTCGGCCAGTCCGACAGGGAGCAAAAAGATCATGGAAAAGGGCCCCTCGGCCCTTTTCCGCATTTGAGACAAAGCGTTATCAGCACTCACCAGCCGCCGGGGTCTGATCACAAATGCGGGGGTTCCGGCGGGATTACGCCATCTCCCGTCTTAGGGGACTGACTTACCCTGACCCGCGTGATACCCCCGAGGCAGATCCAAATGTTTGCGGGATTGACATGAAATCGACCGAAACGTTCTTCGCCCTGGCCCTTTCCATGGCCCTGGCATCGCCTCTGGCAGCGCAGACCGCGCCTGCAGCCCCGGCCGCCCCTGAGGCACCGGCCGCTCAGGCTCCGGCTGAAGCGCCTGCGGAAGGCACTCCCCCCGCTGCTCCGGCAGCCTCTGGTGGCATGTCGATGGGCGAAGAAACCGCCCAGAACGGCACCACATATGTCAAAGAAACTTTCGGCGACTGGCAGCTGAACTGCATCCGCACGGAAACCGGCGCTGATCCCTGCCAAGCCTATCAGCTGATGAAGGACTCGGAAGGCAATTCGGTGGCAGAGATTAATCTCTTCAACCTGCCGCCCGGTGGCCAGGCCGTGGCCGGTGCCTCCATCGTGACGCCGCTTGAGACGCTGCTGACCGCTCAGGTCACCGTGCGCATCGACAGCGCACAGCCCAAGCGCTACCCCTTCACGCTTTGCGCGCCGATCGGCTGCGTGTCGCGCGTGGGCTTTACCGCCGCTGAAGTGGACAGCTTCCGCAAGGGCAATAAAGGCACCGTGACCATCGTCCCGGCGATGCTGCCCGATGAGCAGGTGGATATCACCCTCTCGCTCAAGGGCTTCACGGCCGCCTGGGATGCGATGATCAAGGCCAATGAAGCGGCCGATAAAGCGGCTCAGGAAGCGGCCAAGGCCCAGGCCGCGCCGAAGAACTAAGGCACTGAACGTGCTGACAGAAAGGGGCGGTGGCTGCAGAGCCGCCGCCCTTTTTCGCTCAAAGGGCCTTCAGCGCCAGAACCGCATTTAAGCCCCCGAAGGCAAAGGCGTTGGACAGCGTGGCGCGGGGCTTTGCGACACGCGCCTGATTGGCGACGACATCGGCCAGGCACTCCCCGTCCGGGGCGTTGTGGCCCAGTGTCGGGGCCAGCACCCCCTCGCGCAGCGCCAGCAGGCAGGCCAGCAGCTCAATCGCACCCGTGGCCCCCATGGCGTGACCATGCATGGATTTCGTCGAGGAAACCGGGGGCGGGCTGTCCCCGAAGACCTCACGAATGGCCGTGGATTCACTGCGGTCATTGGCCAGGGTCGCGGTGCCATGGGCGTTAATATAGCCGATCTCATCGGGGCGCAGTCCGGCGTCCTGGAGTGCGGCCCGCATCGCGCGCGCAGCCCCCTCGGCGGAGGGCAACACGATCTCGGCCGCATCGGCGGTCATGCCAAAGCCTGCGACTTCGGCCAGGATCTCCGCCCCCCGCGCCCGGGCATGCGCCAGCTCTTCAAAGACGAAGACCGCAGCCCCCTCACCCATCACCATGCCGTCGCGATCCGCGCTGAAGGGGCGGCAGCCGGTGGGGGACATGACGCGCAGCCCCTCCCAGGCTTTCAGCCCGCCGAAACTCAGCATCGCCTCTGCACCGCCGCAGAGCATGACATCCGCCGCCCCGCCGCGGATCAGCTGAAAAGCCAGCCCCATGGCGTGGTTAGAGCCGGCACAGGCGCTCGCCACTGAGAAGACCGGGCCCTTCAGCCCCTGGGCCATGGAGAGATGGCTGGCGGCCGCGCTGTTCATCAGCCGCGGCACGGTAAAGGGATGCACCCGCGCCCGCCCCTCCTGATAGACCTCGCGGTAGGCGGCATCCGAGGTGGTCAGCCCACCGCCCGCCGAGCCGAGGATCACCCCCGCGCGGTGCGAAAGCGCCTCATTCAGCACCAGACCGGCCTGGTCCATGGCCTCAGCCCCGGCCACCAGAGCGAATTGGGTGAAGCGGTCGTAAAGCGCGAGCTTTGCTTTTGCAAACAGCGCCTCGGGTTGCCAGTCGCGGATCTGCGCGCCGATGCGGATCTGCAACCGCTCAAGATCCGGCAGCTCCAAAGGGCCAATGCCCGAGCGCCCGGCGCGAAAGGCCTCAAAGGTGCCCCTCACATCGCGGGCCAGGGCATTGACCGTCCCTGCCCCGGTGATGACCACCCGCCTCACGGCGCAGCCTCTGCCAGATGCGCCTCAACCCCGGAAATCAGCGCGGCGAGGGTGGAGAAATCCACCCCCCCGGCCTCGGGCGTATTGGCGTTAAAGGGCAGCGAAAGCCCGAAATCCTCCTCCAGCGCGAAGAGGATCTCCACCAGCGCCATGCTGTCGAGGCCCAGAGTCTCGGGCGTATCGCTGAGACGCAACTCCGTGACAGACCGCCGGCACTGGGCCGCCACAATCGACAGAATGCGCGCCTCAGCCGTCATGCCTGCTCCGGGCCTTCCGGGGCTTTGGCGGTGAGGGATTTATGGAGTGCCTCCATCTTTGCCATAAAGCGCGGCAGACGACGGAGGGATTTATTGATCTCAATCTGGGTCTCCATCTTCACCGCCGGGCTGCCAAGGATCACCCTTCCTGCCGGAACATTGGTAAAGATTTTACTCGCGCCACCGGCAATCACATCCGCGCCGACGGAAATATTATCCGAGACGCCGCATTGCCCGCCCAGAACCGTGCGGTCGCCAATGGTCGAAGAGCCTGCAATGCCCACCTGACCACAGAGCAGGCAGTCGCGTCCCACCTGCACGTTATGGCCGACATGCACCATATTATCGAGCTTGCTGCCTGCGCCGATGCGCGTGGCCCTGACCGAGCCGCGATCCACGCAGGAATTGGCGCCGATCTCGACATCATCGCCGATCTCCACCCCGCCGAGCGAGGCGATGCGGGTCCAGGTCTGCTCGCGGAAGTCTTTGCGCTCGCCCAGGCTGTCGCGGATCTGCTCGACGCCGGATTTCTCGGGCGTCACAAAGGAAAAGCCATCCGCGCCGATCACCACGCCGGGATGGGCGATAAAGCGGTCCCCGATGGTCACGCGGTGACAGATGCGCACGCCCTGCAGCAGCAGCGCATCCGCGCCGATGACCGCATATTCAGCGATGGAGACATGGCTGGCGATCCGCGCGCCGGGGCCGATTTTCACGCCTGCGCCAATGGTGACGAAGGGGCCGATGGCCGCGCCTTCGCCGATCTCGGCACTGGGGTCGATCACCGACATCGGGTGGATGCCAGGGGCAATCTCGGGGCCGGGATCAAAGGCACGGGCAATCCCCGCCATGGCAAGGCGCGGACGCGAGATATAGATCGCCGCCTCCAGGCCAAGTGTGCGGTGGTCCGCCCCGTCCCAGATCACGGCCGCGCGCGCCTGTCCCTGCTCCAGCCCGCCCGCATATTTCGGGTCCATTGCCAGCGCCAGATCCTCGGGGCCCGCGGTGTGAGGCTCGGCCGCGCGGAGCACCCGCAGATCGGTCTTGCCCGCAGCGCGGGCGCCGATGGCGGCAGCGATTTCAGCGATGGTCAGGGAATTCGGGGTCATCTTACGCTCCTTGGCCGGGGCGTGCCGCGCCCCGCCTCACTCGTAAGCTATGTAGGGCGCGGCGAGCCTCCCGAAAAGGGCAGAACGCCCGCAGCGCCCCTCAGATCATGCGATCGGCAGGCGGCTTTCCACCATGCCCACCAGCCAGGACGAGCCCGCCGGGATGGCCGTATCGTCGAAGTTATAGGCCGGATGGTGAACCCCTGCGGTATCGCCATTGCCCATAAAGATATAAGCGCCCGGCACTTCTTCCAGCACATAGGCGAAATCTTCGCCGCCCATGGTCGGCAGGATCGGATGCACCGGCACGCCCGAGACCTCTTCGGCAACCTTGATGGCATAGCCGGTCTCAACCTCATGGTTGATGACGCCGGGATAGCCCTCAATCCACTCCACCTCAGCCTCGGCACCATGCGCGAGCGCAGTGCCCTCAGCGATGGCTTTCACGCGCTCCCCGGCCAGCTCGCGGCTTTCTTTGTAAAGCGTGCGCACCGTGCCGCGCAGCTCAACCTGCTGCGGGATCACGTTATAGGCCTCAGAGCTGGTCTGGAACGAGGTGACCGAGACCACGATCGATTTCAGCGGATCATTGACGCGCGAGGCGATGGTCTGCAGCGCCAGCACGATCTGCGAGCCGATGACCGTGGGGTCAATCGTGTCATGCGGTTTTGCCGCGTGACCGCCCCGGCCCTTGACCACGATGCGGAAGGTATTGGTGGCCGCCATCAGCGGACCCGGCTTCACCGCGAACTGCCCCGTCGCAATGCCCGGCCAGTTGTGCATGCCATAGGCCTCTGAGACCTTGCCCCAGCGGGTCAGAATGCCGTCGTCGATCATCGCTTTGGCACCGGCACCGCCCTCTTCGGCGGGCTGGAACATCAGCACCACAGTGCCGTCGAAATTGCGGGTTTCTGACAGGTATTTCGAAGCCCCCAGCAGCATGGCGGTGTGGCCGTCATGGCCGCAGGCATGCATCACGCCGGGGGTTTTCGACTGATACTCAAGCCCGGTGTCTTCCAGGATCGGCAGCGCATCCATATCGGCGCGCAGCAGCACCACTTTGCCCGAGGTATTGCTGCGCCCTTTGATCACGCCGACCACACCGGTTTTGCCGATGCCGGTGGTGATCTCATCGAGCTCCATCTCGCGCAGACGCGCTTCGACGAAGGCAGAGGTCTTATAAAGCTCATACTGCAGCTCGGGGTTCTCATGCAGGTGCTGGCGCCAGGCGGCGATTTCGGGCTGCAGTTCTGCAAGGCGGTTTTTCACCGGCATTTTGGTCTTCCCTGTTGGTCGTGTGGTTTATCGGGCGGGCATACGGCGCTCAGCCAGCAGCGCAAACCAGCTGCAGCCCAGCGGCATGATCTCATCGTCAAAGCGGTAGGCCGGGTGATGGCACATCGGCGTGTCGCCATTGCCGAGGAACATATAGGCCCCCGGACGCGCTTCCAGCATATAGGCGAAGTCTTCCGCCGGCATGACCGGGGGCGTGTCGCGGTTCACCGCAGAGGTGATTTCAGCGGCGATATCGGCGGCAAATTCGGTCTGCGCGGGGTGGTTCACCGTCACCGGATAACCACGATCATAGATCAGCTCCGCCGTCGCGCCAAAGGCCTCAGCGGTTGAGGTGACGATGCGGCGCAGGCTCTCTTCGGCGACATCGCGCATCGCCTCATCAAGGCAGCGCACCGTGCCGGTCATCTTCACCGTATGGGGAATGACATTGCGGGCCTGACTGTCGGTCTCAATGGTGCAGATCGAGAGCACCACGCTTTTGAGCGGATCGACATTGCGCGAAACCACGCTCTGCGCCGAGACGATGATCTGTGCCGCGACCAACGCGGTATCAATCGCCTGATGCGGGGCCGCCGCATGGCCGCCCTTGCCGGTCACCCGGATCTCCAAGCTGTCGGCCGAGGCCAGCAGCGCGCCGGGACGGATCGCAAAGGTCCCTGCCTTAATTCCCGGCATATTGTGCATGCCGTAGACTTCCTGGATGTTCCAGCGCTCCATCACGCCGTCATCGACCATGGCTTTGCCACCGGCGCCGCCCTCTTCGGCGGGCTGGAACAGCAGCACCACGGTGCCGTCGAAATTGCGGGTTTCCGCCAGATATTTCGCAGCCCCCAGCAGCATCGCCGTGTGGCCGTCATGGCCGCAGGCATGGCTGACACCGGGAATGGTCGAGGCATAATCGACGCCGCTGGCCTCCGGGATCGGCAGCGCGTCCATATCGGCGCGCAGCCCGATCACTTTGCCCGAGGCGGTGGATTTGCCGTGAATGACGCCCACCACCCCGGTGCGGCCGATCCCCGGCACCACCTCATCGCAGCCGAAGTCCTTCAGCTTTTCGGCCACGATCCCGGCGGTGCGATGCACCTCATACATCAGCTCAGGATGGCGGTGAAAATCCTGCCGCCAGGCGGTGATCTCGGGCAGGAGTTCGGCGAATCGGTTTTTTATCGGCATGGAGCTGGCCCCTTGTAACAGACCGGGCCGGCCGGTTCTGCGTCTTCTTTGCACCAGCCTGCCCGCTGCGGCAGACCTCTGCAAGGGGGGATCAAAAGACAGAGGCGAGCGCGCTTCGGGGCCTGCAACTCCAAAGGAAATTCTGTGGTGTTCCAGGCTCACACGCAAAAATGTATAAATCTCATGCAAAATTTCATGAGGAAATCCAATTTCCGGCCATAATATGTAAACGACATACGGCTACTCTGACCGAATGCAGGCGAGGAGGCACAGATGAAAGACACCGACCATTTCAGCGTCCTTTTGTCAGAAGGCGAAGAATATCATGAAACATTTCTGCGTTTCCCGGTCTCAGCGGCGAAAACCATCGCAGTGATCTTTTCGCTCTTTGCCTTTGCCATGATGGCGCTGACCGCCCCCTGATCCATAGCAAAGCCCGCGGCGTTTCCGCCGCGGGCTGCGCATTATTTCGCGATATCAGCGATCAGGCCGGGCCTGTATCGCCTCAGCCGTCCAGACGGAAAGCAAGGGCCTTGAGATAGCCGCCCTCTGCCAGCTGCGGCAGCACCGGGTGGTCGGGGCCTGCAAAACCGGTGTGAAGGATCTGGCTGCGACGACCGCCGCGACCGATACCGCGCGCCGAGGCATTGCGGAACGCGCTCAGATCCGCGGCATGCGAACACGAGCAAAGCACCAGAATGCCGCCCGGGGCGACCAGCGGGGCCGCCAGACGGGCCACACGCTCATAGGCACGCAGACCGGCTTCCAGCGCCGGCTTGGCCGGAGCGAAGGCGGGCGGATCGCAGATCACAACGCCGAACTGCTCTCCCTCAGCCGCCAGGGCCTCCAGGGTTGCAAAGGCATCGCCCTGCCGCGTGGCAAAGCGATCCGAGGCGCCCATGGCCTCTGCGCCTTTGCGCGCCAGATCGAGAGCCGCTGCAGAGCCGTCCACGGACAGCGCCGAAGCCGCCCCCGCGGCCAGCGCCGCCAGACCAAAGCCGCCGACATGCGAGAAGACGTCCAGCACCTTTTGCCCGCGCGAGAGCGCAGCCGCAAAGGCGTGGTTCGGACGCTGATCGTAGAACAGGCCGGTCTTCTGGCCACCAATCAGGTCAGCCATATAGATCGCGCCGTTCATCTTCACCGGCACCGGGCCGTTGAGGTCACCGCGCAGCAGAAGGGTCTCTTCCGGCAGGCCTTCCAGCCCGCGCGAGCGGCCCGAGCCGTTTTTCACAACGGCGCTGACGCCGGTCACCGCGACCAGCGCGGCCACAAGAGCCTCAAGGTGAGTCTCTGCCCAGGCCGCATTCGGCTGCACCACGGCGACATCACCGAAACGGTCGATGACCACGCCCGGCAGGCCATCGGCTTCGGCATGGACCAGACGATAGAAGGGATCAGCATAAAGCCGCTCACGCAGATCGAGCGCGCGCTTCAGGCGGATTTCGAACCAGGCCTGATCGATCACGGCTTCCGGATCGCGGTCAATCATCCGCGCAATGATGCGCGAACGGGTGTTGACGGTCACAAGACCAAGCGTCCGGCGCTCAGCATCTTCGAGGATCGCCAGCGCGCCGGGCTCAAGGCCCTGGGTGCGGCGGTCGGTGACCAGTTCATCGCCATAGACCCAGGGGAAACCGTGGCGGATCGCGCGGGCTTCGGCTTTGGGACGCAGGCGGACAATGGGATAGGATGATACACTCATGGGCTCTTTTACGCGCCGCGCGCCTTGTGAGGAAGGGAAATGTGAGGCCGCGGGCCTCAAAAAGAAAAGCCCCGGGCGGATGCCGGGGCCGTCTTTTCAGAGAGGCGGAGAGAGGATCAGACCGCGCGGTTCTGACCTTTGCCCGCAGTCCGCGAACCGGCCCCAAAGAGCGCACGCAGACGCTGCGCGATGGCCGAGACACCCTTCGCCAGAACGCGGGCGCGGTGGGCGCGGGCTTCGCGGAGGATGGTATTGAGTTCCTGCGGGGTCAGGGGGGCGGCGGGAGTGAAAGATTTGCTCATGACAGGCTCCGGAAATTTCTGCTGCGTTGTCCCCCAAATGGGCCTTATGCTGCGATTGCACAATGATGCTGCAGTGCAGAGCCGCCATGCGCCTGGCGCAATGCCCGCGCCTTTGGGTGGCGATTGCTTGTGTCTGTGCAACGCGGAACCTACATTTAAGGGGCACACCTGCCCGTCCCGGAGCCTATATGACCATCCATTCGCGCATCGCTGAAGTGACCCGCCGCATCGTGGCCCGGTCGTCTGAGACCCGCGGGCGATATCTGGAGCGTCTGGAGCGGGCGGCAGCCATCGGCCCTGCCCGCGCGCATCTCGACTGCTCAAATGCGGCCCATGCCTCGGCGGGGGCCGGTCCGGATCAGGCGGCGATCGCCGCGGCGGCGGCCCCGAATATCGGCATCGTGACCGCCTATAACGATATGCTTTCGGCGCATCGTCCCTATGAGGATTATCCCGCCCAGATCCGCGACTACGCCCGCCGCGCCGGGGCCACGGCCCAGGTCGCAGGCGGCGTGCCGGCGATGTGTGACGGCGTGACGCAGGGCCGCGCAGGCATGGAGCTGAGCCTGATGTCGCGCGATGTCATTGCGCTCGCCTCAGGCGTCGCCATGAGCCACGACTGTTTTGACGCCGCACTCTGGCTTGGGGTCTGCGATAAAATCGTGCCCGGTCTGGTGATGGCGGCGGCAAGCTTTGGCCATATTCCGGCGGTCTTTGTGCCCGCAGGCCCGATGACCTCAGGACTGCCGAATGACGAAAAGGCGAAGGTGCGCCAGCGCTTTGCGGCCGGAGAGATCAGCCGGGCGGAATTGATGGCGGCGGAGATGGCCAGCTATCACGGCTCGGGTACCTGCACCTTTTACGGCACGGCCAATACCAATCAGATGCTGATGGAGCTGATGGGCCTCCATCTGCCGGGCGCGGCCTTTGTGAACCCCGGCACGCCTTTGCGCAGCGCGCTGACGGAAGCGGCGGTCGCACGCGCGGCCGCGATCACCGCGCGGGGAGCCGAATTCACCCCCGCAGGCCATGTGCTGAGCGAAAAGGCCTTTGTGAACGGCATCGTCGGGCTGATGGCAACCGGGGGCTCGACCAATCTGGTGCTGCATCTTCCGGCCATGGCGCGGACGGCGGGGATCCTGCTCGACATATCCGATTTTGCCGATCTCTCAGAGGTGGTGCCGCTGCTGGCGCGGGTCTATCCCAATGGTCTGGCGGATGTGAACCATTTCCACGCTGCGGGCGGCATCGCCTGGCTGGTGCGTCAGTTGCTGGATGCGGGGCTGCTGCATGAGGATGTGGCGACCGTCGCCGGTCGGGGCCTCTCGGCCTATGCCGAAGAGCCGGTGCTGCGCGAGGGGGCTCTGTCATGGCAGAGCGTCTCGGGGGCCTCGCTGAATGACCGGATTCTGCGGCCCGTTGCGGCGCCCTTTCAACCCAGCGGCGGCCTTGTCGCTTTGCAGGGAAATCTGGGGCGCGGGGTGATGAAGGTCTCTTCGATCCCTGAGGATCGCCATCTGATCGAAGCGCCTGCCCGGGTGTTTCAGACCCAGGAGGCCGTAAAAGAGGCCTTCCGCGCCGGAGAGTTCACGTCAGATGTCATTATTGCCGTGCGCTTTCAGGGGCCGCGGGCCAATGGGATGCCGGAGCTGCACGGGCTGACGCCGGTGCTTTCGGTTCTGCAGGCCCGGGGTCTGCGGGTCGCGCTGCTGACGGACGGGCGGATGTCGGGAGCTTCCGGTAAAGTTCCGGCAGCCATCCACCTCAGCCCGGAAGCGGCGGATGGCGGACCGCTGGCGCGGCTGCGCGATGGCGACCTGGTGCGGCTTGATGCCGGCAGCGGCGAGCTTATCGTGCTGGAACCGGGCTTCGCAGAGCGCCCTGTGGCGGTGGCGGATCTCTCGGCGAACGATTTTGGCACCGGGCGCGAGCTCTTTGCGGGGCTGCGGGCGCGGGCTTCGGGGGCGGAAAATGGCGCTTCGATCCTGTGGTGAGCGCGATGCGGATCGGTGAAAGCGGTCGCTGTCCGCCTCATTCTCCGCGGTAAAGACAGCTGCGAGCCTATGCCCGTTGTCTGATGGGAATGCGTTTTGCAATCCTGGTTCAAATTGCGTTTCTCACACCGCCGCGTGTTGATGGATTTGCCTCTGGCCATCGCCGGTGGCGAAGGCGCGGACCCTGCCTTGGACGCTTGAGAAGGATGCATCCGGAGGTGAGGTGGCGCGGCACCACGGCCTGCAGGCGAACCGGCTTTCCGTCGGCCATTTTCTCCGTGCCTTTGGCGGGCCTTCATCCTGAGGCCGACGCCGGGGAGGCGGATCCCGAGCGCCACCTGGCCCGTCGATTTCAGAAAAGGTCGCGACAGGCTGGCTCTGCAGCGGAGCTCACCGATTGGGCAGGCAGGGGCCGCCGTCCGGCTCGCCCAGGTCGTTGAGCAATTGGCCGAAGCGTTGAAACGGACCAGTTCAGCGCGGAGCCAGGCCGCTTTGGGGCCGTGCGAGCCGCTTGGAACATAACAGCGCCCGACCTCACTCCTGGACCCGGGGCTGCAAAGCTCGGCGATCTTCGGGGGCTGGCCCAGGGTGACCCTGCGGAAGGAGCGCAGATGATCTGCCCGGCGAGTTTATTCCCATCGATCCGGATGGCGCAGCGAAGGCTTTAACGGAGTCCTGCGGACGAAGGATGGTCGCAAAACGCTCTGGGCGAGGCCGGTGAAGGGCTTGTAACCGCCGGATCAAAACCACCCGCAAAGGCGGCATCCTGCCGTCATCGCCCAATGCCAGGCGCGCGCGCGCCGTAAGCTGAGAGATCCCTTCGACAAGGACGGATCCGGGATCGGGGCCGAAGGACTGTAGCGGATGGCTGAGATCTGAACCGTGGTCACGATCACACCTGAGCAACGCCTGTCAGTACGCCAGACGCGGTCTGCACCTAAGCGATCAGTCACGGCAACGGGCGCATGGCTGCTGTTGCCGCGCCGGGCGTCTTGGCGAAATCACGCCTCTGTGAGGAATAGGCATATTCTCATAATTCCTGTCAGGGTTTGTAAGCTTTCCTCACCGATGAACACCTCGCTGTTACCGGCAGCCCTCTCGCGGACAATCTGATGCGCCCCATCGCGGTGAGCAGCAGGAATGCGCAGTTTGCTGGTGATGATGAGGGGGCTTTGGCTGCGAAGGCATGGAGGCGATCATCGGGACCGGCACGTTCGGCGGCAGCGAACCCTTCGCCGGTCTCAGCGCGATCTTCACCGCGATTGCCGGGGGGCCCTCGGAACAGGCTCGATGAACTTCTGTTCTGAAACGGCAGGGGGGGGGGGAACCTGCTCTGATGCGGGGGCCGGTGAGGGCATCCTGATCGGCTGCGTGTGAAGATGAGTATTTAAGAAAAGCCAAAGACAACGCCGCGGGGGATGAGCCCGCGGCGTTTTTAAGCTTACAGGGTCGCGGTTTCGCCGATGGCGATACAGGCGGCCGAGCCGATCGGGGTCGGGCGGCGCCCGGGGATCGCGAGTTTGCACTCGGGGCGCACCAGAGGGCAGCGCGGGTGGAAGGAGCAGCCCGGGGGCGGCGAGATCGGGTTGGGGATTTCCCCCTCGACCGATTTGCGGCGCCGGCCGGAGAGCGCGAGATCGGGGACCGCTTCGAGCAGCATCCGGGTATAGGGGTGCTGCGGCTCTTTGAAGAGGGCCTTGGCCTCGGAGACTTCGACAAGGCGGCCGAGGTAGAGCACGCCGATGCGGTTGGCCATATGGCGCACCACGGAGAGGTCATGGCTGATGAAGAGATAGGTCAGGCCCAGCTCATCCTGCAGATCGCGCATCAGATTGAGGATCTGTGCCTGGACCGAGACGTCGAGCGCAGAGGTCGGCTCGTCGCAGACGATGAACTCGGGCTTGGACGAGAGCGCGCGGGCAATGGCGATCCGCTGGCGCTGGCCGCCGGAGAATTCATGCGGGAATTTTTCCGCATCTTTCGCCGAGAGGCCCACCACGCCGAGGAGGCGCTCGGCCTCTTTGCGGGCGTCGGTGGCATTGGCCATGCCGAAGGTGATCATCGGCTCAGCGATGATATCCCCCACCCGCCAGCGCGGGTTCAGCGAGGCGAAGGGGTCCTGGAAGATCATCTGGAAGCGGCGGCGCAGATCGCGAAGCTCTTTGGGGGAGAGCCCCGCCATATCGCGGCCGTCGAAGGAGATTTTGCCGCCCGAAATGCCGACAAGGCCGACCATCATCTTGGCGATGGTCGATTTGCCCGAACCGGATTCGCCCACGAGGGCAAAGGTTTCGCCGCGGTTGATCTCAAAGGAGACATCCGCGGTAGCGGTCAGGAACTGTTTCTCTTCGCGCTCAATGACCCGGTTCAGGAAGGGTTTTGAGACGTCGAATTTGCGCCAGAGGTTCTCAACGCGGATCAGGGGCTCAGCCATGGGCCTTCTCCTCATCGTAAAGCCAGCAGGCGACCTGACGGCCATTGGGACGCGCGATCGGATCGGGGCGTTCCGCCGTGCAGCGGCCGAAGGTTTGGGTGCAGCGCGGATTGAAGGCGCAGCCCGGCGGGATGGCGTTCAGCCGCGGCATTGATCCCGGGATCGAGATCAGGCGATCGCTTTCCTGGGTCAGGGTCGGGATCGAGCCCATGAGCCCCTGGGTATAGGGATGCTCAGGCCGGGTGATCACGTCATGGACGGTACCGATCTCAGCCAGACGCCCGGCGTAAAGCACGGCGACGCGGTCGGCAGTCTCAGCGATCACGCCCATGTCGTGGGTGATCAGCATGACGGCGGCGTTGCGCTCGGCGCAGATCTCTTTGATCAGATCGATGATCTGAGCCTGAACCGAGACGTCGAGAGCCGTCGTCGGCTCATCAGCGATGACCAGTTCCGGCTCGGCGCAGAGCGCAAGCGCGATGACCACGCGCTGGCGCATCCCGCCCGAGAAGTGGTGCGGGTAGTCGTCGATGCGGCGCGCGGCCGCCGGGATGCCGACGCGGTCCAGCAGCGCGATGGCCCGCCTGCGCGCCTCAGAGGCCGAGACCGGGAGGTGGGTCATAATGGTCTCGGTCAGCTGTTTGGCGACCGTATAGAGCGGGTTCAGCGAGGTCAGCGGATCCTGGAAGACCATGCCGATGCGCTTGCCGCGCACTTTTCGCATGGCGTCCGGGGAGATATTGTCGATCCGCTCTCCCTTCAGCAGGATCTCGCCCCCGGCGATGCGGCCCGGCGGCTCCAGCAGGCCGATGATCGAAGCGCCGGTCAGCGATTTGCCGGCACCCGATTCACCGACCATGCCCAGGACTTCGCCCGGCATGATGTCAAAGGAGACGCCGTTCAGCGCGGTCAGCACACCGCGGCGGGTCGGGAATTCAACCTTCAGGTCGCGGACGGAAAGCAGCGGCTTTGTCATTTCAGCCTCGGATTCAGAGCGTCGCGCAGCCAGTCACCCAGCAGGTTGACCGAGAGCGCCAGCGCAAGCAGCGTGGCGGAGGGGAACAGAAGGATCCACCATTCGCCGGAGAAGAGATATTTCTGGCCATTGCCGATCAGCGTGCCCAGCGAGGGCTGGGTCGGCGGCACACCCACCCCAAGGAACGACAGCGTTGCCTCAGAGATGACGGCGAGGGCCAGCGAGATGGTGGCGATCACCAGCACCGGGCCAAGCACATTGGGCAGAATATGCGAGAAGATGATCCGGGCCGGATGCACGCCGATGACGCGGGCGGCCTGGACATATTCTTTGTTCTTCTCAACCATGGCCGCACCACGGACGACGCGGGCAAACTGCACCCAGTCCGAGAGGCCAATGGCCACGATCAGCACCCAGATCGCCATGGTCTCGCGCATATTCGTCGGGATCACGCCGCGCGCGATGCCGAAGATCAGCAGCGCGATCAGGATCGAGGGGAAGGAGAGCTGCACATCGGCGATGCGCATCAGCAGGCTGTCAACCCAGCCACCGCGCCAGGCGGCGACAAGGCCCGCAGTGATCCCGAGGATCATCCCGAAGGCCACAGCCGCAAAGCCCACGAAAAGCGAGATCCGCGCGCCGTAAAGGATGGTCGAGAAGATATCGCGGCCCTGGTTGTCGGTCCCCATCAGATAGGTATTGCCCGAGAACTCATTGGGCACCATCGGACGCGAGAAGCCGTCCATCAGGTTCAGCGATGAGGGGTCAAAGGGGTTATGCGGCGCGATCCAGGGCGCGAAGACCGCCCCAAGGATGATCGTCAGCGCCACAATGGCCGCAATGATAGTCACCGGCGAGCGGCGGAAACTATAGGCGACGTCACTGTCCCACATTCGGGCCAGTTTACTGGTGGATTGGCTCATCTGCGGGCTCCGGTCATCGGAAGGGAGATCTGGCGGCAGAGGCCGCCGCGAAGGGCGTGGAGGGGCGCTCGCATCAGTGCTTGCCCCCGCCATCCAGCCGCAGACGCGGGTCCACGATGTAATAAAGGATGTCGACGATCAGGTTGATGATGACGAAAATCGCCGCGATCATCATGAGGTAAGCCGCCATCACCGGCACATCGACAGCCTTCACCGAATTGATGAACAGCGAGCCGATCCCGGGCCACTGGAATACGGTTTCAGTGATGATCGAAAACGCGATGATCGAGCCGAGCTGCAGGCCCATGACGGTGATCACCGGCACCATGGTGTTCTTCAGCGCGTGACCAAAGTGAATGGCACGCTGCGACAACCCACGGGCGCGGGCGAATTTCACATAATCGGTGCGCAGAACTTCCAGCATCTCCGCGCGCACAAGGCGCATGATCAGCGTCATCTGATAAAGCCCCAGCGTCACCGCCGGCAGCACCAGCGAGGCCCGGCCCGAGGGCGTCAGGAAGCCGGTCGTCCACCAGGAGGTCAGCGCCACGGTATCGCCGCGACCAAAGGAGGGGAGCCATTTCAGCTCAACCGCGAAGACCCAGATCAGCAGCACGCCGATCAGGAAGGTCGGCAGCGAGACCCCGATCAGCGAGAGCGTCATAATCCCGTTCGAGGCCAGGCCCCGGCGGTTCAGCGCGGTATAGACGCCAAAGCCCACACCGAGAATGAAGGCGGCGGTGCCGGAGACCAGCGCCAGTTCAAGCGTTGCGGGCAGACGCGACAGGATGAGCTTCATCACCGGCTCCTGCAGCCGGTAAGAGATCCCGAAATCTCCCTGCACGGCGCGGGTGATGAAATTCCAGAACTGCACCACAAAGGGGTCATAGAGACCGAGCTGACGGCGCAGCGCCTCACGGTCTGCGAGAGAGGTTTCCTGGCCCACCATGGAGTTAACCGGGTCACCAACGAAACGAAACAGGGCGAAAGAGATCAGGGCAACGACCAGCATAACGAGGATCGATTGCAGAACTCTGCGAAGTGAATAGGCGAGCATGGGTGTTTGGACATCCCCTGGCTGGCAAAGCCGCCGATGCGATGCACCGGCGGCTCTGGCGAGTGACCGGACCGGGGCGCCTGCCCCGGCCCGACCGATCAGATCACTTGTAGGTGACCGTCGACATATTGGCTTGGTTTTCCGGGTGAACGGCGAGGTTGATGCCGTCTTTCATCGCATAGGCGAGCACCTGGTTGTGGATGTTGAGGATGATCTTCTCATCCATCACGACTTTCCAGATTTCCGCGATCGACGCATTGCGGGCCTCAAGATCGGTCATCGTCGCCAGAGCCTCGATTTTCTTGTCGAGGTCCGGGTTCGAATACTGACCACCGTTATACGAGCCATAGCTGCCGCCCGGCGTATGCACGAGGAAGTCGAAGACATATTGCGAATCGAAGGGCGGCACGCCCCAGCCCAGCAGATAGAAGTCGCTCTCGCGCTTCTCGATCAGCGGGAAGTGCAGGTTGCGCGACTGCGACACCAGGTTCGCTTTGATATTGGCGCGGCTGAGCATCGCCACAACGGCCTGACAGATCGCCTCATCGTTGAGATAGCGGTCGTTCGAGCAGTTCATGTCAAAGCTGAAGCCATTGGGATAGCCGGCCTCTTTGACCAGCTCAGCCGCTTTGGCGTAATCCGGCTTGTCATAGGCATCAAGCTCGGCGGTCCAGCCATTGGCGAAGGGCGGCAGCGGCATGGCGCCGGGTTGCGACTGCCCGCGCATCACGACCTGTTTGATCGCATCGCGGTCGATCGACATATGGATCGCGTCGCGGACAGCCTGTTTGGCGAAGGGGTTGTCATCGACATTGCCCGAACGCAGCTTCGGCGACGAGACGTCATAGGCGAAGAAGATCGAGCGGTTTTCCGGGCCGTTGACCACGGTGACACCGGGGGTCTCCTGCAGGCGGTTCACGTCCTGCACCGGCACGTCCTGCACGAAATCGATCTCACCCGAGAGCAGAGCGGCCACGCGGGTCGCAGCTTCGGCGATCGGGGTATAGATCACCTCGGTCACCTGCGGCTTCTCGGCCCAGTGGTTCTCGTTCAGCGTCAGAACGGTTTTCACTTCCGGATCGCGCGAGACCAGCTTGTAGGGGCCGGTGCCATTGGTGTTGCGCACGGCGAAATTGTCTTCACCGGCAGCGAAGTTCTGCGGCTCAACAACGTTGTTCTTTTCGGCCCAGTCTTTGTCGACGATGAAGAAGTTCGTCAGGTTCTGAACGTAAAGCGGCGAGGGACCGTTCGTTTTGATGTGGACGGTGTGATCATCCACGGCCTCAGCCGAAACGGCAGCCGCGTGCAGCGCACGGAAGCCCGAGGACTCAGCCTTCACGCGGTTGAACGAGAACACCACGTCTTCGGCGGTCAGATCAGCGCCGTCGTGGAACTTTACGCCTTCGCGGATCTTAAAGACCCAGATCGAGGGATCTTCGGGATGGATGCTCCACTCGGTGGCCAGACGCGGGGTCAGCGAGCCGTCGGTTTCACGAAGAACCAGAGTCTCATAGATGTGATGCAGCAGCGTCGAGGTCGGACCTTCATTCTGCGAATGCGGATCCAGCGTCAGCGCATCGGCCGAACGGGCCCAGCGGATGGTGTTTGCATCTGCGGCCGTAAGGCTCAGCGCCAGGGTGGCAGCCGAAAGCATAAGGCCGGCTGTGGCGCGGCTGAATCGGGGCATATGAGTCATCTGGGCTCCTCCTGAGAACCGGGACCGCTGACCGGCAGTCCCATACCATTCCCGCTCCCCCGGAGCGGTGAAGTCTGTGATGTAACGAATGACGTTTGTAAGCGTCAATTCCGACGCTCCGTATTGTGCCTGAATTTCTGAAAAACGGGGCATTATAACGCAGGCGTGATAAACATTTCTGACCCGGGGTCGTCAGAATCAGCGGAGCGCCGATAATGAACGCGCCCCGGAAGCGATCCGGGGCGTATCTCAACTTCAGGCTGTCCTAAAGTCAACCGGAAGCCTTTTCCTCCAGCGCGAGCCATTCTTCCTCTGCGGCGGCCAGCGCGGCCTGCCGCTCGAGCAGCATATCTGAGGCGCGCCGGGCCTTGACCGGCTCCCGGGTGAAGAGATCCGGGCTCGCAAGAAGCTCGTTCAGCTTGCCGATTTCCGCTTCAAAGCGCTCCATGACCGCGGGCAGATCTTCGAGGCGCTTTTTATCGGTGAAGCTCAGGCCGGATTTCACCGGAGCCGCTTTGGCCACAGGTGCAGCCGAAGGGGCCGAGGATTTGCCCGATTTAGAGACCGAGAGCGCGACCGGATTGCCGCCGCGCTGGATCAGCATATCGCTCCAGCCACCGGCATAAACGGTCGCCCTGCCCTGACCTTCCAGAACCACCGTGGCGGTTGCCACGCGGTCGATGAAATCGCGGTCGTGGCTGACCAGCAGAACGGTGCCCGGGAAATCCCCCAGGATGTCCTGCAGCAGATCAAGGGTTTCGACGTCAAGATCGTTGGTCGGCTCGTCAAGGATCAGGAAGTTTGATTCGCGTGCCATCAGCCGCGCCAGCAGCAGACGTGCCTTTTCGCCGCCCGAGAGGCTTTTGACCGGTGCCCGCGCCTGGCGCTCGTCAAAGAGGAAGTCTTTCAGATAGCCCACGACGTGCTTGGGAACCCCGCGCACCATGACCTGATCCGACGCGCCCGAGACCAGCATCTGCGGGTCATTGGTCAGGCTGTCCCAGAGCGTGGCTTCGGGATCAAGCTGGGCACGCGCCTGATCAAAGACCGCGACCTCAAGGCCGGTGCCCAGCACCACGGTGCCGCTGTCGGGGGCCATCTCGCCGGTCAGCATCTTCAGAAGCGTCGTCTTGCCCGCCCCGTTGGGGCCGACGAAAGCGATCCGGTCGCCGCGCATGACGCGCAGGTCGAAATCTTTAATGACCGGGCCGTGACCGAAGTCTTTGGTGATCCCGGTGGCCTCAATCACCCGCTTGCCGGAGGTCGGCGCGGATTCGATCTCCATGGCCGCAGTGCCCTGACGGCGGATCTGCGACGAGCGCTCAGCCTTAAGCGCATCGAGCGCGCGGACGCGGCCCATATTGCGCTTACGCCGCGCCGAGATGCCCTCAACGGCCCATTTTGCTTCGGCCTTGATCTTACGGTCAAGTTTATGGCGGGCGGCGTCTTCTTCGGCCCAGACGGTGTCACGCCAGTCCTCAAAGCCATCAAAGCCCGATTCGCGCCGCCGCACCTGCCCGCGGTCAATCCAAAGCGTGCCTTTGGTCAGTCGCTTCAGGAAGGCGCGGTCGTGCGAGATCAGAACGAATGCCGAGCGCGTGGTCGACAGCTCATTCTCCAGCCATTCGATGGCCGCGATGTCGAGGTGGTTGGTCGGCTCGTCCAGCAGCATCAGCTCAGGCTCAGAGGCCATGAGCCGCGCCAGCGCCGCGCGCCGCCGCTCCCCGCCCGAAGCGGTCGAGACCGGGGTTTCCGGATCAAAGCGCAGCCCCTCGGCCACGGCCGCGATCTTCCAGTCTTCGCCATCGGGCAAAGCGGCTGAGGCGTAATCGCCAAGTGTCGCAAAACCCGAAAGATCGGGGTCCTGCTCCATATAGCCGACGGTGATGCCCGGCGGGACCACCCGGCTGCCCTGATCGGCCTCCGCCAGGGCGGCCATCACCTTCATCAGGGTGGATTTGCCCGAACCGTTGCGCCCGACCAGCGCCATACGGTCGCCGGCCTGGACCACAAGGTCAAGGTCATCAAAAACAGGGTTTCCGCCAAAGGTGAGCGTGATACCGGAGAGCTGGAGAAGGGGTGCGCGTGCCATACCCAAGGCCACTAGGACAGCCTCTGCTCAGGGTCAAGCGGGCAGGTTCAGCACAGCCTCAGGCGGCCTTAAAATTTTCTTGCAATATCTCTCTTTCGTGGCATCGTGAGCCTGCGACGTCTTTCTATCGACACCGGTCTGCCCCTGGCGCCTCGACTCCGATCTGACTTGACTGCGCCGGGCCGTCACATTCCGTGGGCGGCATCAGACAGGAGGTTTCACAATGGCCAATGGCACCGTGAAATGGTTCAACACCACCAAAGGCTACGGCTTTATCGCGCCGGAAGGCTCGTCGAAGGACGTTTTCGTTCACATCACCGCGCTTGAGCGTGCCGGCATCAATTCGCTGAAAGACGGCCAGCCGGTGACCTTTGACATCGAAAAATCGCGCGACGGCCGCGAATCCGCGACCAATATCGTGCTGGCCTGATCCGGCCGCCTCAGAGCCTTAAAAGCCCGCCTCCCGGCGGGCTTTTTCATATGCCTCTTTCGAGAGGCCCGGGTGGCATCGCTCACCATTTGTGGAAGATGAAAAAGCCCCCCGCCGCGATAAAGGCGAAGCCCACAAAGTGATTCCAGCCCAGCGGCTCTTTCAGCCAGAAAACTGAAAAGACCGCAAAGACCGACAGGGTGATGATCTCCTGAATGGTCTTCAGCTGTGCGGCGTTGAAATAGCCATATCCGATGCGATTGGCGGGCACCTGCAGCACATATTCAAAAAACGCGATCCCCCAGCTGATGAAGATCACCGTCACCAGCGAAGCCCCCGGGTGCTTCAGGTGGCCATACCAGGCAAAAGTCATAAAGACATTGGCCAGCAACAGCAGGCCGATGGTCATCAAAGGAATGGGAAGCGACATAGAGGGGCACTCTCTGAGTGATTTCCCCCTCAGACCTAGCCGAGCGGCCGCAGCCGCGCCAGATGCAGAAAAGCCCCGCTGCGGGCTGCGAAGCGGGGCCTTTCAAAGGGTCAGTCGCGAAAGCCTCAGGCTTTGCGGCTCAGGCCCAGCAGCTGATAGGTCACCAGCGCCGCGAAGGTCGAAGTGCCGATGCCGCCCAGAGCGAAGCCGCCAAAGGTCACGGTGAAATCGCCTGCGCCCAGGATCAGCGCCACACCCGCCGTAAAGAGGTTCCGCGGGTCCGAGAAATCGACCTTATTGTCGACCCAGATCCGCGCCATGGCCGAGGCAATCAGACCAAAGACCGAAACCGCCAGACCGGCCAGCACCGGAGCAGGAATGGTCTGCAGGATCGCGCCGAATTTCGGCGAGAGGCCAAGGATGATCGCAATCACCGCCGCGATCGGGAAGATCAGCGTCGAATAGACTTTGGTCATCGCCATAACGCCGATGTTTTCGGCATAGGTGGTCACACCGGTGCCGCCACCCGAGCCTGCGATCATGGTGGCCAGACCATCGCCGAGGAAGCCACGGCCGATATAGCCGTCCATGTTCTTCCCGGTGATCGAGCCGAGCGCTTTGATATGGCCAAGGTTTTCCGCCACCAGCACGATGGCGACCGGGGCGATCATGGTGATGTGGCTCCACTCAAAGACCGGCGAGGTGAAGTTCGGCAGGCCGAACCAGGCAGCCTCAGCCACTTTGGTGAAGTCGATCGCATCGACGCCCGCCACGCGGCCGCCAAAAACCAGCACCAGCACATAGCCAAAGATCATCGCCATCAGCACCGAAACCCGGCGCAGCGCCTGGCTGCCATAGCAGGAGACCATACCCATGGCGAGAACGGTCAGCAGCGCGATGGTCATGTGACCCGCCGAAGCCTCACCGCCCTTGCCAAGCTGGCTGATCGCGACCGGCGCAAGGTTCAGACCAATGGCCATCCCGATGGTGCCGGTCACCACCGGCGGCATCAGCTTTTCAACCCAGGCCGAACCCACTGCCATGACCACAAGCCCGATCAGCGCATAGATCAGACCGCAGATGACGATGCCGCCAAGCGCATGACCGATGGTCGCGCCCGGCGCACTCAGCACCGCCAGAACCACCGCGATAAAGGCAAAGGACGAGCCGAGATAGCTCGGCACCCGGCCCCCCGTCAGGATGAAGAACAACAGCGTGCCGATGCCCGAGAAGAACACCGCCACATTGGGGTCAAACCCCATGATGATCGGTGCCAGGATCGTCGAGCCCGACATGGCAAGAAGGTGTTGAAATGCCATCGGAACGGCGGCGGCTGCAGGAAGCTTCTCATCCGGCAGCACTGTGGCGCCACTCGCGGGGCGCCAGTTCGGGAAATAGCCCATTCGTGTCTCTCGGGATAACGGAGGTGTGAGGGCTGATTACGCCGATCTGCCGGAATTGCCAGCGCAAAAAGCCCGAATGCCTCAATCCTGTGCCGGAGCGGGGCTAAAATTCCGAAAAGCCCTGTAAAAACCCTTATTATTTGACCATTTGGACAAATAATAAGGGCTTAAGTCAGGCCGTTTCGGCGCCCCGTTCGGCGCGCAGCTCACGCGCAAGGGTCTCGGCGCGGTCTTTGCGGGCCATGGCGCTTTCATCGTCAAAACGCGCCAGGATCTCATAGCGAAACGCCGCCTCACCCGCGCTGTCCCAGGCCGCCTGCATGGATTTATTGGTCGCACTGCCCATCTTCAGCGTGAACCACAGCCGGTTTTGCAGCGTGTCGGGATTGGGCGTGGTGCCGATCCAGGTCTCACCGCTGGCCTCGCAGAGGACCGCATAGACGCTGGTCTCGGATGCCCGCTCTTTATAGGCGGCGATGGCAGCTTTGCGGTCGGTCTGTGTCATGATGCCCTCAGCGGCAGTAGGCCCCGTTACGGTGACGGGCCGTGTCAAAATGCAGGTGATCTTCGTGCATGCCGTCTGACCCCGGCCCCAGGGTGGTGCCGAAAATCCCGCAGGCCGCGCGATGGGCGGCACGGATCGGGCTCCCCTGACGGCCCTTATAATCGCGCAGAATTGAGAGCTTCGCGCCATTGGCAAACTGAATGCCGGAGATATCAACGGCCCTGCCCCGGCCATGCTCGGAGATCTTCGCACCTGCGCGGTGGTTGCGGGTGCGGCAGACATAGCTTCCGGCGATCTGCAGCCCCGTCACACCGCCATTGGTGGCCCCGAAGGCAGGCTTCAGCCCGCGCTGCACCCAGGCGTTCAGCGCCCGCGCGGTGTCGCAGTCCATAGTGGCCGCCTGGCTGAGGCGCACGCCGTTGACCGAAGTGATCTTCACAGGGTTGGCGATGCCGCAGCCCCCCACCCGCGCGGCGATCGGCGAGAGGGTCTCTCCCATGATCCCCGGCACGCCACAAACGGCACCGCGCGTGCCGGTGACCCCGGCCCCGATCCCTGGCGCGGGCCGCACGACCGCAGCCGGGATCACCTGACCGCCATTCTCGTTCGGATTGTGCAGCGAGGCACCCCGCCCCTGCCGCAGCGGCGCAGAGGGCGCCGGGCTGACCTGCGCGGTGCGCGCAACGGCCATGCCTGCGGGTCGGGCCGCCGGGCGCAGCGCCGGATAAAGTCCGATGGGTGTCGCAGGGCCTGCGGTGCTGACCGCGGCGGCCAGTGTCGCCCCGGGCCGCGCGCGGGGGCGCAGAGTATCAGAAGAAACCAGCGAAGCGGCGGCGGCCAGATCAGCCTGGGTTTCAGCGGCCACAGGCTGCGGCAGCGCATCAGCGCCGCCCCTTGCCTGCGGGCGAATGGTCTGAGAGGGGGCGAGGGATCCTGCCGTGTCGCGCAAAGGCGCAGCCACAAGCGGCCCGGAGGCCAGGGCGAAGGCTACCGCTGCAAGACACCAGGCTTTGATCACCCTCACTCCTTCCGATTCGGAGATGTATCGCCCACCGCAGCCGCCACGCGGCCAAAGTCCGGTGCGGCAGTATCCTGCCCCGCGTCAATAATGCCACGACGGATTGCACGGGTGCGCGTGAAGTAAGCGTGAAGCTGCTCACCGTCTTCCATGCGGATCGCACGCTGCAGCATGAACAGCTCTTCCGTGAAGCGGCCTAAGATATCGAGGGTCGCCTCTTTGTTGGTCAAAAAGACATCGCGCCACATCGTCGGATCCGAGGCCGCAATCCGGGTGAAATCCCGAAACCCCGAGGCCGAATATTTAATGACCTCTGAATTCGAGACCCGCCCCAGGTGATCGGCCACGCCCACCATGGTAAAGGCGATCAGATGCGGGGTATGCGAGACAACCGCCAGCACCAGATCATGATGCGGGGCGTCCATCTCATCGACATTGGCCCCCATGCCCTCCCAGAAAGCCCGTAGCTGCGCCACGGCTTCCGGGCGGCTCTGCGGCGTCGGCGTCAGCAGACACCAGCGGTTGCGAAAGAGGCTCGCAAAGCCCGAATGCGGGCCGGAATGCTCGGTCCCCGCCAGGGGGTGCGCGGGCACGAAATCCACGCCTTCGGGGATATGCGGGGCCACCGCCTCAATCACCGCCTGTTTCACCGAGCCCACGTCACTGACGCAGGCCCCGGGCTTCAGATGCGGGCCGATCTCCGCGGCAATGGCAGACATAGCCCCCACGGGCACGGCCAGGACGACCAGATCGGCGTCTTTCACGGCCTCTGCGGCCGTGGCGAAAACCTCATCACAAAAGCCGATCTCCAGCGCGGCTTTGCGCGTGGCCTCGGACTTTGCGTGACCGGCAACCGTTCCCACGATCCCGGCTTCGCGCATGGCATGGGCCATGGAAGAGGCAATGAGCCCCAGCCCGATCAGGGCGACACGCGGATAGATCACGCTCATTCGCGCACCCCTTTGAACTGGCCGATGGCATGGGCAACGCGGCGGCAGCCCGGCTCATCGCCGATGGTGATGCGCAGACACTGCGGCAGGCCGTAACCCGCCACCATCCGCACGATCAGCCCGCGCTCTTTGAGGAAAGCGTCACAGGCCTTTGCCTCTTCGGCATCGGCAAAACGGGCCAGAATGAAATTGGCAAAAGACGGATCCGAGGGCACACCGAAATCGGCCAGAGCCTCGGCCAGCCAACCGCGCATCCGCGCATTCTCGTTGCGGCAACGGGTCAGAAAATCCTGATCGCGCACCGCGGCCTCTGCCACCTCCAGCGCCACGGTCGAAAGGTTAAAGGGCCCCCGCACCCGGTTCAGCACCTCAATCACATGCTGCGGACCATAGCCCCAGCCCACCCGCAGACCACCAAGCCCGTAGATCTTCGAGAAGGTCCGGGTCATGATCACATTGTCACGCCCCTCCACCAATGACGCCCCCGCATCATAGCCCTGAACATATTCCGCATAGGCGCCGTCGATCACCAGCAGCACCTGAGGCGGCAAAGCAGCGGCCAGCCGCGCCATCTCGCCATTGCCGATCATGGTGCCGGTGGGGTTGTTCGGATTGGCCAGAAAGACCAGCTTCGTGCGCTCAGTGCAGGCCGCAAGGATCGCATCGACATCCGTCACGCGGTCAGCTTCCGGCACGCAGACCGGGGTGGCCCCGGCCGCCAGCGCGCTGATCTTATACATCAAAAAGCCGTGCTCGGTGTGGATCACCTCATCGCCGGGGCCCGCATAGGCCTGGCAGAGGAAATGGATGATCTCATCCGAGCCCACACCGCAGATGATCCGCGCGGGATCCAGCCCCCAGACCTCACCAATCGCCTGACGCAGGCTCAGGTGATCGGTGTTCGGATAGCGGTGCAATGAGTGAACCGCGCGGGTGAAAGCCTCACGCGCGCGGTCCGGAGCCCCGAAGGGATTCTCATTTGAGCTGAGCTTGACGACATTGCTGACGCCTGCGACCTGGGCCTGGCCTCCCTCATAAAGGGCAATATCCAGAAGGCCCGGCTGCGGGCGGATCGTCGGGTGCATGGGACGGCTCGCTTCAATCAGTTCCTGCGGGTTCTAGCCCCGGCTTACGTCTCTGACCAGAGGGAAAGACGCCCCCTGCGGGCCATCAGTATTTCGACGATTTCGCCTGCGCGGTGAACCAGTCCATCACAGCCAGCAGAACGCCCGAGAGAACGAAGGTCAGATGGATCACGGTCATCCAGAACAACTCCGTCTCACCGTATTTCGCATCCGCCGCGCTCTCACCGATTTCCATGAAACGCTTCAGCAGCGAGATGGCCGAAATGGCGACGATCGAGGCGATGACCTTCATCTTCAGCCCCGAGAAATCCACCGTCCCCATCCAGCCCGGACGGTCCTTGGCATCCTGAATATCAAGCTTGGAGACGAAGTTCTCATAGCCCGAAAACAGCACGATGACGATGAGATTGGCCGCCAGCGTCAGATCGATAAAGGTCAGCACCACCAGGATGCCGCGATCCGCGCTCATCGTCAGGACCTGCGGCACGTAATAAAAGAGGTCGCGCACAAAGATCGCCAGCAGCATCATCAAAGTGACCACGAGGCCGAGATACATCGGCGCCATCAGCCAGCGGCTGGCAAACAGCACCCGCTCGAAGCGCACTTCAACAGTAGGTTTTTCGGACATGGGACCCGTCTCAGTAAGAATTCGTCTCCCACATAGCGAAGCGCCACCGGGATTTCATCCCGCAGATGAAAAATCTTTCCCCCTGCGGCGACACGCCCCGCCTGCCCTGAAAAAACAGAGCGCCAAATGCAAAAGGCCGCGCAAAGCGCGGCCTTTCAAACAGGTCCTGAAGATCAGGATCAGTTTTTCGCGTAGTATTCGACGACCAGGTTCGGCTCCATGACGACCGGGTAGGGAACGTCCGAGAGAGCCGGGGTGCGCACGAAGGTCGCGGTCAGCTTCGAGGTGTCGACTTCCAGGTAGTCCGGGGTGTCGCGCTCGGTCAGAGCAACGGCTTCCAGAACGACCGCGAGCTGCTTCGAACGGTCACGAACAGCGATGACATCGCCTTCTTTGACGCGGTAGGAAGCGATGTTCACGCGCTGGCCGTTCACGGTGACGTGGCCGTGGTTCACGAACTGACGGGCTGCGAAGATGGTCGCCACGAATTTCGCGCGGTAAACCACTGCATCCAGACGACGCTCGAGCAGACCCACCAGGTTCTCACCGGTGTCGCCCTTGACGCGCTCAGCTTCGCCGTAGATTTTACGGAATTGCTTTTCGGTCAGGTCGCCGTAGTAACCTTTGAGCTTTTGCTTGGCGCGCAGCTGGATACCGAAGTCCGACAGTTTGGACTTGCGGCGCTGGCCGTGCTGGCCCGGGCCGTATTCGCGCTTGTTCAGCGGCGATTTGGCACGGCCCCAGATGTTTTCGCCCATGCGGCGATCAATTTTGTACTTGGCAGCGGTCCGTTTGGTCACGCTGATCTCCTTCAAAGTAAAAGCCCCTGCCCGATATCGGGCGGAGCATGAAGGGCGTTGTCCTTTCCGTCAGGACCGGACAACCGGCCCTTCAGGCGACAGGATTCCTCTTGCGAGGCCCCCCAACACCAATGAAAAGCCCCGGCGCAAACCGGGACCTCGGGGCTGATACTCCGCCCTCCCGCCCCTGTCAACGCCCCCGGCCCCGAAACTTGCCCCCGCCCTGACTTTGGCTTTTTCCAAATACTCCCGGGCGGGGTCCGGGGAGGGCAGGCAGCCCTCCCCGGCGCGCTCAGCCAGGAGCGCCGCCCCGGATCTCAGAGCGCGCGCAGCCCCTGGCGGAAGCGAAGCGCATTCCTGCGGTAACCTTCCGCGCTTTTCAAAAGCTGCGCCTGCGCCTCCGCATCGAGCATCCGCACCACTTTGCCGGGCGCCCCCATGACCAAAGCGCCATCGGGGATCTCTTTGCCCTCGGGGATCAGCGCGCCGGCCCCGATCAGACAGCCTTTGCCGATCTTTGCGCCGTTCAGGATGATCGCCCCCATGCCCACCAGAGACCCATCCCCGATGGTGCAGCCATGCAGCACCGCCTTATGGCCGATGGTGCAGTTCTCCCCCACCACCAGCGGATAGCCCATATCGGTGTGAAAGACGCAGTTCTCCTGCACATTTGAGCCGCGCCCGATGGTGATCCATTCATTATCGCCGCGCAGCACGGCGTTGAACCAGACCGAAGATCCCGCTTCCAGCCGGATCTTTCCCATCACCTGCGCGCCCGGGGCCACAAAGGCATCCGGGGCGATTTCGGGCTCAAATTCCTCCAAGGCGTAGATCATGGCGCTCCTCTCTGCCGTTCTCCCTGCGGCTTCAGTTCAGCGCCGCAAATTCCGTATCGAGGCCGCGCACGAAATCCACCAGCGCGGGCTGGCGGGCGCGGCGCAGCCGCTCGGCCTCGACGATCGTGATCAACCCGCGCGCAGCGGCGTCGATATCGTGGTTGACCAGAACATAGTCATATTCCGCCCAATGGCTGATCTCGGCCTGCGATTTCGCCATGCGCCCCGCGATCACCTCTTCGCTGTCCTGACCCCGGCCACGCAGGCGGCGCTCCAGCTCTGCGATTGAGGGCGGCAGGATAAAGACCGAGACTACATCCTGGCCCAGCGCCGAATTGCGGATCTGCTGCCCGCCCTGCCAGTCGACGTCAAACAGCGTATCGCGCCCCTCGCGCATCGCCTGCTCGACCGGGCCACGGGGGCTGCCGTAGTAATTGCCGAACACTTCCGCATGCTCCAGCATCTGGTCTGCCGCCACCATGCTCCGGAAGGTGTCATGATCGCGGAAATGATAATGCACGCCGTCCTCTTCGCCCGGACGCGGATTGCGCGTGGTGGCCGAGACCGAGAATTTCAGCGTCGGATCCCACTCCATCAGGCGGCGGGCAAGCGTGGATTTTCCCGCGCCCGAGGGCGAGGAGAGGATCAGCAAAAGACCACGACGGGCCATCGGTCACTCCAGATTCTGGACCTGTTCGCGCATCTGGTCGATCAGGTGTTTCAGATCAAGCCCGATCCGGGTGAGCGCGATGTCCCCCGATTTCGAGCAAAGCGTATTGGCCTCACGGTTGAATTCCTGGGCCAGAAAATCGAATTTGCGCCCCACCGGCGCCTCCTGCGCCAGAAGCGCACGGGCGGCCGCGATATGGGCGCTCAGACGGTCGGTCTCTTCGGTGATATCGGCTTTGACTGCAAGCAGCGCCAGTTCCTGGGCCAGCCGCGCCGGATCGGCTTCGGTGGTGCCCAGAATGCGGCGGACATTTTCCTGCAGGATCTCGGCCTGACGCGGGCGACGCGCCTCGGCGGCAGCGCGCGCTTCAATCGTCAGCGCCTCAATGGCATCGATCTGCGCCAGAAGAACGCCGCGCAAAGCCGCCCCCTCTGAGGCGCGCATGGCGTTGAAATCGGCCAGTAGTGCGTGAAAATCCGCCATCAACGGTGCCAGAAGCGCTACGGCCTCACTGTCATCGCCGGCTGCCGCCTCGGTCACGCCGCGCAGGGAAAGCACATCCCCCCCCGTCGTGGGCGCGAGAACCAGCCCGGCCTCCAGGGCCGCGGCCTGAACCCGGGCCAGCGCGGAGATGGTGGTGGCCAGCGCCGCCTCATTCACGCGGAAGGTCTCGGCGCCCTGCGCGCGCGCGAGCTTCAGATTGATGCTGACAGTGCCGCGGCTGAGCCGCTTTCCTGCCTCAGCCCGGACCGCCGCCTCAAGCCCTTCGATGAAATCCGGCACCCGCAGCCGCAGATCAAGGCCCTTGCCGTTCACCGAGCGCATATCCCAGGCCCAGGACCAGGAGGCATATGCGCCTTCGCCCTGACCACGACGGGCGGCAAAGGCAGTCATCGACAGCGGTGCAGTCTGGCTCATGGCGCGCTCCGGGGGGTGGTGTTTCCCCCTTCAACCACAGGACGCCGCAGGGGGAAAGCCCTGCGAAAGCCCGCGCGCTGCCGTCTCAGCCCGCCATCAGCCGCGACAGCCGACCCAGACGCGCCCGTTTCAACAGCGGCTTCAGCGCCTGAGGCTCGCCGGAAATGGCCTCCGCTTTGGCGCGCACCGCCTCCAGGACCCGTGCCATCACTTCGGGATGATGCGAGGCCATCTCCCACAGCAGGCCATCCGGATCGCGCCGGTCCAGCCCCTCAGAGGCGAGCACGCCTTTCGGGAAATCGGCCGCATTGACGGTGATGATCGCCTCTGCCCCGGCATGGATCGCGGCGGCGAAAACATGAAGGTCATTCTCATCCGGCAGCACCAGCCGCGCCGCAATATGGGGCGGGGGAGAGACTTCGGCCCCAGGCCAGGTGGCGCGCAGCAGCGCAATCTCGGCCCGCGCCTGATCTTCCGCGCCAGGGCCGAGCTTGCGGGTGGCCCGCGCCCATTCCTCAAGGATACGCGCCGACCAGAGCGGCTGATAAAGCCCCCCGGCGGCGGCCCCGATCAGGATCTCGCGCAGGATGGTCGGAAAGAGAACGCAGGCATCGAGCAGAAGCTTCGGTCGGCTGTGGGCAAAACTCACGGGGTCACGCCCGCTTTCACCAAAGCCGCATAGAACACCGCATCCCGGCCATAGATGTCGCGGCGATACTGCATTTTGCCCCGCGCATCGGAGAAGGCCGTGCGGTAATCGAGATGCACCGGCACCGGCTCTTCCAGAGTGATCCGCGTCTGTTTGCCGCTGTTCAGAACCCGCTGAAACAGCCCCTTCGGGTCATCGCTCTGCCGCGCGAGCAGCGCATAAGCGAAATCAAAGGGATCATTCAGCCGCACGCAGCCCGACGAAAACGCCCGCGCATCCCGCGCAAAGAGATGTTTGTCGGGGGTGTCATGCAGATAGATCGACCAGGGGTTGGGGAACATAAACTTCACCCGTCCCAGCGCATTGGACGGCCCCGGCGGCTGCTTGAGACTGAAGGGAAAATTGCGCGCACTATAGGCGGCGAAATTGATCGCCGAGCGCGGCACTTCACGACCCCGGCTGTCCACCACCTTCAAATGGCCCAGCGCATTGGGGTTGGCCTGGAGTTTGGGCAGATAATCGCGCCGGATGATGCCCGGCGGCACCGTCCAGTCGGGATTGACCTCAAGATAGGTCATGCGGTGGCTGAACTCCGGCGTGCGCTTGTCATCTTTGGTCGAGCCGATGACGGCGCGGGTCTCAAAGCTGACTTTGCCATCATCGATCAGCTTTACCGTGTAATCGGTGAGGTTCACCCAGATATGGCGATCGCCGCGCGGGATATTCGCCCAGCGCTCGCGCTCAATCGCGACGGTCACAGCGGCGAGACGGTCTTCGGCAGCGGTGTTCAGCGCACGCAGCGTGGCCTCTCCGGCGACGCCGTCGGCGGTCAGGCCCTGATCGTCCTGAAAGGCCCGGACCGCAGCGGCAATCGCCCCGTCATAGCTCGCCGTGGCACTGCGGCTGAGATAGCCCATGGCCGACAGACGATCGCGCAGCGCAATGACCTCCGGCCCCTGAGCGCCGGGGCGCAGAGATTTTGCCGCGATCCCCGGCCCCCAGCCACCCCCCGCGATCTGACGCTGCAGATCGGCGCGGGCGCGCAGCAGGCGGACATATTCCGGATTGCGCGGGCTGAGGCTGTTCAGAAGACGCTGCGGATCCGCGGCAAAAGCCGCCAGAACGGCGGGCTCTTCCGGGCGCGGCAGAGTGCGCACGATGCCAGGATCAAGGCGTGCGGGCGTCAGCACTCCGGAGCTGAGGTCGCGGGCGTAATCAAGAAGCGCGCGGGTCATGCGGATCTCAAGGCGGCCGCGATCCCCTTCAGAGCGCAGCTGCCCGAAAGCCAGCCGCAGCCCGCGGGCGTCATAGCGACTCACCGGCAGCGCGTGAAAGTCCGCACCGTCGAGCGCCGCCAGAAGGGCCGCGCGCCGGGTGATTCCCTCAGGCCCCTCCCCGGTCCAGAACGCGTCATAGCCGCGATCGCGGAAAAAGCTCTGGACGGCCTCATCCCCCGAAGCTGCTGCCGCGAGCGCCTGACGAAATCCGCTGGTCTGCGGCACCGTGGCGGGAACCATGACCGCCGTGCCACCCGTGGCCGCCCCGCTGACCTGCGCCTGAGCGCTGCCGCCCGCGGCCAGCATGAGGCCCGCCGCCATAACAAGTGCCATCCGCGACAGCGGCTGAGAAACCATCCGTGTTGACGGGTAGAATTTATCTGAAAACAAGTACATAACCCGCAACCTATATCCCTGAACCCATCCGCCTCAGCACAAAGTGCCTGATCTCAGATGTCGCAAATCCTGCCCGTTGTCTGAACCCCTGCCGCGCAGGGACCCGCTGGTTTTATGCGCTTTGCGCCCGGATGTGACAGAACTGCCACGGCATTGCAAAGACCACTCAACCGGAAAGGGGATATCCCCGTCAGGGTTCAGCCTTACGCACAGAGATTGCTCATGTTCAGCAATTTTTTGCCTATTAATGCGAAAAACCTTCCGTGTCGCACCCTCGGCGGGTTGGCCGATGGAAGATGCCATGCCATAAAACCCGGGCATTTGGGGATGCGAAACAAAAGGAACGAAGGGTATGGCGGTCTCGCAAGTTTCCGTCCGGCCCCTGAGGGACAGGCGAATAGAATGACGGATAACGGGTCTACCGATCTTTCGCGGCGTCGGCTGCTGGGGTTTTTTGCGGCCGGTGTCGTTGCTGCGGCACCCACCTACTCGAACGCGTTCGGCTTCCTGCGCGGCGCGGGGGATGTACGCCGCCTGCGGATGTATTCGGGCCGCACCGGGGAAAGCCTCGATGCCATCTACTGGATTGACGGAAAATACGTTTCGGAAGCGCTGAAAGAGATCAATCATTTCATGCGCGATGTGCGCAGCGGTTCTGTTCATAAAATCGACACCCGCACCCTTGATATTATCGCGGCCACTCACCGCATGATGGATGTCTCAGAGCCCTATATGCTGCTCTCAGGCTTCCGTTCACGCCAGACCAACAATGCACTTCGCTCCAATACCCGCGGTGTGGCCCGCAATTCGCTGCACATGACGGGCCAGGCGGCGGACCTGCGGCTGAAGTCGCGCTCAGTCAGCCAGATGGCCCGCGCAGCAGAGGCCTGCGCCTCAGGCGGCGTCGGTCGCTACTCGCGCTCCAACTTCGTCCATATGGACTGCGGCCCGATCCGCAGCTGGGGCGGCTGAACCGCAGCCCCTTTTGCAGGACGTTCCGCACAAGCCCGCCATCGGCGGGCTTTCGGCATTTTATCAATCATTTGGCACATCCTTTGGGGGAGGGTTGCGCCTTTATGATGCTCGTGCCCCGGTTGCAGAGATAACGCCCTGCCCCCGGCGAAGTTCCCCTGGCCTCCGACGCAGGCCGCAAAAAACCGCAGGCATGGCACCTGCGGTCTTCGTGGTCTCAGCGCTGTCGGCTCAGAGCCCCTGAGCGCTGGCGATCTCATCAGACCAGCCCATCGTCAGCCCGCCGGGGCCGCGAATGATCGGGCGTTTCATCAGGGTCGGCTGTGCGGCAAGCTGCGCCTCCGCCTCTGATTCGCGCAGGAAGTCAGAGAGCGAGCGCCAGGTGGTCGATTGTCGGTTGATGATCGCAGGCCCGAATTCCGTCACCAGCTCGTCAATCTCAGCCTCGCTCAGAGGGTCTTTGCGCACATCGCGAAAGCTGACCTCAATGCCCTCATTTGCAAAGGCTTTCAGCGCCTTTTTGCAGGTGTCACAGGTCGGAATTCCGTAAAGGATCATCTTAATTTCCTAAAATCGCCACGACATAGGCCTGGGTCTCGGCATAGGGCGGCACACCGCCGTGCTTCTCCACGGCCCCCGGCCCCGCATTATAGGCCGCAAGCGCGTGGCGCCAGTTGCCGAAGCGCGCATACATCATCTTCAGATAGCGCGCGCCGCCGTCCAGATTTTGGTGCGGATCGGCGATGTTCACTCCAAGCTGGCGTGCCGTATCGGGCATCAGCTGCGCCAGACCCGTCGCGCCCTTGTGCGAGATCGCCGCCGAATTGAACCCTGATTCCCGCTGCACGAGGCGCAGGAACAGATCTTCCGGGATGCCGTGTTTGCGCGCCGCCGTGCGTGCCACCGTCAGCCACTCACCGCGGTATCGGCCCGCATAACGGGGAATCATCCCTGAGGTTGAGGTCGTTGCCGATTTTTTCGCGCGGGGCGTGAGGCGGGCGGAATTTTCGTATTGCCGCGACAGCCTTGTGTCAAGAAGTCGCGTCTGTTGGGAAAACAAGGCTTTACGGTTGTTGCCTGCCCCCGCCCGATTGCGGTCCTGCGCGCTGGCCGCGCCTGCGCTGATCATCAGCAGAACCAGCCCTGCTCCAACCCACTGCCTGCGCATCTGTGCCTCTGACACCCCGTTACCTGAGGCGTATCTTACCCGCTGCTGCCAAAGGAGACAGCCCCCGTTTTCAAGGCGGCAATTCTCTGCCAAAGTTGCACCGTGCCGCCACATTAGCTACACAGGCCAGACCGCCGGGCACAGCCCTGGCGCATCCCATTATTTACAGAGGTCCCGCATATGGCAGGTTCGGTCAACAAGGTCATTCTCATCGGCAATCTCGGCCGCGACCCCGAGGTCCGCAGCTTCCAGAACGGCGGAAAAGTTGCCAACCTGCGCATCGCCACCTCTGAGACCTGGAAAGACCGCCAGACCGGTGAGCGCAAAGAGCGCACCGAGTGGCACACGGTCGTCCTTTACAGCGAACCCCTCGTCCGCCTTGCCGAGCAGTATCTGCGCAAAGGCTCCAAGGTTTACATTGAGGGCAAGCTTGAGACCCGCAAATGGCAGGACCAGTCCGGCCAGGACCGCTATTCGACCGAAATCGCACTGCGTCCCTTCGGCGGCGAACTGACGATGCTCGACGGTCGTGGTGAAGGCGGCGGTGGCGGTGGTCAGGGCGGCGGCGACTTCGGCGGCGGCAACGACTTTGGCGGCGGTCAGGGCAATTATGGCGGTGGCAGCGGCGGCGGCAGCTATGGTGGCGGTCGCCCCCAGGGCAGCAGCCAGCAGGCCCCGCGCGACACCGGCTTTGACGACGAAATCCCGTTCTGAACGGGGCTGCAGGCCGGATTGTAGACTGACACGCCACCTCGCCTCTGTGAGGTGGCGATCCTGGCTGACATCCTCCTCACCTGCTCACAGGTCTTCGTGAGCAGGTGAGACGCGCGACATTGTGCCAGCCAAAAAACAGACCCCCTAAAGGATCCGTTGGTGCCGGCTCGCCAGTGGTGACATGGTCCTGAGGCCTTGGGCTTGCAGGATTGCCGTTCATGAGACGCGGCTGACAGTCTGTCATGGCCAGGCCTGAACCGGAAGCGGCTGTGCAAAGATATGGCTTCGCGCCGCGATTGCCCCCCCGATTTTCAGCAGTCCTGAGCATCCGTTCACAGTCAGCCAAGCGTTAAGGCGCGCCTGCGGTCGGCGCACTCCTTCCCGGGATCCACGGCCGACTCCCGCGCTCAGGGGCTGACGCATCTCCCATAAGCCGAAGCACCGATAAGCCGAGGCACCGACCTCCTCAGGCAGCGCAATGGCTCGGGACGCGCAAGCAGCCTCAAAACCAGCCCGACCTGAGCTGCCCGCTTCATATAATTTAAGTGAACATCAAGGTTCAGCGGATAAATGCCGAAGACGGGCGGTTTCAACCGGCGCAGAAAGCGGATTTGTGCCCGCCCGGGTCAAAGGCCGCTCTCAGCGTCACGTCGGGGCTTTCTCCTGGCCTTTGCTTGCACGACATATCAGGGGTGTTTTAGTAAATGGTAGCCTTCGTTGTCAGAAACTCTGCGCCAGAAACTGGCACGGGACATTGCCTCCCGTGTCCCTGATGTCACACCGGATTCTCCCGCGCAAACCGCTGCGGCAGGGATCTGGGAAAAGCGGCGGAACAGGCTTGAGCTGAGGCTGCGGCTGCACCGCGCTCTGGCAGGATTTCCCCTGGCGGGCGGGGGCTTTCAGGCCAGGATGGCCCGCAAAGTCGCGAAATATGAACTCCGCCTGCAGGACATGCGTCGCGAGCTTCTGAGCCCCGGGGTCCCTGTCCCCGCGCTTGCGGCGCTGGCACCGACTGCGCCGCCGCCGCTTGATGAGGCGCAGTGGCAACTGATGCGGGGTGGCAGCCGCCGTATCCTGTCGCCCGACAGCGCTGAGCGGCCGGATGTCTCGGTGATCATCCCGGTCTATAACCAAAGCCCCTATACCCTCGCCTGCCTGCGCAGCCTGTTGGTTCATGACACCACGCGCCGCTTTGAGGTGATTGTGGTGGATGACTGCTCGACCGATGACACCGCCTTGCAGATGCGGCGTATCCCTTGGGTACACTACCTGCCGCAGCAGGTGAACGGCGGCTTTATCGCCAGCTGTAATGCCGGTCTCGCGCGCGCGAGGGGGGAGTATGTGCTTTTCCTCAACAATGACACCGAGGTTCTGCCGGGCTGGCTGGATGAGCTGTCAGAGACTTTTGTGAACTTTCCCTCCGCCGGGCTGGTGGGATCTGTGCTGATCTATCCCAACGGGGTGTTGCAGGAATCAGGCGGTATCGTCTGGCGCGACGGGCAGCCCTGGAACTATGGCCGCAACGCCACGCCGCGCGACCCGCAGGTCAGCTATGCCCGGCCGGTGGCCTATTGCTCGGGCGCCTCGATCATGCTGCCCCGCGCGCTCATCGAGGGCTTCGGCGGCTTTGACCGCCATTTCGCACCGGCCTATTACGAGGACACCGATCTTGCCATGAAAGTGCGCGAGGCGGGGCTGACGGTCATGGTGCAGCCGCTGTCAAAGCTTATTCACTATGAGGGCATTACTTCCGGCACCGACACCACCCGCGGGGTCAAAGCCTATCAGGTGGTGAATGCTGAGAAATTCTTCGCCCGCTGGCAGACCACTTTGCAAAGCCACCCCGATCGCACTGTGCTGCTCTCTGATGCGAAAGACTTTGACCTCGGGCCGCGCCTTCTGGTGATCGCCGGGGCGGGGGCGGCGGATCCCGCCGGAGAGGCCCGCAGTCTGATGCTCGACGCTCAGGCGCTTGGCTGGCAGGTCACCTTCCTGCCGGAGGCCCGGCTGAGCCAGGGCCTGGCCGATGCGGAGGATCTGCAGCGGCGCGGGATTGAGGTGCTTTACGCCCCCTATTGCCCCTCGGTTGAGCAGCATCTGCAGGGCTACGGCCCGCGATATACCGCGGTCGCCCTGCCTGGCAGCAAGGAGGCGCAGCCTCATCTTGCCAGCTATGCGCCTCAGGCGCGGTTGATCCGGAGGGCCGCAGATCTGCGCGGATCCTGACGCGCGCCCTTCCACCAGCAAGAGGGGCATATTGAAAAAGGGCTGCTCTCGCAGCCCTTTTGTCATTTTACCGCTTCTGATCTGCGCCATTCGCCATAGCCGGGATCATCGGCCATAAAGGCTTCGATCTCTGAGGCACTGGCTGTCAGCTGCGGGTCATGCTTCAGATAGGCGCGGGTCTCCCGCACCACGAGGCCTGAGAGGATCAGCAGACCAATCAGGTTCGGGATCGCCATCAGACCATTGGTGACATCCGAAAAGTTCCAGACCACGCCCAGTTCCACCGTGCAGCCGATATAGACCACGGCAGAGAAGAACAGCCGAAACGGCCCCACGGCGCGGCGCCCAAAGAGCCGCTCAATATTGCGCTCACCGTAATAGGCCCAGCCGAGCACGGTGGAATAGGCAAAGAGCACCAGACCCAGGGTCACGATCCAATGCCCCCAGTTCCCCGGCAGACCATGGCTGAAGGCCGCACCCGTCATGACCGAAGCCGGGATCTGCGCCCCCGTGGCGGGATCGACTTCCGCCCAGACGCCGGTGGTGACGATCACCAGGCCGGTGCAGGAGACCACAATGATGGTGTCGATAAACGTCTGCGTCATCGAGACCAGCCCCTGACGCACCGGATGGGTGGTCTGGGCCGAAGCCGCGGCAATGGCGGCCGAGCCCATACCGGATTCGTTGGAAAAGATCCCCCGCGCCACACCAAACTGCACCGCGATCATAATGGTCGAGCCCGCAAAGCCCCCAACCGCCGAATGCCCCGTGAAGGCCGAGGAGAACACCAGCCCCAGAGCCGCAGGCACATCCGCGATATTCACCGCCAGGATGAACAGCGCGCCCAGCACATAAAAGACGATCATCACCGGCACAAAGGCCGCCGTCACCCGCCCGATCGAATGGATGCCACCAACGAGCACCGCAAGGGTCAGCACCGCCAGCACCAGACCGGTCAGCCCATGCGGCACGGCAAAGCTTGCCTCAAGGTTTGAGGCAATCGAATTGCCCTGGGTCATATTGCCGATGCCGAAACAGGCAAAGACCGCGAAAATCGCAAAGCTCAGCGCAAGGGTCCTGCCCAGCGGACCTTTGATGCCGCGTTCCAGGTAATACTGCGGACCGCCGGATTTCTCTCCCGCCGCATCGGTGGTGCGAAAGCGGACCCCAAGAAAAGCCTCACTGTATTTGGAGGCCATGCCAAGGATCGCCGTCACCCACATCCAGAACAGCGCGCCGGGGCCGCCGATGCTGATGGCCGTCGCCACACCGACGATATTGCCGGTGCCGACGGTGGCCGCCAGCGCCGTGGTCAGCGCCTGATACTGCGAGATATCCCCTTCGCCCGCGTCGTCTTTGCGGCGCAAAAGACCAAGGTTCAGGGCGGGCAGCAGATAAAACATCTGTAAAAGCCGCAGCCTGAAGGTCAGATAAAGCCCCGTTCCAAGCAGCAGCGGGATCAGAAGCCAGGGGCCCCAGATGACGGCTCCGATCCGACCCAAAAGTGTTTCCAGCTGTGCGAGATCCATAGCGCTCCTCCTGCGTTGTCCATGTCAGGCACCGCCGGAGGCAGTGCCCTCACACTCTCCCTTGCCACATCACGCCCCGCGCTGCAGCGCCGCGGGGCGCGACAATTTGGCACGGTTGCGCTCAGCGCAAAGGAGGTGCCCCCCAGGCGTTCCCCCCAGGCTCACCCGGACGGCTGCACCACCAGATCAGCAGGACCGTCATCACAAACTGCGCGGCCAGCACCAGCAGGATGCCGTTAACTCCAAGAAACGTTGCAAGGCTCAGCAGGGTGTCAGACTCCGCACCGGCTTTTTCAAGGGTGGCAAAGGCAAGGATGCCCGAAAACACCCCCACCATGCCAAGGATGTTCAACCCAACCGGCACCAGCGCCAGCCAGCCGGGACGGCCGGTGTCATGCAGCCGACGCCAGGCGACAGCCAGCAGCGGAAAAAAGACCACAAGGCTGAAGATCCCCGAGAGCGGGCTTCCCAGCAGCAGCGTCTGCCCCGGCAAGTTGAAAACCAACTCATCCAGAAGCGTCAGAACGGTATTGGTCACAAAGGCAAAGAGCACAAACCACCAGAATTCAGGCCGCGCCGCGCGCCCCGTGAAGGTGAAAAACTTCGAAAAGCAGCTGCGGATCGACTCGATAAATCCCATGAGCGGACCTTTCAGGGTCAGAAGGGCAAAAGATAAAAACGCGGTGCAAGTCTTTGCGCGGCCTTACCTTCTGTCAAGTCACCCCGCCGGGGCCGGGGGCTCCCCCTCGCGCGCGGGCTCCGAAATGCAACAGGCCTCCCCCAAGGGGGAGGCCTGAGCAGATTTAAGGCAGATGACGCTCAGAGCGAGGCGTCAAGCGCTGCGACGATGGCATCGCCCATGGCCGAGGTCGAGATCGGCGTGCCGCCCTCAGGACCCATCAGATCGGCGGTGCGCAGACCATCGGCCAGCACTTTCTCAACGGCTTGCTCAAGGCGCGCCGCCTCATCGCCCAGATCAAAGCTGTAGCGCAGCGCCATGGCAAAGGAGAGCACACAGGCAATCGGGTTGGCTTTGCCCTGACCCGCGATATCCGGGGCCGAGCCATGCACCGGCTCATAAAGCGCTTTCGGACGGCCATTGGCCATCGGTGCGCCAAGGCTGGCCGAGGGCAGCATGCCCAGCGAGCCGGTAAGCATCGCCGCCGCATCCGACAGCAGATCCCCAAAGAGGTTGTCGGTCACGATGACGTCGAACTGCTTGGGCCGGCGCACCAGCTGCATCGCGCCGTTGTCGGCATACATATGGCTCAGCTCAACATCGGGGTATTCTTTGTCGTGCACTTCCTGGACGACTTCGCGCCAGAGAATGCCCGATTCCATCACATTGGCCTTCTCCATCGAGCAGACCTTATTGCCGCGCTTGCGGGCCAGCTCAAAGGCCGAACGGGCAACGCGGGCGATCTCGGATTCGGTGTAACGCTGGGTGTTGATGCCCACGCGCTCATTGCCTTCGGTGAAAATGCCGCGCGGCTCACCGAAATAAACCCCCGAGGTCAGCTCGCGCACGATCATGATGTCGAGACCGGCGACCACGTCTTTTTTCAGCGACGAGAAATCTGCCAGCGCGTCAAAGCACTGCGCCGGGCGCAGGTTCGAAAACAGATCCATCTCTTTGCGCAGACGCAGCAGGCCGCGCTCGGGCTTGACCGAGAAATCGAGATTGTCGTATTTCGGGCCACCCACAGCGCCGAGCAGAACCGCATCAACGCTTTGCGCTTTCGCCATGGTGTCGTCATGCAGCGGCGTGCCGTGTTGGTCATAGGCGCAGCCGCCGACCAGGTCCTCAGAGACGTCGAAGGTAATCCCGCGCTTGTCCCCCATCCATGCAATGACCTTTTTCACTTCGGTCATAACTTCCGGGCCAATGCCGTCACCGGCGAGGATGAGCAGAGAGGGGTTCACCACGATATATCTCCTTCCTGAGGGTTGGCTTCGGCCTATCCCCCGGGGCCAGGAGGGTCAAGAGAGAGCCGGGCGGTCGCACCCCTTCCCGGCAATTTTACGGCAGTTTCAACACGGTTTCCGCAATAAGAATGCGGGCAGCAAAGCGCGCCTGTGGCAGATCTTCCGCGCCTGTGGTGCACTGCGGCCCGGCCCAGTGATGTGAGGTCAGGATCGCAACGCCCCCCGGCGTCTCACATCCCGCCGAAAACGGCGGGCCGATCAGCCCAGCCGTATCCCCCGCCTCCCGCGCCGGATGGCCGATATAGAGAAGCGGGCCAGGAGGTTTGTCCGCCAGCCAGTGCCGCCAGAACAGCACCTCATCGCGGTTGCGCGCCGCACCGGAAAAGCGCAGATAGCCCGCGCCATGGATCAGCAGGACTATTCGCCCGGCCTCCGGATGCTCGACCTCAACCACCCAATGGGCGGAGGTGGAGAGCCGCTGCCCTGCCCGCACCGCGCCGCCGCTCTGCCCCGGCAGATCCTGCCAGAGATAGCCTGAATGATCCTCGCGCAGATGCAGCGGAAAGCGCGACAGCAGTGCCATGGCCCCATCCCCGGAAAAGAGCCCCCAGCCCTGCAGATCACGGGGCCCCGCAGCCTTGCCGTCGCCGTCTAAATCCAGCTCCGCAATCAGCCCGCGGTTTTGCACCGGAGACACCAGGTAAGCGTATTGCGGACCGCCGCCTTCGGCAAGAAAGCCCGCAAAGGCTTTCAGCGCAAGTGTTTGATAATCGTGATCAAAGCGCGTCAGCAGCAGGATGTCCGGACGATGCTCGCGGATGACATCCCGAAGATGCAGCAGCGGCGGCGCTTTTGCAGCCCGGATCTCACTGAGCAAAAGCCCCGGGCCCTCGCGCGACAGATCCGCATTCCAGACCGCAAGGCGCAGCGGGTCAGCTTTGCCCGGCGCGCCCCATAAGCTCAGGCAGGCACAAAGCGCTGCCCCGGCCCGGCGGTATCTGCCAGGCGGCGCTGCTCGCGGATCATCGCGGCGATGCGGTTCATGGCGATGCCGCGCATAAAGAGAGAGGCAGGCAAAAAGCACCAGGCAGCAATCCCCCAGATCAGCATCTGCGGGTCCGGAAGCATAACGGGCGGCAGGCTGCCCGCTGCCTGCGCCATACCGAGCAGGATCAGGAATGGCAGCATAAAGCCTAACAAAATGTTAACGCGGGCATCGCGCTCCAGCCGGTAAACCACATCGCGGCCCGCGGTCGGATCAAACGTCGGCAGGTTCACCCAGACATTGAAGCTGGTCCCCCGCCCCGGCCAGCGCCCGCTGCGCATCAAAAACACAAAGATCACCAGGCTGATCAGCGAAACCAGATAGCTGATCCCCGCAGCCGCGCGCACCCGGTCCAGATGCTCGGGCGGCATCTCTGACGAGAGGGCACCGATAACCAGCCGCACCGGGCTGAAGGGGAAATCAATCGCGCCGCCGATCGTCTGCCCGAGATGCCCCAGCAGCGAGGAGAGCAGGCTTGGCACAACCTCACCGCGCTCAATCAGCGATAAAATCGCCACCGTCACGAAAAGCATCGCAAAGCGCAGCCGGTTAAAGGGCGACGCGTCGCGAAATTCAATCAGACTGGGATAGAGGGCGCCATATTCCACCAGCACCAGACCGCCCGCAAAAAGGGCAAGCAGCGCGATGATCTGACGGGTGTCGGCATCACTTTCAAGCAGCATCGAAGGCAAAGCAATCAGCAGCATAACCAGCACCATGCGCACGAATGCACCGGTGAAACGCGTGATCATGGTTACGTCTTCCTCCCTCGGGCGGAAGGTGCGCCGGTCTGTCTGCACGATCTCTGCCTGTCTCCGCTCATCACGGCGGATTGCCTTAATTTTGCCCAAATCCTGCCCGCTCCCTCCCGTCCGCGCAACTACACCGATAGCAGAACAGCGGATTGCGGCAGAAAAGCGAACAACCTGTCGCCCGATTGCATCATTTTTTACAAATGAAAAGGGCCGCCATTCCTTACCTGGCGGCCCTTTTCCTTATTTCACTGCGGCCGTTTTCAGACCCAGGGACGTTTTGTCCCGGCGGTTTGCTCAAAGGCGTCGATCGAGGAAACCTTCTCAAGGCTGAGGCCGATGTCATCCAGACCGTTCAGCAGGCAGTGCTTTTTGAAGGCATCCACCTCAAAGCTGAAGACCTGACCATCCGAGGAGGTCACGGTCTGCGCCGCCAGATCGACGGTCATGCGGGCATTGGCGCCTTTGCGGGCGTCCTCCATCAGGATCCCGACCTGCTCTTCGGACAGACGGATCGGCAGGATGCCGTTCTTGAAGCAGTTGTTGAAGAAGATGTCAGCAAAGCTCGTCGAGATGACGCAGCGGATGCCGAAATCCAGCAGCGCCCAGGGCGCATGCTCGCGCGAGGAGCCACAGCCGAAGTTATCGCCGGCGATGATGATTTCAGCGCTGCGGTAAGCGGGCTGGTTCAGCACGAAATCCGCGATCTCGCTGCCGTCCTGGTTAAAGCGCATCTCATCAAACAGGTTCTTGCCAAGGCCCGAACGCTGGATGGTTTTGAGAAACTGTTTGGGGATGATCATATCGGTGTCGATATTGACCAGCGGCATGGGCGCCGCGATCCCGGTGAGGGTGGTGAATTTATCCATGTCAGATGCCTGTCACAATTTGCGCAGCGCCAGCCCCAGACCGACCAGGGCAACACCGGCAGAAAGAAGTTCGACCGCCAGCAGCGTGCCCAGAAGCACCGTGCTCGCCGTGGCCGGAGAGAAGAAGACGTAAAGACCAAGCCCCAGCGACAAAAGCCCCGTCAGCGCCAGCAAAAGCGGGCTGGCCTGCTGGCGCAGCCGCCAGGCCAGCATCAGCCGCACCACACCAGAGGCCAGAAAGAAGCTGCCCGCGATAATGGTCAGCGACACCAGCCCCGCCAGCGGATCCGCAAGGATCGCCACGCCAAGGACAAGCTGCAGCAGCGCCAGAAACGCCACCCAGCCGCGCCTGGGCATGCCCTGTTGCGAGAAGGCACCAAAGAGACCAAAGGCCCCCGCGATCAGGAAAGCCGCCCCCGTGAAGGTGGTGACGGCAATCCCCGCGGGAAGCGGGAACAAAAGCGCAATCATGCCACCCAGAAGGGCCAGCACACCGGCAGTCAGAGCAATCGTCGAGCCTTTCATTTCCGTTCCCTGTCGCTGGTTGATCTTATACCCCCTGCGGGGCCTGTCTCAGACGGTCTCTGCCATCAGCTCGCGCACATCGGTCAGATACCCGGTGACGGCGGCTGCCGCAGCCATGCCGGGGCTCAGCAGATGGGTGCGCCCGCCGCGGCCCTGACGGCCCTCAAAGTTGCGGTTCGAGGTGGCCGCGCAACGCTCGCCCGGTGCCAGCTGGTCGGGGTTCATCGCCAGACACATCGAGCAGCCGGCCAGACGCCATTCAAAGCCCGCATCAAGGAAGATCTGTGCCAGCCCCTCAGCCTCGGCCTGCGCCCGCACAAGACCCGAGCCCGGAACGACCATGCCGCGCACGCCCGGTGCGATCTTTTTGCCCTTCAGCACTTCGGCTGCAGCGCGCAGATCTTCGATCCGGCCGTTGGTGCAGGAGCCGATGAAGACGGCATCAATTTTGATGTCCTTCAGCGGCGTGCCCGGCTCAAGGCCCATATAGTCCAGCGAGCGGCGGGCCGCTTCAATCTTACCACCGGTGAAGCTTTCGGGATGCGGCACAACGCCCGAGATCCCGAGCACATCCTCGGGCGAGGTGCCCCAGGTCACAACCGGCTCAATCTCTTCGCCCTTCAGCACCACGACCTTGTCGAAATGCGCGCCCTCATCGGTGAAGAGGGTTTTCCAATAGGCGATCGCGGCGTCGAGCTGCTCGCCTTTCGGGGCATGCGGACGGCCGGTGACATAGGCGAAGGTCTTCTCATCGGGCGCGATCAGACCAGCGCGGGCACCGCCCTCGATGGCCATATTGCAGACCGTCATACGGCCTTCCATCGACAGATCCCGGATCGCTTCGCCGCAATATTCGATGACATAGCCGGTGCCGCCGGCGGTGCCGGTTGCCCCGATCACCGACAGGGTGATGTCTTTCGCGGTCACACCGGGGCGCAGTTTGCCGGTGATTTCCACTTTCATATTCATCGATTTCTTCTGGATCAGCGTCTGGGTGGCCAGAACATGCTCCACCTCAGAAGTGCCGATGCCATGCGCCAGAGCGCCAAACGCGCCATGGGTGGCGGTATGGCTGTCGCCGCAGACCACGGTCATGCCCGGCAGCGTCCAGCCCTGCTCGGGGCCGACGATATGCACGATGCCCTGACGGATGTCGCTGACGGGGTAATAGTTGATGCCGAAGTCTTTGGCGTTTTTATCAAGCGCCTCGACCTGGATCCGCGATTCCTCGTTGTCGATGTGGGTGTCACGGCCCTCAGTGGTGGGGACGTTGTGATCCGGCACAGCGATGGTCTTCTCCGGCGCGCGCACTTTACGGCCCGCCATCCGCAGACCTTCAAAGGCCTGGGGGCTGGTCACTTCATGGACCAGATGGCGGTCGATATAAAGCAGGCAGGTGCCGTCTTCGGACGTATGAACGACGTGGTCGTCCCAGATTTTGTCATAGAGCGTGCGCGGAGCGGTCATGGCTCATCTCTCGATTTGGCTTAGTCAGGGAAAGCGCGTGCGAAACGGCAGCACGCGCGCAGACGCGTGAAAGATCCGGCTTCAGCGAAGTCGCGAAATCGACGCCCGGTCGTTGCGGGCGAAACGCTGCGGCAGGCGCGCGTGATCTGTGATGTCGAAATAGATCATCATGGAGGATCAGATAGGCTGAAACGGCCTTTGGCGCAAGTATCTTTCCTCAGACGAGGCATTTGCGCATTAATTCCTGCCGCGCATCAGATCTCCTGCATCGGCGCGGCCGCGGGGGGCTTATATCAGCCCGTTCACGATTATGCGGAGCGCAAGTCTATCCGCTTGCAGCTGCGACATAGCGGCCTTAGAAAGCCCCTTTGGCCCGGGGGCGTTGTTTCCAACGCCTGTGACTGCTATTTTAGGGCTTATACCCGGTGCCGGGGTTCTGCGGCACGTTGCTGGAGGTTAGTCCCCTGTCTCACTCCGATCCTGCGACCGGCCTGCCGGTCGGTCCCCGCGAGGGCCGCACAGTCCCCGCAGACTTTACCGCAAAAGACGTCCTCGATGCCGTGCTGGCTTCGCTTGACGACGACAAAGCCGAAGAAATCGTCGAGATCGACCTGCGTGGTCGCTCCGATGTCGCGGATTACATGGTGATCTGCTCGGGCCGCTCAAGCCGTCAGGTCGCTGCCATCGCAGAAAAGCTGTCGGAACGTCTCAAAGAGCAGTTCCGCATCTTCGCGAAGATGGAAGGCAAAGAGACCGCCGACTGGGTGCTGGTCGATTCAAGCGATGTCATCGTGCATATCTTCCGTCCGGAAGTGCGCGAGTTCTATCAGCTTGAGAAGATGTGGATGCCCGGCGCGGCACATACCACGCCGCGCTGATGCGTGTGCAGATCTGCGCAGTGGGCCGGCTTCGCTCCGGCCCAGAGCGCGCCCTGACCGACGATTATCTTGAGCGCTTCGCCCGCACCGGCCGCAGCCTCAGCCTTGGGCCTGCGACCGAACATGAGGTCGAGGACAAGAAGAACATGGGCATGGGTGCCGAAGCGCAGCTGCTTGCCCGTGCCATTCCCGCCAATGCCTTTATCGTGGTGATGGATGAACGCGGCACGGTGCATTCAAGCCCCGAGTTTGCCGATCATCTGCGCCGCTGGCGTGATGCCGGTCATCAGGACCTCGCCTTTGTCATCGGCGGTGCCGACGGCATTGACCCGGCGCTGCGCGCCCGCGCGGGCCATGCGATCAGTTTCGGGCGGATGGTCTGGCCGCATATGCTGGTGCGCGTGATGCTGGCCGAACAGCTCTACCGCGCGACGACCATTCTCTCCGGCGGGCCCTATCACCGCAGCTGAGGGATTTGGCCCTTTTCTGTGACATTTTCGACGAAAATTACGTCATTCCAAGCGAAATCCATGAAAATCTTGCGACACCGGCAACCGGGGCGCATCCTTGAAGTTGGATGGCGGAGACCATTCAATTTGGAGGAAAGGTAATATGGGTATCGAAAGTCTTATCATTATGCTCGTCATCGGCGCCGTTGCGGGCTGGCTGGCGGGTCAGATCGTCTCGGGCTATGGCTTTGGCCTCGTTGGAAATATTGTCGTCGGCATCCTGGGTGCTTTCATCGCCGGGCTGATCTTCCCGCGCATCGGCTTTATGACCGACGGTGGCATCCTGGCCGCGATCATCCACGCCGTCATTGGTGCGATCATTCTTTTGCTGCTGTTGCGCCTTGTCAAACGCGCCTGAAGCGCCGACAAAACATCCTGCCGGAACGGGCGGCCTCAGGGGGTCGCCCGTCTGATCTGAAAGACCTGACGTGCCTGCTTTAACCGATATTTTCGCGCTCCTTGAGGCCAATGGCATCGGAGCCTGGCTGATCCTCTTTGCGCTTCTCGGGATCATTCTCAAACGGCTCTGGCCAGCGCCCGGAAAACCCATCCTGGTCGACGGCTCAAATGTGCTGCACTGGGCGAACAACAACCCCGATCTGCGCGCGCTGCGCCGCGTTATCACCCTGTTGCAACAAAGCGGCTATCGTCCCGAGGTGGTCTTTGACGCCAATGTCGGCTGGCTGGTCTTTGACCGCTGGAGCGGGCCGGAGATGCTGGCGCCCCATATCGGCGTTCAGCCGCGCGACATCACCGTGGTCGGCAAGGGCAAAATCGCAGATCTGGAGCTTCTGGAGCGGGCAAAGCGGCGCAAGCTGCGTATTGTCACCAATGACGGCTACCGCGACTGGATCCTTAAATATCCCATGCTGCGCCGGGGCGATGTGCTGGTACGGGGCCGGGTCGGGCTGACCGGGGCCGAGCTGGATCTGGCCAACGCCCGCTCCGCGGGCCGGGACGCCCGCAGATAGATCGTCATCGCCTGTCGTAGCTCCGCTCAGCATCATCTGAGCGGGCCAAGGCTCTTAGCACCCATAACCGCGACCTAGCTTTGACAGAGCCGGTGTTGCAGCGGGCGCCACCCGCATCACTTCGCGCTGCGACGCCGCTTCACGCCGCCGCGCTGGCCGGGACGACCGGCGGTAGAGCGGCCGCGCGCCGAAACCGCCTCTTCCACCGCCTCCTCGATCACCGACTGCCGCGCCAGCGGATCGTCCGAGACGGCCAGTTCCACCGCCTCAAGCCGTTTCACCTCATCGCGCAGGCGGGCGGCCTCTTCGAACTCAAGGTTCTCAGCGGCTTTTCGCATCTGCAGCCGCAGGGCCTCAAGATGCGCCGAGAGGTTGGAGCCAACCAGCGGCCTGTCGACCTTCGCCGTAACGCGGCTCTGGTCAGTGTCGCCCTGCCAGAGGCCCGCCAGCACGTCCTCGACGTTTTTCTTCACGGTCGCGGGGGTGATGCCGTGTTTGACGTTATAGGCCATCTGCTTTTCGCGCCGCCGGTCGGTCTCCGCCATGGCGCGTTCCATCGAGCCGGTGATCCTGTCGGCATACATGATGACCCGGCCATCGGCATTGCGCGCCGCCCGCCCGATGGTCTGCACCAGCGAGGTCTCTGAGCGCAAAAAGCCCTCTTTGTCGGCGTCCAGAATGGCCACCAGACCGCATTCGGGAATATCAAGGCCTTCGCGCAGCAGGTTGATGCCGATCAGCACATCAAAAGCCCCGAGCCGCAGATCGCGCAGAATCTCAATCCGCTCAATGGTGTCGATGTCGGAGTGCATATAGCGCACCCGCACCCCCTGCTCGTGCAGATATTCGGTCAGATCCTCCGCCATCCGTTTGGTCAGCGTGGTGACCAGGATGCGCAGGCCCTGCTGCGCCACGATGCGGATCTCAGAAAGCACATCATCGACCTGAGTTTTCACCGGGCGGATCTCAATCACCGGATCAAGCAGCCCGGTCGGGCGGATCACCTGTTCGGCAAAGACGCCGCCCGCCTGTTCCATTTCCCATTTCGCGGGCGTGGCCGAAACGAAGACCGACTGCGGCCGCATCGCATCCCATTCCTCAAATTTGAGGGGGCGGTTGTCCATGCAGGAGGGCAGCCGGAAGCCGTGTTCCGCCAGCGTCATCTTGCGCCGGAAGTCGCCTTTATACATGCCGCCGATCTGCGGCACCGAGACATGGCTTTCATCGGCAAAGACGATGGCATTATCGGGGATGAACTCAAAAAGCGTCGGCGGCGGCTCACCGGGCGCGCGGCCCGTCAGATAGCGCGAATAGTTCTCAATCCCGTTGCAGACCCCGGTGGCCTCCAGCATCTCAAGGTCGAAATTGGTGCGCTGCTCCAGCCGCTGGGCCTCTAGCAATTTGCCTTCCTCGTTGAGCTGTTTCAGCCGGTGAAACAGCTCATCTTTGATGCCTTTGATCGCCTGCGACATGGTCGGGCGCGGGGTGACATAATGGCTGTTGGCATAGATGCGGATCTGCTCAAAGGAGGCGGTTTTCGCCCCGGTCAGCGGATCAAATTCTGTAATGGTTTCCAGCTCTTCTCCGAAGAAGCTGAAGCGCCAGGCGCGGTCCTCAAGGTGGGCGGGCCAGACCTCGACCACATCACCGCGCACGCGGAAATGGCCGCGGTGAAACCCCGCCTCATTGCGCTTATACTGCTGCGCGACCAGCTCGCGGATGAACTCGCGCTGGTCGTAAAACGCGCCGACCTTCAGGTCCTGCGTCATGGCCGAATAGGTCTCAACCGAGCCGATACCATAGATACAGGAGACCGAGGCCACAATGATCACATCATCGCGCTCCAGCAGCGCCCGGGTGGCCGAGTGGCGCATCCGGTCGATCTGCTCGTTGATCTGGGATTCCTTCTCAATGAAGGTATCGGTCCGGGCGACATAGGCCTCGGGCTGGTAGTAATCGTAGTAAGAGACGAAATATTCGACGGCATTGTCAGGGAAGAAGCCCTTGAACTCGCCATAAAGCTGCGCAGCCAGGGTCTTGTTGGGCGCAAGGATGATCGCCGGGCGCTGCGTATGCTCAATGACCTTGGCCATGGTGAAGGTCTTGCCGGTGCCGGTCGCCCCCAGAAGCACCTGATTGTGCTCTCCCGCGCCAACCCCCGCCACCAGTTCGGCAATCGCTGTCGGCTGGTCGCCCGCCGGCTCAAAGGGGGTTTGCAGCACAAAGGCCCGCCCGCCTTCCAGCTTGGGGCGGCTCAGCACATCAGGGCGCTCGGTCAGGGCATTCATGTTATTATGGGGCATAACGTCTCCGCAGGCTCAGCCCCACAAATGGGGTCAGTTGCCCCCGTCGTGCAAGAGGCTGGCCCGCTTCTCTGCCCTTGCCTTCATCGCGGTGCGCCAGATTGTGAAAAGACCCGCGCCGATCACCACCGGCGTGCCCATCAGAACAGAGGTCTTCAGCTCTTCATTAAAGACAATCACCCCGATGAAAGAGACAAAGACAAGCTGCGTATAGGCAAAGGGCTGGATCACGCTCGGCTCTGCCGCCTCAAAGGCCATGATCATCAGCCAGTGCGCCAGCATCCCCGTCACACAAAGCACCGCCATCCAGGGCCAGTCCGCCAGGGCAATCGGCTCAATATTCGCAAGTCCCGGAGGCGTCATGACAATGCCGCCGACAAAGCCGACCCAGAACAGCGAAACCGCCGCGCTGTCGGTGCGGCTGACAAGGCGCGTCACCACGCCGTAAGTGGCGAACATGAAAGACGAAATCAGCACCAGAAGCGACATCAGCGAAAAGCTGTCCGCCCCCGGCTGGAGAATGATCAAAACCCCGATAAAGCCCACCCCGATCGCCAGCCAGCGCCGCCAGCCGACCTTCTCGCCAAGGATCGGCACCGAGAGCGCCGCGCCGATCAGCGGCGCGGAGGCAAAGATCGCATGGGTATTGATCAGACCGATTTTGGTGAAACAGGTCACAATCAGGCAGGTCTGCGCCACCAGAAGCACCGAGCGAAAGATCTGCAGCCGCGGCATGCCGCTGCGGATCGCTGAGCGGAAATCCGGGCCCCGCTTCATCGCCAGCAGCATCACGGCCGCGAACATCACCTGAAAGCGGATCATCATCACGAACCAGACGTTGTAGCTTTCAACGAGATGGCGCGAGATTGCATCCTGAACCGCGAAGATCATCACCGCGAGAAGCATCAAAATGATGCCGCGTCCGGGATTGCTGGCTTTATCCATGTCTCAGTTTCCGATTTTGCCGGGTCTCACCCGGATCAGCGTGCTCAGACCTGCCAGCACGATGACGCCTGCCCCGACCAGGGTCATAAATTCAACGGGTTCACGGAAGACGAGGATCCCCATGATCGTCACAAAGACCAGTTGCAGATAGGCAAAGGGCTGCACGACATTGGCCTCCGCTTTGGTATAGCAGCGGATGATCAGCCAGTTGGCAAGGATGGCCACCGCCCCGTTGGCCACGGTCAGCCCCCATTGCGTGGCGGGCATCGGCTCGCGGAACCAGATCCCGCCCAGTGTCATCAGACCCGCGCCAAGGATGCCCGACCAGAAGAACGAAACAAAAGCCCCCTCCTGCCGCGTCGCGAGCCGCGTCAGCACGGTATAAAGCGCGAAAAGAACCGCCGCCAGCAGCGGCAGCAGCGCCAGAGCAGAGAAGAGATCCGAGCCCGGCCGCAGGATCAGCAGGATGCCGCAGAACCCCGCCCCGATCGCCATCCACTGCGAGACCGACACCCGCTCTCCCAGCACCGGCCCGGCAAGCGCTGCCACCAGCAGCGGGCAGATCTGAAAGACGGCATGGGTATTGATCAGCCCGATCAGCGTAAAGCTGAGCACGATCACCAGGATCTCCGCCACATGCAGCACAGCCCGCGACAGATGCAGACCGGGGCGGCGCAGCGAAACGGCGGCACGAAACCCCTCAGGCTTGCGCCAGGCCATCAGCAGAACAAAAGCTGCGAAGAACCAATAGCGCAGCATGATGGTGAACCAGACCGTGGTTTGACCCGCCAGATAGCGCGACAATCCGTCCTGAACGGTGAAGGCCGCAACGCCCACCACCATCAGCCAGATCCCGGCGCGATTGTCGCTGGCGCTCATCTCAGCTGCGGACCCCGCGGCTCATATGGCGCTTGTAGCCAAAGCCAGGGGCCCGCTCGACCGCAAAGCCCGCCTCCCCCAGAGCGCGGCGCACATGGCCCGCGGCGGTATAGGTGGCAAAGCTGCCGCCCGGGGCGGTATGGGCCCCGACTTCGGCCATCAGATCCGCGCCCCACATCTCGGGATTTTTCGCAGGCGAAAAGCCATCCAGATACCAGGCATCCGCGCGCCCGGACCAGGCGGGCAGCGTTTCGCGCACATCGCCGATCACGATCTCGGCCCGCAGCCCCGGCAGGGTGATGACCCGCGCGCCTGCGGCCCATTGCTCAAGGAAGGGGGCGGCCACCGCATGGGCCTCGGGGAAGGCGCGGAGTGCGCGGTCAATCTCCTCCGCTTCCAGCGGATAGCCCTCAAAGCTGGTGTAGTTCATCTCGCCCTGAAAGCCGTGATCGCGCAGCGCAATCCAGGTCGCCAGCATATTCAGCCCGGTGCCAAAGCCCAGCTCCGCAATCCCGAAGCCATCGCGAAACCGCGCGGGCAGATCATTGCCGCCCAGAAACACATGCCGCGTCTCGGCAAGGCCATTTCCAAGGCTGAAATAGGGGTCGTCAAACCGCAGCGAGACGGGCACATCGCCCTCTTTCCACTCAAGACCCGAAGTGCTGCCTGCGGTCATCTTTCCTCTTGTCCTCAACTGGCTGCGCGCCGAAATTGCGGCGCAGTCTCTGCACTTCTCTGCCCCTCTGTGAACAAAGGCAAGCCATGACCGATCTGACTGTTCTTGGTGCCGGAATCTTCGGCCTTTCGGTGGCATATGAAGCAGCAAAGCGCGGCGCCAGAGTGCAGGTCATCGACCCCCATGGCCCCGGAGCCGGGGCCTCCGGCGGCGTCGTGGGCGCACTGGCCCCCCATGCCCCGGAAAACTGGAAACCCGCCAAAGCGCTGCAGCTGCAGGCGCTGCTTTCGGCCGGAGCGTTCTGGCGCGGTGTCGAAGCGGCGGGTGGTCAGCCTGCGGGCTGGGCGCGCACCGGCCGGGTGCAACCGCTGAAGGACGCCCGCGCGGTGGAACTGGCGCAGGCGCGCGCGCTTGAGGCAGAGAGCCTCTGGCAGGGGCAGGCGCGCTGGTTTGTGCGCGAGGCCGGTCGCCCGCTTGATCCGCAAAGCCCCACGGGGCTGGTGGCGCAAGATGATCTGACGGCGCGCATCCATCCCCGCATGGCGGTTCCTGCCCTGGTGGCGGCGCTGACCCGTCTGGGCGGTGAGGTGCTGCGCACGGGTGATCTGCGCGGGACGGTGGTCCATGCCACCGGCGCGGCGGGGCTGCGAGAGCTTTCAGAGACCTTCGGCCGCCCCATCGGGCGCGGTGAAAAGGGTCAGGCGGCGCTGCTGGCCTTCTCTGCCCCGGAGGCACCGCAGGTCTATGCGCCGGGGCTGCACCTCGTCTTTCACGCCGATGGCACCACCGGTCTCGGCTCCACCTCAGAGCGCGATTACGACGATCCTGAGAGCACCGATGCCCGGCTTGAGGCGCTGCTGGAACTGGCGGTTCAGACCCTGCCTGCGCTGAAAGACGCGCGGGTCATAAGCCGCTGGGCCGGAGAGCGACCGCGCGCTGCGACGCGCACGGTCTGCCTTGCGCCCTGGCCGGGGCGGGAGGGGCATTATATCGCCAATGGCGGCTTCAAGACCGGCTTTGCCATGGCCCCGCTGGCGGCAGGGCTGCTGTGTGACCTGATCTTTGAAGGCCGCGATGCCATCCCCGCGGCCTGGGCCCTGCCCGCCTGAGAAGAACGCCCCGGCTCAGATCGTGCTGACCGCACGTTTGGGCCGGGTGTCGACGCTGAGCTGGAACACATCGGGGCGCGAATAATGCCCGGTCGCGTCAAAGTCATATTTGCCGCGCGCGATCTCGCCCATGTCCAGATCGGCGTAAAGCACCGTCTCGCCCGCGAAATCCGGGCCCGCCAGCACCTGCCCCAGCGGCGAGATGATCGCCGAGCCGCCGCGCATCATCACCAGATCCGGATCATCGCCAAGCGCGCTCTCATGATCTCCGGCATAGGCTTTGCGGGTGATATGCTGACAGGCGGTCAGCACAAAGCAGCGCCCCTCCATGGCGATATGCTGCATGCTGGGGATCCAGGTGTCACGATCATCCGCCGTCGGCGCGCAATAGATCGTAACGCCCTGATGATACATATACATCCTGAGCGCGGGCATATAGTTTTCCCAGCAGATCACCGCCCCCACGGTGCCATAAGGCGTCTCAAAGACCGGCAGGGTTGAGCCATCGCCAAAGCCCCAGATCAGCCGCTCTGCCGCCGTGGGCATCAGCTTGCGGTGCTTGCCCACCAGCCCCTTTTCGCCGTCAAAATAAAGCGCCGTGCAATAGACGGTGCCACCGTCCCGCTCGATCACGCCGATGACGACGAACTGGCCGGTCTCGGCGGTGACCGCGGCGATCATCCCGACCTCAGGCCCGTCGAGATCAATCGCGGCGGCATGATAGCGGCGGTAAGCCTCGCGCCCCTCGGGGCGGCGCATGCCGATGGGGGCGCCGAATGAGGCCCCCTTGGGATAGCCGCCAAGCAGCGCCTCCGGAAACACCACCAGACGCGCGCCACCAGCTGCGGCCTCGCGCAGGGTGGTGACGACCTTTTCTGCAGTCGCCACCGAATCCTCAGGATATGCCGCGATCTGCGCCACAGCCACCCGAACCTTCTCCGTCATTCCATTCCTCCCCTGCTGCCCTCCCTGGCAGCGATGGAAAGGATGGAACGGGGAAAGCCGCGCGGTGACAAGAGCTTTGTCGCCTGCCCGCCTCAGCCGTCGGACTTCAGATCTCTGTAAAGGGATGTATTGGGGCAATAGCCCGGGGGATTTGCGGCCTGATCCTGACGGGCCTGAAGCCAGATGCGGCATTCCAGCTCTCCGCCGCATTCGCCACAGCGATGCGAGGCCAGCCGCAGTTCGGCGGGCGCAAGCCGACCCTGCTGCGCCTCCACCTGCAGATCCAGGCCAACGGCCTTCGCCATACGGTTCATACGGACATCATTGTCGGGACGGCGAAAGAGTTTCATCAGGTACCTGCACATCAGTCTGACCTGTGAGCTACAGGGCCCCGAGTGCTAAAACTTTGATCTTGATCAAACTTTTTACATAAATGCAGGTTTTGGACAAAATAAAACGGCCCTGCCCGGGGAGGGACAGGGCCGTCACATCCGCCACACCGCTCAAGGGGGAAGCAGGCGGGGGGCGGAGATACCGGGGCGGGACCAACTCCCCGAAAGGAGCCGGTCACGCCGCGCCGGAATTACTGCACCTGAGCGAAGGCAGCTTCGAAACGCTCAGCCGATTTTTTGTTGGTTTTCGCAGCTTTAGCTTCTTCGAGGTTTGCCGGAGCATCGCCAACCTGGATCAGCGCAACCATGCCCATCGAGAAGTGCGGGGTGCATTTCACACCGTAAACGCCCGGCTCGGTGACGGTCAGCTCAAAGTCTTCGTTCATCTTGCTTTTGAACTTCTCAACACCTTCCGGCAGCATGCCGGCGATGCTTTCGACGTTGTGGCTTTTGTCTTCAGCGATGAACTTAATGACGTCGCCCGGCTCAGCTTTGATGAAAGCCGGCTCAAAGACCATGGTGCCGGTCTCGCCTTTGTTGAGCATTTTCACTTCGTGCTCAGCAGCAAATGCCGGAGCGGTCAGGCCGAGGACCAGGGCCGAAGCCACGGCGAGGAAGGATTTTTTCATGTCTGTTCTCCAGAGTCACAACAAGCCGGTCAGTCAGTCACACCCCGTGAGCGGGGCAGAAAACCGGCTGTCTCGGATCTCGCGTCCTTGCGGGATGCGCCGGTTTGAAACCCAAGTCGGGATTGGTGCAAGCCGGTGCAAGACGGCTGCTTATTATGTCGCAGCCCGCGGGGGCAGGCCGGGTCAGGAACTTGCGCATAACCCCCGGGCAGCGACAGGAAATGTCGCCGGTATGCCATTGCACACCACTGCGATCACACCCACGTGAGCGCCTGCTGCGCCTTCGTCAGAGCGGACCTGCGGGCATCGCAAGGCTGCGGTGCGTCACAGCGCCTGCCGCGAATCGCGCCGGGGCTGCCGGGACCCCAATCGCGCTCTGAGGTGCCTCGCCTCAGAGCGCGGGTCATGGCACAAAGGCACAAATGAAAGGAGCCGCCATGCCCGAAGTCGTCATTCTGACCGGAGCCGGAATTTCTGCGGAAAGCGGACTTGAGACCTTTCGGTCTGAGGATGGTCTCTGGGCGCAGCACCGCATCGAAGATGTCTGCACGCCCGAAGCCCTGAGCCGCAATCCGGCGCTGGTGCATGAGTTCTACAACAAACGCCGCGCGGCCCTGGCCGGTGTTGCGCCCAATGCCGCCCATCTGGCGCTGGCAGAGTTCGCCGCAGAAATCCCCGGCGACCTGCTGGTCATCACCCAGAATGTCGATGATCTGCATGAACGCGCGGGCCAGACCGGGCTTTTGCATATCCATGGCGAGCTTCTCAGCCTGAAATGCAGCCGCTGCGACCACCGTCAGCGCTTCCCGGGCGACAGCACCCCGGATATCCCCTGCCCTGACTGCGGCACGGGCCGTCTGCGCCCCGACATCGTTTTTTTCGGAGAGATGCCCTGTTTTATGGAGCAGATCCAAAGCGCGCTCTCTGACTGCTCGCTTTTCATCGCCATCGGGACTTCGGGGAATGTTTATCCCGCCGCAGGTTTTGCCGAGCTTGCGCGCCATTACGGCGCGGAAAGCTGGCTGGTGAACCTGGACCCGCCCGAGAACCACCGCGATTTTCAGCGCTTTTTCCAGGGCCGCGCCGGAGAGCAGGTGCCTGAGATGCTGCGCGCGCTGCGCCAGAAGCTGGGCACCGCATGAGCGGTTTCAGCGCGTTTTCTGCCCGCAGCTACCGCTTTATCGCGCTGGATGTTGAGACGGCGAATTCTGACTGCGCCAGCATCTGCCAGATCGGTCTGGCGGGGGTGGGTTTTGATGGCAGCATCGCGACCTGGGTCTGCTATGTGGACCCGCGCGATTACTTTTCCTCGTTCAACACCCGGCTGCATGGCATCAGCGCAGAGACGGTCGCGGGGGCTGCGACCTTTGCGCCACTGTTGCACCGCCTGTCGCCGCTGCTGTCGCAGGTCACGCTGGTCCAGCATTCAAACTTTGACCGCGGCGCGATCCATGCCGCCTGCCGCAGCAACCGGATTGACGCGCCGGACTGGTCCTGGATCGACAGCGTCCGCGTGGCCCGCGCCGCCTGGCCTGAGTTTAAAGGCGCGGGCGGGCATGGGCTGGGGCATCTGAAAACACAGCTTAATCTGCAGTTCAACCACCACGACGCAGGCGAAGATGCCCGCGCCGCCGCCATGGTGGTTCTGAAGGCAGAAGCGCTGACGGGACGCAGTTTCACCGAGCTTGCCGCCCCCGCCTCCCGCAAAAAGACCGGAGCGGCACTGCAGAGCTGATCTGCAGCGCCGCAGGTCCTTAGCGCAGCAGCGCGGAGAGAAGCCCCACCACCGCGACCACCTGCAGGGTCCGGCTGTTCACCAGCACCAGGTGGTCATTGGCCACCCGGTATTCCTGACCGCGCGGCGGGGCGCGAAAGCGCGGGCCCGGCGTCGGGCGGAAGGGACGCGCCTCGCGCAGGTACTCTCCGATCCGCGGCGCACGCGGTGCCTTTTCCATCGGACGCCCCGGCTGCGGACGCGCCGCGTGATGCGGCCTCACGGGCTGCAGCTGCGGGCGCGGCGGCAGCGGCTTCGAATGCGGCTGATGATGCGCCTGCGGAGCGACCGGTCGCGGGGCCTGCCAGGCCATGGCTGGCACAGCGGGCAAAGCGAGGGCGGCACAGAGGGCCAGAGCGAGTGCAGCTTTCATCGTGATCTCCTTCAGATCTCAACCGGATCTGAAAGTAGAACGTCCCCTGCGGCCACTTCCGTCGCGCGGAACCAGGCTGATTTTCAACACAGACGGGAAACGCAAAACGCCCTCAGGAAAACCTGAGGGCGTTTTGAAAGTGGCGCGGTTGACGGGGCTCGAACCCGCGACCCCCGGCGTGACAGGCCGGTACTCTAACCAACTGAGCTACAACCGCGCTATGCGGGGATATTTACGGACAGCGGCCGGTGGCGTCAATGCGCTATCAGCAGGATTTTGATATATTTTTCAAAATACTGCGGGGCGTCTTTAATGTGATGGATGAAACGCAAAACGCCCTCAGGAAAACCTGAGGGCGTTTTGAGCGTGGCGCGGTTGACGGGGCTCGAACCCGCGACCCCCGGCGTGACAGGCCGGTACTCTAACCAACTGAGCTACAACCGCGCTGTGAGAGGGTGTCTAAGGGCAACGCCAGGCGGGCGCAATGGGGCGAATGCGAAAAATGCACGCCGCTCTGCATATTTTTGCACAGATTTGACACAGCCTGTCCCCCACAACCTCCGCCCCCCGTCTTCGTAGCGATGAGCGGCAGCACTGCGGTCAGCGCAGGGCCTGCGCCGCGCAAAACCCCAGCCGGAGAGCTGGCCCTTCGGCGCATAATTAAACACGGCCCGGGACGCAGGACGCAGGACGCAGGACGCAGGACGCAGGACGCAGGA
>NZ_RRAZ01000011.1 GCF_003863335.1 Falsigemmobacter faecalis | reverse complement strand
CCAGGTCCACAGAGCTGAACAGCGACCCGCTCGTCTCGTCAGTTCACCGCATGATAACCCCGGCACTTTATCTGCAAAGGGTGAACCATGTTCCTCAAGCCGCGTCCGGGCCCGACTATTTAAGCAGCCTGTTAAGCGCCTGCAGAACGCATAAAAGCAAAAAGCCGCCGCACCCTGGCGGCTTTTGCCTGTTGAAAAAGCGGATTCTGTCGCCGCCCTCCGACGGCTGATGCGCCATATTTGGACGACCCTCTCCCTGCAGGACGTCCATGATGCTTTTGATCTGATCGCCTGCTTTCATATCTCCGGCCTGTTGGGGCGCTTGCAGATGAACGCTGGCGCGGGTGCTTCCGCGACTTTGGTTCCAAACAGGGGGGGAGCCTATTCGGTCCATGGCACATGCGGAGTTTCCCGCGCTTCGGATCGGTCGATCACTGCCTCTTTCCAGGTGTCTCCAAATTCAGGCATCCGGTCGCACGGCAGCATCCTGCGACCTGTGACGGCCCGATCCTGTTGCGGCATAGTGAGCGCAGCGGGTCGCGGGGCATTGTTCTTACAGACCTCACCAAGCCTCATTCTTTTCCAGTCCATTCCCGCGCTCCTGTGGGTTCGCGCGACGGCCACAAACTTTGGCACCCTGCGCTTAACAGGGTGCTGAAAAAGTCGAACGAAGAGGTGGGTTGTCTCGGAAATGCAGAAAATCAGCCTCCTTTCACCCGCTTAAAATAGGTTTGGCACTGAATTTCACTTTGACTTCGGGAAGTTTTCTCGGAAAGCCTCGCCCCGAAATACTTTTTCAGCAGCCTGTTAAGTCGCGCGATGATCCAGGATGAGGCATTGTCGGCTCTGCCCATTCTGACCTGCCGAAAGAGCGAAGGCACCCCCACAGCCAGTGTCCTGCGCAAGGCCTCGTCACCGGCCCGGGGAAGGCCACCGAGCCTGACCTTGCTGATCCCCTGGTGTTAAGCCTGCCCATACAAAGACCTGTCTTCCCGATGCAAACTGTTGCGGCACCGGAGCTTTCCTCACCTGCCACACCGCACCGAAAGGACCAACTCCGGGGATCGGTGTAAGGCGACGACAACATTCGGTGCTGCGAGACCAGGCCATAAGCTTCGCCTCTCTGGCTTTCAGGCGCTCCCTCAGCCAGTCAAATTCATCCGCCAGAGACGCGAACGCCAGAGCGGGACCGTTTTCATCCGCCATAAGGCGCTCCGGCAGGTGAGGACTATGAAAGACGCCTTTCACTGCGGTCATCCTAGCTCGGCGGATCTCCCCGGATCGCCCTGGCTGATTGCATCCGAGCCGCGACAGGGCGCGCGCATTCCCCCTTCCGCCGGACTCTTTGCTGATCTTCCGCGTCCTGGCGGTGGACGCGGCCACCGGCACATCCGCTTCGGGCGAAAGGGGCCCGACCCTCTTCTGGCTCATCGGCCTGAACAGATCCTGCCCGATGAGCAGATTGCCCCGGAGCCGGAGGCGGCACCTTCGACGCCTGGCGCTGCCATAAAGCGATGCGCCTGCGCGGTGGCAGGGCGGTCATATCCATCTGAAGAAACCGGCGAGGAGGGCGGGAAGAGCGATCCGCCTCCGCTTGCCCGTGTCGCCGGATCAAGGGCGGCGGCTGTCTCGTCGCGCGACGAGCCCATTAAGCCCGCACAGCATGCGCCGGGTTCGTCCGGATCCTGGAAGCTGGTGTGCGGAGATCATATCCGACGTCGGAGGGAGGGGGAAATGACCGCCGAGGCTCACCCGCAGCAGTCCGGTTTGCCTGCTGAACCTTAAGGTATCTGGCCAAGGCAAGGCTTCAGGCGAGCCGAGCATCCGATCTGCGTTTGTTGCAGTGTCTCCTGAGCCGATGGCGCTTCAGGGCGCACTCATCACAGCCTGCAACGCAGCAGACAGAGGCCTTTGGTCCCGCGAAAGGCGGCCGCGTCTCACTCCTGTGCCAGGATGCGGCCCGGCAACTGGATGCGTGCAACCTGCTCGGCCACCGGATCGACCGAGAGCGGATGCAGGCTCGCGTCATGTGAGGTCAGATCGCCGATCGGCTGCCACTTGCCGCCCTTATAGATCTCCAGCGCGCTGAAGGCCGCTTTATAGCCCATCTTCGGGCTGCCCGGCACCCAATAGCCAAGGTAGACATAGGGCAGGCCGGTCTCAATCGCGATGCGGATATGATCGAGGATCACCCAGGTTCCGAGGCTGCGATGCGCAAGGCCGGGATCGTAGAAAGAGTAAACCATGCTCACCCCGTCGGCCAGAATATCGGTCAGACAGACGGCGGCGAGTTGTGAGCGCTTCTCTCCCTTTTCGGGCGGGCGGTGGTATTCCACCACGCGGGTCCGGATCGGGGTCTCTTCGATCATCGCCGCGAATTCAAAAATATCCATATCCGCCATGCCGCCGGTTGCGTGGCGGCTGTCGAGATAGCGCCGGAACAGCGCGAACTGATCCTCGGTGGCCCAGGGGCTGGTGGGATTGCGCCCCAGATCGGCATTGCGCTTCAGCGTGCGCCTTTGAGTGCGGCTTGGCAGAAAGTCCGCCACCCGGATGCGCGCGGACATACAGGCCGAGCATTCCGCACAGGAGGGGCGGTAAAGCACGTTCTGACTGCGCCGAAACCCCTGATGCGAGAGCATGTCATTAAGCTGTTCTGCCTGATCCCCCTGCAGGGCCGTAAAGAGCTTCCGCTCCATGCGCCCGTCGAGATAGGGGCAGGGCTGAGGGGCCGTGACATAGAACTGTGGCGTAACAGGAAGGGTGTGGCGCATGGGAACCCGGGCTTGTCCGCGCGCAGGGTATCAAGAGCGGGCACAATCGCCAAGCTCCGAAGTGCGAAGACTCTGCGCAATCATTGCCACACCGGAACTGCCGCTCAGGGCCAGGCGAAGGGGCTGGCTTCAGGCTTCTGAGCGCGCTGTGCCGGGATGGCGCCACGGTGCGCCTTCTGCGTGCGATTGAGACAAGATCAGGCGCATCAGAAGGGGTCTGAACGTCAGCTGACCGGCCAATCAGTGGAAAGTGAGGCTGAACTCGCGCAAAGCGGCCCGAAGAAGGCAGACCGGCTCATCCGGGTCCGACCTCGCAGAACATGTCAGCAAAGCGGGCGTGAGCGTTTCGTTTGTCTGATCTGAGCGGTCTGCCCGGCACAGCGGGCCCTGCCAGCCCCCCCGCTGCAAAGCGCAGGGGAGTTGGTCTGTGCCTGAGCTCACCAGGTTGAGGCGGGTCGATTGATGGCGGCGGTGCCGATCACCAGATCGGTCAGGCTCTGACGGCGGCTCGTCATCAGAACGGTCAGCGCCGAGAGCAGCTGCGGGATCACGAAAGCCGTCGAGACATAAAGGCCCAGCGTCAGCAGAACCGCCGCGCCAAAGTTCGGCCGCGCCCCGAGGCGATCGCGAAACTCAACCCCCATCAGACGGTGACCAAAGGTCGCCCCGCGTCCCGACAGCGTGCTCAGCCGATACAGCACATCGAGCATCAGGAAGATGAACGGCAGAAAGAACAGGCCGATCCCCAAGGTGGCGATTGCCGCAACGCCCGTGGCAAGGCCCACCAGCACCAGATCGATAAGCCAGGCGATGAAGCGCTTTGCCGCCACGCCCTGATAGAACTCGGGCCGCAGATCGGGGTCGGGCAGTCCGGGGGAGCGTCCGGTGACATAGGAAGAAAAGCTCTGGTTCATCTCGGGTCCGGCAGCGAAAGGGTCAGCAGGTTATATCGGCACCGCGCCCCCCGCCTGCAAGAGAGAGGGGGCGCGGTCAGGGCCTCAGCGCGGGAGGTCTTCGGCAGCCCCCGAGGGGACGCGGCGGGCACGGTCATCCATGAAGGCGTCGAATTCCTGCTTGTCCTTGGCGTCGCGCAGGCGCTTCAGGAAGCCTTCAAAGGCGGCCTGTTCGTCTTCGAGGCGCTTCAGCGTTTCGGCCTTATAGGCATCGAAAGCCGCATTGCCGCTGGTGCCGGGAAACGGGGTGCGGGTGGCTTTGCAGCGGCGCGACATGCCAAACATTTCGGTATCCTTCCAGCGGTTGGTGAGGGTCATATAGCCAACAAGGCCAAGGCCGAGCGGCCAGAAAAAGATAAAGCCGAGCACCATGGCGGCGATCCAGCCACGGTTTCCGTAGCCATCCAGCCAGTCCCGCGCCTGACGCGGCAGGCTGAGCAGGGCCGGAGCAAAAGAAGCAGTCTGGTTCATGGCAGTCTCCTGGTCGGGGTGAAGGGTCAGGTGGATGTGAACGTCTTTAACATGACTGAAATGTGCGGCGGGACGGCCAGGTTCAAGAGGCTATGTTAAAGATATTTACATCCCATCCCGGCGCCTCTTCTAAGCCATTGAAACCCTTGCAGGAGGGAGGGGCGAAATCCTGCGCATCAGCCGCGCTGGCGCAGATTTTCCCGCCAGGCCCGCCTGTAACGCCCGGCCTGATCTTGGCGGGGGCGGTGCGCCACCTTTAAAAATCGAATGATCCCCTCGCAAAGAGGAAGATGCGGATGCCAGGCGCGCCGCAGCGTATTGAAGATGGCAGGTCGCCCGTGCCCCCAGTCCCAAGGGCCCTGCGGAACGGATCCTGGGGCATCAGGTGGTCAAGAAAACGGGCAGGCGGGGCCTTGCAGGCAGTGAGCCGTCGCCCCCGCCGGCAGTAAAGCCCCGAAGCGGCGGCCTCAGCCGGGAAGGGGGAAGCCAGATAACACCCGGCGCCGGGCGGACCCTGGCCGGGAGCTGAACCGCGCGCTCCTCAAATTCAGGCGGTGAAATCGGCTTTGCTGGCTCCGGTGATCCGCACCAGCTCGTCAGCCGAGATCGCAAAGATATGCCGCGGTGTGCCCGCCGCAGCCCAAAGCGTGTCGAACTCAAAAAGCCGCGGATCAATCCAGACCGGCAGCGGCGTCAGATGGCCGACCGGGGCCACGCCGCCGATCGCAAAGCCGGTCTCTTCGCGGATCAGTTTCGCATCCGCCTTGCCCAGCGGCTCTCCCGCCAGGGCCGAGGCTTTGGCCGCATCGACCTGATTGCCACCCGCCGTCAGGAAAAGCTTCACATGTCCGCTGGTCTCACCGCGAAAGATGATCGACTTGGCGATCTGGTCGATTTCGCAGCCCGCGGCAGAGGCGGCTTCGGCCGCCGTGCGGGTGCTCTCGGGCATCTCTTTGATTTCAAACGGGCTGCCGGAGGCTTCAAGCGCCCCGCGCACACGGTTCAGACTGCTGCTCATTGCCTCTCCCTTTGGCATCACGCCCTTCGCGTGACGCGACCGGGGCCTCTTTCAGGGCCGCAGTGTTGACGCGGTCGCTTTGGCAAAGCAATCCTGCCTTATGGATTTTTCTGCCCGCCTGACCCGCTGTCCGCTGCCCTATGACACCGCCGCCGCCGCTGAGGGGCTGCGCCTGATGGGGGATGATCTGCCCGCCGCCCTCGCGCCGCTGATCGCGGGGGCGGCGGGCTGCAGCCCCTATCTGAAAGATCTGATCGCGCGCGAGGCGCTCTGGCTGCGCGAAGCCCTCGGGCAGGATCCCTCTCGGATCACCGCCGGGGTGCTCGATCCGCTGGAAGGCTGCAGCCTTGCCGATCTGCCTGAGGCGCTGCGCGAGGCCAAGCGGCGCATCGCGCTTTATGCCGGGCTGGCCGATCTTGGCGGCGTCTGGTCGCTGGAGGAGGTGACACTGGCGCTGACGGCGCTGGCCGATCGCGCGGTGGATCTCAGTGTGAAACGGCTGGTGGCGGATGAAATCCGGCGCGGCAAGCTGCCGGGGCAGACAGTCGACGATATTCCCACCGCCGCGGGATATGTGGTCCTTGCCATGGGCAAGATGGGCGCGGGGGAGCTGAATTATTCCTCCGACATCGATCTGATCTGCCTGTTCGATGAGACCCGCTACCCCGGCTATGACGCCCAGGAGGCCCGGACCGCCTTTATCCGGGTCACCCGCAAAATGGCGGCGATTCTGTCGGATGTGACCTCGGGCGGCTATGTCTTTCGCACCGATCTGCGGCTCAGGCCCGATGCCAGTGTGACGCCAGTCTGTATCTCGATGGCGGCGGCAGAGCAGTATTACGAATCCGTGGGCCGCACCTGGGAGCGCGCGGCCTATATCAAAGCGCGGCCCTGCGGTGGCGATCTTGCGGCGGGCTGGCGCTTTCTGGACACGCTTCGGCCCTTTGTCTGGCGGCGGCATCTTGATTTCGCGGCGATCCAGGACGCCCATGACATGCGCCTGCGCATCCGCGACCATAAGGGCTATAATGGCCCGGTGGTGCTGGAAGATCACAATATGAAACTCGGGATCGGCGGCATCCGTGAGATTGAGTTTTTCACCCAGACCCGGCAGCTGATCGCCGGGGGGCGCGATCCGGATCTGCGCGACCGCACCACGGTGGGCGGGCTGCAGGCGCTGGCGACGCGGGGCTGGATCCCGGCTGATGTCACCGCTGAGCTGACCGCGCTTTACCGCCATCACCGCGAGATTGAGCACCGTTTGCAGATGGTGCGCGACCAGCAGACCCAGCGGCTGCCGACCTCGGCGGAAGAATTCGACCGCCTGGCCCGCTTTTGCGGCGCTCCCGCGACAGAGGTTTTCCGCAGCGAGCTGAAGGCGAAGCTTCTGCGCGTGGCTGAGCTGACCGAGAGTTTCTTTGCCCCCGGCGAAGCGGCCTCCGGCCCCGCGCTGTCCGAGACCGCCCGCGACATCGTTGAGGCCTGGAGCCGCTATCCGGCGCTCCGCTCGGCCCGCGGGCGCGAGATTTTCACCCGGGTGCGTCCGCGCATCCTCAGCCGTCTCGCCCAGGCCGCCAATCCCGAAGAGGCGCTGCTGGCCTTTGACGGCTTTTTGTCGGGCCTGCCGGCCGGGGTGCAGATCTTCTCGCTCTTTGAGGCCAATGAGACGCTGATCGATCTGATCGCCGATATTGCCGCCACCTCGCCGGAGCTTTCGCGCTATCTGTCGCGCAATTCCGCTGTGCTTGATGCGGTGATCGGCGGGTCGTTCTTTGCGCCCTGGCCGGGGGTGCCGGACCTCATCTTCGCGCTGGGCGAGGCCATGGCGCAGGAAAGCGATTATGAGCGCCGTCTGGACCGGGCGCGCTCCTGGATGAAGGAATGGCATTTCCGCACCGGGGTGCATCATCTGCGCGGGCTGATCGATGCCTTTGAGGCGGGCAAGCAATATGCCGAACTGGCCGAGGCGGTGGTCGCCGCCCTCTGGCCGGTGGTGCTGGCGGAATTTGCCCGCAAACACGGGCCGCAGCCCGGTCCGGGGGCGGTGGTTCTGGGCATGGGCAGCCTGGGGGCGGGGCGGCTGAATGCCGGGTCGGACCTTGATCTCATTATGCTTTATGAGGACGGCGGGGTGGAGATGTCGTCGGGGCCACGGCCCCTCGGCGCGCGGGTCTATTACGCGCGGCTCACCCAGGCCCTGGTCACTGCGCTGACCGCGCAGATGTCGAACGGGCGGCTTTATGAGGTGGATATGCGTCTGCGCCCCTCGGGTCGGGCGGGTCCGGTGGCGACGGCTTTCGCGGCCTTCACCGCCTATCAGCGCGATGAGGCCTGGACCTGGGAGCATCTGGCCCTGACCCGCGCCCGGGCGCTGGCCGGAAATCTGGCGCTGGGCGAGGAGGCTGAGGCCTTCCGGCGCAGCCTGCTGGTGACAAAAGGCCAGGGCAGCGCTGTGCGTCAGGATGTGGCCGATATGCGCGCGCGGCTGCTCTTGCACAAACCCGGCGGCGGCTGGGAGGCGAAATCCGGCCCCGGCCGCATGATGGATATTGAGCTGGCCGCGCAGACCTGTGCGCTGATCGCGGGCGATCCGGCCCGCCGCGTGGAGGCGCAGTTGCGCGCGGGCCTGCGGGCCGGGCTGCTGAGCAAGGCAGAGGAGAACACCCTTGCCACCGCGCTGCGCCTTTTGTGGCGCGTGCAGACCACCGCCCGGCTGCTGGAGATGCCCGACCCCGATCCCGACCGCATGGCCGAAGGCGCGCGGGCCTTTATCCTGCGCGAATGCGGTGCTGCTGACGCGGCAGAGCTTGCAGCGCGGCTGAGCGCGCTTTCGGCGGCGGCGGATGGGATTATCACGGCCTTTCTGGCGCGCCGCGCAATGGCGGGTGGCTGAGGCGGCTGGTGGGTCCACCGGGAGGGGCGTGACAGAGAAGCCCCCGCCACTCCGTCAGATCGGGCTTGACCCCCGGGGCGGGCCTCTGTCTGATACCCGCTGGAACCGTGAAGGGGAGAGCGCGGTGGAGAATATTGAGGCGGTCGAGGCCCTGCTCAGCGGGCAGGACTATGTGGCGGGTCGCGCGCTGGCGACGGTGGTCTTTCTGGCGCTGCGGCTGAACCGGCCGCTCTTTCTGGAGGGAGAGCCCGGCACCGGCAAGACCGAGATCGCCCGCGCCATCGCGACGGGGCTGGGGCGGCGGCTCATCCGGCTGCAGTGCTATGAGGGGCTCGATGTGGCTCAGGCGCTTGCTGAATGGAATTTCGCCGCGCAGATGATCGCCATTCGCAGCGCGGAAGCCAGCGGGCAGACCGGCGCGCTGCGCCAGGATCTTTTCACCGAAGAATTTCTGATCGAGCGCCCGCTACTCCAGGCGCTGCGCCCGCAGCCCGGCGGCCCGCCGGTTCTGCTGATCGATGAGATCGACCGCACCGATGAGCCATTTGAGGCCTTCCTTCTGGAGGCGCTTTCAGATTTCCAGGTCACTATCCCTGAACTGGGCACCATCAAGGCCGCCGAGCCGCCGATCGTTATCCTGACCTCGAATCGCACCCGCGAAGTGCATGAGGCGCTGAAGCGGCGCTGTCTTTATCACTGGGTCGATTACCCGGCCTTTGAGCGCGAGCTGGAGATCCTGCAGGCCCGCGCCCCTGAGGCCGCAGAGGCGCTTTCACGCGAAGTGGTGGCCTTTGTGCAGCGCCTGCGCCAGGAGGATCTCTTTAAAAAGCCAGGCGTGGCCGAGACCATCGACTGGGCGAAATGTCTGCTCGCGCTGGATGTGATTGCGCTCTCGCCCCAGGTGATCGCCGATACCCTGGGCGCGATCCTGAAATATCAGGACGATATCGCGCGGCTCCAGGGCTCAGAGGCGACGCGGCTTCTCAATGAAGCCCGGGCGGGTCTGGGCGCGGTATGACCGCCCCCGCCTTTGAGATCCCCGAAAACGGCCGGCTGGGCGAGAACATCCTGTGGTTCATCCGGGCGCTGCGCAAAGCCGGGCTTCCGGTGGGGCCGGGGGCGGCGCTGACCGCGCTGCAGGCGGTGCAGGCGGCCGGATTTTCGCGGCGCGAGGATTTTTATCACAGCCTGCGCGCTGTGCTGATCTCCCGCCCCGAGCATCGGCCGGTGTTTGATCAGATGTTTCGGCTCTTCTGGCGCGATCCGCGCTATATGGAGCATATGATGGCCCTTTTGCTGCCGTCTATGCGCGGCACCCAGGAGGAAAAGGCCGCAGCCCCCGCCGCCCGCCGCGCCGCCGAGGCGCTGACCGAAGAGGCCGATTTGCCCGGGGTGCCGCCGCTTCCTGAAAGCGGGGAGAGCCTGATTGAGGTCGATGCCTCCGGCACGGCCTCGGAGACCGAGAGCCTGCGCCAGCTTGATTTTGAGCAGATGAGCACCGATGAGGCCGCCCGCGCGCGGCGCATGATTGCGCGGCTCTCGCTGCCGGTGGATCCCATCGTCACCCGCCGCAGGGTGCCGGGGCCGGGGGGGCTGGTCGATCGCCGCGCCACGCTGCGCCGGGCTTTGCGCAGCGGGGGGGAGGTGTTGCAGATCGCGCGCCGGACCCGGGCAGAGCGCTGGCCTGCGCTGGTGGTGATCTGCGATATCTCCGGCTCGATGTCGGATTACAGCCGCATGGTGCTGCATTTCGCCCATACGCTCGCCAATCGCTCGGGCGATGGCTGGTCGAAGGTGCATGCCTTTACCTTCGGCACCCGGCTTACGAATATCACCCGCCATCTGGCGCGGCGCGATGTCGATGCGGCGCTGGCTGCGGCGGGGGCAGAGGCCCAGGACTGGCGCGGCGGCACCAGGATCGGGGCCTCGCTGGCCGAATTTAACCGGAGCTGGGGGCGGCGGGTCCTGAGCGGCGGGGCGGTGGTCCTTTTGATCACCGACGGGCTGGACCGCGACGATCCGGTGCAGCTCGCGACCGAGGTGGCGCGGCTCAGGCGCAGCAGCCGTCGGCTGATCTGGCTGAACCCGCTTTTGCGCTGGGACGGATTTTCCCCCAAAGCCCGCGGCATTGCGGCTATGCTGCCCCATGTCGACTGCTTTCGCGCCGCCCATTCCATCGCCTCGCTTGAGGCGCTGGCCGGGGCGGTGGCAGATGCCCGCGATCAGGGCGAGAAAGCGCGGCTGATGAGCTTACTTCAGGAGGCACGGCGATGACCGCCCGACATGACCAGATCCCCGAAACCGCCCTTGCCTGGGCCCGGGAGGGCCGGGGGGCCGCCCTTGCCACCGTGGTGGAGACCTGGGGCTCGGCCCCGCGCCAGGCGGGCAGCCAGCTGGTGGTCAGTGCGGCGGGCGAGATGATGGGTTCGGTTTCGGGCGGCTGCGTCGAAGGCGCGGTGGTCCTTGAGGCTGAGGCCGCGATCGCGGAGGGCCAAAGCCGTCTTCTGACCTTTGGCGTCAGCGATGAGAATGCCTTTGCCGTGGGTCTGGCCTGTGGCGGCACCATCCGGGTTCTGGTCGAGCCGGTGGGCGGCGCGGGCGGCATCCCCGAGGCGCTGCTCGCCGATCTGGTCGCCGCCCGCGCCGCCCGCCGCGCCTGTGCCTATCAGGTTGATCTGCAAAGCTGGCAGCGCCGGTTGATCGGCGGCGGGGAGGCCAATGACGATCTGCGCGCGCGCTTTCGCGCCGACCGCTCCGGCCCGGAGGGGGAGCATTTCATCGCCATCCACAACCCCGGCCTGCGGCTGATCGTGGTGGGGGCGGTGCATATCGCCCAGGCACTTTTGCCCATGGCGCGGCTTGCGGGCTATGATCCGGTGCTGATCGACCCGCGTGAAGCCTTTGGCTCGGATCTGCGGTTTCCGGGCGAAGAGATCCTGAACGACTGGCCCGATGAGGCCATGGCAGAGTTGCAGCCCGATGCCCGCACGGCAGTGGTGACGCTGACCCATGACGCCAAGCTCGATGATCCGGCCATTCTGGCGGCGCTGGGCTCGGATTGCTTTTACCTTGGGTGTCTGGGCTCAACCCGGACCCATGCCAAACGGCTGGAGCGGCTGACGGCTGCCGGGATCTCTGCGGCGCAACTGGCCCGCATTCATGCGCCGGTGGGGCTGAATATTGGCGCAAAGTCCCCGGCAGAGATCGCCGTCTCGGTGCTGGCGCAGATGACCGAAGTGCTGAGGAAGGGCTGATGTTTTTCGGGCCGGTGCCGCTCTCACAGGCTGAGGGGGCGATCCTTGCGCATTCGCTGGCCCTGCCGGAGGGGCGGCTGCGCAAGGGGCTGCGGCTCTCTGCGGATCATCTGAGCCGGATGGCGGCGGCGGGGCTGGAAAGCGTGGTGGTGGCCATCCCGGCGAAGGACGACCTTGAAGAAGACACCGCTGCGCTGCAGATCGCCTCTGCGGCGGCGGGGCCGGGGGTAGAGCTGCGGGTCGTGGGAACGGGCCGGGTCAATCTTCACGCCCGGGGGCCGGGGCTTGCACAGCTGCGGGCCGGGCAGATCCTTGCCGCCAATGCCGTTGATCCGATGCTGACCATTGCCACCGTCCCCGATCTGCACCGGCTGGAGCCGGGCGGCATGATCGCCACGGTCAAAGTGATCTCCTATGCCGTGGCGGGGGCGGCGGTCGCCGGGGTGGCAGAGGCGATTGCGGGGGCGGTCTCTCTCGCCCCTCCGGTCTGGTCAGAGGCGACGCTGATTGAGACCGAGATCGCGGGCCAGGACGCAGGCGCAAAGGGCGCAAGGGTCACTGAGGCGCGTCTGGCCCGCCTGGGGCTGGCCATGGCGCCGAAAATCAGCGCCGCGCATGACAGCGAAGCCCTGGCCCGGGCGATCGCGGCCGCACCGGGGACGGGGCCTTTGCTGATCCTGACGGCCTCAGCCACCTCGGATCCGCAGGATGTCGGGCCTGCGGCGCTGCGCCTTGCGGGCGGGCAGGTGACGCGGGTGGGTATGCCGGTCGATCCGGGTAATCTGTTGTTTCTGGGGGCGTTTCAGGGCCGCCCGGTGATCGGCCTTCCGGGCTGCGCGCGCTCTCCGGCGCTGAATGGCGCCGATTGGGTGCTGGAGCGGATCTGCTGCGGCATCGAAGTCTCTGCGCGCGATATTGCCGCCATGGGGCTTGGTGGCCTGCTGGTCGAGATGCCCTCACGCCCGCATCCGCGCATGACCCCGAAGGGGCCTTGAAAATAAGGCCTGCTCCCCCCGAAATGATCATAGGCGAAAGCCAGTGCCCATGCTTTACTGAGGGGGTTGAGGGAGGAGAACCATGACGAAACTCACCATGACCGTGAATGGTCGCAAGATGTCAGGCACGGCAGAGGGGCGCACGCTTCTGTCGGATTTTCTGCGTCAGGATCTGGGTCTGACCGGCACTCATGTCGGCTGTGACACCAGCCAGTGCGGGGCCTGCACGGTGCATATTGACGGGCTGGCGGTGAAAAGCTGCGCGGTTCTGGCGATGGAATGCGAGGGCGCCGAGGTGACCACCATCGAAGGGATGGCCAATAAAGATGGCAGCCTTTCGGTGCTGCAACAGGCGTTTCAGGATCACCACGGCCTGCAGTGCGGCTTTTGCACGCCTGGCATGGTGATGTCGGCGGCGGCGCTGCTGCAGGACAATCCGCGCCCCTCTGAGACAGAGATCCGTCACCACCTTGAGGGCAATATCTGCCGCTGCACCGGCTATCACAATATCGTCAAAGCGGTGCTTGCCGCTTCCGGCCAGCCGGTCCCCGAGGGCGTGACCGCCACGGACTAAAGCCACCCGACCCCGGAGGAGGAGCCGGGATCAGGACGCGACAGCATCACGGGAGGAAGAAATGCCCAAGGACGGAATCGGCGCCCCGACAAAGCGGCGCGAAGATCTGCGTTTTCTGACCGGCAATGGCCGGTATACCGATGATATCAACCTGAAAGGCCAGCTTTACGCCCATTTCATCCGCTCGGAAGTGGCGCATGGGCAGCTGAATTCCGTCAGCACGACGGCGGCTGAGGCCATGCCCGGTGTGGTGCGGATTTTTACCGGCGAGGATTTCGTCACGATCGGCTCAATCCCCTGCGGCTGGCAGGTGACGGACCGCTTCGGCGCCCCCATGCAGGAGCCGCGCCACCCGGTGCTGGCCCATGGCAAAGTCCGCCATGTCGGCGATCCCATCGCCGTGGTGGTGGCCGAAAGCCTGGCCGAAGCCCGCGATGCCGCCGAAGCCGTTGAGATCGACATCACCGAGCTTCCGCCGGTTCTGGATATGAAAGCGGCCCTCGCGCCCGACGCGCCGAAAGTACATGAAGAGCTGACGTCAAACCTCTGCTATGACTGGGGTTTCGTCGAAGAGAATAAATCCGCCGTGGACGCGGCCTTCGCCTCTGCCGCTCATGTGGTCAGCCTTGAGCTGGTCAACAACCGCCTGATCGCCAACCCGATGGAGCCGCGGGTGGCCGTCGGCGAATATAACGCCTGGGACGACCAGTCGACGCTCTATACCACCTCGCAGAACCCCCATGTGATCCGCCTGCTGATGGGCGCTTTCGTGCTGGGCATCCCTGAGCATAAGTTGCGCGTGGTGGCCCCGGATGTCGGCGGCGGCTTTGGCACCAAGATCTTCCACTATGCCGAAGAGGCCTTCGTCACCTTCGCCTCGCGTCAGCTGAAGCGCCCGGTGAAATGGACCTCCACCCGGATGGAGGCCTTTGTCTCCGACGCCCATGGCCGCGATCACGTCACGAAGATCGAACTCGCGCTCGATGCAGAGCATAATTTCACCGCGCTGCGCACCGATACCTATGCCAATATGGGGGCCTATCTCTCGACCTTCGCGCCCTCGGTGCCGACATGGCTGCATGGCACGCTGATGGCGGGGAATTATAAAACCCCGCTGATCTATGTGAACGTGAAGGCAGTCTTCACCAATACTGTCCCGGTCGATGCCTATCGCGGCGCAGGCCGCCCCGAGGCGACCTTCCAGCTGGAACGCCTGGTCGACAAAGCCGCGCGCGAACTTGGCGTCAGCCCGATTGAGCTGCGCCGTCAGAACTTCATCAAGCCCGATCAGTTCCCCTATCAGACCCCGGTCGCGGTGGTCTATGACACCGGCAATTACCACGCGACCCTCGATAAGCTGATCGAGATCTCGGACCACGCAGGCTTTGAAGCCCGCGCACTGGAAAGCAAGGCCCGCGGCAAGCTGCGCGGCTTTGGCATCGCCCATTACATCGAGGCCTGCGGCATCGCCCCCTCGCATCTGGTCGGCCAGCTGGGCGCGCGCGCCGGGCTTTATGAAAGTGCTACCGTGCGGGTGAATGCCACCGGATCCATCTCGGTCTTCACCGGCTCGCACAGCCATGGTCAGGGGCATGAGACCTCCTTTGCCCAGGTGGTGGCCGATATGATCGGCATTCCCGCCACGCAGATCGACATCGTGCATGGCGATACTGCCAATACCCCGATGGGCATGGGCACCTATGGCTCGCGCTCGCTGGCGGTGGGCGGCTCTGCCATCGTGCGCGCGACCGAGAAGATCGTGAACAAAGCCAAAAAGATCGCCGCCCACCTCCTCGAGGCTGCTGAGGCCGATATTGAGCTGAAGGACGGCAAATTCTCCGTCGCAGGCACCGATAAATCGGTCGACTGGGCGGGGGTGACGCTGGCGGCCTATGTGCCGCATAACTACCCGCTCGAAAGCCTGGAGCCGGGCCTCGAGGAAACCGCCTTCTACGACCCCTCGAATTTCACCTATCCCTCCGGCGGCTATGGCTGCGAGGTGGAGGTGGACCCCGAGACCGGCGAAGTCACCATCCTTGCCTTCTCGGCCGCCGATGACTTCGGCAATATCGTCAACCCGCTGATCGTCGAAGGCCAGGTCCATGGCGGTATCGGGCAGGGCATCGGCCAGGCGCTGCTGGAGCATGCGGTCTATGACGACCAGGGCCAGCTGCTGTCGGGCTCGCTGATGGATTACGCCATGCCGCGCGCGCTGCATGTGCCCTTCTTCAGGGTGGATCACTCCTCCTGCACGCCCTGCACCCACAACCCGCTCGGCGTGAAAGGCTGCGGTGAGGCCGGGGCCATCGGCTCGCCCCCGGCGGTGGTCAATGCGGTGATCGATGCCCTTCACCGCGGCGGCTACACCGGGATCAAACATATCGACATGCCGCTCTCGCCCGCACGGGTCTGGGCGGCGATGCAAAACAGCTAAGGGAGAGACTTCATGTATGAGTTTGAATTTTCCCGTCCCACGGGCATGCAGGAGGCTCTCGCCGCAGTCGCAGGCGGCGCGCAGCCGCTCTCGGGCGGCATGACGCTGCTTCCGGTGCTGAAACAACGCCTGAATATGCCGGACGCCGTGGTCAGCCTCACCGCCATCCCCGAGATGAAAGGCGTGAAGGCCGAGGGGAAACTGCTGACCATCGGTGCCGCCACCCCCCATGCCGTCGTCGCGCGCGAGGCTGCCGCCCATTACCCGGCGCTGGCCAAACTCGCAGGCGGCATCGGTGATCCGATGGTGCGCAACCGTGGCACCATTGGCGGCTCGATCGCCAATAATGACCCCTCCGCCTGCTACCCTTCGGCTGTGCTCGCCTCCGGTGCCACTATCCGCACCAATAAGCGCAGCATCAACGCCGATCAGTTCTTTGAGGGGCTCTTCACCACGGCGCTGGAGGAAGGTGAGATCATCACCGCCGTGCAGTTCCCGATCCCGCTGCGCGCGGCCTATGTCAAATTCGACCAGCCCGCCTCACGCTTTGCCCTGACCGGGGTCTTCGTGGCGCAATATTCGACCGGCGTCCGCGTGGCTGTGACCGGCGCCTCCGACAACGGCGTCTTCCGCTGGACCGAAGCCGAAACAGCGCTGAGCACCCGCTTCACCCCCGAGGCGCTGGGCGGCGTCAGCCTCTCACCGGCCGGCATGATGCGCGATCTGCACGGCACGCCGGACTACCGCGCCCATCTTGCGGGCGTTCTTTGCCGGCGTGCGGTGGCCGCCGCCATCTGAAGCGGGGCAAATAACCTTACGGCGCGGCGCCTTTTCAACAGGGCGCCGCGCTTTTCTTTTCCGCCCCCCCGCGCCACTCTGAGCGGGCTGAGGAGGATAAGATGACAGAACCGCGTTACGCGCAAACCCCCGCTGACCTGCCTGATCTGGCACAAACCCTGCAGATGTCGGGCCTTGAGTTCATGCAAAAAGTGCTCGCAGGCGATCTGCCCGCGCCGCCCATTTCAAACACCCTGTCCTTCGGACTGCATGAGGTCGCAGAGGGGCGCGCGGTCTTTCGCGGTCAGGCCGAATTTGCGCATTGCAACCCCATGGGGGGCGTCCATGGCGGCTGGTATGGTACCATCCTCGATTCCGCCATGGCCTGCGCCTGCATGACCACGGTGCCGAAAGGCCACTGGTATACGACGCTGGAATATAAGGTAAACATCGTCCGCCCGCTGCCCGTCGGCCTCATGGTCGAATGCATCGGCGAAGTGCAGCACAGCGGCCGCGCCACCGCCGTCTCCCGCGGCGAAATCCGCGGCCTCGGGGATGGCAAACTCTATGCCACCGGCTCCACCACCTGCATCATCATGAAGGGCTGAAAAGCCGGCTTTGGCTTTTAAAAATACTCCCGGGCGGGGTCCGGGGAGGGCAGGCAGCCCTCCCCGGGGGGGACGTCAGAGCGCGGCGGCCGCATGGGCGCGGATGCGCTCCACCATGGCCCGCACCCCGTTTGAGCGCTGCGCCGAGAGATGCTCATGCAGCCCCAGCCGCGCCAGCGCCGCGGGTGCATCCACCGCCAGAACCTCCGCCGGGGTCAGCCCGGCGTAAAGCGTATGAAGCACCGCGATCAGCCCGCGCACGATGATCGCATCGCTGTCGCCGAGGAAATCATAGCGCCCCTCTGCGGGCATCGGATGCAGCCAGACCTGGCTTGCACAGCCCTCCACTTTCGTGGCCGGAACCTTCAGCGCTTCGGGCATCGCCGGCATGGCTTTGCCCAGCTCAATCACATGGCGATACCGGGTCTCCCAGTCGTCCAGAAATTCAAAGGTCTCGGCAAGATCCTCAAAGGCAGGGGTGGTCATGGCTCTCTCCGCAGTGGCGCCTCACAGGTAAGCGCTCTGCTGTCAAAGGTCCATCCCCGGGGCCCTCTGGTGCCGCCAAAGCACTGATCCGGGGCTTTTCAAACGGCCCCGCCTCGGCTAGGCAGGAAGCAGGGCTGCAGAGCAATAGCGGAGGGGCGCAATGCGTTCAGGCATGGTGATGGCAATGGCAGCGGTCATGGTAGTGGCTGGCTGTGCCACGGTGCGTGACTCGCGCGTCAATCCTTTCAACTGGTTCGGCTCTGCGCGCGCCACCGCCGGTGCCCCGGCGTCAGAGGGGGCCGCCCTCACCTCCCGCCCCGATGGCCGGGTTCTGGTCGCCCAGGTCAGCGCGCTGCATCTTGAGCGCAGCTCCGGCGGGGCCATTCTGCGCGCGGTGGGTCTGCCCGCCACCCAGGGGTGGTATCAGGCGGGGCTCACCCTCTCGCCCGAAAGCACCGATGAGACGCTGGTCTATGACTTCGTCCTGACAGCCCCGGTGGCCGTAAACCGCGCGGGCAGCGCGCCCTCGCGTGAAATCCAGGTGGCCACTTTCTTCAGCGATATGGCGCTTGAGCGGATCCGCAGCGTCACCGTGCGCGGCGCCACAAACGGTCTCACCACCCGCCGCTGAGCGGTTTGGCGCAGGCCGCCGCCTTTGCCGGGATCGCCCCTGCGAGAGCCGCCACGCGCAGCCTTTGCGGCAGGTCCCATGCACCGGGATCGCCTGTCGTGCCTCCGGCGTCCTTATCTCTGGCTTTGCAGCCCGCTTCAAGGCAAGCGCTGTCCTGCCGACCCAGTCTGTCTCCGGTCTGATCTGAGTTTTGTCGATTTCGGACCGGATGAAAGCGAGCCCCCCGAAACCCGGTGTACCCTTCGGAGCGCGTGGCACCCGCTTGCCGACGTCCGACCCGGTGCGTGCTTGAGGGGCTCCGGCTCGGCGCGAGCGGGGGGCGCCGCACCGTCCTGAGGTCTCAGCGCAGACTGATCTCATCTGACGCGAGGGGTCAGGCAGCGGGCGCTGGTTTGACAGATACTCACAATCGCGATGGCGTCTCCTGTGTCGGGGCCCGTGTTCCACGACCATAACCCCGCAGACCACAACAGCGCAGGCCTTCGATCCCGGGCCCGGGGCGCAAAGACCGCCAGCGTCAGGACGGTGCTCTGCGATGATCGGGGCGGCAGGGCCCCGGGGCCGCATCCTTCGCGATCGGGATCTGCAGGTTCACCGGTATCGATGCATGCGCTTCTTTGAAGGCGATTGCTGCGAAACTTCCCCAAAGCAGGGTCGGCGTCTGCCTGTCGTGGGGCCGCAAACCCCTAAGCTGCAGGGGGCTTCCGTAAGACCAGACAGCCCCGGTTGAGCAGCCGACTGTGGCTCTGAAGCATGGCGGACACTCAGGGCGTTGCGGTTTCGCCTCTGCATCGTCAACCGGCCGGATCAGAAGGCAGCCCGACTTATCAGCGCAGAGTTGCAGAAGCTGCGCTGCGTCCTTCGGAACCGCTGTGGCCAGGTTGCCCTGGCAGGTCCCGGCCAGAGGCAAAGCAGGGCGCAGAGCCGCCGCCTCAAAGCGGCTGGCCCTTTTACCAGTGCGGCGGGCGCTGGTCGGCGAGGGGGATCGAGGAGGATCCGTCGGCCTCGCGCTCGGCCTCGCGCTCCATCAGCATGCCGACGCGGCGCAGCAGGGTGTCGATCTCGCGGCTTTGACGGGCCACGACATCAGAAAGGTCGTCCACCGTGCGGTTCAGGTGGGCGACCAGGATTTCCAGGGCTTCGATACGATCAGTCATGCCAAAGCCTTTAGCAGGGTCTCAGCGGATCCGCACCAGCTGTTTGCCGCGGCTGCGCCCCTCGAGCAGGCCGACAAAGGCCTCAGGTGCCGCGTCAAGGCCTTCAGCCACCGTCTCATGCCAGAGGATCTTTCCGGCTTCGACCAGAGGCACCACTTCCGACAGGAAATCCCCGCGGAAGGCGACGTGATCCGAGACGATAAAGCCCTCAACCCGCAGACGCTTTTGGATGATCGGCAGCCAGACATGGCTGGCGGGTGGTGCGGCGGAGGGATCGTTATACCAGGCAATCGCGCCACAAAGAGCGATGCGGCCGAAGTTGTTCATCCGCGGCAGAACCGCCTGCAGCGTGGTGCCGCCGACATTCTCAAAATAAATATCGACGCCGTGGGGCGCGGCTTCCGCGATCTCTTTCGAGAGCTGCTTCACCTCTTTGCCGCGGTGATCGAGGCAGGCGTCACAGCCGAAATCCGCTACGGCCTGGGCGCATTTCTCGGGGCTGCCGGCCACGCCGATCACCCGCAGACCCTTTTCGCGGGCGAGCTGCGCGGCAAGGCTGCCCACCGCACCCGCCGCAGAGGAGACCACAATGGTCTCACCGGCTTTGGCAGCCGCAATACGGTTCAGCCCGGTCCAGGCCGTCATCCCCGGCATGCCAAGGACCGACAGGAAAGCCTGGGGCGGCACGCGGCTGCCACGCGGCAGCTTTTGCAGACCGGCGGCTTTCAGCACGGCATATTCGCCCCAGGGGCCATGGGCCAGCGCCAGATCCCCCGGCGCAAAGCCCGGGTCGGCGCTTTCAATCACCTCAGCGATCACGCCGCCGTCCAGCGCCTCATTCAGGCGAAAAGGCTCAACATAGCTTTTGCCCTCATGCATCCGGCCGCGCATATAGGGATCGAGCGAGAGCCAGCGGATCTGCACCAGCACTTCGCCCTGAGAGGGCGGCGGCAATTCGCGCTCGGCCAGGCGGAAGGTTTCAGGCCCCGGCAGCCCGGTCGGGCGGGCGGCAAGCTGGATTTCACGGCTGCGGGTCATGGTCTCTTTCCTCACTTCGTTGCACTGCGCGCACGGGCCAGATCCAGCAGTTCTGCCACTTTCGGTCCCATGGCGTCGACAATCTTCGTCACCCCCTCGCGGTTGGGGTGGATGCCGTCGCCCTGCATATAGTCGCGCATGACCGACAGGTTTGTCTCGCCCCGCACGAGGGGTTTGAGAAAACTTTCCCCCAGCAGCACGCCATGCTTTTCGGCCAGCTCAGGATAGATCTTATCGAAATCCTCGCGGTACTGCGGGCCGTAATTGCCGGGGGCCTCCATGGCGACCAGCAGGACCGGCACATTCTTCGCCGCCGCCCCTGAGAGAATCGCGTCGAGGTTGCGGCGCGTCAGCGCCGGGTCCAGCCCGCGCAGCAGATCATTGCCGCCAAGCGTCACAATCATCGCATCTGCGCCTTCAGAAAGCGTCCACTCCAGCCGCGAAAGCCCGCCCTGAGAGGTATCTCCGGACACACCTGCGTTAACAAGCTGAACATCGTAGCCTTTCGCGCGCAGCCAGGCTTCCAGTTGCGGCACAAAGCCGTCACCTTCAGCCAGACCATAGCCCTGGGTCAGGCTGTCGCCGAGCGCGATGAGTTTCTGCGGCTGCGCCTCAAGGGGGGCAGCCAGCAGGAACAGGGCCGACAGGGCAGAAACAACCGGAACGCAAAGGGCTGATCGGGCAATGACAGAGCAGGCAGAAACGAAGACCACGGTGCTTTCCCTCAGTGATGTGCAGCTGGAGCTGGCAGGTAATGCCGGTCCGGTGACGATCCTACGCGGGATTTCTCTCAATGTAGAGGCCGGAGAGACCATTGGCCTGATCGGCCCCTCCGGTTCCGGCAAATCTTCGCTTCTCATGCTGATGGGGGGCCTTGAGCGCGCGACCGGGGGGGCGGTCGTGGCGCTTGGGGAAAACCTTGGTGCGATGTCTGAGGATGCTCTGGCGCGGTTTCGGCGCGACAATATGGGCGTGGTGTTTCAGAGCTTTCATCTGCTGCCGACCATGACGGCGCTGGAAAACGTGGCGGTGCCGCTGGAGCTGGCGGGGGTGAAGGATGCCTTCGGGCGCGCGCGGGCAGAGCTGGTCTCGGTGGGTCTTGGGGCGCGCGTTGATCATTACCCCGCGCAGATGTCGGGCGGAGAGCAGCAGCGCGTGGCGCTGGCGCGGGCCTCTGTCACGAGGCCCCGCATCCTTCTGGCCGATGAGCCGACGGGAAATCTCGACGGGGTGAACGGGCAGGCGATCATGGATCTGCTGTTCGGGCTGCGCGACCGCCATGGCGCGACCCTGGTGCTGGTCACCCATGCGCCGGAACTGGCCGAGCGCTGTGACCGGGTGATCCGGCTGGTCGATGGCCGCATCGACGCAGCCCCCGGCGCTGTGCCTTCGGAAGGGCAGGGCCAGGGCTTTGCGCGCGCGGAGGGGGCGGCATGAGCGGGGAGACGGCACTTGCCCTGCGGCTGGCGCTGCGTGAAATGCGCGGCGGACTGCGGGGCTTTCGGGTCTTTCTGATCTGTCTGGTTCTGGGCGTTGCGGCGATCACAGCCGTGGGCATGCTGCGCCAGGCCATCTCGGCGGGGCTTGACCGCGAGGGGGCGGTCATGCTCGGCGGGGATGCGCGGCTGAAATATACCTACCGCTATGCCACGGATGACGAGCGCGCCTTTATGCAGCGCGTGGCGCTGCCCGGCGGCCTCAGTGAGGTGCTCGATTTTCGCTCTATGGCCGTGCGCGGTGAGGGGGAGACATCCGAGCATGCGCTGACCCAGGTCAAGGGCGTCGACGGCGCCTGGCCGCTGCTGGGGGTGGCAGAGTTTGAGCCCGCGATGCCGGTGGCAGAGGTCTTTGCCGCCCGTGAGGGGCTGCCGGGGGCGGCGATGGACCGGGTTCTGGCCGACCGGCTGGGGCTTTCGGTCGGCGACAGCTTCCGTCTGGGTCTGCAGGCCTTTCGGCTGAACGCCATCCTCGTGAGTGAGCCGGATAATGTCACCGCGGGCTTTGGCTTCGGGCCGCGCACGCTGGTGCAAAGCGCCGATCTGGCCGAGGCGGGTCTGCTGGGGCCTGGCACGCTTTTTGAGACGGAATATCGTCTGCGCCTGCCGCCTGAGGCGGATCTGAACGCGCTGCGCGCCGAAGCAGAGGCCAGTTTCCCCGAGAGCGGGCAGCGCTGGCAGGACCGCCGCCGCGCCGCGCCGGGGATTGAGCGTTTTGTTGAGCGCATGGCCTCCTTTCTTGTGCTGGTCGGGCTGGCGGGGCTGGCCGTCGGGGGCGTGGGGATTTCCTCAGCCGTGCGCGCCTGGGCCGAGAGCAAGACCGCGACCATTGCCACGCTGAAGACTTTGGGCGCAGGCCAGGGGCTGATTTTCCGCATCGGCTTTTTGCAGATCGGTCTGCTGACGCTTTTGGGGATTGCGATTGGTCTGGTGCTGGGAACCGTTTTGCCGCTGCTGGCGGCCCCGGTGCTCAGCCGTCTGCTGCCGGTGCCGGCGGTCTTTGAGGTCTCAGGCCTGGCGCTGGCGGAGGCGGCTTTTTACGGCGCGCTGACGGCGCTGATTTTCACGCTCTGGCCGCTGGCGCGGATGGCGCGGATCCGGGCCGCTTCGCTTTACCGCGATGGGCTGGGGCGCGGCGAGGGGCCGGGTCTGGCGGCGGCGCTGATGGTGGCTTTGCTGGCGCTGGTGCTGCTGGGCGGTGCGGTGGCCTTTTCGGGCATGCCGGAGATTACGCTGGCGGCGGGCGGCGGCATCGCCCTGGCGCTGGGGGTTCTTTTGCTGGTGGCGGCGGGGCTGCGCCGTCTGGCGGGCTGGCTGGCGCGGCGGCCTTTGCTGCGGGGGCGGGTGGCTTTGCGTATGGCGCTGTCGTCCATGGGCGGGCCGGGGGGCGAGTTGCGCGCCGTGGTTCTTGCGCTGGGACTGGGGCTGACGGTGCTTTCCGCCGTGGGGCAGATCGATGCCAATCTGCGCCGGGCCATCGGGGATGAACTTCCTGAGCGCGCGCCTTCATACTTCTTCGTCGATATCCAGAATGACCAGATCGGTGACTTCCTGGCCCATCTGGAGGCGGATGCGGCGGTGCGCGATGTCGAGACCGCGCCGATGCTGCGCGGGGTTTTGAGCAAAATCAACGGCCGTCCCGCCAAAGAGGTGGCGGGCGAGCATTGGGTGGCGCGGGGCGATCGCGGGCTGACCTATGCCGATGCTTTGCCCAAAGGCACCAGGATCACCGCAGGCCGCTGGTGGGAACCGGGCCATGCCGGCCCCCCGGAGGTGAGTTTCGCGCAAAAAGAGGCCGATGAGATCGGGCTGAAGCTCGGCGACCGGGTCACGGTCAATGTGCTTGGCCGGGAGATTGAGGCGCAGATCACCTCGTTTCGGGAGGTGGATTTCCGCACCGGCGGCATTGGCTTTGTGATGCTGCTGAGCCCCGATGCCCTTGCGGGGGCGCCCCATACCCATATCGCCACGGTCTATTCCTCGCCCGAAGAAGAGGGCCGGGTGCTACGGGGAATTGCGCAGAAATGGCCCAATATCACCGCGATCCCGATCCGTGATGCGGTGGCGAGCGCCTCAGATGCGCTTTCGGCGCTGGCCACGGCGACCTCGGCGGCGGCGCTGGCGACGCTGCTGACCGGCTTTGTGGTGCTGGTCGGGGCCTCGGCGGCCGGAGAGCGGGCGCGGGTCTATGAGGCGGCGGTGCTGAAGGTTCTCGGGGCCTCGCGGGCGGCGGTGCTGGCGGGCTTTGCGCTGCGCTCGGCGCTGGCGGGGGCGGCGGCGGCCCTGGTGGCGGTGCTCGCGGGCTCCGTCGCCTCCTGGGCGGTGATGCGCTTTGTGATGGATCTGCCCTGGCGCTTTGCAGCGCTGCCGGCCGCGCTGATCATCGGCGGCGGTGTGCTGGTGGTGCTGGTCGCGGGGGCGGTGTTTTTATGGCGACCGCTGGCGGCACGGCCTGCGGGGGTGCTGCGGGCGCAGGACTGAGGGCGCAGGACTGAAGGTGCGGGCCGTTGGCCCCGGCGGAGAGGCCGGGGAGGGCGCTGCCCTCCCCGGACCCCACCCGGAGTATTTGGAAAAAGCCAAAGACCGGGCGGGGGAGAGGCGGCTTACCGCGTGAAGTAAGGCGCGAGGTTTTGGCGGACGCGGTCGAGCACCGAGGCCCCGGAGGCATCGGGGATGAAGGTCTGGCCGGTGATCATCTCAAAGGCCTCGATATAGGTGGCCGAGGTTTGGGCGATCATATCCGCCGGGATTTCGGGGATCGCGTCTTTATAGGGATCGACGCGGGCGGCGACCCAGGAGCGGATGACGTCTTTGTCAAAGCTTGGCGGGCGCGCGCCGGCCTCGAAGGCGGCTTCATAGCCGTCGGCCTTCCAGTAGCGGCTGGAATCGGGGGTGTGGATCTCATCAGCGATGCGCAGCACGCCGTCTTGATCGAGGCCGAATTCATATTTGGTGTCGCAAAGGATGAGGCCTTTTTCGGCGGCCTCTTTCTGGCCGCGCTCGAAGAGGGCGAGGGCGACGTCGGAGACCTGATCCCAGAGCGCTTTGGGCAGCAGGCCGGTGTTGATGATTTCATCGGCCGTCAGCGGCTCATCATGGCCGCCGTCGAATTCTTTCGAGGTGGGGGTGATGATGGCCTGGGGGAGCTTTTGGTTGTCGCGCAGACCTTCAGGCAGGGTATGGCCATACATCTCGCGCACGCCCTGTTTGTACATGGTCAGCACCGAGGTGCCGGTGGTGCCTGCGAGATAGCCGCGTACCACCACTTCGACCGGCAGGATCTTCAGGTGACGCCCGATGACCACATTCGGGTCCGGATAGGAGAGGACATGGTTGGGGCAGATGTCTTCGGTGCGGTCAAACCAGTAGCGCGCAACACCGGTCAGCACCTGGCCTTTCCAGGGGATGCAGGCGAGGATGCGGTCAAAGGCCGAGATGCGGTCCGAGGAGATCAGGATGCGGCGCGCGCCCTCCCCCTCATCGGGGAGGTCGTAGCAATCGCGCACCTTGCCGCGATAGAGGTTCGGCAGTTCCGGGATAAGGGCGTCGGGAAGGGTGCGCATGATGCCTCGCTTGGATCTTGAGCGGCGTCGGGGGTGACTGCGCGCGCTATCCGCCCTTTCGGGGGGCAAAGTCAAGCGAAGGGGGGCTTTCAGTTCGCCTTGGCCGCCGGTTTGAACGGCAGCGGCAGCACCGGAAGGCCGTCTTCGATCATGGCGCGGGCGTCTTCGGGCTTTGCCTCGCCCCAGATGGCGCGTTCGGGGGCGCGGCCTTCATGGATGTCGCGGGCCTCGCGGGCGAAGGAGACGCCGACATATTCGGAGTTCTGCTCAACCTCGCGGCGCAGCTCTGCGAGGGCGGCTTCGCGCTCATTGCGGGGCTGGGTGAGGGGCGCGGGCTTTGTGGCGGTTTTGCTGACCGCCGGGGCCATCAGCATTTTGTCGATCTTCACCGAGCCGCAGTCGGGGCAGCCGACATGGCCGGCGGTCTGCAGCCGCTCAAAGGCGGCGGCTGAGGCAAACCAGCTGTCGAATTCATGGCCCTGATCGCATTTCAGATCATAGCGGATCATTTCATCGTCCCCGTCGCATCCCTTGGGGGAGACTTAACCTCTCGGGCTGCGGTTGCAAGGGGGCGGCGGGGAAGCTGAGGTCTGTCGGTAAAAAATCTTAAGGCTCTGGCTGTCCTGGGGTGGTGGCCTATATGTGGGGAAAGGTTCACGAAAGGGGCGCAGATGTCGATGGGTGAGGCAGATCCGGGTCGGGTGGTGCTGGAGATTGCGGGGGCAGACCGTGAGAGTTTTCTCCAGGGGCTGATCACCCAGGATATCCGTCGGCTGAGCGCGGGGCCGCTTTATGCGGCGCTGCTGACGCCGCAGGGCAAATATCTGGCGGATTTCCTGCTGGTGGCAGCGGGAGAGGTGATCCTTCTTGATGTGAGCGCGGCTCAGGCGGGGGATCTTTTGCGGCGGCTGACGATGTACCGGCTGCGGGCCGATGTGCAGATCACGCAAAGCGCGCTGAAGGTCAGCCGCGGTCTGGGCGAGGCACCTGAGGGGGCGGTCAGCGATCCGCGCCACCCGGCACTTGGCTGGCGGCTTTATGCGCCGCTTGAGGGGGGGGCGCCTTCGGTGGACTGGGATGCGATCCGCGTGGCCCATGTGATCCCCGAGGCCGGGATCGAGCTGATCCCCAATGAGACCTATATTCTGGAGGCCGGTTTTGAGCGGCTGTCGGGGGTCGATTTCCGCAAGGGCTGCTATGTCGGCCAGGAGGTCACCGCGCGGATGAAGCATAAGACCGAGCTGCGCAAAGGCTTTGCCCAGGTCTCGGTCGAGGGGGAGGCGGTGCCGGGCACGCCGATCCTTCAGGGCGGAAAAGAGGCGGGTATGCTGTTCACCCGCGCGGGCGGGCGCGCCATTGCCTGGCTGCGCTTTGACCGGGCAGAGGGCGAGATGCAGGCCGGAGAGGCCAGGGTGCGGCGGGTGGACCCCGCCGCCTGAGGCACGCTTAGGTCAGGCGGGTGCCGTTTTTCCAGACGGCACCCAGCCGCCCCTCGGGCGAGAGGGTCAGAAGATCCGCCGGATGTCCGGCTGCGATCCGGCCTGCCTTTGCACGGAGAAGATCGGCCGGGACTGAGGTCGCCATGGCAAGCGCGCGGGCCGGGTCAATGCCCGCCTCGCGGCTCAGCACGGCCACGCTTTCGGGCAGGGTGATATCTGCGCCCGCCAGAGTGCCGTCCGAGAGCGTCAGCCGCCCGTCCTGGCGCAGCACCTTGCGTCCGTTCAGGGTGAAGGACAGATCAGGCGTGCCCGCCACCGCCATCGCGTCTGAGACGAGATAAATCCCCCTCGGGCGGGCGCGCAGCGCGATCTGCATCATGGGGATCGAGACGTGATGGCCATCCGCGATCAGACCGGCGCAAAGCGATCCCGCCAGCACGGCCCCGGCCAGTCCGGGCGCACGGCCCTGGGGCTGGCTCATGGCGTTGAAAAGATGGGTGGCACAGCGGGCTCCGGCGCGGGTCGCCGCTTCGGCCGCCTCAAAGCTGCAGTCGCTGTGGCCAAGCGCCACGATCACGCCGCCCGCCGCAAGCCGTGAGATCTGCTCTGAGGTGGCCGCACCAGGGGCAAGGGTGACCATCAGCGCCGGAAGCGCCGCCGCCGCCGCCAGCAGGCGGGTCAGATCCGCCTCTGTCATGGGGCGGATCAGGGCGGGGTCATGGGCGCCCTTGCGCGCCGGGTCGAGATGCGGCCCTTCGAGATGCAGGCCGAGAAAGCCCGGCAGATCGCGGCAGGCGAGACCGGCCTCAATGACCCGCGCGGTGACTTCGGGGCTGTCGGTGATCAGCGTGGGCAGGATGGAGGTCGCGCCGAGCCGGGCATGGGTGGCCAGCAGACGGGCGATCTGCGCGGCATCGGTCCGCGGCCCCAGCATCTCGCCGCCGCCGCCATTGACCTGCAGATCGACCATGCCGGGGGTGACCAACCCCTCGGCACGCAGTTCGGGCAGGCTGCCGCTGCGATCGGAAAGCGCGGTGATCCGGCCCGCTTCGATCTGCACCACGACATCCTCGTGGAACCTCTCGCCGTCAAAGAGACGCGGGGCAATCAGGGCAAAGCGGTCCATCACGCCTCCCGCAGTGAAAAGGCCAGCGCCAGAGCGCCGTCGAGGGCCGAGCCGCAGGGCGCGCGCGCGGGCCAGCGGCTGCCGATCCGCGCGGCCCAGAGGGGCCCCAGCCCGCCGGTCCAGGTGACGGGCAGGGGGGCACCCGCCTGCAGGCGCTCGATCAGGGCGGCGACCTCCTCTGCGGCAGCGCTCAGGATGGCGGCGGCCATGGGGTCTGTCGCCTGATCAAAAAGCGCCGGTGCCAGGCGTGCGTAATCTGCGGGGGCGGCGCTTTGCGCGAAACCCGGGAGTGCCGCGGCACCGCCCAGGGCCTGGAGCGTGGCCTGACCAAGGGGGGTCAGCGGGGCGATTGCATCGACGCCGCGCAGGGTGGCGCTCAGACGCATCCGGCCCAGCACAGCGCCCGAGCCTTCATCGCCCAGATGAAAGCCCCAGCCGCCAATCTGGGTATAAACCCCGCCCCGCATCGCAGCAAAAACCGAGCCGGTGCCGATGGCCGCAACAAGGCCGTCCTGCCCCCCAAGCGCACCACGGGTGCTGGTCCAGGCATCGGTTACCACCTTTGCGCGCGCATAGGGCAGCGCCTGCGCCCAGGTCTCAGCATCCGAGACATTGACCCCGGCAAGCCCCAGACCTGCCGTGACCCCGTCCAGCGCCGAAGCCGGCAGGCCCGCCTCGTCCAGAGCCGCCCGGCTGGCTGCGAGAATGTTGCGCAGCGCCCCCTGCGGATCGGTGGCGATATTCGCCGGACCCTCTGCCGTTTCCGCCAGCACCCGGCCTGCGCTGTCGCAAAGCCGCAGACGGCATCCGGTGCCGCCGCCATCAACCCCAAGGAAATACTGCATAAACCTGCTCCTTCCCGGCCAGTTTAACGCGCCGGGTCTGTCTCTGCCAGGGGGTCTGTCATGGGGGGGCGGTCGGCAGCCGTATCGGCAAAGAGCTGCGCGGCCCCGGTCCTTAATCTTCCGTCGCCGAGCAGACGGCAGAGACGACATTGTTGTCAGGATGGCGGATCGGGACCGTGGTCTCGGGGGCCACGCTGACCCAGGAGTTGCGCGACAGGGCCTTGCCGGCGCCATCGCGAAGAATGCAGGTGATGGTGCGCCCGGCGGTGGGGGTGGCCGCCGTCACTTCATAAAATCCGGCGGTGCTGGGTTTCAGCGAGGTGACCTTCACGCTGTCACCGGCAAAGCCCGGCTGCGGCAGGGACAGCCCGAACAGCAGCGCCATCAGAGGGCGTGTCAGCAGGACAGGGCGGCAGGACAGGGAAATCATGATCATGGTCCGTGAGCGGCAGAGACTGAGCGGACAACGCGGCCCGTCAAAAGGGGCTGCGCCGGAGCGAAGGCAAAATCGCGTGACCGAAAAACACAAGGTCGGCAACCCTGGGGCTGCCGACCTGAACTCGTGGATCAGTTGTCCATTTTCAGCGCGTTGATGAAGGCTTCCTGCGGAATCTCCACCTTGCCGAACTGGCGCATCTTCTTCTTACCGGCCTTTTGCTTCTCCAGAAGTTTCTTCTTCCGGGTGGCGTCGCCGCCATAGCATTTCGCGGTCACATCTTTGCGCATCGCGCTCAGGGTTTCGCGGGCCACCACGCGGCCACCGATGGCCGCCTGGATCGGGATTTTGAACATGTGACGCGGGATCAGCTCTTTGAGCTTTTCCACCATCGAGCGGCCACGGCTTTCGGCGCGGTCGCGGTGGACCATCATCGAAAGCGCATCGACCGGCTCATCGTTCACCAGGATCGACATCTTCACCAGGAAATCTTCCTGATAGCCGGTGATCTGATAGTCAAACGAGGCATAGCCCTTGGTCACCGACTTCAGGCGGTCGTAGAAGTCAAAGACCACCTCATTGAGCGGCAGATCATATTCGACCATGGCGCGCTGACCGGCATAGGTCAGGTTCTGCTGCACACCGCGGCGATCCTGGCAGAGCTTCAGAATATCGCCAAGATATTCATCGGGCACCATGATGGTCGCTTTGATGCGCGGCTCTTCGATGTGATCGACATAGGTCAGATCGGGCATATCAGCCGGGTTGTGAAGATCCTTCACGGTCCCGTCTTTCATATGAAGGTGATAGACCACCGAAGGCGCGGTGGTGATCAGATCCATATCATATTCCCGCTCAAGGCGGTCACGGATCACTTCGAGGTGCAAAAGCCCCAGGAAGCCGCAGCGGAAGCCAAAGCCCAGAGCGGCCGAGGTTTCCATCTCATAGCTGAAGGAAGCGTCATTCAGCGCGAGCTTTTCGATCGCATCGCGCAGCGCCTCAAAGTCGGCAGCATCGACCGGGAAAAGGCCACAGAAGACCACCGGCTGTGCCGGCTTAAAGCCCGGCAGCGCCTCAGCGGTCGGCTTTTTCTCATGGGTGATGGTGTCACCCACGCGCGTATCGCGGACCTGTTTGATCGAGGCGGTGAACACACCGATCTCGCCCGGGCCCAGCTCGGGCCATTCGACCATCTGCGGACGCAGAACGGCCAGGCGGTCGATGCCATAGACCGCGCCGGTCTGCATCATCTTCACCCGGTCGCCCTTTTTGATGACGCCGTCCATGACGCGGATCATCACGACCACGCCCAGATAGGCATCATACCAGCTGTCAACCAGCATGGCTTTCAGCGGCGCATTGCGGTCGCCCTTCGGCGGCGGCAGGCGGGTGACGATGGCTTCCAGCACATCGGGGATGCCAAGGCCGGTCTTGGCCGAGATCATCACCGAGTCGGACGCATCAATACCGATGACGTCTTCGATGTTTTCTTTGACGCGCTCAGGATCAGCGGCGGGCAGGTCGATCTTGTTGAGGACCGAGACGATCTCATGGCCCGCGTCAATCGCCTGATAGACATTGGCGAGGGTCTGAGCCTCGACGCCCTGCGAGGCATCCACCACCAGCAGCGAGCCTTCAACGGCGCGCATCGAGCGGGAGACCTCATAGCCGAAGTCAACGTGGCCGGGGGTGTCGATCAGGTTCAGAACATAGGTCTGCCCGTCCTTGGCCTTATAGTCGATCCGGACGGAGTTGGCCTTGATCGTGATACCGCGCTCGCGCTCGATATCCATGCTGTCGAGCAGCTGCGCCTTCATATCGCGGTCAGCCACCGTGCCAGTGCCCTGGATCAGCCGGTCGGCGAGGGTGGATTTGCCGTGGTCGATATGGGCCACGATGGAGAAGTTGCGGATGAGGTTCAGCTCGGTCATGGCGGGCGTATATCCTGCCCGCAGTGAGCCGTGAAGAGGAATTGCGAGACCGCGAAAATGATTTTGCCGCAGGCGGCTGTCGCGGGGACCCGGAGGGGGCCTTTCCGGGGGGGAACCGGCCCGGAAATGGCAAAGGGGCCGCGCTCAGGCGCGGCCCCTTTTCTGGTTCAGACCGGCAGGTTTCAGCGGCCGAGCGCGGTGCGCAGACGCTCCAGCACCGGCTCGATGAGGGCCGGATTGCTGCGGGTGGTTTCCACCGCGAGTTTCAGCTGTGCTTTGGTGGCCGCATCCAGCGAGGAGGCCTCGATCAGCTCCAGCGCGCGCTCAGCGGTGAAGTTCGCGGCATCCAGCGCGGCTTCGCCTGCAGCGGCGGCGGCATTGCCTGCGGCTTCAGCGGCCTGATCGGCGGCGGTGGCTGCGGCTTCGGCGGCTGCGCCGGCAGAGGGGGCGAGGCTGTCTTTGACGGCGCCCATCGCCTCGGCTGCGGCATCGGCGGCTTTCTCAGCGGCGTCTGCAGCGGCGTCTGCGGCCGCACCGGCGGCCTCCCTGGCCTTTTCGGCGGTCTCGCGGGCGGCGGCTTCGGCGGCGGCAGCGGCCTCCTGCGTGGCCTTTGCTTCGGCGGCGTCAGCTTCGGCTTTCAGGCGGGCGGCTTCGGCGGCATCGGCCTCGGCTTTCACGCGGGCTTCTGCAGCCGCTTTGGCTTCGGCGGCGGCGCGTTCGGCCTCAAGATGCGCGGCCTCCTGGGCGGGCAGGTGAACGAGTTGATAATAGCCGCCGCCTGCCAGAAGAACGAGCAGAGCGCCGAAGAAAACGGACTTGTTCATGAAACCTCCTCATGATCTTTGACACCCCGGGCGCCGCGCGCCTGAGGGATTACCGGGGTTGATTATGCGCAAATCCGGCATTTTGCACGCTGTTTTGCGACCGTCAGGACGGCTGCGCAGGGGGTGCGCTGCGAATGCGGGTTGAAACTCAGGCCCGGTAGGATTATTTTGCGCGTAAGTTTTCCCTGCTTACGGAGAGAGACCATAGCACGCAGACCTCATAATGCCCCGCCGCAACGTGAAACGGGGCCGCGCGTAAACGATCGTATCCGCGCAACGGAGATTCGCCTCATCGGGGCGGATGGCGAGAACGTCGGCGTTGTTACGCCCGCTCGCGCTATGGCAATGGCCGAGGAGGCCGGGCTTGACCTGGTCGAGATCTCGCCCAACGCCGAGCCACCGGTCTGCAAGATTATGGACTTTGGTAAGTTCAAATACGAATCGCAAAAGCGCGAAGCCGAAGCCCGCAAGAAGCAAAAGATCATTGAGATCAAGGAAATCAAGTTCCGTCCGGGTACGGATGAGCATGATTACCAGGTCAAGATGCGCTCGGTCGTCAAGTTCCTGACCGAAGGCGACAAGGTGAAAGTCACCCTGCGCTTCCGGGGCCGTGAAATGGCGCACCAGCAGCTTGGTATGGAACTGCTGAACCGCGTTTCGGCTGAAGTCACCGAGATCGGCAAAGTGGAATCGATGCCGAAGCTTGAAGGCCGTCAGATGGTCATGATGATCGGCCCGAAATAAGGCTTTGATCCTTAGACTTCAAAAGCCCCGCCCGGATCTCCGGGCGGGGCTTTTTGCTGTCAGTCGCTTTCAGGGCGGGGTGAGTGTCCTGCCGTGGCAAAAGAACCGCAGGGCCGGGCAGAGGCCCGGCCCTGGGCGGCAGTTACTTTTCGGGCAGCAGCCCGCGCGGGCTGAAGCGCAGCACCAGCAGCAGGATCACCCCCATGGTCAGCATCCGCATATGGGCGGCGCTTTCGATCAGGTGTTTCTTCAGCCAGTAGCCCTCAGCCATGCCGGAGGTGATGAGCTGCATCAGCCACAGGCCCATCGGCTCCACCATAATCCAGAGCCACCAGATCAGCATCCCGCCCAAGAGCGAGCCCCAGTTGTTGCCCGAGCCGCCGACGATCACCATGACCCAGATCAGGAAGGTAAAGCGCAAGGGCTGGTAGCTTCCCGGCGTCAGCTGCCCGTCAAGCGTGGTCATCATCGCGCCCGCAACCCCGACCACGGCAGAGCCGAGGACGAAAATCTGCAGATGGCGGCGGGTGACATCTTTGCCCATGGCGGCCGCCGAGACCTCATTGTCGCGGATGGCGCGCATCATGCGGCCCCAGGGGCTGCGCCAGGACAGCTCGACCAGGGTGATGAGGATCAGCAGAACCATCAGAAACAGCCCGGCATAGCTCAGCTTGACGATGATGCTGGACGCCGTGGCCGCACTCGCGCCCCAGTCCGCCGCCCAGGCCAGAAAGCCCTGATCCTGCTGCAGCTGCACCTCATAGGGGACGGGCCAGGGCCGCGGGATGCCGATGACGTTTTTGACGCCGCGGTTCAGCCAGTCTTCGTTCTTCAGGATCGCGATGATGATCTCTGAAATCCCCAGCGTGGCAATCGCGAGATAATCCGAGCGCAGACCCAGAGCAGTTTTTCCGATGATCCAGGCCGCACCCGCAGCGAGAAGACCGCCTGCGGGCCAGGCAAAGAGAACCGGCAGGCCCAGACCGCCCAGAAAGCCGGTCCCGGCCGGGTTCACCGCCTCAACCGCGCTGACGGCGGGCGAGAAGATCTTGCCGTAAAGCCAGAATCCTGCGACCAGAAAGATCACGATGATCAGCCCGCGCAGCTTTCCGGGCGGCAGTTTCTTCCACAAAAGAACCGCGCCCGCGATGGTCGCAGCCCCGATCAGCAGACCCAACACAACCCCCATGCCGCCCGCCGCCCAGGCCTCGGGCACCGGCGGGATCGAAATGAGCACCGCCGCCAGACCGCCAAGCGCCACAAAGCCCATGATGCCGATGTTGAAAAGCCCGGCATAGCCCCACTGCATATTGACGCCGAGCGCCATGATGGCACCGATCAGCCCCATATTGACGATGGCCAGCGTCAGGTTCCAGCCATAGACATAAGCCGTCGCCAGATAGAGAAGCGCCACCGCGCCGAAGAGAAGAACGGGACGAAGACGCGCGCTCATACCGATTTTCCTTTGAAGATGCCGGTCGGTTTGATCAGCAGAACCACCACCAGGATCGCGAAGGAGACGGCGAATTTGTAATCCGTCCCCATCAGCTGCATCAGCCCCTCAGGCGCAAGGCTCTCGGGCAGCACATAGGTCGCCACCTTCTTCCAGGCATAGGTGACGGTGACCTCAGAAAAAGCGATCACGAAGCCGCCGGCGATGGCCCCCAGCGGATTGCCAAGCCCGCCGACAACGGCAGAGGCAAAGATCGGCAGCAGAAGCTGGAAATAGGTGAAGGCTTTGAAGCTCTTATCCAGCCCGTAAAGCACACCCGCCGTGGTCGCCAGCGCCGCCACGATCATCCAGGTCACCCGCACCACATGGTCCGGGTTGATGCCCGACAGCAGCGCCAGATCTTCGTTGTCCGAAAACGCCCGCATGGATTTGCCGGTGCGGGTGCGGTTGAGAAACCAGAACAGCAGCGCCACGGCGATGGCGGCCGTCACCAGAGTAATCACCTGGGTCATGCGCAAAGCCAGCGGCTCTGCGAGGCCTGTCGCTTCGCGAAAGCCGCGGGCGGTGATCAAAAAGCGCTCGCCATCGACGAAATTGATGTCTCCGACCCCGATGATAAAGCGGTTCAGGCCGTTCATCACAAACATGATCCCCATCGAGACCATGACAAAGATCACCGGCGCGGCCTTCACGCGGCGGTAAAAGCGGTAGACCAGCCGGTCGGTGCCCAGCAGCAGCGCAATGGTGGCCGCGATCCCGAAGGGCAGAGCCAGCAGCGCGGTGGGCAGCGGCCCGAAGGTGATGCCAAGCGCCGTCAGCCCCCAGGTCACCAGAATGGTCGCCGCGGTCCCGAAGGCCATGGTGTCGCCATGGGCAAAGTTAGAGAACCGCAGGATGCCGTAAACCAGTGTCACCCCAAGCGCGCCAAGCGCGAGCTGCGCGCCATAGGCCGCGCCGGGGATCACCACGAAATTGAGAAGCGCCACAATGGCGTTGAGGATATCCATCAGACAGTCTCCCCGCGGAAGGGAACGGGGCTGCGCGGCGCAGGGCGCACGCGATGTGAAACGGGGTTCATCATGCCTCAGCCTCCCAGGAAGGAACGGCGGACCTCCGGGTCGGCCATGAGGGCCTTGCCGGTGTCGGTGAAGCGGTTGGCGCCCTGGACCAGGACATAGCCCTTGTCGGCGATCTCCAGCGCCTGACGGGCGTTCTGCTCAACCATCAGGATCGAGATGCCGCTGCGGGCGATCTCAATGATGCGGTCAAACAGCTCATCCATCACGATGGGAGAGACCCCGGCCGTCGGTTCATCCAGCATCAGAACCTTCGGGCGCGTCATCAAAGCGCGGCCCACGGCGACCTGCTGGCGCTGACCGCCCGAAAGCTCGCCCGCGGGCTGGTTGCGCTTTTCTTTCAGAATGGGAAACAGATCATAAACCTGCGCCATGGTATCGCGGAAATCATCGCGCCGGATGAAGGCGCCCATCTCCAGGTTCTCCTCCACCGACATGGAGGTGAAGATATTCTGCGTCTGGGGCACAAAGCCCATGCCCCGGACCACCCGGTCCTGAGGGCTGAGGGCGGTGATATCCTCACCGTCAAAGCGCACCCGGCCTGCGCGCAGCTTCAGCATGCCAAAGACGGCTTTCATCGCGGTGGATTTCCCCGCGCCATTGGGGCCGACGATCACGGCAATCTCGCCGCGCTCAACCGCCAGAGTGCAGCCGTGCAGAATATCTGCGCCGCCGTAACCCCCGGTCATGGTCTCGCCGATCAGGAAGGGCTCAGCCATGAGCGGCCTCATCTTTCACTTTGTTTTTCAGCCCCGTGCCGAGATAGGCCTCGATCACGCGCTCATCGTTTTTGACCTCATCAACGGTGCCTTTGGCGAGGACCTTGCCCTCTGCCATGACGATCACCGGATCGCAGAGCCGCGCGATGAAATCCATGTCATGCTCAATCACGCAGAAGGTATAGCCGCGCTCACGGTTCAGCCGGATGATGGCATCGCCGATGGTGTTCAGGAGCGTGCGGTTCACGCCCGCGCCCACCTCATCGAGAAAGACGATTTTGGCATCGACCATCATGGTGCGGCCCAGCTCAACCAGCTTTTTCTGCCCGCCCGAGATCTGGCTCGCCTTCTGGTCGGCCAGATGCGAGATGGTCAGAAACTCCAGCACCTCATCGGCTTTGGCGCGCAAAGCCCGCTCTTCGTCCGCAATGCGTTTGCGGCCAAACCAGGTGTTCCACAGCGTCTCTCCGGCCTGATGCGGCGGGACCATCATCAGATTCTCGCGCACCGTCATGGAGCCGAATTCATGGGCGATCTGAAAGGTTCGCAGCAGACCTTTGTGAAAGAGGACATGCGGCGGCAGGCCGGTGATATCTTCTCCCGCCATGGTGACACGGCCCGATGTGGGCGGCAGTCTTCCTGCTATAACGTTGAATAATGTGGTTTTTCCGGCTCCGTTCGGGCCGATCAGCCCGGTGATGGATCCGGTTTCGATGGTCAGTGATGCACCGTCAACGGCGTGAAATCCGCCGAAATGTCGGTGGAGATTCTCCACGACAATCATTTGCAGCTCCCCGTGCGGGCCGTGCCTTCCGATGGGCCGGCCGCGTTTTCTTCTGGGTCTTTGAGAAAGGAGCTGCCTGCGACGGTGCCGCAGGCAGCCCCGTCAGATCAGCGGTACTTCACCACAGTGAGTTTGCCGTCCTTCATCTCGGTTTCGCGGTAGTTGCCCGCACTTTCGCGACCGTTCACGAAGGTCACCGAAGTGGCGCCTTCATAATTCACCGTGCCGCCACCGTTGAGGATCTCCAGCGCTTTGGCCAGCTCGCCCGGATAGATTTTCTCGCCTTCGCCATTGGCGACGCCGAGGATCTCTTTTTTGTAGACGGCCGGATCGCTGGATTTGGCTTTCGCCATGGCCAGCAGCATCAGCGCTGCGGCGTCATAGCCTTCGGCGGCAAAGGCAGAGTTGCCGTCAAAGCCTGCGGCTTTGGCCAGTTCCATGAACTTGTCACGGCCTTCACCCTCAGAGGCGGGGTTGGTGCCGAAAGAGCCGTCAATCTGGGTGCCGAAATTGGTCTCCAGCGGGGTGCCGACCATGCCATCGGGGAAGAGGAAGGTTTCAAACGCGCCCGAATCCAGCGAGCCGCGGATGATGCCCGAGCCGCCCTGATCGACGTAGCCGGCCAGCACAAGGACCTCGCCGCCGGCCGAGGCCAGCGCGCCGACTTCCGCGGTGTAGTCGGCTTTGCCGTCTTCATGCGGGGCGTTGATGGTGACTTTGCCGCCGATGGCTTCAAAGGCAGCCTGGAAGGCATCGGCCAGACCCTTGCCGTAGTCGTTGTTGGTATAGGTCACGGCGACGGTTTTGAAGCCGCGCTCCTGCAGTACTTCGGCCATGACCACGCCCTGACGGGCGTCAGAGGGCGAGGTGCGGTAGAAGAGGTCATTGGCCTCAAGCGAGGACAGCGCCGGCGAGGTGGCCGAGGGAGAGATCATCACAACGCCGTTCGGCATGGCGACGTTTTGCAGCGTGGCGGTGGTCTCGCCCGAGCACATGCCGCCGACGATGCCGCGCACTTTGTCCGAGGTCACGATGCGCTCCATCGCGGCCGTTGCGGCGGCGGCGTCGATGCAGGTGCTGTCGGCCTTGTACGTGGTAATGGTCGAGCCATCAAGCAGCAGACCGGAATCGCTGGCCTCTTTGAAGGCCATCTCAGCCGCAGCCGTGATCCCCGGAGCCATCGATTCCAGCGGCCCGGTATAGCCGATCGAGATGCCCATCGGGATCACCTCACCGGCCTGGGCAGCGGTGCCCAGAGCGAAAACAGCGGTGGAGGCAAGCAGAAGTTTTTTCATATCAATCTCCCTGTTTCGGAGGGCTGTGCCCCCCTGGTCTGCGGATCTTATGCCCGCTCCGGCCCTGACAGCCATTGGACGCCCCGCCGCGAAACACTGCGACGGCACGGTCAGGATCCGGCAAGCGCCGGAGAGGCAGAAAAAAGGCCCTGCATAAAGTGCTAACTGACAAAAACCACTCTGGATAGCCCCCGCGTAACGGCAGCCCCGCGCATCGGCGTTTGCGTCAAAGAGCGAAGCAGGTTTAACCTTTTGCCGGCTGCACAGCGCAGCAACAGCGATGGCAGCGGAGGACGGGAATGAAGATTGTGAAGGCGACCGGGCGGGCCTGGCGCGGGGTCACCGATTACCAGGGCCGGGCGGGGCGCGGCGAATACTGGTGGTTTATGCTGTTTTGCGTGCTGGTCGCTGCGGTTCTGATCGGCCTCGATATGATGACGCAGGGCTGGTCCTACCGCTTTGGTCTGGCCGATATCTGGGCGCTGATGAGCGTGGTGCCACTGGCGGCAGCGGGGGCGCGGCGGCTGCATGATACCGGGCGCTCCGGCTGGTGGCAGCTGGTGGTGCTGGTGCCGGTCTTTGGCGCACTTTTGCTGATGGCCTGGCTGGCAAAGCCCTCTGATGCAAAGAAAAACGCCTTTGGTCGCCCGGTGCCGCCTTTGGTGAAACTTTAAAAGGTAAAGGACGATCGTGATGCGCTGGCTTCTGGCTTCTGCTTTTCCTGCGGCCCTTTCTGCCGCCCCGATGGCTGCGGCGCTGCCCTCTTCTGCGGGGGAGCTGAGCATTGAGCGCATCACCGATGGTCTGACCGAGCCCTGGGCTTTTGGCTTTCTGCCCGGCGCTGAGGGCGTTTTGATCACCGAGCGCGGCGGGCGGCTGTTGTGGCTTCGGGACGGTCAGCTGAGCGCGCTCGGCGGGCTGCCGCAGACGGCGCAGGGCGGGCAGGGCGGCCTGCTGGATCTGCTTGTTCCGAAAGACTTTACCCGCAGCCGCGAGGTCTATCTGCTGTATTCTGCCGCCGCGCCCGGCGGATCAGCCATCACTCTGGGGCGCGGGCGGCTTGACGTCGGGTCATCAGCGCTCAGCGGCTTTGTGCCGCTCTGGTCTGGTGACGGCGCTTCGGCGACCCGGCATTTCGGTGCGCGGATGGTTGAGACGGCAGAGGGGCATCTGCTGGTCGGGCTGGGCGACCGCGGCACCGGCCCGGGCGGTCAGGAGGCGCAGGATCTGAGCCTGAGCCACGGCAAGATCATCGCGCTGTCGCGCGCGGGCGCGGCGCTGGCGCTGGCACCCGGTCTGCCGCGCGGCGTGCTCAGCTATGGTCACCGCAATATTCAGGGCGCAGCGCTTGATGCAGAGGGGACACTTTGGGTGAGCGAGCATGGCGCGCGCGGCGGCGATGAGATCAACCGCATCCGTCGCGGGGGCAATTACGGCTGGCCGGTCATCAGCTATGGCCGCAATTATACCGGCACGAAGATCGGCATCGGCACCGAGGCACCGGGGATGGAGCAGCCGGTGCTGTACTGGGACCCCTCTATCGCGCCCTCCGGTCTTGTGGTGCTGCAGGGCGGGGGCTTTGCGGGCTGGAACGGCAGCCTGCTGGCGGGCAGTCTGAAGGCGGATCACATCGTCCGTCTCGACCCGAAGGCGGGCTTTGCGCAGGAGGTGCTGCGCGCCCCCGAGATGGCCCGGGTGCGCGATCTGCGCGAGGCGCCGGACGGAAGTCTGTGGTTCCTCTCGGTTGGCAGGGGCGCGCTTTACCGGCTCAGCCCCGCCGCTCCGTCACGCTGAATTGCACCCGCCCTGAGGGGCGGGCGCAAATACGGGTGGCGCGGCGAAGCACCGCGGCCTATATCCCAAATATTAACTGCCGTTTACGGAGAGACCCCATGACACTGGGCTGGAACAAATCTGACTGGCGCAACATGCCGCGGATCCAGATGCCGGATTATCCGGATCAGGATGCGCTGCACGCGGTTGAGGCTCAGCTGGCGAAGTTTCCCCCCCTGGTTTTTGCGGGGGAAGCGCGCAAGCTGAAAAAGCAGCTCGCAGAAGCGGGCGCAGGCCGCGCCTTCCTTTTGCAGGGCGGCGACTGCGCCGAGAGCTTCGCGGAATTCTCTGCCGATAACATCCGCGACACCTATAAGGTGCTGTTGCAGATGGCGGTGGTGCTGACCTTTGGCGCGAAAGTTCCGGTCATCAAGATCGGCCGGATGGCCGGGCAGTTCGCGAAACCGCGTTCGGCCCCGACCGAGGTGATCGGCGGCGTCGAATATCCGAGCTACCGCGGTGATATCATCAATGGCTTTGACGCCACCGAGGCTTCGCGCCGTCCGGATCCGAACCGGATGCTGCAGGCCTATACCCAGGCCGCGGCCTCGCTGAACCTGCTGCGGGCGTTCTCGATGGGCGGCTATGCCGATATCCACCGGGTGCATTCCTGGACGCTGGGCTTTGCCGAATACGACAAGGTTGAGCGCTATAAGGCGCTGTCGGACCGGATCTCGGATGCGCTGGACTTCATGCGGGCGGCCGGGGTGGACGGCGGCAATGTGCATCAGCTCTCGACGGTGGATTTCTACACCAGCCATGAGGCGCTGCTTCTGGAATATGAAGAAGCGCTTTGCCGGATCGATTCGACCACCGGTCTGCCGGTGGCAGGCTCGGGCCATATGATCTGGATCGGCGACCGCACCCGTCAGCCTGAGGGCGCGCATGTGAATTTCTGCCGCGGGGTGCAAAACCCGATCGGGCTGAAATGCGGCCCCTCGATGAGCACGGATGATCTGAAAAAACTGATGTCGCTGCTGAACCCGGAAAATGAGCCGGGCCGTCTGACCCTGATTGCGCGTTTTGGGGCGGGGAAGGTGGGCGATCATCTGCCGCGTCTGGTGCGGGCGGTGCAGGAAGAGGGCGCCAATGTCGTCTGGTCCTGTGACCCGATGCACGGCAATACGATCAAAGCGGCCAGCGGTTATAAGACCCGGCCCTTCGATTCGGTGCTGCGCGAAGTGCGTGAGTTCTTCGGGGTGCATAACGCCGAAGGCTCGATCCCGGGCGGCGTGCATTTTGAGATGACCGGTCAGGATGTGACGGAATGCACCGGCGGTCTGCGCGCGGTCAGCGATGAGGATCTGTCGGATCGCTATCACACCGCCTGCGACCCGCGGCTCAATGCCTCGCAGTCGCTGGAGCTGGCCTTCCTGGTGGCGGAAGAGCTTTCGGCGCAGCGCGACCGTCTGCGGGCCGTTGCGGGCTGAACGCCCGCCCCCGAAGGGTTGACGACAGACCCCCGGTGCCTTGCGGTGCCGGGGGTTTTTTCTGGCTCTGTCGGGCGGCTGTGAGGGGCTTGCGATCCCGGCGTGGGGCGTGGGGAGAGCGCAGAAGATGAGTATTTGAGAAAAGCCAAAGAGCGCGGCGGGGCTTAGCCGCGGTGGTCGGGCCAGGAGGCGCGGTCGGCTGCGGGGGTGAGCGCGGGGGCGTAGCCCTCCTGCAGGACACGGATCAGGGGGAGGGGGGTCAGCAGAAGGACGCGGCCTTCCGGGCGCTTCAGGGGCTGGCCATAGCCCGCTGCCGTGAGGGGCAGGAGCGCATCGCCGAAAAGGCGCCCCATGTGGCTTTCGCTGCGGATGATGCTGTGATCTGGCAGGGCGGCGCAGTCGGCCTCGCGGATGGCGGGCTGGCGCTTTGGGGTCAGGCGCGCGGCGTGCAGGTGGCGGTCAATCTCTGGTGCGCGATCTGACAGGCCGGTGGCGGCGGCCCAGGCGCTGCGGAACCCGGTAAAGGCCTGACGGCGGCAGAGCGCGCAGGGGCGGTGCCCCGCCGCCAGGGCCACGGCCTCATCGAGAAAGAAGAGCGGCGTGTAATGGCCCGGCGCGGTCAGCGGCAGTTTTGCCCGATCCGCGCGCTGATTGAGGGTGCAGCTGATCCAGGCCTGGTGCCGCCAGCGGGCTGTGGTCGGATTGCCGGCCGCATCATGCAGGATGCCGCGGTTTCCGGTTAAGCTCCCCCGCGCGCCGTGAAAGGCGAAGCTGCCATCGGCCATGACGCGGTGGGGGAAGGGCATCTCAACCCTCGAGGTCGTCCGGCTCGGCGGCGGTCTCGCCGAGTGCGCGGATGGCTTTCCAGAAAGGCGTACCGGCTGAGCCTTCCGCAGACGCGCCTGACAGCAGAAACGCAAAGCGCGGGTATTTTTGCGCGGCCGCCTCAATGAGGGGTAAAAGTGCGGCGGCGGATTTTGCGTTCAGGAGCTCATCCAGCGGGCCGGAGGCGATGAGGTCCGCCTCATCAAAGCGGGTGATCTGCGTGGTCATCTCAAGCAGGGTGGCCAGCGCGAGTTCGGCATGATCGGCGATGAGGCCGCCGTAAAGCGCGAAGGTCCAGGCTTCGGGATGGGGGGCATCGGCTTCCTGCAGGAAGCTCTCGCTCAGGAAGTCGAGAAACCTTGCGGCCAGCCGCGCCACCGGCAGATCGCCCGGCGGCAGCGCCTCGGGCGCGACCCCCAGAACGGTGGCAACCAGAGTTCTGGGGATCACATCTGTCATACCATCAGTTCCTTGGTGGCGGTGAGTTTCAGGGCCGGATAGTCGCGCACCACCCGGTCGATGTCCCATTGCAGCCGGGTCAGGAAGACCAGATCGCCGTCGTTATCGGTGCTGATATGCTGTTTGTTGATGTTCACCAGCTTCTCGATCTCGGCCTCATCGCCCGAGATCCAGCGCGCCGAGCTGAAGGCTGAGCCTTCAAAGCGCACGGGGATACCGTATTCCAGCTCGATGCGTGAGGCCAGCACTTCGAACTGCAGCGCGCCGACGACGCCCACAATGAAGCCCGAGCCGATCATCGGCTTAAAGACCTTGGCGGCCCCTTCTTCGGCGAATTGCATCAGCGCCTTTTCGAGGTGCTTGGCCTTCATCGGATCGGTGGCGCGGACAGATTGCAGAAGTTCCGGCGCGAAGCTGGGGATGCCGGTGAAGCGCAGGGTTTCCCCCTCGGTCAGCGCATCGCCGATGCGGAGCTGCCCGTGGTTGGGGATGCCGATGATATCGCCGGCCCAGGCCTCATCCGCCAGTTCGCGGTCGGCGGCGAGGAAGAGGACCGGGTTGGTCACCGCCATGGGCTTTTTCGAGCGCACATGCATCATCTTCATGCCGCGCTCAAAATGCCCCGAGGCGAGGCGCACAAAGGCCACGCGGTCGCGGTGCTTGGGGTCCATATTGGCCTGGACCTTGAAGACAAAGCCGGTGACTTTCGTCTCATCCGCGCCGACCGGGCGTTCGGCGGTCTTCTGGGTCTGGGGTTCGGGACCAAAGGTGCCGATGCCGTCCATCAGCTCTTTGACGCCAAAGGAGTTGATGGCCGAGCCAAACCAGATCGGCGTCATCGAGCCGTTGAGAAAGCTCTCACGGTCAAAGGCGGGCAGCAGCTCGCGCGCCATTTCGACCTCTTCGCGCAGCTTTGCCAGCTGGTCGGCGGGGATATGTTCGGCCAGCTTTGGGTCATCCAGGCCCTTGATCTGCACCGATTCCGCCACTTTGTTGCGGTCGGCGCGGTCCATGATCTCAAGGCGGTCGTTCAGCAGATCATAGGCCCCAAGGAAATCTTTGCCCGAGCCGATCGGCCAGGAGGCCGGCACCACGTCAATGGCCAGGTTTTCCTGGATCTCATCGATGATATCAAAGGTGTCGCGGCTCTCGCGGTCCATCTTGTTACAGAAGGTCAGGATCGGCAGATCGCGCAGGCGGCAAACCTCAAAGAGCTTGCGGGTCTGGCTTTCCACACCCTTGGCGCCGTCGATCACCATGATCGCCGCATCCACCGCCGTCAGCGTGCGGTAGGTGTCTTCCGAGAAGTCCGAGTGGCCGGGGGTATCGACCAGGTTGAAGCGGAACTCTTTATATTCAAAGGACATGGCCGAGGCCGAGACCGAGATCCCGCGGTCCTGTTCCATCTTCAGGAAGTCCGAGCGCGTGCGGCGGGCTTCGCCCTTGGCGCGGACCTGACCGGCCATCTGAATGGCGCCCCCGAACAGGAGGAACTTTTCAGTCAGCGTCGTTTTGCCGGCGTCGGGGTGCGCGATGATCGCGAAGGTCCGGCGGCGGGCGATTTCGGGCGGAAGTTTGGGGGCATTGTCCAGCATGGCGCGCGTTCTACCGCTTTCACAGCGCCGCGTCTATGGGGTCGCCGGGGGCGCGGAGCGGCAAAACGCATCATGGGCAGGGGAAGGTGCCTGAAACAAACGGACCCGCTGCCCGGGAGGAGAGGCAGCGGGTCCGCCGTGGTCAGATCGCGCCACAGAGGGGATTTCAGCCGGGGGGCGAACCGGCTGGTGGCAGCAATCTGCAGTCCGGCCGCGTCAGGGGGGCTGACAGGACGGCCGAAGCTTCAGAACCGGGTCTGCCCTGGAGCGCGGCCAGAGGCCGGCTCGCAGGGCGGATGAAGACGGTCGCACCGATCCCCATCATCCGTATGCCGAGGGAAAGCAGCGTCCGAGGGGTGATTTGCAGCTCTGTCCGTCTTCTCCGGTTCCGGTCATCAACACTTCACCGGGCGAATGGCTCCGCTCCGGCGCAAAAATCCTGCGCGATTTTTACAGATTTTAACTAAGATGCCGGAGAGAGCAGAAAATTCCCGCGGGCCGGGCGGGCCAGCACCTCAAAAAGCCGGCAGGTTGAAAAGAGGGTGGGGTGGCGGAAACCGCAGCAGCCGTGAAGGCTGGAATTTCCCGAGAGCCTGAGTGATCAGGTGGGCACCAGGTATCCGGACCAGGATCCGAACAGAGCCAGCACCCTCGGAAATGCTTATCGGCCACTGGAAAAGGGCCTCGCACGCGAAGAGCAGTAACCGCCGACACCTGAGGTAAGCGCTTCGCGCCCGCGGTGCAAGGGGCTGCGCAGCGAACCGCCTGCGGCATCCTGGAGGGCTGGACAAATGTTTACGATATGTTCACATCTGCCCGGGTAAAACCGCGGGTGAGATCTCAGGATGAGCGATCAGGAAGACAGCCGGGAACGGCCGGGTATCACCCTCGCACGCGGGGTCTGCCGTTTGCTGCGCAGCCACGGCTTTGCGCCGCTGACGGAATATGTGCCGGGGCCGGGGCTCAGGGTCGATGTCATGGCGCTGGGTCCGAAGGGCGAGATCTGGGTGGTGGAATGTAAGTCCTGCCGCGCGGATTTCCTGTCGGACCGCAAATGGGCGGGCTATCTCGACTGGTGCGACCGCTATTTCTGGGCGGTGGATGCGGCCTTTCCGCAGGATCTGCTGCCCGAGGACACCGGCTTGATGATGGCCGATGCCTGGGGCGGGGAAATCCTGCGTATGGCGCCCGAGCATAAGCTCGCAGGCGCCCGCCGCGCTGCGGTCACGCGCGGCTTTGCCCGCGCCGCAGCCCTGTCGCTCCAGCGCCTGCGCGAGGGCTGAGGCCCGGGTTTTGCCTGCAGGCGGAGCGCTTTCGCGCCGGGTCCGGGCAGCAGATTTCAGATGAGCAGGCGGCAGAGCGGTGACTGGATTCTGAGGGCTGGCCTTGCGGACTCCAGGTCAGCGGAGCCTTTGGCAGGAGTGCCGCCGGATCCCATCCCGGAAAGGCTGCGGAAAAATCAGGTGGCAGAATATTTTAGCTGTCGCGCCAGATTGTCATCATCTCAGCGGCAACTGCTCTGCATCACCGGTCATACCAGGCAGACGCTGGCTGTGACGCGCCAGGAGGGGATGAAATCACCCAATAAATCAAAGTGATTTTTGCCTTTGACTGCAGCGGAAATGCCGATTGATCGCCGTTTGCAGGATTGGATTTCATTCGGCCTGTCAGCAAGCGAGCTAAATCGCCTGGCTCAAAGGCCACAGGGCAAGGCCGTAAGTTTTTTCTGAACGCCTGACTTTCTCAGCACCCTGCCGAAGCGTCTTCGGCAGCCCCTTGATGCGCCTCCCGGCTTAAAGGGCCGCTGGCAAAGTAAGTCCGAGGGTTTTTGGGAGACAGCTTCCCGAAATCGAACTGAACTTTCGCGACAAACCTGCCTGAAGTGGGGGAGCAGAGGCTGATCCTCCGCATTTCCGCGACAGCCTCTCTCCGCCTTCGCCTTTTTGGTGCAGCCCCCTCTCTGAGCCTGACGCGGTTGCCGGGGACTTCTGAAGTTCAAAACAGAGCCTGAGGCGAGCGGAAAGGGGTACTCAGCTGCCCATATGTTCTCTTTTTGTTTTCATACGTCCAATTTCCCCCGCGAGCCGTCTCTAAGCCCTTCAAGAGCAGGAGTTTTCCCCCGGCGCGCTGCAGGAAACCGGGTTGAGGGAGTGCGGGCCGGGCTATTCACCGGCTTATAATGTTCCCTATTTGCTTCAATCTCAGCCGGCCGCCTGCCTCTCAGCACGCCAGGCTTTGCCCAAAGCAGGCCCTTGTCCTCAGCGCGCGGGAGGGGCGCTGAGGACATGTCGCAGCGAGGGGGCTGCGCTCAGGCGCTGCTGATGCCCGCCTCGGCAAAGGTGGCCATGCCCGAATGGCAGGCGATGGCACCCTGCAACACGCCAATGGCCAGGGCCGCACCGGTGCCTTCGCCAAGGCGCAGGTCAAGCTGCAGCAGGGGCGCTTTGTTCAGCGCCTGCAGCAGGCGGGCATGACCTGGCTCCTGTGAAACGTGACCCGCCACCGCGTGATCGAGCGCGCCAGGCACCATCTTCTCCAGCACCGCAGCAGAGGAGGTGCAGATAAAGCCATCAAGGATCACCGGAATCGACAGGCTGCGCGCCCGGGCAATCGCGCCGGTCATGGCCGCAAGCTCACGCCCGCCAAGGCAGCGCAGCACCTCCTGCGGGTCGCTGAGGGCGGCCTGGTGCCGCTCCAGCCCCTCTGCCACCACGGCGGCTTTGCGGGCAAGGCCTGCATCATCAAGCCCGGTGCCGCGCCCGATCCAGGAGGCGGGATCGCCGCCGTAAAGCGCCGCGGCGATGGCCGCTGCGGGGGTGGTATTGCCGATGCCCATCTCGCCGGTGATGAGGAGATCTGCCTCAGGATCAACCGCAGCCCAGCCGATGCTCAGCGCCTCTGCCAGCTCACTCTGGCTCATGGCGGGCATTTCGGTGAAATCCCCGGTCGGCTCATCGAGGCGGATCGGATGCACGGACATCTTCGCCCCAAAGCAGCGCGCCAGCTGGTTGATCGCAGCGCCGCCCGCCTCAAAATTTGCCACCATCTGCGCGGTGACGGCTGCGGGAAAGGCCGAGACGCCCTTTGCGGTCACGCCATGATTGCCCGCAAAGACAAGGATCTGCGGCGCGCGCAGCTGCGGGCGCTCTTCACCGCGCCAGCCCGCATACCAGAGGGCCAGATCCTCAAGCCGCCCAAGCGCGCCCGGCGGCTTCGTCAGCTGACCATTGCGGGCCTCTGCCGCCGCCCGCGCCGGGGCATCGGCATGCGGCAGAGCAGAGAGGGCAGCGGCAAACTCGGCAGGGGTCTGGAAAATCATGGTCTTGCTCGTCCTTTTGGTCTCGTGGCAAACCCCTGAGGATCCCGGAGCCGCCAGAGGCCGCTATGCCAGAGCCCTTTCCCGAACATCAAGCAAAACCGCGCTGGTTTGACCCTCGTGATGCGGGCGCGGGCTTTGGCCTGTTGAGCCGTCTGCCCTTTGGGGGGCCGGGGCGCGGGGGGGCGGATGCCATGGCGCAGGCCTGCTGGACCTGGCCTCTGGTGGGGGTGGCGGTCACGCTGCCGGCCATAGGGGCGGGGCTGCTGGCGCTGCATCTGGGGCTGCCTGCGGGCTGGGCGGCGGCGCTGGTGCTGATGATCCAGGCGGCGCTGACGGGGGGGATCCATGAGGATGGTCTCGCCGATACCTTCGACGGGATGGAGGGCGGCAGCACGCGCGAGCGGCGTCTGGAGATCATGCGCGACAGTCGCATCGGCTCCTATGGCGCGCTGGCGCTTTTGCTGGTGACGCTGGCGCGCTGGTCGGCGCTGGTGGTGGTGCTGCCGCAAAGCCCCTGGGCGGTGCTGGCGGTGGCGGCGCTGTCGCGGGCGGGGATGGCGGCGCTTATGGCGGCGCTGCCGCCTGCGCGCAGGGACGGACTTTCCCAGGGGGCGGGGCAGCCGGGGCGGGGCGCTGCGCTGCGGGCGGTTCTGGTGGCGCTGGGTCTGGCCCTGCTTTTCGCGGGCAATCCCGTCACAATTGCGCTGGTGACGGGGGGCGTTTTTCTGGCCCTTGGCCTCAGGGCGCGGGCGCGGCTGGGCGGACAGACCGGGGATATCCTTGGGGCAGGTCAGCAGATCTCTGAGGCCTTTTGTCTTGGGGTCCTTGCGGCGGCCCTGCCGATGGCCAACATCTGAGCGGGCATCCCTTACCAAAGGAGCGGGCTGTGGCGACCACCACCATAGGTCTTGAGGGGCTGTTCTGCGCAGCCTGTGTCGGGCGGGCAGAGCGTGTGCTGGGCAAACTCCCCGGCGTCACCGGAGTAAGCGTGAGCCTTGCCCGGGAAGAAGCGCGGATTGAGAGCGAGGCTCCGGTCGATCTTCAGACCGCGGGAGAGGCGCTGGGTCGGGCGGGCTATGGGCTGCGTCAGCTCAGCACGCAGCTGTCGTCCGAGGGGATGAGTTGTGCCAGCTGTGTGGCGCGGGTTGAAAAGCTTGCGCTTGCAGAGCCGGGGGTGATCTCTGTCTCGGCGATTTTTTCCGACGGGCTGATCACCCTGCGCCATGCCGATGAGGCCGGGCTGATCGCAAGGCTGCAGACGCGGCTGGCCGCTGCGGGCTATCCGGCTGTGCTGGCCGAAAGCGAAGATCCGGCCGCGCGTCAGGCCGCCCGTGAGCGCGATCTGGCGCGGCGCGCGCGTCTCGCGGCGCTGCTGACCCTGCCGGTCTTTGTGACCGAGATGGGCGGGCATATGATCCCGGCCTTTCATCACTGGCTCCATGCGGTGATCGATATCCAGGCGCTCTGGTGGATGCAGGCGGGGCTGACGGCGGCGGTTCTGCTGGGGCCGGGGCGGATGTTCCTGACCCGCGGGGTTCCGGCCCTGCTGCGGCTTGCGCCGGATATGAACAGCCTTGTCGCGCTGGGCACGCTTTCGGCCTTTGTCTATTCGCTGGTGGTGCTGATCGCGCCCGGCCTGCTGCCCGAGGCAGCGCAGGTGGTCTATTTTGAAGCCGCCGCCGTGATCGTCACGCTGATCCTGCTGGGCCGCTGGCTGGAGGCCCGCGCGCGCGGCCAGACCGGAGGGGCGATCCGCGAATTGATGGCCCTGCAGCCCGATGTCGCGCTGATCGAGGGGCCGGAGGGCCCGGTTGAGCGGCCAAGTGCGGCGCTTTCTGCCGGGGAGATCCTGCTGGTCCGCCCCGGAGAGCGTCTGGCGGCGGATGGGGTGATCCTCAGCGGGCGCTCGCATATCGATGAAAGCATGCTGACCGGAGAGCCGCTTCCCGTGGCGCGCGAAGCCGGTGCAGAGGTCACGGGCGGCACCATCAACGGCAGCGGCGCGCTGCGGGTTGAGATCACCCGCGCCGGTGCGTCTTCGCGGCTGGCGCAGATCGTGGCCATGGTGGGCGAGGCGCAGGCCGGAAAACTGCCGATCCAGGGCCTGGTTGACCGCGTGACCGGGGTCTTTGTGCCGGTGGTCATGGCGATTGCGGCGCTTTCGGTGCTTGCCTGGCTTATGCTGACCGGAGAGGTGGCTGAGGCCCTGGTTGCCGGGGTCTCGGTGCTGATCGTCGCCTGTCCCTGCGCCATGGGTCTGGCCACGCCGGTCTCGATCATGGTGGGGACCGGGCGCGCGGCGCGGCTGGGGGTGCTTTTTCGCAAAGGAGAGGCGCTGCAGCGGCTGGCCTCGGTGCAAGCCCTGGCCTTTGACAAGACCGGCACTCTGACGGAGGGGCGGCCGGAACTTGTAGAGCTGGTGCCGCTTGCGGGGGAGGATCCGGACCGGCTGCTGGCGCTTGCGGCCGCAGCTGAGGCGCTTTCAGAGCATCACATCGCCAAAGCGGTGCGGCGTGCCGCCGAGGCGCGGGGCCTGCTGGCAGAGCCTGCCGCCGAGATGGAGACCCTGCCCGGACGCGGCCTGCGCGCTATGGTCGGAGGGCAGATGGTGCGGCTGGGGCATGAGGCTTTCCTCAGCGACGAGGGCGTGAGCGGGGGGACAGAGCTTCTCGCGCAGCGCCCGGATGCACGGGCCGCAGGGCAGAGCCTGCTGCTGATGGCGCTTGGATCGCGCGCGGTGGCTTTGCTGATCGTCGCTGATCCGGTCCGGGCCGGCTCCGCCGCGGCGGTGGCGGCGCTGCACGGCCAGGGGCTGAGGGTGCGGATGATCTCGGGCGATGCTCAGGCCACCGCAGAGGCCGTGGGCCGCAGTCTCGGGATTTCCGAAGTGATGGGCGGCGCGCTGCCGCAGGACAAGCTGGCGGCCATTCAGGCCAGCCCGGCCACCGCCTTTGTCGGCGACGGCATCAATGACGCGCCGGTTCTGGCGGCGGCGGATGTGGGGATTGCCATGGGCGGCGGCACCGATGTCGCCATTGAGGCCGCAGATGTGGTGCTGGTCGGAAGCGATCCGCGCGCCGTTGTCACCGCACTTGAGATTTCTCGTGCAACGATGCGGAATATCAAAGAAAACCTGTTTTGGGCCTTTGCCTATAACACCGCGCTGATCCCGGTTGCGGCGGGGGTCCTCTGGCCCCTCTGGGGGATCCGGCTTTCGCCGGTGCTGGCCGCCGCGGCCATGGCGCTGTCGTCGGTCTTTGTGATCAGCAACGCGCTGCGCCTGCGGCGGGCGGGTCGGGCGGCGGTGGAGATACGGGGCTGAGCGCGGCGGCCTCAGAATTCAAACCAGCTTCCCAGACGCAGCTCGCGAAACCCGGTGTCGCTTTGCCAGACCCCGGCCGTGACGCGCAGCTTATCGGCCAGATTTAAGATCGCCGTGGCACCGATCTTATGGCTGGCGGGCTGGTTTTTTGAATAGTCATGCTCCCCCTGCAAGAGCGCCGCAATGCGGGGATGGAGCTGCAGGCCAAGGCTCCAGTCTGACATCACTTTGGGGGTGATCGGATGGTGCTCATAGGCGGCCGCAGCGGTCACCCAGCCCGAGACGGGCGTGCTGAGGCCCATGCCAAGGCTGACGCCGATCCGGAGGGCGCTGTCGTAAAAGCCAAAGGCATCGCGGCTGACCTCGCCCCGGGTGTGGACCGCGGCCACCACCCGCTCGCCCGGAGATCCGGGCAGCGGCAGGACCTGGTTGAAAATCAGCGCCCCGGTCAGGCTGCCATCCGCGTCGCGGCGCAGATCGGCGGCGATCCAGCGGGTCTCGCGCAGACCATATTCCGCCCAGAACGACAGATCCGCCGCACCGCGTGAGAGCGCGAAGAACGCCCCCCCCTCAGACCTTGGCCATGGTCCGGCCAGGGCCGCGGCGGAGGGCAGGCAAAGCGCAAGGGTCAGGGCGGCAATACGCATTCCTCTCCTCCCGCCTTAAGCTTTGCCTAAGGAGTGTTAGGAAAGGGTTAAGGCAGACCGCCACGGCCCGGTGCTGTTAGCTGGCCTTGGGCCGCAGGCGCAACAGCGGAAGCGTGGTTGCCAGAACGATGGTCACGATGCCCGCAACCTCCAGCGCACCGGGGCGGTTGTCGAAGAAGAAAAGATCAAAGCCCGCCGCCCAGATCAGCGCCGTAAACTCAAAAGCCGCCAGCGCCGAGACCGGAGCCCGGGCCGTGGCCTCGGTCATGGCGATATGGCCAAGCCCGCCAAGCAGACCCGCCAGCAGCATCAGCGGGAAGAGCGCAGAGGTCAGCTCCCCCGCCCAGGTCCAGGGCGGTGAGAGGATCAGCCCCATCGCTGCCGCCGCAATGGTGAAGGTAAAGGCGATGGCCCCGGCGCTTTCCGTGGCGGTCATATGCTTGATCTGAATACGGTTAAAGGCAATGCAGACCGCAAAGCCCAGCCCGCAGAGCACGCCGGTGACCTGTCCCTCACGCGGGGCCTCAATGGCATGGGCCAGCACCATCAGTGCCCCGGCAAAGCCAAGAAGCACGCTCACGAGAACGCCGCCGGAGATCTTTTCGCGCAAAAACAGCGCCGCAAGCGGCAGCGAGAGCACCGGCCCCAGAAAGCCAAGGCTTTGGGCGGTGGCGACGGGCAGATAGGCCAGCGACAGGAAATTCAGGCTCATGGCGGCGGCGCCGACCAGGCCGCGCACGACATGTTTGCCGGGATGGCGCGTGCGCAGGGTCCCCAGTTCGCGCCGGAGCGCGAGATAGATCAGGATCGGCACCATAGAGACCAGCGCGCGCCAGAACATCAGCTGTCCCGTGGGCACATCGCTTTTGCCAAGCTGGTGAATGACTGCCGACAGCGAGGTCAGCAAAAAGATCGCCACAAGGCGCAGAAGAACACCGGCGAGCATCAGGGGTCTTTCAAAAATCACGTCATGAAAAAGCCGGCCCCGCGCAGACGGGACCGGCAATCAGAAAAAAGGCGGACCCGTAGGCCCGCCTTTAAAAATCAGCCGCGCAGGATGGATTTGCCTGCATATTCAGCGACATCGCCCAGCATTTCCTCAATACGGATCAGCTGGTTGTATTTCGCAAGCCGGTCCGAGCGGGCCAGCGAGCCGGTTTTGATCTGGCCGCAGTTGGTGGCGACGGCGAGATCGGCAATGGTCGAATCTTCCGTCTCGCCCGAGCGGTGCGACATGACCGAAGTATAGCCCGCACGATCGGCCATGCGAACGGCGTCGAGGGTCTCGGTCAGGGTGCCGATCTGGTTCACTTTCACCAGCAGCGAGTTGCCGCAGCCGCGCTCAATGCCTTCGGCCAGACGGGCGGGGTTGGTGACGAAAAGATCGTCGCCGACCAGCTGCACGCGGTCACCCAGCGTGTCGGTCAGCAGCTGCCAGCCGGCCCAGTCGTCTTCCGCACAGCCGTCTTCGATCGACAGGATCGGGTAATCGGCGCAGAGTTTCGCGAGGAAGTCGACGTTTTGTTCCGGCGTGAAATCAAGGCCTTCGCCGACCATCTTATAGCGGCCGTCGCGGAAGTATTCGGTCGAAGCACAGTCCAGCGCCAGCATGATGTCTTCGCCCGGCTTGTAGCCCGCGATCTCGATCGAACGCAGAATGAAATCAAGCGCTTCGCGGGCGGACTTCAGGTTCGGCGCAAAGCCGCCCTCATCGCCCACGCCGGTGTTGTGGCCTGCGGCTTTCAGTTCTTTTTTCAGAACGTGGAAGACTTCGGCACCGGTGCGGATCGCCTCTTTGATATTGCCGGCAGAGACCGGCATGATCATGAATTCCTGAATGTCGATCGGGTTGTCGGCATGCTCGCCGCCGTTGATGATATTCATCATCGGAACGGGCAGCAGGCGCGCGCCGGTGCCACCGATATAGCGGTACAGCGGCTGGCCGGTGGCCTGAGCGGCGGCTTTGGCAACAGCCAGCGAGACGCCGAGGATGGCGTTGGCGCCAAGGCGGGCTTTGTTCGGGGTGCCGTCCAGCTCGATCAGGGTGCGGTCGATGCCGATCTGCTCGGTCGCGTCAAAGCCGGTCAGGGTCTCGGCGATCTCGCCATTGACGGCGGCCACGGCTTCGAGAACGCCTTTGCCAAGGTAGCGCGATTTGTCGCCGTCGCGACGCTCAACAGCCTCATGGGCACCGGTTGATGCGCCCGAGGGAACCGCCGCACGGCCTTCGGCGCCGCTTTCCAGCAGCACGTCGACTTCGATGGTCGGGTTGCCGCGGGAATCGAGGATCTCGCGGGCGTGAATGTCGATGATCGTGGTCATGGGAGGATCCCTTTGGGTAATCTCGCGGCTTCCTAGCGGTTATGCGGCGCGTTTGGAAGCGTGGTAGCGCTCACGCAGGAAGGTATAAACGCCGGAACCGACGACCATCACCGAGCCGAGGATCATATAAGCGTCGGGCGTTTCGCCAAAGAGCAGCGCCCCAAGGCCCAGTGCAAAGATCAGCCGGGTGTAGCGGAAGGGCATGATGGCCGAGATCTCACCGATACGGCTTGCGGCGATCAGCAGCAGATAGCCGATCAGCCCGCAGGAGGCGATCACCACGATCAGCGCCAGATCGCGCGGGGCAGGCAGATCAAAGCCATGCGCACCAAAGGGCAGCAGCAGCGCGCCCGCGATCATATAGCTGAACATCCCCCAGACGGCGAGCGAGGTGGAATTGATCCGCGCCGGAATGCGCCGCGTGGCCAGATCCCGTGCCGCCAGTGAGAAGACCGCCAGCATCGAGGCCCCTGCCGCGAAGGGGTCAAACCCCGCTCCGGTGGGGCGCAGAATGACCATGACGCCCAGAAAGCCCACGGCCACGGCCGTCCAGCGCCGCCAGCCGACTTTCTCGCCAAGGAAAATCGCCGCCCCCATGGTGATCGCCAGCGGCAGCGTCTGAAAGAGCGCCGAGGCCATCTGCAGTGAGAGCATCACCAGCGCGGTGACAAAGCCGATCGCGCCCAGCATCTCACAGATGTTGCGCAGCAGGACCGCCGGGTGAAAGAAGTCCCGCGAAAACAGCGGCGCGCCGTTGCGCAAAGCCACCACCAGCATGACGCAGGTTGAAAAGCCGCCGACCAGCAGGATCAGCACCCCCACCGAGACCGAGCCCGACAGCAGTTTCATCAGCGCATCTTCGGCGGCAAAGCCCGCCATCGCCAGAACCATCAGCAGGCCGCCGCGAAGATTGTCGTTCTGTAGTCCGGGGCTGCTCATGATTACTCCTGCACGCTGTTTTCGCCGCTGCGATGCGCTGCACAACGGCCAAGGTCAAGGCGGGAAAGAGCGGCAAACCCTCTGGTATCCCCGCATCTGCTGCGCTATCTCCGGCTTAGCAACAATGCGGGGACGCAGTCATGGCCATCGAATTCGAGACCCCTGGGCCGGTAGAACGCGACTGGAGCGAGGCAATCTCTCCGATCGAAGCGATCATTGAGGATGCGCGCAACGGGCGTATGTTCATTCTCGTGGACCATGAGGACCGCGAAAATGAGGGTGATCTCGTCATTCCGGCGCAGATGTGTACCCCGGAAGCGGTGAATTTCATGGCGACCCATGGTCGCGGCCTGATCTGTCTGGCGATGCCGGCAGCCCGGGTGGACACCCTCGGTCTGCAGCTGATGAGCCCGAAAAACTCGTCGCGCCATGAGACGGCTTTCACGATGTCGATTGAGGCGCGCGAAGGCGTCACCACCGGCATCTCGGCCCATGACCGCGCCCGCACCATCGCGGTGGCGATCGACCCGACCCGGGGTGCGGCCGATATTGCGACCCCCGGTCACGTCTTCCCGCTGCGCGCCCGCGATGGCGGCGTTCTGGTGCGTGCCGGTCACACTGAAGCGGCTGTGGATATCAGCCGTCTTGCCGGTCTGAACGCCTCGGGCGTGATCTGTGAGATCATGAACGACGACGGCTCGATGGCGCGTCTGCCCGATCTGGTGGCCTTTGCGCAAAGGCACGGGCTGAAGGTCGGCACCATCTCGGATCTGATCTCTTACCGCCGCCGCCACGACAACCTGGTGAAAGAGGCCGCTGTGCGTTCGGTCACCTCGTCCTATGGCGGCGACTGGCTGATGCGCATCTTCACCGATGAGACCCAGGGCGCAGAGCATATCGTTCTGTCGAAGGGCAATCTCAGCGGCGCAGAGCCGGTCCTCGTCCGCATTCACCAGCTTGACCCGCTGACCGATGTGCTGGGCCTCTCGGCAGAGCGTTCGGGCGAAATGGCCTCGGCCATGAAGCTGATCGCAGAGGCCGGGCAGGGTGCCGTGGTTCTGCTGCGCGATACCGCAATGAAGCTTGCTCAGGAGGGCGAGGTTTCGCCCCACACGCTGCGCCAATATGGCGTGGGCGCACAAATCCTGTCCGCGCTTGGTCTGACCCAGATCGAGCTTGTTACCAATTCGGCGCGTCCGAAGGTGGTGGGTCTTGAGGCTTATGGCCTGACCATCACCGGCACGCGCCCGATCCCCAAGGAGTAATCATGGCCGGGATTTCCCACTACACCCTGCCGGCACCGGTGTTTGATAAACCCGTAAAGCTGCTGATCGTGGTGTCGCCGTATTATAAAGAGATTTCCGACTTTCAGATTGCCGGAGCCCGTGCGGCGGCGGCAGCCTGCGGGGCGGAGGTCGATCTGATCGAAGTGCCCGGCGCGCTGGAAATCCCGACCGCGATTGCGATGGCGGAAAAGCTGTCGAACTACGATGGCTATGTCGCGCTTGGCTGCGTGGTGCGCGGTGAGACCACGCATTACGACACCGTCTGCAATGACAGCTCGCGCGGCATCACGCTGCTCGGGCTGCAGGGCGCGCTGATCGGCAATGGCATTCTGACCGTTGAAAACTATGAGCAGGCCCTGGTGCGTGCGCGTCCCGACGATCAGAACAAAGGCGGTGGCGCTGCCATGGCAGCACTGCATCTCATTGCGCTGGCGCGCAAATGGACCGGCACGCCGCGTGGCGTTGGCTTTCGCACCGATGAGGGGTTTCGCGCATGAGCACTGAGACCGACAAACCCGAAGGCAACAAAGAAGAGCGCCGCCGCGCCGCTCAGGCTGCCAAACGCCAGCAGAAATCGACCTCGCGTCTTTATGCGGTGCAGGCGCTTTATCAGATGGAAATCGGCGGCCAGACCGTTGAGCGTGTGGTTGCTGAGTTTGAGCAGTTCCGCTTTGGCATGACCCTCGATGAGTCCGAATTCGCCGACGGCGATGCGGTGCATTTCCGTGCGCTGGTCGATGCGGCGGTGAACTTCCAGGCAAAGATTGACCAGATGACCGACCGCGCACTTGCGGCCGCCTGGCCGATCGACCGGATTGATCCGGTGCTGCGCGGCCTCTTCCGCGCTGCGGGTGCCGAACTGCTGATCCCGGGCACGCCCCCGAAGGTCGTCATCACCGAGTTCGTGGATGTGGCGAAGGCCTTCTTCCCCGAGGGCAAAGAGCCGAAATTCGTGAATGCCGTGCTCGATCACATGGCGCGCGAAGCCCGCCCTGAGGCCTTTCAGGCTTAATCGGCAGGGGTCAGGCAGATGATCTTTTCGGTCACCCTGATCTTAGTCTTTCAGCTTGCAGGGGTTGTGCTTGTGCAACTCCTGCATCTGCCTGTTCCGGGCCCGGTTGCGGGCATGGCGCTTTTGCTGCTCGCCATGCTGCTGGTGCCTGCGCTTTATGACAAAGTGCGTCCTGCCGGGCAGGGCATTCTGCAGCATCTGTCTTTGCTCTTTGTGCCTGCGGGAGTGGGCGTTGTCGGTCATATCGGCACGCTCGGCTCTCAGGGCTGGGGGATTGCCGTGGCGCTGATCGGCTCAACGCTGCTGGCTTTGCTGGCAGGGGTTTTTGCGTTTCTGGCGCTGGCGAAGCTGACCGGGGCGGCGGATGACTGATTTCGCGGAAATCTGGGGCTATCTGGGGCGCGATCCGCTGTTGTGGCTCACGCTGACGCTGGGGGCCTATGTGGTGGGCGATGCGGCCTCGCGCGCCTCGGGGCGCAATCCGCTGGTCAATCCGGTGCTGATCGCCATGATCATTCTTGGCACCACGCTCTGGGCCACGGCCACGCCCTATCCCGTGTACTTTGAGGGCGCGCAGTTTGTGCACTTCATGCTGGGCCCGGCCACGGTGGCGCTGGCGGTGCCGCTTTATGGCCAGATCCACCGCATCCGCAAGGCCGCCCTGCCGCTGATCGGGGCGCTGCTGGCGGGGGTTGTCACTTCGGTTCTCAGCGTGGTCTGGATCGGCGAGGCCATGGGGCTGGAGCGCCAGGTGCTGCTGTCGCTGGTGCCGAAATCCGCGACCGCCCCGGTGGCGCTTGGCGTCTCGGAAAGTCTGGGCGGCTCACCGACGCTGACGGCGGTGCTGGTGATCCTGACCGGGATCTGCGGCGCGGTGGTGGTGACGCCTTTGATGAACGCGCTTGGCATCCGGGACTGGCGGGCGCGGGGCTTCTCGGTTGGCGTGGCGGCCCATGGCATTGGGGCGGCCCGGGCATTGCAGGTCAATGAGACCGCCGGGGCTTTTGCGGCCGTGGGCATGGGGCTTTCGGCCATTGCCACGGCCTTTCTGGCACCGATCCTTGCGGGGTGGCTGCTGTAAGGGTCTCGGCGGGAAATGGCCTGCGGTATTCCCGACCTGACGCCGCCTCTGGCGCATCGCAAAATTCGGTTTACCTTTCAGGTACCTGTTGAGGAGAATCACCATGCCGAAGCTTGTCCGGATGTATCTGATCAATGTGGCCACAGGCTTCGGAATTGCGGCGATGTTTCTCGTCGGGATGCTCTGGGCGGATGTGGCGGGCCTTGGTCGTCTGGTCATGGAGAGCCCGCAGGGCTGGATTGCGGCGCTGATGATCTTCATGGGCGCGGGGACGCTCTTCGCCGGGGTGCAGTTCGCGCTGCGCGTGATGGCCATGGCTGAAGAGGCGCCGCGTGGCCCGCGGGGCGGTCTGCGCCAGCAGCTGGTGCCGATCCCGGTGCGCCGCGATGAGCAGCGCGGTCCGGCGGCCCGCCGTCTGCGCTGAGAGTTTCGGACTTTATGTGAAAGGCCGCGGCAGATCTGCCGCGGCCTTTGCTGTTGGAGACTGCCGGATCAGAAGCTGAAGGCGACTTTCATGCCGACACCGATGGCTTTGCCTCCGGTGAAATTCGCCCGTGCGGTATTCGCGGTCTGCGGCGAGGCATCCCCGAGCCGGGTGTAATTGATGCCCGTGGTGATCTTCATCGCATCGCGGGTATAGACCGCAGCAAGGGTGGCCCCCAGACGACCCGCGCTTGGCGCCAGGGGCGAGACCAGGCGGGAGCCCGCTTTCTCATAGCTGAGCGAGGCTGACCCCGCCCAGGTTTCTGAGAATTTGCGCCCCACGCCCAGGGTCCAGGTCGTGCTGTCTTCCAGATTGATCAGCCCGCCGCCCGATGCACCGACGAAGCTCTGCGGATCGAGCCGGAACTCACTCCATTTCACCCAGCGCACAGAGCCGAAGAGCAGGGTATCGGCGGCGACACCCGTTTGAAATTCCAGGTTCAGCGAGCGGGGCGTTTTGACCTTTGTGGTGGCGGTGGTGGTGGTGGCCCCGCCGGAGAAGGTCTCATGCGGCGTATAGCTGTGGCTGATCTCTGAGTTATAGGTCAGCGCGACCCGTGCGGCGATCTCGGGGCGCTCCCAGGCGGCGCCGGCGACATAGCCCAGAGCGGTATCCCGGTCGAGCGTGACGTGATAGCCGCTCAGGCCGCCGTAAGCTGCCCCGCCCAGGGTCACAGAGGCGCTTGACTGCTGCAGGCGCAGACCGCCGTGGACAGAAAAGCCATTGCCCATCTGATAGCGCATCAGCGCCGTCAGCGCCCGGGCATCGGCTTTTGCTGCCGTCCCGCCCAGAAGCACAGAGGCTCCGGCAGGGTAGCTGACATCGGCCCCGAAAGGCTGATCCAGGATGACGGCCCAGGACAGACGGTCATTCAGATCGGCCTTATAGGCAAAGCCGAAGCTCCGGAAATCTTTCGCAACGTTTCCGGAAGCACTGCCGGTAAGGTCGGTGCCGGACAGCGTGGGGCTGACCGTACCGGCCGAGATCTCAGCTACGCGCCCCTTTTCAAAAAGGATGCCTGCGCTTTGCGATGTGCGTTCGATGCCGCCCGCAGATACGCTGCCTGCGGTCAGCGCGGAAGCTGCGGCAATGAGACAGATGGTCGTTTTCATAATTGGTCTCCCGGATATGGCGAACACTCCCCTGTTCGTCACAGAAGATCTTCCCGTGCCGGACGGGGATCGCAAAGGTTGTCCGAAGGTCAGCCTGGTGGCTGACGTCGCGGCAGGTTCAGGATTTCTTCTGCGGCAGGCGGATGCCGTAAAGCTCCAGCCGGTGGCCTTTCAGCTGAAAGCCCAGTCTTTCAGCAATCAGCTCCTGCAGAGCCTCAATTTCGGGATCGACGAATTCGATCACCTCTCCCGTGGCCAGATCGATCAGATGGTCATGATGCTCGCGGGCGCTGTCTTCATAGCGCGCGCGGCCGTCACCGAACTCCAGCCGCTCAAGGATGCCGCTTTCCTCAAAGAGCTTCACCGTGCGGTAGACCGTCGCCAGCGAGATCCGCGCATCCAGCGCCATGGCGCGGCGGTGCAGCTCCTCCACATCGGGGTGATCTTCCGCGGCATCCAGCACCTGGGCGATCAGCCGTCTGGCTCCGGTCATGCGCATGCCGCTGGCTTCGCAGCGCGCGATGAGATTTTTTGCCATTCTGCGGCCTCCGGATCAGGACGGATCTCTGCCCATAGCGCAGGCAGCGCTGCTCGAAAACCCGTCAACTGCAAAGACCGGGGCCTGGTGCGACAAACCGTCATTCGGGTGCTTGACCTTTGCGCAGGGCGGCGACAGCCTGAGCGCAGACCGAACCCCCCCCCGGAGAACTTTGATGCCTCTTACCTCCCGCGAAATCCTTGACCGTCTTGTGGCCTTCCCGACCGTCAGCCGCGACAGCAACCTGCCGCTGATCGACTGGGTGCAGGACTACCTGACCGGAGAGGGGATCTCTGCGACCCGCCTGATGTCGCCCTGTGGCACCAAGGCGCATCTTTATGCCTCGGTCGGGCCGGATGTGGCGGGGGGCGTGATGCTCTCGGGTCATACCGATGTGGTGCCGGTGGATGGTCAGGCCTGGACCACCGATCCCTGGACGGTGACGGAGAAGGACGGCAAACTCTTTGGGCGCGGCTGCTGCGATATGAAGGGCTTTGATGCCCTGGCGCTGGCGGCGCTGGTGCGGGGCAAAGATCTGCCGCTGAAGCGCCCGATCCAGATTGCGCTCTCTTATGACGAAGAGATCGGCTGTATCGCCGCCGCCGATCTTGCGCGTGAGGCTTCGGTCACTTTGCCGAAAGCGGCCGCCGTGGTGGTGGGCGAGCCTTCGATGATGAAGGTGGTCACCGCGCATAAGGGTGGCCTTGGCATCAATATTCACGTCCATGGCTTTGAGGTGCATTCCTCGCTGCAGCCCTATGGCGTCTCGGCGATCCATGAGGCGGCAAAGCTGATCCAGTGGTGCAATGAACAAAATGAGCTGAACGCCGCAAAGCCCGTCAATCCGCTGGCGGAAGGCTTTGATCCGCATTACACCACGCTGCATGTCGGCGTGATTGAGGGCGGCACCGCCCATAATATCACCGCCAAAGACTGCATCTTCAAAATCGGCGTCCGCGCCGTGCCGGGCGAAGATCAGAACGCCTGGCGCGATGCGGTCTATGCCGCCGCCGAGCGGATCTCGGAAGGCATGCGGAAGATCCATCCCGAGGCTTATATTGAGTGCAGCACCCAGTTCCTGGTGCCCGCACTCGCACCCGAAGTGAATGGTGCTGCCGAAGAGATCACCCGCCGTCTGACCGGCGACAACGCGAAAAACGTCGTCAGCTACGGCACCGAGGGCGGGCAGTTCCAGGTGGCGGGCGGCTATTCCACCGTGGTCTGCGGCCCGGGCGATATCGCCCAGGCGCACCAGCCCGATGAGTGGATCTCGCTGGAGCAGTTCGCCGCCGGCGAGGCCTTTATGGACCGTCTGCTGGCGGAGCTGCAGAAGTGACAGCCTTCCCCTTTGCAGAGACCACGCCGCTGCGCTTTCGCGATGATCTCCCCGAGGCCTGCGATCTGGTGATCCTCGGCGGCGGGGTGATCGGCGTCAGCACGGCGATCTTTGCCGCCCGCAAGGGGCTGAAGGTGGTGCTTTGCGAAAAGGGTCTGGTGGCGGGCGAGCAGTCCTCGCGCAACTGGGGCTGGATCCGCCAGCAGGGCCGCGATCTTGGCGAATTGCCGATCGTCATGGAGGCCAACCGCCACTGGCGCGCCTTTGATCAGGAGATCGGCGGTGATCACCTGGGCTTTCGCATCACCGGCATTCTGAAGGCCGCGCGATCTGAGGCCGCGATGGCGCGTTATGAGCGCTGGCTGGATCAGGCAAAGCTCTTTGGTGTCGACAGCCGCATGGTGTCGAAAGCTGAGATGCAAAGCCTGACCCCTGGCGCTGCGGTCGATTACGCAGGCGGTCTGACCACGCCCTCGGACGGGCGGGCAGAGCCCTGGGTGGCGGTGCCGCTGCTGGCAGAGCTTGCGCGCGCGCTTGGCGTGGTGATCCGCGAGCATTGCGCGGTGCGCGCCCTTGATCTGACGGGCGGCGTGGTGACGGGGGTTGAGACCGAGGCCGGGCGGATCCGCGCCGGGCAGGTTCTGGTCGCCGCCGGGGCCTGGTCGCGGCTGTTCCTTGGCCAGCATGGGGTGAAATTTCCGCAGCTTTCCGTGCTGTCGTCGGTCGCGGCCACCACCCCGGTGCCGTCGCTTTTTCCGGGGGGCTATTCGGATGGGGACTATGCCTTCCGTACCCGCAAGGATGGCGGGCTGACGCTGGCCCCGGGATCGGAGCATGATTTCTTCATCGGCCCCGATGCTTTTGCGAGCTTCTTTCCCTTCCTGCCGACCCTGAAGCAGGATTTCAAATCCACCCATTTCGGGGTTTTCGCCCCGAAAGGCTTTCCCGATGCCTGGTCAACCAACCGCCGCTGGACCGGGGAAAGCCCCTTTGAGCGGATGCGCATTCTGAACCCGCGCCCGAACCTGCGCACGCTCGGGCGCGCGAAAGAGGCGCTGATCCGCGCCTTTCCGGCGGCGCGGGATCTGCAGTTCCGCACCACCTGGGCGGGGATGATCGACACCATGCCCGATGTGGTGCCGATCGTGGATCATGTGCCGGGCCTTGGGGGCGTGATCCTTGCGACCGGCATGGCGGGGCATGGCTTTGGCATTGGCCCGGGCTTTGGCCGCATCCTTGCGGATATGGCCACGGGCGGGGCTGCGGGCCATGACATGTCGCGCTTCCGCTTTGGCCGCTTCAGTGACGGCTCAAAGATCGATATGGGGGCCGCCCTCTGAGGCGGTTCCCAAAAGCCTCCGGACCTGCTAGTGCGGCCCCCGAGAGAACGGCGGGCGGCAGAGCCCCCTGAGACCGGAGACCGGACGATGACAGCCCTCAGACTGCGCAACACCCTGACCCGTAAAGTTGAGGAGTTTATCCCCCTCGACCCGAGCAATGTGCGCATCTATCTCTGTGGGCCGACCGTCTATGACCGCGCCCATATCGGCAATGCGCGCAATGTGATCGTCTTTGACGTGCTCTATCGGCTGCTGCGGCAGATCTATGGCCAGGCGCATGTCAGCTATGCGCGCAATTTCACCGATGTCGATGATAAGATCAACGCGCGCTCATTGGAAAGCGGCCGCCCGATTTCAGAGATCACCGCCGAGACCACGCAGTGGTATCTCGATGATATGGGCGCTCTGGGCAATCTGGAGCCCGACCACATGCCGCGTGCCACCGCCTATATCGGCGAGATGGTCGCGATGAATGAGGCGCTGATCTCACGCGGGCATGCCTATGTGGCGCAAGGCCATGTGCTTTTTGATGTGCGCTCTTTCCCGGATTACGGCAAACTCTCGGGGCGCTCGGTTGATGATATGATCGCCGGTGCCCGGGTCGAAGTGGCACCCTATAAGCGCGATCCGATGGATTTCGTGCTCTGGAAACCCTCGGATGCGGAGCTGCCCGGCTGGGACAGCCCCTGGGGCCATGGTCGTCCGGGCTGGCATATCGAATGCTCCGCCATGAGCCATGCGCTCTTCGGGGCGAGCTTTGATATCCACGGCGGAGGCATCGATCTGCAGTTCCCGCATCATGAAAATGAGCTGGCACAAAGCTGCTGCGCCCATCCCGAGGGCAGCTTCGCGCGCTATTGGGTCCATAATGAAATGCTGATGGTGGAGGGCAAAAAGATGTCCAAATCCCTTGGCAATTTCTTCACCGTGCGCGATCTGCTGGATCAGGGCTTCGCCGGTGAGGTGATCCGCTTTGTCTATCTGATGACGCATTACACCCGCCCGATGGACTGGACCGACACCAAGGCCCGTGAGGCCGAGGGCGTGCTGCGCAAATGGCGCGGGCTCGCGGATCAGGTGAACCCGGCCGATCTGGACAGCGCTGAGGCGCATGCCGGGGTGGTCCAGGCGCTCGGCGACGATCTGAACACGGCGGCGGCCCTTGCCGAACTCCACCAGCTTTATGCGGAGGCGGCCGAAAAGAAGGGGCCTTACATCGCGGTGCTGATCAAATCCGCCCGCCTGCTGGGTTTGCTGGAAGACCAGATGGGCGCCTGGGTGACGGGTGGCGCAGATCTGACCGTCTATGCCGACCGCCTTGTCGCCCTGCGGGCAGAGGCCATGGCGAGCAAAGACTTCAGCGCCGTGGATGCCCTGAAATCCGCGCTGCTGGCGGCGGGTGCCGAGGTGCGGATGTCCAAATCCGGTGTTGAGGTGCAGCCCGGGCCGGGGTTCAAAGCGGAGAGCCTTCCCGAGGTGTAAGCCAGCACTCCGGACTGTCGAAAGCCCTGCGCCAGCCGCAGGGCTTTTTCATGGCGGCGCAGTGAGTTGCTGTCCCGGCCGGAAATGGCCCGGAAAGGCGGGTTTTTCCCATGGGAGAGGGGGGCGGGTCGTGCGGTAAGCACCTGAATTACTGCCGCTTTCTCGGAACAGAAGTTCAGATATGGCCAGGGGCCCGGGGGATATGGCCAGAGGAAAGTCCGGCTGAGAATTCAGGATCGGGGCCATCTCGCACCGTGGCTTGAGAAGGGCCAGGGCCACCCGGATCGTCAAATCGGTATACGCGGGAACGGACGGTAAATTCCGCAGCAGCTTTATCTGGCAACCGGCTGATCCGGTCGAAATTTTCGCTCTGCCGACAGAGGTCGCAAAGCTGGGATGCGGATCATCCTGCACGAAGCTCTCTGCCAGACTGTCGTCCGGGTGGGCCAGTTCTGCCTCCGAGGCTCGGGGCTGACTCCATTCGGCTCTGTAGCATAAACCCGCGCAGCTGCCCTGCCGCTCTTTCAAGGGGAGGAGTAAGTGCGGGCAGGGGAAACAGCGATCTCTGGCGCGGTCCCCGGGTCAGGCCGCCTGGCCTCCCGCTCTCTGGCGCTCGTTTGCTGCGGACCGAAGAGACCTCATGCGGCACCCGGCGGGCTTCAACATAAGCCTGCCTGCGCGCGTCTATGCAGAGCGGGGCGCAGGGTCATCACTGAATTTGCTGAAAATTATGGTCAGTGATGAAGTTCACTGGAGCGGGTAGCGGGAATCGAACCCGCGCGTTCAGCTTGGGAAGCTGACAGGCTACCATTACATCATACCCGCGCTGAGGGGGTTTTAGCGCCTCAGGATTGCCCCTGGCAAGGGGCAATCTGCAGAAATCTGCGGTTTCAGATCAAAGAGATAAGCCGCTCAGCCTCATCGCGGGGCTGCGCGAGGGGCGCGCGGTCTTCGCCGGGGAAAAACCGCGCCCGGGTCGCCGTCGCCAGCGGTGCCGGGGTCTCAATCAGAACGCGCGGGGCGGTGGTGACGGTCTCGGCCTGCCAGGACCGCGCCAAAGCGATCTGCGCGGCTTTGGAAGCGCCATAGGCAGAGAAGAATTTCGCGCCCGCGCGCGGATCCTCAAAGAACATCGCAGTGCCGGTCGGGGAGGCGCGCAACAGCGGCTCAACCATCGGGATCAGCATGCCGGTGGCGCGGATATTGATGCTGACCGATTTGTCCCAGTCTTTGTGGTCCAGATGGCCCGCCGGGCTCAGCGGTGCGGCATGAACCGCGCTGTGCACCCAAAGATCCAGCCGCCCCCAGCGGTCATGAACCGAGCGGCAGAGATGGCGCATCGCATCATCATTGGTGATGTCCATCGGCGCCAGGGTCAGCGCGCCGGCACCGGGCAGGGCGAGGGCGCGCAGACGGTCGTCCACCTCTTCCAGGCCACCAACAGTGCGGGCCACGGCAATCACCTGCCAGCCACGGGCGGCAAGCCCTTCGGCCATGGCAGCCCCAAGGCCGCGCGAAGCACCGGTTACGAGAGCGATTTTGGCAGAAGCGGAGGTCATCAGCGGCGCATCCTGTCTGAAAGCAAGCCCGGGGCGCTGCTCCGCACCCCGCTGTCGTTGAAAAAGAAAAAGGCCGCACGGGGCGGCCTTTGATTCCTGCCGCAGTTTATTCTGCAGGCTCTTTCATCTCAAAGCCCTCTTTCAGCTTGTCAGCCGGAGGGATCGGGTATTCGCCCGAGAAGCAGGCATCGCAGTAGCGCGGTGCATCCGGGTTGCGGCCATCCGGCTCACCCGCCGCGCGGTAGAGACCGTCGAGCGAGATAAAGCGCAGGCTGTCCACACCGATCCAGTCGCGCATCTCATCTTCCGACATGGTGGCCGCCAGCAGCTTGGAGCGCTCGGGCGTATCCACCCCGTAAAAGCAGGGCCAGGCGGTGGGGGGCGAAGCGATGCGGAAGTGGACTTCCGCCGCGCCTGCATCAAGGATCATATCCTTGATCTTGCGCGAGGTCGTGCCGCGCACCACCGAGTCGTCGACCAGCACCACGCGCTTGCCCTTGATAAGCGAGCGGTTGACGTTGAGCTTCAGACGCACACCCATGTTGCGGATCTGCTCGGTCGGCTCAATGAAGGTCCGGCCGACATATTGGTTGCGGGTGATCCCAAGCGCGAAGGGAATGCCCGACTGCTGCGAAAAGCCAATCGCCGCCGGGGTGCCACTGTCGGGAACCGGGCAGACCAGATCGGCCTCGACCGGGGCTTCTTTGGCCAGCTCAATCCCGATGTTGCGGCGCACCTCATAGACCGAACGGCCGCCGTAGCTGCTGTCCGGGCGCGAGAAATACACATGCTCAAAGATGCAGAACCGCGAGGGGGCGGGCGCAAAGGGGCGGTGCGATTTGATATGGCCGTTCTCAATGATGACCATTTCACCGGGATCGATTTCGCGCACGAATTCGGCCCCGATGATGTCGAGACCACAGGTCTCCGACGAGAGTGCCCAGCCCTCACCGATGCGGCCCAGAACCAGCGGGCGCACGCCCATCGGATCGCGCACACCGATCAGCTTGGTGCGGGTCATGGCGATGACCGAGAAAGCACCTTCCACACGGCGCAGCGCATCTTTCAGACGCTCCGCCAGGGTGGTCTGGATCGAGCGCGCCATCAGGTGAATGATGCACTCAGAATCCGACGAGCTCTGGAAGATCGAGCCGCGCTCAATCAGTTCGCGGCGCAGCGCTGCGGCATTGGTGAGGTTGCCGTTATGGGCCACAGCACAGCCGCCCATCGAGAACTCACCAAAGAAGGGCTGCACATCGCGGATCGCGGTGGCCCCCTTGGTGCCCGCCGTCGAGTAGCGCACATGGCCGATGGCGATCGGACCAGGCAGGCCCTTCATCACATCGGCGCGGGTAAAGTTATCGCGAACATAGCCAAAGCGGCGGGCAGAATTAAAGCCCTGGATCGGATCGTGGCTGACGATGCCGCCTGCTTCCTGCCCCCGGTGCTGCAGCGCATGCAGGCCAAGAGCGACGAAGTTCGAAGCGTCATGGACGCCTGTCACCCCGAAGATACCGCATTCTTCCTTCAGCTTGTCGCCATCAAGGGCGCAGTCGAAGGGGGTTCCTGGGAGGATATTCATAGGAAGGCTCCGAATCCGGTCTCGGTTCGGAGCCTCCTTAACGCCTTGTTACGGCAGTGTCACGTCACGAAGGCAAGATTGTCTCAGTTGCCTGAAGGTTGTGCCGCAGGCGTCCCCGAAGCCGGTGCGCTGCAGTGGCCGACCAGCGATTCATAGCGGCTGACAACCCAGCCAGGCGCATCCGCCGGGATATTGCTCTCCAGCGAGGTCTTCAGGCTCGCAAAGACATGGGCCGAGCGCGACTGATCGACCATGGCAATCGCCTCACCACCGGCCGCGCGGTCATAAACGATAAAGGCCACCGCAATCAGCAGCACGCCACGCAGCACGCCAAACAGGAATCCCAGCCCCTGGTCGATCCCCCCCAGCACCGAGCGCTGCACGATCGACGAGAAAAGCGGCGTGAAAAGCGCCATCACAATCAGCCCGACGGCAAAGACTGCGGCAAATCCGCCGATGGTCGACAATTCGCAGCTGTCACGCAGAAAATCCCCCACCATGGGGATCTCACGGATCAGCGGTTCGGCCTGGCGGGCGAACATAAAGGCCAGGATCGCCGCCACGACCCAGCCCGCAATGGCCAGAGCCTCGCGCACCAGACCGCGCGAATAGGCAAGGATCGCCGACAGGACGATGACCGCAGCCACGATCGCGTCAATCAGGGTGAAACCATCCATCATTCATCTCCTGCAGGCGCTTTTCGCGCCCCCGACCGGGTTTATCCCGCGCCGAACATGTCCCCGACAACCGAAATCAGATCGGTCATCGTCTTGATCTGCATCCCCTCCGCATCCCCAAGACGGGAGCGTGACGGCACGACAGCCTGTGAAAAACCAAGTTTCTGCGCTTCTTTCAACCGATTTTCCGTCTGCGACACCGGCCGCAGCGCCCCGGAGAGGGAAATCTCGCCGAAAAACACCATGTCTGGCGGAATGGACACATCTTCGCGCGCCGACAAAAGCGCCGCTGCCACCGCCAGATCCGCCGCAGGCTCCGAGATGCGCATGCCCCCCGCGACGTTGAGGTAAACATCAAGCCCGGTAAAGGGAATGCCGCAACGCGCCTCCAGCACCGCCAGAATGGTCGACAGCCGCCCCGAATCAAGCCCCACCACCGTGCGCCGCGGCGAGCCCGGCGGCGCGGGCGAGACCAGGGCCTGGATCTCGGTCAGAACCGGCCGCGTCCCCTCAATCCCGGCAAAAACCACCGAGCCCGGGGCCGGCGCATCGCGCGACGACAAAAACAGCGCCGAGGGGTTCGAGACCTCCGCCAGCCCCTGACCCGTCATCTCAAAGACCCCGATCTCCGCCGCAGGCCCAAAGCGGTTCTTCACCGAGCGCAGAATGCGGAACTGATGCCCGCGCTCGCCCTCAAAATAAATCACCGTATCGACCATATGCTCAACGACCCGCGGCCCCGCGATCTGACCCTCTTTGGTCACGTGACCGACGATAATCACCGAGACACCTTTGCGCTTGGCAAAGGTCACCAGCTCATGCGCCGCCGCCCGCACCTGGCTGACCGATCCCGGTGCTGCCTCAACGGTATCAAGCCACATGGTCTGGATCGAATCGATGATCGCCAGATCCGGCGCTTCTTCATCCAGCGTCGTCAGAATATCCCGAAGCGCGGTCTCGGTCCCCAGCTTCACCGGCGCCTCCCCCAGCCCCAGCCGCTGCGCGCGCAGCCGCACCTGGGCCGAGGCCTCCTCGCCCGAGATATAAAGCACCTTCGCACCCTGCCGCGCGAAACTCGCCGCCGCCTGCAGCAGCAGCGTTGATTTGCCGATCCCCGGATCGCCACCGACCAGAATGGCAGATGCCGGAACGAGGCCGCCGCCCAGCACCCGGTCAAACTCATCCATGCCACTGGAGATGCGCGGCGGCGGCGCCTCTTCATGCGCCAGATCGGTCAGGGGGATGGTCTTGCCACGATGCGACAGCGTCTTAGAGCCCGGGCCCTTCGACAAAGGCGCCTGCTCTGAGATGGTATTCCACTCGCCGCAGCCGTCGCAGCGCCCGGCCCATTTGCGATAGACCGCACCACAGGAGGCGCAGGAGAAGGTAGGGGATGACTTGCTCATCGCTATGGTCTGCCTTTGTTCCGAATAACCCGCAAGCAAAAAGCGCCGCCGCCACCTTCACCGCGCCGCCCGTGCCTGTCTTTGGCTTTTCTTAAATACTCACTCTTCTCTGACCGCCCTGACGGCGCGCCCGCCCGCCAGCCGTCCCGCCTTATCAAGCCCCTTGGCCTCATCCCAAAGCCGGTCCATCTCCGCCAGATCGCTCTCAGCCGGGCTCCGGCCCTCCGCCTGAAGAACATCCTCAATATGCGTGAACCGACGGATGAATTTCTCATTGGCCCCGCGCAGCGCCGCTTCGGGGTCGATTTTCAGATGCCGCGCCAGATTGGCCATGACAAACATCAGATCGCCGAATTCCTCGCGCAGCTCTTCCGGCCCAAGGCTGTCTTTCGCCTCGACCAGCTCGCGGCTCTCCTCCAGCAGTTTGTCCAGCACCTGCACCGTCTCGGGCCAGTCAAAGCCCACCCGCGCCGCGCGGTTTTGCAGCTTCACCGCCCGCGTCAGCGCCGGCAGCCCCAGGGCCACCCCATCGAGAACCCGCGCCCCGCCGCGCTCGGCGGCTTTCAGCGTCTCCCAGTCGATCTTCTGCTGCTCGGGGGTCTTTTCGTTCGACTGATCGCCAAAGACATGCGGATGACGCGCCACCATCTTGTCGCAGACCGACTGCACAACCCCATCAAAATCAAACCGCCCGGCCTCTTCGGCCATGCGGGCGTAAAAGACCACCTGCAGCAGCAGATCCCCCAGCTCCCCCGGCAGCTCCTCCCAGGCCTCACGGGTGATGGCATCCACCACCTCATAGGCCTCCTCAATCGTATAGGGCGTGATCGAGGTGAAGCTCTGTTTCACATCCCAGGGACAGCCATGAACCGGGTGGCGCAAAGCCTCCATAATGGCGAGAAGCCGGGCCACTCCGGCGCTGCGGTCATGGATGAGTTGCGACTCTGCGGGGTTTTGCATGGACGGGGCCTCAGCTAATACGGTCAGTGCCGAATATCGCTGAACGGCCCCAGGAGTCTATCGCATGCCCGTCTTGAACCGGATTGCCGCCTTTGCCGACGAGATGAAAGGCTGGCGCCGCCACCTTCACGCTCATCCTGAGCTGGAGTTCGACTGCTTTGAAACCGCCGCTTTTATTGAAGCCCGTCTGCGTGAGATCGGCGTCGATGAGATCCACACCGGCATCGCAAAGACCGGCATCGTGGCGGTCATTAATGGCGCAGGACCCGGGCCCGTCATCGGGCTGCGCGCCGATATGGACGCGCTGCCGATCATTGAGACCAGCGGCGCAGAGCATGCTTCCACCGTTGAGGGGCGCGCGCATTCCTGTGGCCATGACGGCCATGTGACCATGCTGCTTGGTGCGGCAAAATACCTCAGCGAAACCCGCCGCTTTGCCGGCAAAGTCGTGCTGATGTTCCAGCCTGCCGAAGAAGAGGGCGGCGGCGGTGAGGTCATGGTGAAAGAAGGGGTCATGGACCGCTTCAATATCGCCCAGGTCTACGGCATCCATAATGCGCCGAACCGCCCGCTCGGGCAGTTTGTGACCACGCCGGGGCCGCTGATGGCGGCGGTGGATACGCTTTATCTGACCGTCTCGGGCAAAGGCGGCCATGCCGCCAACCCGCATGAGCTGGTCGATCCGCTGATCGCGGTGACCGGCATCGCAATGGCGCTGCAGACCATCGTGTCGCGCAACACCGATCCGAACGACAGCCTGGTGATCTCGGTCACCCAGATCCATGGCGGCACGGCCACCAATATCATCCCCGAAACCGCGATGATGACCGCCACCATCCGCAGCTTCAGCCCTGAGATCCGCGATATGGCCGAGGCCCGCATCCGCGCCATTATCGAAGGCCATGCCGCCGCCTATGGCTGCCGCATCGATCTGACCTATGAGCGCGGCTATCCGCCCACCGTGAATGATGCCGCCAAGGCTGATTTCGCAGCGGAAGTGGCCCGCGAAATCTCCGGCGCCGATCTGGTCGACGCCCGCGTGACCCGCGAAATGGGTGCCGAGGATTTCAGCTATATGCTCGAAGCCCGTCCTGGCGCTTATCTCTTTATGGGCACCGGCAAAGGCCCGGGCCTGCATCACCCGGCCTATGACTTCAACGATGAAGCCGCCCCCATCGGTGCCAGCTTCTTCGCCCGTCTGGTGGAGCGCGCACAGCCGCTGGCCTGATCACTAAGCAACAAAAAAACGCCGCCGCAGGGATCTGTGGCGGCGTTTTGCTGTCCGGCCTCCGGCTCATCCGCAGAGGTGCTGCGGGGGATCAAATACCCGGGCGCGGCGGACCACCCCAGCCATAGCCGGGGGCGCGACTGCCTGTGTAGCCATGGCCCGCGTCACCACGCGGCCCCGGGTGTGAGGGCAGGGCTGCGGATCCTGTGGGGTGCCAGAGCTGCGCATCCCTTGGCCTCTGCGCGGGATGATGCCCTGGCTGCCGGTGCGCGGCCGGCCTGCCGGAGGGGCCGGGCTGGTGCCAGACCTGCACATGGGCGGGCGGACGGGCGGGATGGCCCGGATGCGGCACAGGCCGCACGCCATGACAGCGCCGGTCGCCCGGATGGCAATGGCTGTGCGTCGGAAAGGGGTCATAGGCGACGCTGGCCGTGCAGCCGCTGAGGGTGGCCACAATCAGCAAAAGCCGGAAATGCCGGAGCCGGGGATACAAGGGAGCCTCCATCACTGCGGGCCGAAGCACTGCGGGCCGAAGAATTGCGGGCCGAAGCGACAGGCGCGGCCCGCAGTGGGAAGGTTAGCCCGCGGACGGGAAATTGGAAATCACAGCTTCATCAGTGGCAGCGGCGGCCCGGGCGGCGAGTTCGGCCATGATCCCCAGGCGCTCTGCGGAGGTCAGCGCCGACCAGGCCACAATCTCATCAAGGCTGCGCCAGCAGCCCGCGCAAAGCCCGTCATCGCGCAGAGTGCAGATATTGGTGCAGGGGCTTTCCACGGCGTTCAGTCGCGCGCCAGATGGGTCAGCCGGTCCAGCGCGCCCTGCAGGATATAGCCCGCGGCGACCTGATCGATGACCTCGGCGCGTTTTTTGCGCGAGGTATCGGCCTCCAGCAGCGCGCGCTCGGCGGCGACGGTGCTCAGCCTTTCATCCCAATAGGCCACGGGCAGCGGCGAGAGCCTGGCAAGGTTGCGCACGAAAGCCCGCGTCGACTGCGCGCGCGGGCCTTCAGAGCCGTCCATATTGCGCGGCAGGCCGATGACCAGCCCGGCAATCTGACGCTCGGTGCAGAGCTTCAGCAGCTGCGCGACGTCTTCGGTGAATTTGCTGCGCCGGATGGTGGTGATCGGCGTGGCAACCGAGCGGAAGCTGTCAGAGACGGCAAAACCGATGGTTTTGGTGCCCAGATCAAGGCCCGCAACGGCCCCGAACCGGGGCAGCACGGCTGCAAATTCACTCAGATCGTCGTAGCCGCTCATTCAAATCCCGCCGCTTTTCCGGCGGCGTTGATCCGCGCCAGATCATCGGGACGTGCCACGAAACGCTCCCGCGCTTCAAGAAGGATCGCCCGGCCACGTTCGGCATCGCCGAGGATCCCAAGCGAGCGGATGAGCTGCGCCCATTCCTCAGAGCTGCCGCCCTCAGAGCCGAGGCGGGTCATCAGACCCTCGACCATCGAGCGCACCATCTCGGTCCGTGCCTCCGGTGTCATTTCGGCGGCGGCTTCCACGGCGGCGGCATCCGGGCCACGGGTTCCGGCAGTCAGCGGGGCCATCTCATAGCGGTGCTGACCGGCCGCCCAGGCCAGATCGGGCAGCTGGCTTTGCAGGACGGGGACCCAGGGGTCACTCTCGCGGCTGTCGGTCCAGAGCGGTGCCCAGAAGCGGAAGGCCAGATCATAGCGCCCGGTCTCGGCCAGCGAGAGGCCCGAGTAATAGCGCGCAAGGCCATTGCTGCGGTCCAGCGCCAGAAGGCGCGTCAGCACCTCTTCGGCCTCAGGGGTCACGCGACCGCCTGCGGCCATGATCATCATATCGGCCTGAGCTTCCAGATCGGCGATGCCGGCCTTCTCACCCAGCAGCGCATTGACCCGGCCCTGGGCGGCGGCGGCGGCGGCGATATTGCCCAGCAGCGCCTCATTGCGGGCCAGCAGGCGCTGGCCGTCGAGATCCTCCGGGCGCTCGGCCACGGCTTTGCGCAGCTGCTCCACCAGATCGGCGTGGCGCTGATCCGCGGGCGCGGGCAGGGGGCCACGGGCGGCGGCAGCGGCGGCCTCGGCCTCGGCCTGCGACGGGCGGGCGGCGCGCAGATCCGCGGCAGCCGCCAGGCGCTGCGCCATGGGCTGATCGCCAAGCGCGGGATGGCCCTTCATGTAATAGACGCCGTAGCCCGCCACCAGGATCACCGGCAGGATGCTCAGCAGCGTGACCAGCTGCGAGGGGCCGCGCGGGCCCGTCGCATCGGCGGCCCGCTGCGTGGTATCGGCGGTGAGGATGCGCCGGCCGATCTCGGTGCGCAGCCGTGCCGCCTCTTCTTCGGCGATCAGCCCGCGCTCAAGGTCGCGGGCGACATCACGAAGCTGGTCTTTGTAAACTTTCAGATCGGCAGAGGTGTCAACCGCCCCCTCGCGCCCGCGCGCTGCGGCGGCAAGCATCAGTCCGATAACGGCAAAAGCGAGGGCGAGGGTGATCACCCAAAACAGAATATCAGCCATGAGGCCTCCTTGCTGGCCCTGTCTTTAGCGGAAAGGGCCCCTCATGCAAATCCCTGCCTCCTCCGCCTATTGTCGCACAAGCCTTCTGCTTTCGGCGGTCCGGGGCTGGCGGCGGGCGTTTTGTCGGTATAAGGAGGCGCCAAGCACACCATGCGACCGGAGACCGCCATGAAAGCCGCTGTCATCACCTTCCCGGGGTCCAACTGCGACCGTGATCTCGCCACTGCCTTTGAGCAGGCCGGCTATGAGGTCGCCCGCATCTGGCACAAAGACAGCGAGCTGCCCCAGGGCGTCGATGTCGTGGGCGTGCCGGGCGGCTTCAGCCATGGCGATTACCTGCGCTGCGGCGCGATCGCTGCCCGCGCTCCGGTCATGGATGCGGTCCGTGCCCATGCCGCGCGCGGCGGCTATGTGCTGGGGATCTGCAACGGGTTTCAGATCCTGACCGAGAGCGGCCTTCTGCCGGGTGCGCTGATGCGCAACACCGGTCTGAAATATATCTGCCGCACCATTGGCCTGACCGTGACCGCTGAAAGCGCCTTCACGGCGGGCTATAAAGTCGGTCAGCAGATCGCTCTGCCGATCGCGCATCACGACGGCAACTTCCAGGCCGATGCGGAGACCCTGGCGCGTCTGAAAGGCGAGGGCCGCGTGGCCTTTACCTATACCGACAACCCCAATGGCGCGGCGGAAGACATCGCAGGCCTTCTGTCGGAAAATCGCCGTGTTCTCGGGATGATGCCGCACCCCGAGCGCGCTGCGGATCCGCGTCTGGGCAATACCGATGGTCAGGCGATGTTCCGCGCACTTGCAGGCGCTCTGGCGCTGGCCTGAGGCCTGCAGCTTGTGGCGGGCAGCGCCCCGCCATAAGATGCCCCCATGAGCGGGGCTGAGACTGACGACACCGAAGATCATGCAGCGCGCGACGGCAAACGTCGCACGCTGATTTTGCGTTGCCTGGCGCTTGGCGTGGTCGCTCTGGCCATTGCGGTGGTCTGGTTTACCCATCAGTTCCTGACCGACCGCTATTCGCAGACCACGCGCTCGCGATCCGAACTGCGTCTGGCGCTTTATACCGGCAACCTGATGTCGGAGCTGCAGCGCAGCTCGGTGGTGCCGATCCTGCTGTCGCGCGATCCGGCGCTGACGGGTGCGTTGGATAAGGCGGATTACTCCGTCACTTCGCAGCGTCTGATCGATCTGCAAAGCGAGCTCGGCACCGCAGCGCTGATGCTTTTGGATGAAAACGGCCGTGTGGTCGCCTCATCGGATCGCAAGCGCCTTGGCACCACCCATATGGAAAAGCCCTACTTCCAGGAGGCTGCCGCAGGGCGTGAGACCATGTTTACCTCCTGGCCGCGCGATGAGGGCGGCTATGGCTTCAGCTTTTCGCGCTCGGCCTTTTCTGAGGGGTTCTCGCGCGGCGTGATCGTGGTGGAAGTCGATCTCGCGAAATATGAGCGCGCCTGGTCGGGCTGGGCCGATGCCGTGGCGGTGATGGACGGGGAGGGCACGGTTGTGCTGGCCACCGAGCCGCGCTGGCGCGGGCTGGCGCTGCCGGATGCGCTGCGGGTGCGCGACGCGCCCACGGCGCTGCAACGCGCGTTTCAGATGACTGCCGACTGGACGCAGAGCCCGGCGGATGTCTGGCTCAGCGGCGAGGCGGTGATGCAGGTCGAGGCGCGGGTGCCGTTCCGCGGCTGGCAGATGGTGATGTTCTCGCGTTATGACACCGTCCGCGAAAAGGTGAACACCTTCCTGGCCCTTGAAATTATGGGCTTTGCGCTGCTGCTGGCGGGGGGCTTTTACTGGCTCTCGCGTCAGGCCCGCAGCCAGAGCCGCGTTTTTCAGCGCGAGTCTGAGGAACTGCGTCGGCTTGCTGCGCGTTTACGCCGCGAAATCGCAGAGCGGGAGCGTATGCAACAGAACCTCGCCGTGGCCGAGCAGACCCTTGCGCAGTCCTCGAAACTTGCTGTTCTGGGGGAAATGTCGGCTGCCGTCAGTCATGAGTTGAACCAGCCTCTGGCGGCGATGAAGACCTATCTCGCCGGTGCGCGTCTGCTGCTGCAGCGCCGCAAGGGCGATGAAGCCTTGGCCTCTTTCCAGCGCATCGACGATCTGATCGACCGGATGGGGGCAATCACCCGCCAGCTGAAGTCCTATGCCCGCAAGGGCGGCGAGGCTTTCGCGCCGGTCGATTTCAAAGCCTGTATTTCTGAAGCCCTGGCCATGATGGAGCCGCAGCTGAAAACCCGTCGGGTGCGGATCAACCGTCAGGTTCCCAAAGAGCCGGTGATGATCATGGCCGACCGCATCCGGCTGGAGCAGGTCATCATTAACCTTTTGCGCAACGCGCTGGATGCCACCCGCGATGTGGCTTTGCCGCAGATCGACCTGATCGTGACGACAGGGGATACCGCGCGGCTGGTGGTCTCGGACAATGGCCCCGGGATCTCGGATCTCGACAATCTTTTTGAACCCTTCTGGACGACGAAAAAGCCCGGTGAAGGGGTTGGACTTGGACTGGCGATTTCTTCGGGAATCGTCGCCGATCTGGGGGGACGCCTGACCGCCCGGAACGGAGAGCAGGGCGGCGCGATCTTTGATCTGCAGCTGCCGCTCATCGATAAAACTGCACAGGCAGCTGAGTGAGGATGAATGGCACGCGCGATGAAAGTTGCGATCGTCGATGACGAAGCCGATATGCGGCAGTCGATCAGCCAGTGGCTGGCGCTGTCGGGCTTTGACACGGAGACCTTCGCCTCGGGCGAAGAAGCGCTGAAAGCGATTGGCTCGGATTTCCCCGGCGTGGTGATCTCGGACATTAAAATGCCCGGGATCGACGGGATGACGCTGCTGAAAAAGCTGATGGGGATGGATTCGGGGCTGCCGGTCATCATGATCACCGGCCATGGCGATGTGCCGATGGCGGTGGAAGCCATGCGGATCGGCGCCTTCGATTTTCTGGAAAAGCCCTTCAACCCGGACCGCATGACGGAGCTTGCGAAAAAGGCCACCAATCAGCGCCGCCTGACGCTGGACAACCGCGCTCTGCGCAAAGAGCTGTCCGATGGCACGACGCTGATGAAAAAGCTGATCGGCACCAGCCCGGCCATGGAGCGTCTGCGCGAAGACATCCTTGATCTCGGCCAGGCCGACAGCCATGTGCTGATTGACGGCGAGACCGGCACCGGCAAGACCCTGGTCGCCCATGCCATGCATGCGGTGGGACCTCGGGCGAGCCGGAAGTTCGTGACGATCTCCTGTGCGGCCTATTCGGAACAATCGCTCTCTGAAAAGCTCTTCGGCCCGGTGGCCGAGGGCGCAGGCCTGCCGCTGGTCGAAGAGGCCCGCGGCGGCACGCTTTGCCTTGAAGATATTGAGGCGCTGCCGAACGCGCTTCAGGCGCGGCTTTTGACCTTCATCAATGAGCAGGGCACATTGCCTGAGACCCGCATTATTGCGATCTGCAATGAACATGCGCCCGATAAGACCCTCGAAGATCTGCTGCGGCCCGATCTTTATTACCGCCTTGGCGCGATGAAGATCACCCTGCCGCCGCTGCGGACGCGGGGCGAAGATATTCTGATCATGTTTACGCGACTGGCCGATCAGTTTGCCGATGAATACGGCTGTGACGCGCCGCAACTCACCGCCCAGGAGGCGGCACAGCTTCTTCAGGCGCCCTGGCCGGGCAATGTGCGGCAGCTTGTGAACATCGTTGAACGGGCGGTGCTGCAGAACCGCCGTGGCTCGGGCTCGATTGCCTCGCTGCTGATGGCGGATAACGAGGCCTCCGATCTGGCGATGACCACCGAGGGCAAGCCGCTGAAAGAATACGTCGATGCCTTTGAGCGGATGCTGATCGACAATACCATGCGCCGTCACAAAGGCTCGATCGTGGCCGTCATGGAAGAGCTGTCGCTGCCGCGCCGCACGCTCAATGAGAAGATGGCCAAATATGGCCTGCAGCGTCAGGATTACGTCTGAACCCAAGGGATTCTGCCACCATCGGGAAGGGCTCAGGTCCTTCCCGGCTCGGGTCTTTGCGTCTTTTTATTAAGATGAACGGGCAGGGTGACGGATGCCCGCGACAGATCGTTAAATATTTTACCCTAAAATAAGTCATTGTATTCGGCAGGGCTTTGCCGCTAGTTTTCTCCCACGCGGATCACACTCTTCCGCCCGAAAATTCTCTGCGCCGCTGCAGGAACGAAAAAGACCGTTCCTCTGCCTCTGGCGCAGCCGGAATGGCCGCAAGGCCGCAAGCTGCCTGCCCATGCAGGTGTGAATAACTGAAAGCTCAGTGCCGTGGCGGTGCCGGGCAAGCGAAAGAAACGCGATGATCCTTGTTGACCAGGCGCAGAGGATGACGGGGCGGCCGGGAGCCGCCACGCCCGCGCGCATGGGACAGGATATCGCCCTTACAGATCCCCTGATGCAGACCCGACCGATGACAGGCTCAGGCCTCTTCGGATGCGGCGGCGCGGGGGCAGCAATGGAACAGAATGGCAAAGAAAATGCTGATCGACGCCACCCATCCGGAAGAGACCCGGGTTGTGGTGGTGGACGGAAACAAAGTCGAAGAATTTGACTTTGAAACCGTAAACAAGCGCCAGCTGGCGGGGAACATCTATCTGGCGAAAGTCACCCGCGTGGAGCCCTCGCTCCAGGCGGCTTTTGTCGATTACGGTGGCAACCGTCACGGCTTCCTCGCTTTTGCGGAAATCCACCCGGATTATTACCAGATCCCGCAGGCGGACCGCAAAGCGCTGATCGACGAAGAGCGCGCGATGCAGCGGGCCGAAGCCGATGAAGAAAACGGCAGCGGCAATGGCAACGGCGGGCGTTCGCGCAACCGTTCGCGCCACCGCTCGCGTCCGGCGCAGGCCGAAGGTGCCCGTGCAGATGCCGTGACTTCGACCGAAGTGGCGGGCATGGATGTCGTCGATCTGGGCGAAGAAACCGGGGCAGAGGCGCTGGTTGCGGATTTCGCAGGCGCCGCCGTCGCGCATGACCATGATCATGGTCACGACCACGGCGCGCTCGATCATCCGGGCGATTTCGATGATGAAATCGAGTCGGTCGGCGAAGAAGATCTTGCCGAAGAGATCCCCGAGCCGCGCCGCGCGCGTCCGAAAAAGTATAAGATCCAGGAAGTGGTGAAGGTCCGGCAGATCATGCTGGTTCAGGTCGTGAAAGAAGAGCGCGGCAACAAGGGCGCGGCTCTCACCACCTATCTCTCGCTCGCTGGCCGTTACTGCGTTCTGATGCCGAATACCGCACGTGGCGGTGGCATCTCGCGCAAGATCACCAATGCGCCGGATCGTAAGAAGCTCAAAGAGATCGCGGGCGAGATTGAAGTGCCGGAAGGCGCAGGTCTCATCATCCGCACGGCCGGTGCGAAACGCACCAAGCAGGAGATTCGCCGCGATTACGAATACCTCTGCCGCCTCTGGGAGCAGATCCGCGAGCTGACCTTCAAATCGAACGCTCCGGCGCCGATCTATGAAGAAGGCGATCTGATCAAGCGCACCATCCGGGATCTCTACACCCGTGAGATCGACGAAGTTCTGGTTGAGGGGGCCGAAGGCTACCGCGCCGCGAAAGACTTCATGCGGATGATCATGCCGACCCAGGCTTCGGTCGTGAAACCCTATGTCGATGCGCAGCCGCTCTTTGCGCGCTTCCAGGTCGAAAGCTATCTGGCGGGCATGTTCAACCCGGTCGTGCAGCTGAAATCGGGTGGCTATATCGTCATCGGCATCACCGAGGCGCTGGTTGCGGTTGACGTCAACTCGGGTCGTGCGACCAAAGAGGGCTCGATCGAAGACACCGCCGTCAAGACCAACCTTGAGGCAGCGGATGAGATTGCCCGTCAGCTGCGCCTGCGCGATCTGGCCGGTCTGATCGTCATCGACTTCATCGATATGGAAGAGCGTAAAAACAACGCTGCCGTCGAGAAGCGTCTGAAAGACAAGCTGAAAACCGACCGTGCACGGATCCAGGTTGGCCGCATCTCGGGCTTTGGCCTGATGGAGATGTCGCGTCAGCGTCTGCGCCCGGGCATGCTTGAATCGACCACGCAGCCCTGTGCGCACTGCCACGGCACCGGCCTCATCCGCTCGGATGACAACCAGGCTCTGGCGATCCTGCGCGCGCTCGAAGAAGAGGGCACCCGCCGCCGGTCGCGCGAAGTGCTGCTGAAAGCGCCGATCGCGGTAATTAACTACCTCTTCAACCATAAGCGCGAACATATCGCTCAGATTGAGGCGCGTTATGGCATGGCCGTGCGGATGGAGGCGGATCCCGCGCTCGTCAGCCCGGATTATGTGATCGAGAAGTTCAAAACGGCGACCCGTCTGGTGGCTGCCGCGTCTTCGCAGGTGGTGTCGCTGGCTGCGGGCGTGATGCCGGATCTGGAAGAAGAGCCGGTCTTTGAGGAAGAACTGATCGTCGAAGACGAGGTCGTGGCAGAGGTTGAGGTCGTTGAGGCCGAAGCCGCTGAAACCCCGGCAGAGCCTGAGGCTGCGGGTGCAGATGGCAACGGCAAGAAGAAACGCCGTCGTCGTCGTCGCCGGCGCGGTGGCAAAGACGGTGCAGCCGATGGCGTGAACGCTGAAGGGGCTGACGACGAGGATGACGGCTCCGACGAGGATGAGGCAGAGGAAACCGTTGCAGCGCAAGCTGTTGACACTCCGGTTGTCGCTGAACCTGTGGTCGCGCAGCCTGTCGTTGTGGCTGAGCCTGCGGTGATCGTTGCAGAGCCGGTTGCTGCCGAAGCTGAGGCCGCACCGGTGGCAGAAGCCCCCGCCAAGCCCAAGCGCAGCCGCGCGAAAAAGCCTGCGGCGGCAGTTGCTCCGGTGGCCGAAGTTGTCGAAGTTGTCGCGGAAGTCGTTGCGGAAGAGCCTCCGGCCAAACCGCGCCGCAGCCGTGCCACCAAGGCGAAGGTCGAGGCGGTGGAAGCAGAAGCCGTGACCGCTGAGGCTCCGGCCAAACCGAAGCGTGCGCCTGCAAAGCCGAAGGGTGAAAAAGCCCCGGCCAAGCCCAGAGCAACCCGCACGCCAAAGGCCAAAGCCGCCGCCGCTGCGGAGGCCCCTGAGGCAGCCGCTCCGGTCGCAGCTGAGACCCCGGCACCGGCCCCCGCTCCGGCGGCAGAGCCCGCAGCAACCGGTCGCCGTAAGGGCTGGTGGGCCGTCTGATCCTTAACTGACCACCCGGGCCGGGCCCGCTTTGCCGCTGTCGGCAAAGTGACCCGGCCCGGCGTGACCCCGCCTGCGGATTGGGCTATGCCCTGACCGACCGGGCCTGGAGGCGAAGATGCTGGGAATTGACGTGCTGGATGCGGGGCTGCTGCCCGCGCTTATGATTGCGGGACTTGCGGGTTTCCTTTCCTTTCTCAGTCCCTGTGTTTTGCCCATCGTTCCCCCCTATCTTGCCTATATGAGCGGCGTTTCGCTGCGCGATATGGAAGGCCGTGCCAGCAAGCGTGGCCCTGTGCTGCTGGCGGCTTTCTTTTTCGTTCTGGGCCTTTCCACGGTTTTCCTCATCCTCGGGCTGGCGGCCTCGGCTCTTGGTCGGGCGCTGTTGCAGTATCAGGACTGGTTCGTGACCATCGCAGGCGCGGTGATCATGATCTTCGGTCTGCATTTCTTAGGCATTTTCCGCATCGGCTTCATGGACCGCGAAGCGCGGCTGGAAGCTGGCGATCAGGGCGGCTCGGCCTTTGGGGCCTATGTTCTGGGGCTGGCTTTTGCCTTTGGCTGGACGCCCTGTCTGGGGCCGATCCTGGGCGCGATCCTGTCGATGGCGGCCACCCAGGCGGACATTCACCGCGGGCTTATGCTGCTCGCGGGCTATGCCATTGGCCTTGGCATTCCCTTCCTGCTGGTCGCGGCGTTTTTCCCGTCTTTAAAAGGCGTTATGGGCTTTTTGCGCCGTCATCTCGGCCGCATTGAGCGGATCTCGGGGCTGCTTTTGTGGACCGTGGGTCTGATGATGCTGACCGGTCAATTTGCGGCATTTGCCTTCTGGCTGCTTGAAACCTTCCCAATTCTCGCCACTCTGGGCTGATCTGCTGGCGCAGGGCGCGCAAAGGGGGGCGGGACATGGCGAAGACTGAGGTCCGCAGACGGCTGGTCTTCTATATTCCCGGCTTCGATCCCTTTCCGCCGCGCCGCTACCGCGAGCTTTATCGCCGCGAAGGGGCAGAGCAGGCACGGCTTTCGGGCTATCAGATCGCGCTTCAGCCGCCGGGCGGAGAGGGGGGGCGCAATGCTTTTGGCATCGCGGCAGAGATCGAGGGCGTGACGGTTTCTGCGCGCTATGAGGTGCTGCCCTGGCATGATCTGGTGCGCCGCGCGATGCCGGAGGGGATTTTCGCGAGCTATCTGCAGCTTTGGCGCACGGCGCGGGTCTATATCGGCTCCGGCGCGCTCTGGCCGCTGGTCGGGCTCCGGAAGGGGCCGATGATTGCGAGCTTTTATCCGGTGGCGGTGCTTCTGGCACAGCTTTTGTTCGCGCTTCTGGCGGGCTGGCTGACCTTTCGCCTTGGCGCCCGTTTCCTGCCGGGCTGGCTTGCGGTCCTGCCGGGGGTTGCGGTGGTCTGGGGGCTTCTGCGGCTTTGCCAGCGGCTCGACCGCCGGATTTTCGCGCATTATCTGATGCATGATTTCGCCTATGTGGCGCGGCAAAAGGGGGCCTATCCGGCGGATCTTTCCGCGCGAATCGATGCGTTTTCCGCGAAAATCCGCGCTGCTTTGCGCGACCCTGAGGTGGATGAGGTCCTGCTGATCGGCCATTCTTCCGGGGTGCATCTGGGCGTATCCACCCTTTCGCGGCTGCTGGCCGAGGGGCTGCCCGAAGGCCGTGCGGAGCTGTCGTTTCTCTCGCTGGGGCAGGCGGTTCCCATGGTCTCTTTTCTGCCTGAAGCATCGGAGCTGCGCCGCGATCTGCAGCGCCTCTCGGTTCAGTCGGAAATCCCCTGGATTGATGTGACCGCGCCTTCAGACGGCTGCACCTTTGCGCTGTGCGATCCGGTGGCGGTCAGCGGTGTGGCCACGCCGGAGCAGAGGTGGCCCCTGGTGCTCTCGGCCGCCTTCAGCCAGACCCTCAGCCCGGAAAAGCGACGCAGTCTGCGGGGTCGGTTTTTTCGCATTCATTTTCAATATCTTTGCGCCTTCGACCGTTTGCCGGCCTCTCCTGATGCCTATGATTTCTTTCGCATCACGGCGGGCCCTCTGACGCTGCACGACCGTCTGGGCGGGCGAAAACCCTCGGCCGGGCGGATCACCAGGGCGGCGTCAAAATTCACGGATACCGCCGCGTGATCCCCGCGCCGAAGCCCCCTTCACGGCCCGGAAAAGTCTCGCTCTGGCGCTATCTGCGGCTCTTTCGCCAGGATATTCTTTCGGCGCAGCCGGCAAAGCTTTACCGCGCCTGGATGGCTGAGTTTCGCACGCCGTTTTTCAGAAGCTATCTCTGCAATGATCCCACGCTTTTGCGGCTCGTTCTGAATGAGCGGCCCGATGACTTCCCGAAATCCGACCGCATCGGAGAGGGGCTGCGGCCGCTTCTGGGCAATTCGGTCTTTCTGACCAATGGCGAGACCTGGAAGCGGCAGCGCCGCATCATCGACCCGGCCTTCGAGGGGGGGCGTCTGCGCGACACCTTTCCCGCCATGCTTGAGGCGGCCCGCGCGGCCAGCGCAAGGCTGCGCCCGGGGGAGGTGGAGATTGAGGCCGAGGCCAGCCACGCCGCCGCCGATGTGATCTTTCGCACGCTGTTTTCGATCCCGATTGAGCATGAGATGGCGCGCGGCGTCTTTGAGGCCTTTCGCGCCTATCAGCGCAACCAGCCGCTGCTGAACCTTGCGGCTTTTCTGCCGCTGCCGAGGTGGTTTCCGCGCTTTCACCGCCGCAGCACCCGCGCCAAAGCGGCTGAGATCCGCAGCCTGATTACCCGCCTGACCGAGGCGCGGGCGGCAGAAATCGCCACGGGGACCGCGCCGGATGATCTGGCCACCAAGATCATGACCACGGCGGATCCCTTAAGTGGTCAGCGATTTGATGCGGCTGAGATGACCGATCAGGTGGCAATTTTCTTTCTCGCGGGGCATGAGACCTCGGCCTCGGCCCTCTCCTGGGCGCTCTGGCTGCTGGCGAGCCATCCGGAGATCCAGGCCCGCTGCCTGGCAGAGGCGCAGACTTTCCTGCGCGATCCCTCGTTCTCGGGGCTCTCAAAACTGCCGCTGATCCGCGATGTCTTCCGCGAGACGCTGCGGCTTTATCCGCCGGTGCCGATGATGGTGCGTGAGACGCGGCAGCGCGAGAGCTTTCGGAACCGCGCCGTCACGCCCGGCGCCCAGGTGGTGCTGTCGCCCTGGCATCTGCAGCGCCATGAGCGGATCTGGACAGAGCCCGATCACTTTGATCCCGACCGCTGGCAGCGCCCTGAGACCCGCAAAGCCGCGCGGGACGGCTATCTGCCGTTTTCCTCCGGGCCCCGCGTCTGCACCGGGGCGGGCTTTGCCATGGCCGAGGGAGTGATCCTGCTGGCCACTCTGCTGGCGGAGTGGGAGTTCGCGCCCGCAGGCCCGGTGCCGCAGCCGGTGGCCTTTCTGACCGTGCGGGCGCGGGACGGGATCGTGCTGCGGCTCAGCCGCAGGACTGAGCCTGCGGGGGCCGGACCCGCCTGAGCCGACGGGGGCTCTCCGTGCTGTTTTAACGCGCTTCAGCGTTCTTGCAGAAAGCCAGCGGCTGAGGCCGTCACCGGGTCTTCGAAGCGCCGCCGCGCTCAATACCGCAGGCGAGGTGCCGGGCCGACCGGGAAGAGGGCGAGGGTCATCCGGCCACGGGCGAAGTTCAGCGGCAGGGTGACGCTGTCCTGACCGCCGGACATGGCCTTTACCGCAAAGCTCAGATTTCGCATGTCTTTTTCGGCGATCATGCCGGAGGCGCCCATGATCTCGATCAGCGTGGCCGCGCCTTCGAGGCGCAGTTGCAGGCTGCCCTCGGCCAGGCCCTCCGCATCGGGCACCAGACGCCCGCTCAGATGCAGCTTCACCGGGCCCCATTCGCTGCGCAATTCGCGCAGGGTCAGATGGGTCAGCTCGGGCTGCGTCTCCGCCGCATGACGGTCGAGCGCTGCCGTAAAGCCCGCCAGGGCATCAAGATGCAGCACCGGCAATGTGTCGGGCAGCAGGCCATGGGGCAAAAGCCCGGTCAGCGCCGGATCGGGGGTGATGCCGGTCAGGGTCAGCCCCAGGTCATAGGCATTCACCTCGCCCGGGTTTTTGTAAATGGCGGCAGAAAGGCTGTCGAGGTTCCACTGACCAGGCCCCTCAAGCGACAGCATGTCACCGGCAAGCTGCCCGCGCTCCAGCGCAACGGCGGTGTCGGGGGTGACCACCACGCTGGCCTGCAGCTTGCCGGCGCGCAGCCTGGCCGGACCTGCGGGGGTCTGCAGGCTTTGCTCATTCGGGAAGGCGGCGATCACATGCCAGGGCTTATAGCTCAGCGCCAGAAGCTGCACGAAGGGCGCCTGCCAGCCCCAGGCTGAGGCGGGGGGCGCGATCGCGGGTTCGGTGATCGTCAGATCAACCCGGTTGGGGAAGCCCTGCACGTCGATCCCCTGGTGGCGCGCCTCCCAGCCCTGGGCCTGAAGCGCCGTAAAAGCCGCTTCCGCCCCGGCCCGTCCGGCTTTTGCCGCCACGAACCACCAGCCCGCCCAGGCCGCAAAGGCCACCACAATCACCGCGATCAGTGCCCGCATCAGAGCTCTTTCCTTTTCTGATTTGCTGCTCAATACATGGCCTATGTCGACAGAGCCAGTTCTTCCTGATTTCACCGATGCGCCGAGCCCGCTCTGGGTCTTTGGCTATGGCTCGCTGATCTGGCAGCCGGATTTTCCGGTGGCGGAGATGCGTCTGGCCCGTGCGCCGGGCTGGAGCCGCAGTTTTTGCATGTGGTCGATCCACCACCGCGGCACGCAGGAGCATCCGGGCCTCGTGCTGGCCATGGACCGCGCCGAGGGCAGCTGGTGTGACGGTCTGGCGCTGCGGGCAGCCCCCGGCAGTGAGGCCGAAACGCTGGCCATGCTGCGCGAGCGTGAGCTGGTCTCCTCAGCCTATGTTGAGGCCTGGCTCGATCTGGAGCTGCGCGACCAGGGCGGCGGTCAGATCACAGCGCTGGCCTATGTGATGGACCGCAGCCATGCGCAATATACCGGCGCGCTCAGCCTTGATGAGCAGGCGGCGGTGATTGCGCGGGCCGCAGGCGGGCGGGGGCTGAACCGCGATTATCTCTATGCCACCAGCGCGAAGCTGGCAGAGCTGGGGATTGATGATACGGATCTGACCTGGCTTGCGGGCCGGGTGCGCGCTCTTGAGGCATAGGGGGATCACCATGCGCGGATGGCTGAAGGCGCTTTGCGCGGCTCTGTGTCTCTCAGGTGCTGCGGGCAGCGGGGTGCAGGCTCAGGGGCATTTCTCGGGTCTGGCCCGGGCGGATGCGCGGGGGAGTTCCCTGCATGTCGATGAAGGCGTTGCTTTTTTCAATCTGGCGCTCTCGCAGCCGGTGCCCTGGAGGATCCGCTATCTTGCGGATCCGCCGCGGCTGATCGCTGATTTTCGCGAGGTGGATTTCCGGGCGCTCGATTTTGCGACACTTTTGCAGGGACCGGGGCTCAGCGGTTTTGGTCCGCTGCGTGGCGGGCCGGTGGCGGATGGCTGGTCGCGGCTGGTGCTGGCACTCGATCGCCCGCGGCTTGCGCAGCTTGCGGAGCTGAAGACCGGGCAGGGCGACGGGACCCGCGCCCTCCTGCGGCTGGAGCTTGCCGAGGCCGATGAGGATGCCTTCCGCCTTGAGGCGGCACGCCGCGACCCGCCGGGCTGGGCGCTGCCGGTGCCCGCCGATCTGGCGACACCCCGGGCCCCGCGCGGCAGCGGGCCTTTGGTCATTATGCTCGATCCTGGCCACGGCGGGCTGGATCCGGGGGCCGAAAACGGCGGGCAGAGCGAAGCCGCGCTGATGCTGACCTTCGCGCGGGAATTGAAAGAGGCGCTGCTGCGCGACGGCTTTTCCAATGTCCGCCTGACCCGTGAACGCGATGTCTTCGTGCCGCTTGAGACGCGGATCGCGCTGGCGCATGCGGCGGGGGCGGATGTCTTTATCTCGCTGCACGCCGATGCGGTGACGGAAGGCGTGGCGAAGGGGGCCACGATCTACACCATGGCGGCCGAGGCCTCTGATGCGGCCTCGGCGGCGCTTGCCGAGCGGCATGACCGTGACGCGCTGATGTCGGGGGTGGATCTCAAGGGGCAGGATGATCTGATCGCCGGGGTTTTGATGGATATGGCACGGGTTGAAACCGCGCCGCGCGCGGAGAAACTCTCTGAAGATCTGCTGCGGGCGATGGCAGAGGCGGGAATTGCGCTGCACCGCATCCCGCGCCGGTCTGCGGCTTTTTCGGTGCTGAAGGCGCCGGATATTCCGTCGGTGCTGATTGAGCTTGGCTATCTGTCCTCTGCGGGGGATCTGAAACGGCTCAATGATCCGCTGTGGCGGGCGGGTATGGCCCAGGCCATTGTCAGCGGCCTGCACAGCTGGTCGGTGCGCGATGCCGCTGAGGGCGCGCTTTTGCGCCAGTAAAGCGGTCTTCGCACATTTCCCTTGATCCAGATCAAGGGAAATGTGGGTTTCTTCATATATCTTTTCGGCACTGCGACGGCTTCGGGGATTTTCGCCGTTCGCATTTATTGTGCAGGGGGATTTATCATGAGACTGACGATGCGGACCGAGCTGGCCATGCGAACCTTGATGTTCTGCGCCGTGCAGCCAGATCGCATCGTGCGCAAGCACGAGATTGCCATTGCCTGCGGTGCCTCGGAAAATCACCTCGCCCAGGTGATCCACACCCTTGGCCAGAGAGGCTTTCTGCGCACCCTTCGCGGCCGTGCCGGGGGCGTGCTGCTGGGCCGTCCGATGGAAGAGATCACCGTGGGGCAGGTCTTTCGCGCGCTGGAGGGCGAGGTGCCCTTCACCGATTGCGCCGATCACAGCACCGTTGATTGTCCGCTGAAGGACGTCTGTCGGCTGCAATGCGCGATCAACAAGGCGCTGGCGGCGTTTTTCACCACGCTCGATCAGGTCACCCTCGCCAATCTGGTTGAGGATAATGACGGCCTTGCCCGGCAGTTGCGGCTGGTCGCCTGAGGGGCGATTCGCACGCGCTGCCGCCGTATTTTCCACCCGTCCCGCAGACTGCGGCAATATTCACTGTCGCAGGAGAGACACCGGAGAGGGCAACTGACAAATAGCTGTCAGGTACAGGGGGCAGGGGGGCTTCCTGTTGCGGGGTTCTGGTCTTACTCCTTAAGGCAAGAAATGTTTCACCGCCTGATGCGGTGTTGTCCGGAGATAAGAAATGCTGAACAATATTGGTCTTCCCGGCCTTCTTCTGATCGCCGTTGTGCTTCTCGTGCTGTTTGGCCGCGGGAAAGTCTCGTCGCTGATGGGGGAAGTCGGCAAAGGCATCACCGCCTTCAAAAAAGGCGTGAAAGAAGAAACCGATACCATCCACTCGGCGGGTGCGGACAATGCCCGTGACGTGACCCCGCCGGTTGCCGACAAAGACAAAGTCTGAGCCGACTGACCGGGAGGGGCAAAGATGCTCGATATCGGCTGGTCCGAATTACTCGTCATCGGCGTGGTTGCGCTGGTGGTTGTCGGGCCGAAAGATCTGCCCGTGATGTTCAAACAACTCGGTCGCTTCACCGCCCGTGCCCGCCAGATGGCGCGTGAGTTCTCACGCGCGATGGAAAGTGCGGCGGATGAGACCGGGGTGAAAGATGTCGCGAAGGATCTCAAGGAGGCAACCAGCGGTATGGACCGTCTGAAGGATGCCGCCGATAAGTTCGAGAAATGGGATCCGCGCAAAGCGATGACCAATCCCGGCAAGGCGGCCATGGGGGCCGTGATGGGGGCGGGGCTTTCGGGCTCTGCCGCAGCTGCCGTCCCTGCCGCCTCTGCGGGCACGCCTGAGGCGACCCCGGCTGCGGTTTCTCCTGCGCCGGTGGCTGCGGCCAGCCCGGCCGCTCCTGCCAGTGGTGAGACGAAGTCCGACACATGAGCACTGATGACATCGACGACAGCGCCGCGCCGCTGATTGAACACCTGAGCGAATTGCGCAACCGGCTGATCTGGTCGGTCGTGGCCTTTCTCATTGGCATGATGATCTGCTTTGCAGTCTGGAATCCGGTCTTCAATTTCCTGACCCAGCCGATCTGTAATGCGCTGGCCGATCGCGGGCAGAACTGCGGCCTCTTCCTGATCAAGGTGCAGGAAGGCTTCTTCGTGGCGGTCCGCATCGCGGTGCTGGGCGGCTTTGCGCTGTCCTTCCCCTTTATCGCCTTTCAGCTTTGGCGGTTTGTGGCGCCGGGTCTTTACCGCCAGGAAAAAGGCGCGCTGCTGCCCTTCCTGATCTCCTCGCCGATCATGTTTTTCCTTGGCGCGGCGTTTGCTTATTACGTCGTGCTGCCGATCGCCTTCTCGTTCTTCCTGTCGTTCCAGCAGGGCGGCTTTGGTCCGGGCGAGATCGAAGGGGCAGGCAATGAGCTGGCCTCTATCGGCTTCCAGGGCTCGGTTGAGGAATATCTGTCGCTGACGATGAAATTCATCGCGGCCTTCGGGATCTGCTTCCAGCTGCCGGTGCTGCTGACGCTGCTGGGCAAGGCGGGGATCGTGACCTCGGAGGGGCTGGGTTCGGTGCGCAAATATGCCATCGTGGTCATTCTGATCGTCGCGGCCCTGGTGACGCCGCCCGATATGATGAGCCAGCTGATCCTCTTTGCGGCGATCTATCCGCTTTATGAGGTCTCGATTTTCCTGATCCGCCGGATTGAGCGCAAGCGCGAAGCAAAGCTGCGGGCCGAAGGTCTGTGGGTCGATGATGAAGACGACGAAGATGACAGCGAAGGGCCTGCCAGAACGTGACGACTGATCCGCTGATCCGCATCGCCGAGGCGCTTGAGCGCCTCGCTCCCGCCCTGCCTGCCGCCCCCGATTTCGGGGCGGCAGATGCCTTTATCTGGCACAGTCAGCCTGACCGGCTGGAGGCTGTGACCCATGTCTCACGGGTCGGCATTGATCTGCTGATCGGTGTGAACCGCTCACGCGATACTCTGTTGGAAAACACCCGCCAGTTTGCGCGGGGCTTTGGCGCCAATAACGCGCTTTTGTGGGGCGCGCGGGGCATGGGGAAATCCAGCCTTGTCAAAGCGGTGCACGCGAAAGTTCGTGCAGAGGGTGAGCCCCTGAAGCTGGTCGAGATCAGCCGCGAAGATCTGGGCACCATCGGGCGTCTGCTGAACTTCCTGCGCGCCGCGAAAGAGCACCGCTTCATTTTGTTCTGCGATGATCTTTCCTTCAGCCATGACGATCAGCACTACAAAGCGCTGAAGGCCGTGCTGGACGGCGGCATTGAGGGACGTCCCTCGAATGTGGTCTTTTACGCCACCTCGAACCGACGGCATCTGATGCCGCGCGAGATGATTGAGAATGAGCGCTCCTCTGCCATCAACCCGGCTGAGGCGGTGGAAGAAAAGGTCTCGCTGTCAGATCGCTTTGGTCTGTGGCTGGGCTTTCATCCCTGCGATCAGGACGATTATCTGGCGATGATCCGGGGCTATTGCGACAGCTATGGTCTGTCGGTTCCGGAAGAGCGGCTGCGCGCCGAAGCGATCGAATGGCAGGCCACCCGTGGCTCGCGCTCGGGCCGTGTGGCCTGGCAGTTCTTTTGCGATCTGGCGGGTCGCGAGGGACTTAAAGTCGCCTGAGAGCCCGCATTTTTCGACAAACCAAAGGCCGGTTCCCGACAGCGGGGACCGGCCTTTTGCGTCCCTCAGGCCGTTCTTCAGGGATTGTTAAGGAACCCGCCCGCCCGCGCTGTGGTTGACAGGATGTGGCCCCGGCGGGTCGCCGGGGCACCCCCTACGGTTTTAATAAGTGAGCGGAGAGAGACGCATGAACAATGTCATTTACATTATCGGCCTGGTCGTCGTGGTTCTGGCCATTTTGTCCTTCATCGGCCTGCGCTGAGGCCCCCCTCGATCAAAGACCACGCGCCGCAGCAAGCACCTCTGCCGCGTGGTCTTTGACCTTCACTTTCCGCCAGACCCGCGCGATCTGACCCGCCCCATCGATCAGAAAGGTGGAGCGTTCGATCCCCATATAGGTCCTGCCGTAGTTCTGCTTTTCGACCCAGACGCCGTAAGCCTCACAGGTGGTGCCGTCTTCATCTGACAAAAGCGCCACTTTCAGCCCGTGTTTTGCGCAGAAATTATCGTGCTTTTTCACGCTGTCCCGGGACATCCCAAAGACCTGAACGCCTGCCGCCGCGAAGTCCGCCGCCAGCGCGCTGAAATCCAGCGCTTCTGTGGTGCAGCCGGGCGTGTTGTCCTTTGGGTAGAAATAGAGCACCACTTTGCCCGGGCGCTGCGCCGAAAGGGTGACCATGGTGCCGCCATCGCGCGGCAGGGTGAAATCGGGGGCAGTGCTTCCGGCTTCGATCATTTCATGGCTCCGTTCTATGGCAGCGTCGGGCTGACATTCTTTTGTCTTTTACCCCGCTCTGTGGAAAGTTAAAGCCTGCGGGACAGAGAGATTTTTCGGATCACATGCAGGACGAGCCAGCCCAGGACAGGCCCAGGACTGCCCCCCGGAGGGGTGGTTTCACGCGACGGCTCGGGCGGGCCGTGGTCTGGGCGGGGCTGTCGCTGGTGCTGATCCTGGGGCTGCTCAGCAGCGCGGCCTATCTGATGTCGGGCCGCCCGGTCGATCTGCCGGTCTGGGCGGTCGCGGAACTGCAGTCGCGGGTCAATACCGCGCTCAGTGGTCAGGCGCGTCTGTCACTGGGCGGCGTGTCGCTGCGCATCGGATCGGACCGTCTGCCGGAACTCAGAATCGAAGATCTGCGCATCGCCTCTGCCGAAGGGACGGGCCGTGCGGTGCTGCCCGATGTCTCGGTGCGCTTTGAGGCCGGATCGCTTCTGACCGGGAAAATCCGCCCGGCTTCGGTGCGGATCAGCGGCGCGCGGCTGGCGCTGCGCCGTCTGCCCGATGGGACCTTCGATCTGGATATCGGCGGCGGCGGCGTCAGCCCGCCTGAAAATTTCGCCGAGCTTCTGGACCGGATCGCCGATACCTTTTCCCTGCCGATCACCGAGGCGCTGAACCGCGCCGAGGCTGATGCCGTCACCATCACCCTGGATGATCGCCGCGCCGGGCGGGTCTACACGGTGGGCGACGGACGCATCGCACTCAGCCGGCGCGGCGATCGGGTGGCGCTGGATGTCGGAATGGGGCTGGTCGGGGGCGCAGAGCGCCAGGCCCGCGCGCAGCTGACCTTCATCATACCGGGCAATGGCGGGGCCGAAATCTCGGTGCGGGTCGAAGATATGGCGGCTGCGGATCTGGCGGCTCAGGCCCCGGTTCTGGCACCGCTGCGCGCGCTGGAGGCGCCGATTTCGGGCGAGATGCAGGCCGGACTTGGCGCCGACGGCCGCGTGACCTTTCTCAGCGGCGCGCTGTCGCTGGGCGAGGGCGTTCTGAAACCCGTCGAAGGGGTGCAGCCCCTGCGGCTGCGCGGCGCGGAATTTGAGTTCGCGCTGGATCCCGCGGCTTCGCGTCTGCGGATTTCCGAGTTGCGCGTGGACAGCCCGGCGCTGCGGATGCGCGCGGCAGGGCATGTGGATCTGCTGGATCTGAAGGATGGCATTCCGCAGGATTTCGTCACCCAGCTGGCGCTGTCGGATCTGGTCATCAACCCGCATGGTGTGTTTGAGCAGAGCATTCAGTTCTCAAAAGGGGCGGCCGATGTGCGGCTGCGGCTCGACCCGTTCTCGGTGGAGGTGGGGCAGTTCTCGCTGGTTGAAGAGGATCGCCACCTCTCGCTCAGCGGCGATGTCCGCGCCACCGATGCGGGCTGGGAGGTGGCGGTGGATGTCACCCAGGACCGCATTCGCCACAATCAGCTGATCGCGCTCTGGCCGGTGCAGCTGGTGGCGAAAACCCGGGAATGGCTGGTGGAAAATGTGCAGCAGGGCATGCTGTTTAACGCCCGCGCCGGTCTGCGGCTGCGCCCCGGACAGGAGCCGCGCCTGTCGCTGGGCTATGAATTTGTGGATGCCGATGTGCGCTTCATGCCGACGCTGCCGCCGATCCGCCAGGGCCGCGGCTATGCGGTGATTGAGGGGGCGTCTTATGTCACGGTGGTTGAAGATGGTCTGATAACCCCGCCTGCAGGTGGGGAAATTCGCGTCAGCCGCTCGATGTTCAAGGTGGCCGATTTTCGCCGGCGCCCGGTGCTGGCCGAGATCAGGCTGAACACCGAGAGCAGTCTGACGGCGGGGCTGTCGCTGCTGGATCAGCCGCCCTTTGGGTTTCTGAGCCGCGCCAATATGCCGACCGATCTGGGCGAAGGCCGCGCCCGCATCACCAGCACGATCCATGTGCCGCTGATGCGCAGGCCTTTGCGCGAAGATATCCGGTTTGATGTGCGCGGCACGCTGACGGATGTGCGCTCTGACCGGCTGGTGCGGGGCCGCCTGGTCAGCGCTGATCGCCTTGAATTGCACGCGGTGCCGGAGAAGGTTGAGATCAGCGGTGATCTGCGGCTCGGCGCGGCGCGGGCCAGTGCGACCTGGTCGATGCCGATTGGTGTGCCGGGCGCGGGCAGCACGCTGAAGGGGCGCGCGCGGCTGGATGAGGGGTTGGGGCGTGAGTTTCTGGCGGGCCTTGGAGACGGCGTGCTGAGTGGCGCAGGCTCGGCGGACTTTGAGGTGACGCTGAAGCCCGGCGCGCTGCCGGCCCTGCAGGTTCGCTCGGATCTGAGCGGTGCGGTGCTGCGCCTTGCGCCGCTTGGGTGGAGCAAGGCGGCCTCTGCCCGCGGCAGGCTTGAACTGTCGGGTGAGATCGGTCAGCCGCTGCGCATTGACCGGCTGCATCTCTCGGCGCCGGGCCTCTCGGCCACGGGGGCTTTGCGTCTGACGGAGGCGGGCGCGCTTGAGCGGCTGACGCTGTCGGATCTGAAGATCGGCGAATGGCTGGACGCCAGCGCGGAACTTGTCGGTCAGGGCCGCGGGGTCGCGCCGCAGATCCGGGTGACGGGCGGCAGCTTTGATCTGCGCCGCCTGCCGGACCGGATGCAGGGTGGCGCAGGCGGAAGCGGCGGTGCGCGCACGCCGATCACGGTCTCGCTCGATGAGGCGCGGGTGGCGGGCGACATCCGCCTGTCGCAGATCCGCGGGCGGATCAGCACCGGGCCGGGGGGCGTGGACGGGCAGCTTACGGCGCGGCTGGGCGGGCAGGTGCCGATCGGCCTTGCGCTGGCGGCAGGTCCGGGGGGCACTTCGGTCCGTCTGCAGGCGCAGGACGGCGGTGCGGCCCTGCGTGCGGCCGGGCTTTTCGACAAGGCCCATGGTGGCGCGCTGGATGTTGTGGTGGTCCCGGATGGTGCGCGGGGGCATTACCGCGGGCAGATGAGCATGAAAGTCTTTGTCGTGCGCAATCTTCCGGCGCTGGCGGAGATGCTGAACGCGGTCAGCATTATCGGGCTGATTGATCAGCTTGCGACCAGCGGTATCGCTTTTGGCGAGGCTTCGGGCGGGTTTCGCATGACGCCGGACGGGGTCGAGCTGAATGAGATGAGCGCGGTCGGCGCGTCTTTCGGGGTGTCGCTGGAGGGGGTTTATTATACCACCCAGGACCGGCTTAATCTGCGTGGGGTGATCTCGCCCTTTTACATGGTCAATGCTATTGGCTCGGTTCTGACGCGACCGGGCGAGGGCCTGGTCGGATTTACCTATCGCATCGAGGGTCCGGCGCGTGCGCCGCGGGTCTCGGTCAATCCGCTGACGGCGCTGGTGCCGGGATTTCTGCGCGACATGCTGCGCCGCCCGGCGGCAAAGCTGCCGGGTTGAGGCGGTGGCAGCGGGCTCTGGGACGTAACGATGAAACTTGACGATTTTGACTATCACCTGCCGGAAGAGCTGATCGCAACCCGGCCTGCAAAGCCGCGCACGGCGGCGAAATTCCTTGTCTGCGAAGGCGATGGGATGCGCGATCTGCATGTCTTTGATCTGCCCTCCGTGCTGCGCCCCGGTGACCGGCTGGTTCTGAACAATACCAAAGTGATTCCCGCCCGGCTGACGGGGCGGCGTCTGCGCGAGAGTGCTCAGGGCCTGGTTGAGGCAAAGATCGAAATCACCCTGATGGAGCCGCAGCCCGACGGGGCCTGGCGCGCCATGGCCAAGCCGCTGCGCAAGCTCAAAGAGGGCGAAGTGATCCGCTTTGGCGAGCGCCTCTCGGCCAGGGTTGTGCAGAAATCCGACGAGGATGTGGTGCTGTCCTTTGACGCCGAAGGCGATGCGCTGGAGGCGGCTCTGGCGGAAGTGGGCACCATGCCGCTGCCGCCCTATATCGCCGCCAAACGCGCGCCCGATGCCCAGGACAACGACGACTACCAGACTGTTTTTGCACGGGTTTCAGGCGCTGTCGCAGCACCCACGGCGAGTCTGCATTTCACGCCTGAGTTGATGGAAGAGCTGCGCGCCATGGGCGTGGGCTTCACGGAGGTGACGCTGCATGTCGGCGCGGGCACCTTCCTGCCGGTCAAGGTTGAGAATATCGAGACCCATAAAATGCATGCCGAATGGGGGCAGGTGAGCGAGAAAGCCGCCGCCGAGATCAATGCCACCAAAGCGGCAGGCGGGCGCATCATTGCCGTCGGCACCACCGCGCTGCGGCTGCTGGAAAGTGCCGCCGATGAGCAGGGGCTGCAGCCCTGGACCGGCGAGACCGATATTTTCATCCGCCCGGGCTTTCAGTTCCGCGTTGTGGACGGGCTGATGACCAACTTCCATCTGCCCAAAAGCACGCTGCTGATGCTGGTCTCGGCCCTGATGACGAAAGAGCGCATCGACCGGATCTATGCCCATGCCGTAGAGAGCCGCTATCGATTCTTCTCTTACGGAGACAGCTCGCTTCTGCTTCCTGGCTGAGGCCTGCGCTCAGAAAGGCCCTCGGGCATGCGTGCGATTCTGGCGGTGATTTGGCCGCTTCTCCTCTCAGTGGGATTTTTGTTGCTGGGCAACGGCATACAGGGCGGCCTGCTGGGCGTGCGCGGAGAGTTGGAGCATTTTTCCACCAATAGCATGGCCCTGGTCATGGCGGCCTATTTCGCGGGTATGCTGCTCGGCGCGCAGATCGCGCCAAAGCTGATCGCGCGGGCAGGCAATGTGCGGGTGATCGCAGCCATGGGCTTTTTGCTGATCATGGCGCTGCAGGGCTATGGGCTGCTGCCGCAGGTCTGGTTCTGGATCCTGTGCCGGATCATCACCGGGATCGCCATGGCGGGGATCTATGTGGCGACCGACAGCTGGCTGAACAAACTCTCCGGCGATGAGACGCGGGGCCAGGTGGTCTCGGCCTATATGGTCATGCAGATGCTGGGAATCATCGGCGCGCAGGCGCTGCTGAATGCGGCGGATCCTTCGGGAATGGTGCTGTTCACGCTGGCGGGGCTGCTGGTGGCGCTTGGGCTTTTGCCCTTTCTTCTCAGCGGGGTGCAGGCGCCGCCCTATCAGGCCGCGCGCCGTATGAGCCTTGGGGAACTCTACCGGCTGTCGCCTTTGGGTTGCGCGGGGATGCTGCTGACCGGCGGGGTCTATTCGGCGATGATGGGCATGGCCTCGGTCTGGGGCACGAAGTCGGGGCTTAGTCTGCAGCAGATTTCGACCTTCATCGGCGCGATGTATCTGGGCGGGCTGGTGTTGCAATATCCGCTCGGCTGGCTGTCGGACCGGATGGAGCGGCGGCGGCTGGTGGTGGCGCTGTCGGCTTTCGGCGGCATTCTGATGCTGGCGACGGCGATTGTGCCAATGAGCTTTGCGCTGCATGTGGCGATGGCCCTGGCTTTGGGCGGGATTGTGAACCCGGTCTATGGCCTGCTGATCGCCCATACCAACGACGGGCTGGAGCCGGAGCGGATGCCGGGGGCCTCTTCGGCGCTGTTGTTCCTGAACGGGCTGGGCGCGGTGTTCGGGCCGCTGGTCACGGGGCAGATGATGATCCGTCTCGGCCCGCCGGGGTTCTTTTACTTCATCGCCATCCTGCTGCTGGCCCTGGCCGTCTATGGCATCTGGCGCAGCCTCGCGCGTCCGGGGGCAAAGCGCGTCTGACGGTTGCGGCAGCGCCGCTTAGCTGCCACCATGGGCTCCTGTAACAAGGAGCCTGTCTATGACCCCCACCGAAGTGCTGGATTTCTGGCTGGAAGAACTTGGCCCCGAGGGCTGGTATATCGGCACAGCTGAGGTGGATGACGATATCCGCGCGCGTTTCGGCGATTTGTGGGAAGCCGCCGCAGAGGGCGGGATTGAGCACTGGATCGCAGGTCCCGCCGCGACCCTCGCCTATCTGGTCGTGACCGATCAGTTCCCCCGCAACCTCTGGCGCGGAGAGGGCAAAGCCTTCTCGACCGATGCCATGGCGGTAAATGCCTCCCGCATCGCTCTGGAAAAGGGCTGGGATATGGAGGCGCCCGAGCCGGCGCGGCAGTTCTTCTATCTGCCCTTCATGCATTCCGAGGATCTGGATGATCAGCTTCTCTGCATTGATTTAATGGCTGAACGGATGCCGGAAACCGGAGCCTCCAATCACCTCCACGCCCGCGCGCATACCGAGGTCATCCGCCGTTATGGCCGATTCCCCTATCGCAACGAGGCGCTCGGCCGCGAAACCACGGTCGAAGAGCAGGCCTTCCTTGATGCCGGTGGCTATATCTCAGTGGTAAAGGAACTTCAGCAGGACTGAAGACTTTACAGGCGGCGGAAAACTAGTTTAACGCTAAACCACTTCTCAAAGGGGGCGGAAAATGGCGGCTCAGAATTTTGATATGATCGTTGTCGGGGCCGGACCCGGCGGTTATGTGGCCGCCATCCGTGGCGCCCAGCTTGGCCTGAAGGTGGCCATTGTTGAGCGTGAACACCTGGGCGGGATCTGCCTCAACTGGGGCTGTATCCCGACCAAGGCACTGCTGCGCTCGGCAGAAGTGTTTCATCTGATGCACCGCGCGAAGGAATTCGGGCTGAAGGCTGAGAACATCGGCTTTGATCTCGATGCGGTCGTTGCCCGTTCGCGCGGGGTGGCGAAGCAGCTTTCGGGCGGCATTGGCCATCTGATGAAGAAAAACAAAATCACCGTCTTTATGGGGGCGGCGAAGCTGACCGGCAAAGGCAGCCTGACGGTGACCGGCGCAAAGGGCGAAGAGCGTCTGAGCGCGCCGCATATCGTGCTTGCGACCGGCGCGCGGGCCCGCGAACTGCCGGGCCTTGAGGCCGATGGCGACCGCGTCTGGACTTATAAACATGCGCTGCAGCCGAAGCGGATGCCGAAAGAGCTTCTGGTGATCGGATCGGGCGCGATTGGCATCGAATTTGCCAGCTTTTACAACACGCTCGGTGCCAAAACGACCGTGGTTGAGGTCATGGACCGTATCCTGCCCGTTGAGGATGCCGAGATCGCGGCCTTCGCAAAGAAATCCTTTGTTAAGCAGGGGATGACTATTCTGGAGAAGGCCACGGTCAAAAAACTCGACCGCGATGCCACCGGCGTCACCGCCCATATTGAGATGAACGGCAAAGTGGAAACCCGCCGCTTTGATACGGTGATCTCGGCGGTCGGTATTGTCGGCAATATTGAGGGGCTGGGTCTCGAAGAGCAGGGCGTTGAGGTTGATCGCACCCATGTGGTGACCGATGAATTCTGCCGCACGAAAATCCCGGGCCTTTACGCCATCGGCGATATCGCCGGTGCGCCCTGGCTTGCCCATAAGGCCAGCCATGAAGGCGTGATGGTGGCCGAGTTGATCGCGGGGCAGAAGCCCCATCCGATCAAGCCCAATACCATCGCGGGCTGCACCTATTGCCATCCGCAGATCGCCTCGGTCGGTCTGACGGAGGAAAAGGCCAAGGCTGCGGGCTATGAGCTGAAGGTCGGCCGTTTCCCCTTCATTGGCAATGGCAAAGCCATCGCGCTTGGCGAGGTTGAGGGCATGGTGAAGACCATTTTTGACGCGATAACCGGCGAGTTGCTGGGCGCGCATATGGTCGGCGCGGAAGTCACTGAGCTGATCCAGGGCTATGTCGTCGGCCGCAGTCTTGAGACCACGGAAGCGGAGCTGATGGAGACGGTTTTCCCGCATCCGACGCTCTCCGAGATGATGCATGAATCGGTGCTCGACGCCTATGGCCGGGCTTTGCATATCTGAACGGGAAGGGGCCTTCGGGCCCCTTTTTCTTTATGGATGAAGGATCTGCCCGCCTGGCGCGCGCAATTCACCCGCGCTGTCGCGGGCAATCTCTGCCCCTCTTGCGCAGGCGTCTGGCGCGGCGGGATGTGGGAGTGCCGGTCCGAGATCGTCCTGAAAATAGCGCTCTGCCGTCACGCCCATCAGGCCCGCAACCTCCTGCGCGCGTCCCGCGATCAGGGCGGCATCACCGGGAAAAGCCCCCCGACCGCGCTGTTAAGCCCTTTGCGGTCATTGCGACTCTCTAAGAGTTCATGTATTGTTCTTATCAGTCAAATTTTTAGAGGGATATTTAGATGTTTCAGGGCAGTTGTTGCTGTGGTGCTGTGAAATTTGAGCTTTTGGCCGCCCCGTCCATGATGGGGACATGCCATTGTTCAAGGTGTCGGAAGGCAGGGGCCAGCACTATCGTTTTTGTGAAACGTGACGACCTGAAGTGGCATCACGGTAAAGAAAATGTAGCGACCTATAAGCCGGATGCCCCTTATAAATATGGCCGTTGTTTCTGCAAAACCTGTGGAACGTCGCTTGGCGAAATTCTCTCCGAAGAGGCGACTTTCCCTATCGCAGCCAATGCCCTGGATACAGACATTGGCCTGAAGAACCAGTTTCACGAGTTCACGTCCGAAAAGCCGGGCTGGTCTGAAATCTGCGATGACGCCCCGCAGTCGGAAGGGCATCCATCCTCCTGACCCATCCGGATAGCTGGCGTTCAGATATGGCAGGCACTGCCGAAATATAACGCCTCCTCATGCCGCTGCCTGGTGCGATGAGCCGCCGGATGACCTGAGAACATGCCAAGGCTCGTCCGCCTCTCGGACCGGGCAGCCATAAGGGGCCCGGCCTCGCCGCTCAGGCAGAGCGGGGCGAGCTGACACTCCCCGGAGGCACGCGGCAAGAGGATCGGGCACTCCAGGCGTGAAGCCGCGCAGCGCCTTGATTGTTGGCGCAAAAGCTGTCGGACGCTGCGTTGCAGCAAAACCACTCTTGCCAATTATGTCTGATCTGCCATTGTGCCGCGCAATATTGTTGCTTTCGGAGGATGGCATGGATCGGCAATCGCGGCCCTGGCGCTCAGTTCTTTATATTCCCGGCTCCAAAGAGCGGGCGCTGGAAAAAGCGACCACACTCGCAGCCGATGCGATCATCTTTGACCTCGAAGATGCGGTGGCGATCGAGGAAAAGCCCCGCGCCCGCCAGCTTCTGGCTGAGACGCTGAAAACCCGCGATTACGGCGGGCGGGCGCGCATTGTGCGGATCAATGGTCTTGAGACCGAATGGGGCCGGGATGACATTCTCGCCTTCGCGGGTCTTGAGATCGAAGCGATCCTGATCCCCAAGGTCAATTCGGCGGCCGATCTTGAGGCGGTGGCGGCACTGATCCCGGGCGTCGATCTCTGGGCGATGATGGAGACGCCGCTGGGCATGCTGAATGCCGCGGAAATTGCCGCCCATCCGCGTCTGACGGGCATGGTTATGGGCACCAATGATCTGGCGAAAGACCTTGGCAGCCGCTTTCGCGCGGACCGTCTGCCGATGATGGCGGGCCTTGGGCTTTGCGTTCTGGCCGGTCGCGCCCATGGCGTGACGCTGATCGACGGTGTCTATAACGCCTTCAAAGATATCGAGGGTCTGCAGTTTGAATGTGAGCAGGGCCGCGATATGGGCTTTGACGGCAAGACCCTGATCCACCCCGATCAGCTGGCCACCGCCAATGCCGCCTTTGCCCCCTCGGAGGCCGAGATCCGCCTTGCGGCCCGACAGATTGAGGCCTTTGACGCGGCGCTGGCCCAGGGGCAGGGCGTGGCAGTCGTTGATGGTAAAATCGTCGAAAACCTGCATATCGTGACCGCCAAAGCCACGCTGGCGAAAGCGGCCGCCATTGCGGCGCTCGCGGGCGGTGAAGGGGTCTGACGATCAGAGCCCCGGCAGATTTAGGGTGAGCGGATGACGATTCTGATCCTCGGTGTGATTTTATGGGCCGCGGTCTTTCTGGCCGGAGCAAAGCTTCCGGGCGGCAAGGGCGCGAAACACGGGCTGGCCGCGCTGGCGGTGGTGCTGATGGTGGTGGGCTACCGCCAGGCTGAAGGCGCGTTTTACTGGGGCCGCTCGCCGATGCTGACGGGGATCAACAATCTGTTGGTTCTGATCGCCATTTATCTTGGCGCAGCGCATGGCATGAAAACGGCTCTGGGCCGGGCGCTGCCGCATCCGCTGCTGCTGTCGGTTCTGCTCTGGGCGGTGGCGCATCTGCTGGTCAATGGCGATACGCCCTCGTTTGTTCTGTTCGGCGGCCTTGGTCTTTGGGCGCTGGTGCAGATGGCGGTCTCGCCGCGCGCGGCAGCTGTCCCGGCAAAGCCTGTGAAATTTGAGGCTTTTGCCCTGATCGGCGCCATCCTTGTCTTTGGCGTCATTGCCATGATCCACAAGGCCCTGGGCTATCCGGTCTTCGGCTGAGTTTTTGAGAAGGATCTCATCATGAAAGTCTATCGTCTGCTGACAGAGGATGACACTTCGGCATTTTGCCATAAAGTCTCGCTGGCGCTGTCCAAAGGGTGGGAGCTGCATGGCTCGCCGGCCTATGCCTTTGATGTGGCGCGCGGTGTGATGCGCTGCGCCCAGGCCGTCGTGAAAGACAGCGATCAGGACTACAGCCCTGAAATGAAGCTCAGCGAGGCCTGAGGTATCGGGACGGGGCAGGGATCTGCCCCGTCTTTCCTGCCCTGATGCGTGGAGGCATCAGCGCAGGGAAGATCCCCGAAAATTCTGAGGGAGGCGGGAATGAAGACCAGCGCGGGCCGGTTCTTTGAAGATTACAAGCTGGGTGAGGTCATCCCCCATGCCGTGCCGCGCACGGTTTCGGGCGGCGAGCGGGCGCTTTATCATGCGCTTTATCCGGCGCGGCATGCGCTTTACTCCTCGGATGAATTCGCCCGCGCCTGTGGGCTGCCGCAAAGCCCGATGGATGATCTGGCGGCTTTCCACATCGTTTTTGGCAAGACCGTTCCGGATATCTCGCTCAATGCCGTGGCCAATCTGGGCTATGCTGAGGGGCGCTGGCTGAAGCCGGTCTATCCGGGCGATACGCTGCGGTCGCAATCGACGGTGATCGGGCTGAAAGAGAACTCAAACGGCAGCTCCGGCGTGGTCTGGGTGCGCAGCCAGGGCTTTAACCAGCGCGGCGAGGCGGTGCTGGACTATGTCCGCTGGGTCATGCTGCGCAAAGGCAATCTCGCGGCCCCTGCACCAGAGGCCGTGGTGCCGGAGCTGTCTGCCTTTGTCGCGCCGGGCGATCTTGTGGTGCCCGAGGGGCTCGACTTCAGCCGCTATGATTTTGATCTGGCGGGGGAGCGGCACCGCGCTGCGGATTATCAGATCGGCGAGAAGATCGACCATGTCGATGGTGTGACGATCGAGGAGGCCGAGCATATGCTGGCCACCCGGATGTGGCAGAACACCGCCAGGGTCCATTTTGATGCGACTCAGCGCCCCGACGGGCGGCGGCTGATTTACGGCGGTCACGTCATCTCACTGGCGCGGGCGCTTTCCTTCAATGGTCTGGCGAATGCCCAGATGATGATCGCTTTGAACGCAGGCAGTCACGCCAACCCTTGTTTTGCGGGAGATACCATCCGCGCCTGGAGCGAAGTCATTGACAAAGCAGAGACTTCCAGCCCGGGTGTCACCGCGGTTCGCCTGCGCCTGGTCGCAGTCAAACACGAAACGCAACCCCTCACGTTGCGCGGAGAAGATAAAAAATATCTGCCGGGTGTGCTGCTCGACCTCGATTACTGGGCGCTGATGCCCAGCTGAGGTTGAGTTTTTTCAGCGCCTGAAGAATTGGCATATGTCAAAAGGTATGCGCTAAAATGTCGCGGTTTTGTGATGTGGTTGTTGCAATTCCGCATCATTTCCCGGGCGGCAAAGCGGCGCTGCCTTGTGGTCGGCGGGCGGAAGTGGTGAGAGCAGGGTGTAATAACACTCCTGCAATTGAGGGTATCGATGCGCAATCTCATCGTCGCTTCCGCACTGGCACTTGCTGCCGCCGCTCCGTCCATCGCTTCGGCTGAAGGCGTCGCCGTTTCGGCTGGCGCAACCGTTGCTTCGCAATACGTTTCGACCTCGGGCGCAAAAGGCACCAACGGCCTGGCATTCCAGCCGTGGATCGAAGCTGAATACATGGGTGGCTACGTTGGCTACTGGGGTTCGAACCTCTCGGAAGAGCTGAACGCCGGCGACACCTGGGAAAACGACTTCTACGTTGGCTACCGTAACTCGGTTGCAGGCTTCAACTACGACGTTGCCTACACCTGGTTCTACAACAACCGTTCGGGCGTTGCTGCAGGCGAAGAAGTCTCGCTGAAAGTGTCCTACGCGATCAACGACCAGCTGAGCCTCGGTGCAAAAGTTGCCTACGATCCGGCACCGCAGCACAACACCGACGTCCGCATCTTCGCGAACTACAAGCTTGACGACAAACTGTCGTTCAACGCTGTAGCCGGCAAGAAAAACCACGGCGGCCGTGAGTTCTACGTTCTGGGCGCAACCTACGCTCTGAACGACGACTACGCAGTGTCGCTGAAGTACCAGGACACCGCTCGTACCGGTGGTGCTGCTGGCTACGCCAACGACAAAATCGTCGTTGCTCTGGACTACACCTTCTCGTTCAAGTGATTTGCCGGGCTGAGGCCCTGTAATTCCTGAGAAAAATACCGGGAAGCCGCGATCGTCAGATCGCGGCTTCTTTGATTCTGCGTCTGTATGGTAAATGTTGTCACGGGTGTGATCACAAAATGATATTTTTGCGCAATCCCTGCCTCCTGCGGTGAATTGCAGCATCTGCGGTGGTGACACCCGCGCGAAAATGAGTATTGAGAAGGGCAAAGTCAGCGTCAATCCGACGCAAGCCGAAAAGGGAACCGAGCGATGGCTGAGCCAAAACGGGTGGAACGCCCCCTTTCCCCATTCATGATCGGGCCGTACTACCGCCCGCAGATGACCTCGATGTCGTCCATCATGATCCGCATCACGGGCCTTGCACTCGTCGTGGCCTTCGCGCTGATCGCCGCGCTGCTGCTGGGTGCTGCAATCTCCAAAGAAGCCTTCGACTGCGTCAACTGGTTTGCCACCTCCTGGGTGGGCTGGCTGATCTGGATCGGCTCGGCCTGGGCAGTGTGGTATCATCTGCTCGGCGGCGTGCGCCATTTCATCTTTGACGCGGGCAAAGGCCTCGACATTCCGACCGCCGAGAAAATGGGCTGGGCGATGTTCATCGGTGCCACCGTGCTGACCGTGATCACCATCATCGTCGCTGTCGCATAAGGAGCCGGACCATGCGTTATCTGACCCCCCGCAAACGCGCCGAAGGTCTGGGCTCGGCCCGCCGCGGCACCGAGCATCACATCGCCATGACCGTCTCGGGCTGGGCACTGCTGTTCATCGTTCCGGTCTTTGTCTTCGCCTTCGCGCGGATCCTGGGCCACGGCTTTGAACATTTCGCCGGCTTCTTTGCGAATCCCTTCATCGCGATCCTGACCGGTCTTTTCCTTTTCGTGGGCATGCGCCACTTCGCCAAAGGCGCGCAGTCGGCCATTGAAGACTACTGCCACGGTTTCACCCGTGACGCCTTCGTCATGCTCGCCAATGCGGTTTCCTATCTGGTGATCGCCGCAGGGTTCTACGCCCTCATCAAACTCGCGCTTTGAGGTAGTTACTATGGCAGCTTACGCATACGAAACGCACGACTATGATGTCGTGGTGGTCGGCGCCGGTGGCGCGGGCCTGCGTGCCACCCTGGGCATGGCTGAGCAGGGTCTGCGCACCGCCTGCATCACCAAGGTTTTCCCGACCCGTTCGCATACCGTGGCAGCCCAGGGCGGCATCGCCGCTTCGCTGTCGAACATGGGTCCCGACAACTGGCAGTGGCACCTTTACGACACCGTGAAGGGCTCGGACTGGCTGGGCGATACCGATGCGATGGAATATCTCGCACGCGAAGCCCCCAAAGCGGTTTATGAGCTTGAGCACTACGGCGTGCCCTTCTCGCGCACCGAAGAGGGCAAGATCTACCAGCGCCCCTTTGGCGGTCACACCACCGAGTTCGGCGAAGGCCCGCCCGTTCAGCGCACCTGCGCCGCGGCGGACCGCACCGGCCACGCCATTCTGCACACCCTTTACGGGCAGTCGCTGAAGCAGAAGGCCGAGTTCTATATCGAATATTTCGCGCTTGATCTGATCATCACCGACGGTGTCTGCACCGGCGTGGTGGCCTGGAAGCTCGATGACGGCACCATGCATGTCTTCAATGCGAAGATGGTTGTGCTGGCGACCGGCGGCTATGGCCGCGCTTACTTCTCGGCTACTTCGGCCCATACCTGCACCGGCGACGGTGGTGGCATGGTCGCGCGTGCGGGTCTGCCGCTGCAGGATATGGAATTCGTGCAGTTCCACCCGACCGGCATCTATGGCTCGGGCTGCCTGATCACCGAAGGGGCCCGCGGCGAAGGCGGCTATCTCACCAACTCCAATGGTGAGCGCTTCATGGAGCGCTATGCGCCGACCTATAAAGACCTCGCCTCGCGCGATGTGGTTTCGCGCTGCATGACGATTGAGATCCGCGAAGGCCGTGGCGTTGGCAAAAACGGCGATCACATCCACCTGCACCTCAACCACCTGCCGCCGGAAACCCTGCATGAGCGTCTGCCGGGCATCTCGGAATCGGCGAAGATCTTTGCGGGCGTTGACGTCAACAAAGAGCCGATCCCGGTTCTGCCGACCGTGCACTACAATATGGGCGGCATTCCGACCAACTATTGGGGCGAAGTGCTGAACCCGCAGCCGGGCAATCCCGATGCGGTTTACCCTGGCCTGATGGCTGTGGGCGAGGCAGGCTGCGCTTCGGTGCATGGTGCGAACCGTCTGGGCTCGAACTCGCTGATCGACCTCGTGGTCTTTGGCCGTGCCGCCGCGATCCGTGCCGGTCAGACCATCGACCGCGCCTCGGCGATCCCCGCGACCAATAAGGTCGAAGTTGACCGGGCACTGTCGCGCTTTGACGCCTATCGCCACGCCAAGGGCAATACGCCCACCGCCGAGCTGCGTCTTGAGATGCAAAAGACCATGCAGGCTGATGCTGCCGTCTTCCGCACCGATAAGACGCTGGCCGAAGGCTGCGAGAAGATGGATGCCATCGCCCGTAAGATGGACGATCTGAAGGTCTCGGACCGCTCGCTGGTCTGGAACTCGGATCTGATGGAAACGCTGGAACTGGCGAACCTGATGCCGAACGCGCTGGCGACCATCGTCGCGGCAGAGGCGCGCAAGGAATCGCGCGGCGCCCATGCCCATGAGGACTGGCCGGAGCGTGATGACGTCAACTGGCGCAAGCACTCGCTGGCCTGGGTTGATGGCGCGAAAGTGACCCTGGGCGACCGCCCGGTTCACCTCGATCCGCTGACCAAACAGGAAGACGGCGGCATTGATCTGAAAAAGATCGCGCCGAAGGCACGGGTCTATTAAGCAAAGCGCCGGCCCTTTTCGGGCCGGCATCTCTCACCAGCGCGGGGAGCGGGATGAACGGGCTTCTTACCAGATGGACAGGGCGGACCCCCGCTGCGGTGCCTGGCGCACCGGCAGCAGCCCCTTGTCCGCCGGTGAGAGCGCATAGCTATGCCCGCAGTGGCCGCAGGCTGCGTCCGATGATGTCGTTTCGCGATGTCACCGTCGGACCGCCCCTGGCGCGGGAAGCGCCCGGGGTGGCCTGGCCGCAGTTTGACCGCCAGCATGCCGCGCGCCATCTGCGCCGCGGGGTGCCGGTCTGCCGCGCGCCGGAAGCCTGTGAGACGGTTGGCGTGATTGAAGAGGCTGTCTTCATCGGCAGCTATGACGATCACTTCGGCCATATCGCCGCCGAATCCGCGCCGCGTCTGCTGCAGTCGCTGCAGGAAAAGGCCGGGCTGCCGTTTCTTTATACGGCAGCGCAGCCGGTGGATCCGCGCGCGCTTGCGCCGGCTTTTGCGGCTGTGACCGGCTGGTTTGGCCTTTCCCCGCGGCAGATGCGCTTTGTGCATCAGCCGCACCGCGTGGCGACCCTCTGGGTGGCCGGGCAGGGCGAGGACGTCAACGGCCCGGTGGTCAGCGAGGGCTATCTCGATCTGCTCGATGCCCATGCCTTTGCGCAGGGTGTCCATGTCGCGGCACCCTCCGGGGTGATCTATATCGGGCGGCACCGCCTGGCGCCGCGCCTTGGCGGCCATGCGGGCGAGGGCTATCTGGCCCAATGCCTCGCAGAGCTTGGGGTGCAGATTCTGGCCCCTGAGGCTTTGTCGCTGCGCGATCAGCTTCTTGCCTATGCGGGTGCAGAGCGTCTGATCTTCGCCGAAGGCTCGGCCGTGCATGGTCGCCAGCTTCTGGGGCGCGCGCCGCAGGCCATTGATATCCTGCTGCGCCGCAGACATTGGCGGATGGCGGAAAGCCAGCTTTCGCCGCGCTGCGATGCTCTGGGCTATGTGCCGGTCAGCACCCAGGTGCTGCACTATCTGGGCGAAGACGGGAAACCCTTCGTTCACAGCGGTCTGGCGCTTTATGACCTGCCGGTGCTGATGGATTATTTCGCGCAGATCGGCATCGATCTGGCGCGGGTCTGGCAGCAGAGCGCCTGGGAGGCCGCCCGCGACCGGGCGGTGCTGGCGTGGATCACCGGGCTTTATGATCCCGCGCTGCCGCGCTTTGCGCGCGCCTGGAATGGCATGGGGCATTTTGAAAAGGTGCTGACCGGGGCCGGTCTGCAACATTTGATCTCCGAGGCTCGTGAGATCCTCGACAAAGCTGCGTGGAAAGGGAGCTATTCGTGACCGGATCCGTTCCCAAGGCCATGAGGGTGGCCCGCGCAAATCTTAAATCCGTGCCGGAGCCGTCGCTCCCGTGCCGTTGTTCATCTCTGCGAAACTGAAGGAACCCCTGCATGGTCCAGTTCACGCTTCCCAAAAACTCGAAGATCCGCACGGGCAAAACCTGGCCCAAACCGGAAGGCGCAAAGAACCTCCGCAAGTTCCAGATCTACCGCTGGAGCTCGGAAGACGGGCAGAACCCCTCGGTCGATACCTATTTCATCGATCTCGATGACTGCGGTCCGATGGTGCTTGATGCGCTGATCTATATCAAAAACAACATCGACCCGACGCTGTCGTTCCGCCGTTCGTGCCGCGAAGGCATCTGCGGTTCCTGTGCGATGAATATCGACGGGATCAACACCCTCGCTTGTATCTATGGCCTTGATGAGGTGAAGGGCGATGTGCGCATCTATCCGCTGCCGCATATGCCGGTGGTGCGCGACCTGATCCCGGATCTGACGCATTTCTACGCCCAGCATGCCTCGATCATGCCCTGGCTGGAAACGGCGACCAATACGCCGGCCAAAGAGTGGCGTCAGTCGATTGAGGACCGCAAGAAACTCGACGGTCTTTATGAATGCGTGATGTGCGCAAGCTGCTCGACGTCCTGCCCGAGCTATTGGTGGAACTCGGACAAATACCTTGGTCCGGCCGCCCTGCTGCATGCGTATCGCTGGATCATCGACAGCCGCGACGAGGCCACCGGCCAGCGTCTGGATGAGCTGGAAGACCCCTTCAAGCTTTACCGCTGCCACACCATCATGAACTGCGCCAAAACCTGCCCGAAGGGTCTGAACCCGGCAGAAGCCATCGCGCAGATCAAAAAGATGATGGTCGAGCGCGCCGCCTGAGCGGCCCTCAGAGCGTGACATCCTTTTACCGGCCCGGGGGTTCTCCCGGGCCGTTTTTTTCTGGCCGGTCTGCTGGTGTGCTGTTGCAAGGGACGCGCCATCCTGGGCGGTTCTCGCGAGTTCGCCCGAAAGGGGTTGTCGGGCATGAAAGAGCCGCTACGGTTGGGAAAACGTCTCAGGAGAGGCAAAATGGAGATCCGCTCAGAAGCCCCGGGGGAGACCGGGGCGATTGCAGCCCTGATCACTGCCGCTTTTATCGGTGTGCCGCAGAGTGACGGCACCGAGGCCCGGATCGTTGACCGGCTGCGCCGTCAGGGCGGGCTGCGGCTGTCCCTTGTCGCGGTGAGTGAGGGGGGCCTCAGCGGGCATATTGCCTTTTCAGGCGTGAAGATCGGCGGGCAGGCGGGGGCGTGGTATGGCCTTGGTCCGCTGTCGGTGGCACCGGATCGTCAGGGGCAGGGGATCGGTTCGGCCCTGCTGCGCGCGGGGCTTGACCGTCTTCAGGGCCTGAATGCGGCCGGGGTTGTGGTGCTGGGGGATCCGGGGTTCTACGGCCGCTTCGGCTTTGCCGTGCGGGCAGGGCTTCGCTATCCGAATGTTCCCCTTGAGTATTTTCAGGCCCTGAGCTTCGGGGCAGAGATCCCTGAAGGCGTCGTCAGCTATCATCCGGCCTTCAGCGGCTAAGCCTTTCGCCGCGCGGATGCCTGCGTGCAGTGCATAGCTCCCCTGCAGCATCGGGCCTCGCAATGCTGCACTGCAGCGACTATATGCACTGCAGCATCGACAAAGATGCAAGAGATGCAAACGGAGCCCGAAATGACCCTCTCGCTGACCCATCCTCTCACCGGACTGACCGCTGCGAGCGCGGCAGCACTGGAAGCTGCACAGGATTCGATGTCCTACTGGCAGAGCCCGAAAACGCAGAAACCGCGCCGCGCTGCCGCCGCCGCAGAACCCGCAAAGACCGAAGCACTCGATCAGATGTTCGCCTACTTCGGCTGAGAGCATCCTGACGTTACGCAAGGCCCCGCGGGAAACCGTCGGGGCTTTTGCCGTCTGTGCTGTCGCGAAAGGCGGCGGGCTTGACAGAAGCCCGGGGGCCTCCCATCTTGGTTGCATGATGGAAGTACATTGGGGAGCTCCCCTGCGATTCACCGTCACCACCGAGGGTGACATTATGTCTGTAACCACGATCGAAAGCGCACGCTGGCTGCTGGAACGCAAATGGCCGGTCGCCGATGAGAGCCGTAATATGGCTCTGCAGCGCATCGATCAGGCGATGGAGTGCCTGGCACCCGTCGCCGCCGCGCGCGAGGCCTTTGTCTCTGCCGCTCAGTCCGCCGGGTTTCATCCGGCATGAAGAAAGCCGCGGGAAGATCCCCCGCGGCTTTGTTTTTCTTCAGGGCGGGGTGATCAGATCACGCCCAGAGCGCGCATTGCTTCGGCCACTTTGACGAAGCCTGCGATGTTTGCACCCGACACATAATCGCCCGGCACGCCATATTCATCGGCGGTCGCGTAGCAGGTGTCGTGGATGTTTTTCATGATCGTTGCCAGACGGCCTTCGGTCTGCTCAAAGCTCCAGCTGTCACGCGACGCGTTCTGCTGCATCTCTAGCGCCGAGGTGGCCACACCGCCTGCGTTGGCGGCTTTGCCCGGCGCAAACATCACGCCGGCTTCCTGGAACACGCGCACCGCATCCGGGGTCGAGGGCATATTCGCGCCTTCGCCGACCGCGATCACGCCGTTCTTCACCAGGGTCTTTGCGTCACGACCGGTCAGCTCGTTCTGCGTGGCCGAAGGCATGGCGACGTCGCAGGCGACATCCCAGATCGAGCCGTCACCGGCTTTGACAAAGTAAACGCCTTTGCCGTCGCCCTTGATGCGCAGATACTCAGAAATCCGCGCGCGGCGCACTTCTTTAAGCTCTTTGACCAGCTTCAGATCGATGCCGTTCTCGTCGACGATATAGCCCGAGCTGTCGGACATCGCGATGACTTTGCCGCCGAAAGAGGTAACCTTTTCAACGGTATAGATCGCAACGTTGCCCGAACCCGAGACAACCACTTTCTTGCCGTCAAAGGAGGTGCCTTTGGTGCCAAGCATGGATTGCACGAAATAGGTATTGCCGTAGCCGGTGGCTTCGGTGCGGGCCCGCGAGCCGCCGTAGAACAGCGCTTTGCCGGTCAGAACGCCCGCTTCATAGCGGTTCGACAGACGCTTATACTGGCCGAACATATAGCCGATCTCACGCCCGCCCACGCCGATATCACCGGCCGGAACGTCGGTGTATTCGCCGATGTGGCGGTGCAGCTCCAGCATGAAGCTCTGGCAGAAGCGCATGATTTCGCGGTCCGACTTGCCTTTGGGGTCGAAGTCCGAGCCGCCTTTGCCGCCACCGATCGGCATGCCGGTCAGCGCGTTTTTGAAGGTCTGCTCGAAGCCGAGGAACTTGATGATCCCGACATTCACCGAAGGGTGGAAGCGGATGCCGCCTTTATAGGGGCCAAGCGCCGAGTTGAACTGCACGCGGAAAGCGCGGTTGATCTGCACTTTGCCGGCGTCATCGATCCACGGCACGCGGAAGATGATCTGGCGTTCCGGCTCGCAGATGCGCTCAATCAGCGCGTCGTCGAAAAAGTCCGGGCGTTTGGCCACAACGCGGCCAAGGCTTTCGAGGACTTCGCGGACGGCCTGGTGGAACTCCGGCTCGCCCGCGTTGCGTCGGATGACCTCTGCTAAGATGAGTTCGAGTTTCTCGTCGAGATGCGGCATTCCGGGGCTCCTTGAGTCACTTTCGCCTGTTACATGGGCGGACCTGAGGGGCGCTAATCCCTTTTTTGGGCAATGTGAAGATGACGCTTTGCCCATCGCATATAAATTTTGCGGCATGGCTGATATACGCATCATTATTGCGCAAAACTTGTGCAAATAGTGTGTGACGCGGCGTCCTGACGCATAATTCTGCAGGGTCGTCCGGCACTGTATTTCTTTGGCACTGCGGCTGCGACCATCTGGACAGCCGCAGACCTTGTCCGGACGGCGGGAGATGCCTAAACGGGGGCACGGATAATGACGCGAAGGCTGATCCAGAGATGACAGAACCGGTGACCGAACGGGCCCGCTCAAAGCGTGTCGGCGCGCTGCGGGTGCTTGGACCCTATCTTGCGCCCTATCGGCTGACGGCACTGGGGGCAGGGCTGGCGCTTGTGGTCACGGCCTCGGTCTCGCTGGCGCTGCCGCTGGCGGTGCGTTTCGTCGTCGATGCCTTCGGTGAGGGTGCCGAGATTCTCGACCGCTATTTCCTGATCGCCGTGGGGCTTGCGGCGCTGCTGGCGCTTGGCACCGGGGCGCGGTTCTATCTGGTCACCCGGCTGGGTGAGCGCGTCGTCGCTGATATCCGCCGTGCGCTTTTTGACCGGGTGCTGGGTCTGTCGCCGTCCTTCTATGAGAAGATGATGACGGGCGAGGTGATCAGCCGTCTGACCACCGATACCACGCTGATCCTTTCGGTCATCGGCTCGTCGGTCTCGGTGGCTTTGCGCAATGTGCTGACGCTGTTCGGCGGGCTGGTGCTGCTGGCGCTGACCTCGCTGAAGCTGACGGGGCTGGTTTTGCTGCTGGTGCCGCTGGTGGTGGTGCCGATCATCTTCCTGGGCCGCCGTCTGCGCGGGTTGTCGCGTGAGGCGCAGGACTGGATCGCGCGGTCCTCGGGCAATGCATCCGAGGCGCTGCTGGCGGTGCAGACCGTTCAGGCCTTCAGCCATGAAGCCGAGAGCCGCCAGGGCTTTGGCACGCTGACCGAGCGGGCGTTTGACGTCACCATGCGGCGGATCCGGGCGCGGGCCTTCATGACGATGATCGTGATTTTCCTGATCTTCTCGGGGATCGTCGGGATCCTCTGGATCGGTGCGAATGACGTGCGCAACGGCGCGATGACGGCCGGTGAGCTGGTGCAATTCGTGATCTGTGCGGTGCTGGTGGCAGGCTCTGTCGGGGCGCTGTCGGAAATCTGGGGCGAGTTGCAGCGCGCCGCCGGGGCCTCTGAGCGGCTGAGTGAGCTGCTGTCGTCTGAGGACACTGTCTCTGATCCGCAGAACCCGGTGGCACTGCCCGCCGTGGTCAAAGGTGAGATCCGCTTTGAGAACCTTGGTTTCCGCTACCCCTCGCGCCCCGATCAGGCGGCGCTGAGCGAGGTGACGCTGACCGTGCGTCCGGGCGAGACCGTGGCGCTGGTTGGTCCCTCGGGCGCGGGCAAGACCACCATGCTGCAGCTTCTGTTGCGCTTTTATGATCCGCAGCAGGGCGCCATCCGGCTTGATGGCATCGATCTGCGCGAGATGACCCGGGCGGATTACCGTCAGGCCCTGGCGCTGGTGCCGCAGGATCCGGTGATTTTCGGCACCACCATTGCCGAAAATATCCTCTTTGGCCGCCCCGGTGCCAGCCGGGCTGAGGTTGAGGCGGCGGCGCGCTCTGCGGCGGCGCATGACTTCATCATGGCGCTGCCCAAAGGCTATGACACCGAAGTCGGTGAGCGCGGGATGATGCTCTCGGGCGGGCAAAAACAGCGCATCGCCATCGCCCGTGCGATCCTGCGCGACGCGGCGGTGCTGCTGCTTGATGAAGCAACCTCAGCGCTCGATGCAGAATCAGAGCGTCTGGTCCAGGAAGCGGTGGAGCGTCTGTCGCAAAACCGCACCACCCTGGTGGTGGCGCACCGCCTGGCCACCGTGCGCAAGGCGGACCGCATCGTCGTGATGGATCAGGGCCGCATTATCGCCACCGGCACCCATGACGAACTGGTGGCCGAAGGCGGGCTTTACGCGCGTCTGGCCAGCCTGCAGTTTTCCTGAGCGATCTTTCGCAGGGCAGGCATACCCCCCGCCAGGAGCAGTTGCTTTTGGCGGGCTGCGGCGCAAAACTCCGCGCATATGCCGGGATGATCCGGTTTTGTCAGGGAGTGTGTTTATGGGTCTGTGGTCCTTTGTGAAAGACGCAGGAAAATCGCTTTTCGGTGGCCAGGCGGAAGCCGCGGAAGCCCCGAAGGTCGATGCGCTGAAAGAAGAGGTCAAAAACCTTGGCCTCGACGCCAGCGGCGTGGATTTCGCGGTTGAGGGTGACAAGGTCATCGTCAAAGGCAATGCCATCAGCCAGGAAGTCAAAGAAAAGCTGATCCTTGCGGTCGGCAATGTCGCCGGTGTGGCCTCGGTGGAGGCGGAAAACGTCGACGGCGATCTGGCCGATGAGCCGGTGTTCCACACCGTCGTCAAAGGCGACACGCTCTCGGCTATTGCCAAAAAGACCCTGGGCAATGCGAACCGCTACAATGAGATCTTTGAAGCGAACCGCCCGATGCTGAGCCATCCGGATAAGATCTACCCGGGCCAGATGCTGCGCATTCCGCAGAAGTAATCCTGAGGGACCGCGCGGGGCAAAATGCCGCGCGGTCTCCGCGACCTCCCGTTGCGTCATGTCTTGCGCGATGATGGCTTTCTGCCCAGGCTCACAAAGGAGCGGTCGGGGAGCCGCGCGAGACTGAAATGGGGGGGAATATGGCCAGATTTGCCACGCTTGCGGACCGTGAGGCTGTTGAAGCAGAGATGCCGTGGACTGCGCGGCAGGTGCCTGCCACGATCTATGGCTTTCTCGCCGATGTCGCAAAGCGACTGCCGCAAAGCCCGGCCCTGACCTTTCAGCTGACCGCCACCACCGCACAGGACCGCTCGCAAAGCGTGACCTGGGGCGAGCTTCTGACCCGTGTGACCCGCGCCGCCAATCTCTTCCGCAGCCTTGGGGTCGGTGAAAAAGATGTGGTGGCCTATGTGCTGCCCAACAGCCTTGAGACGGCGGTGACGCTGCTTGCGGGCTCGGTCGCGGGGATCGTCAACCCGATCAACCCGCTGCTGGAGCCCGAGCAGATCGCGGCCATCCTGCGCGAGACGAAAGCGAAAGTCGTCGTCACGCTGAAGGCTTTCCCGAAAACCGATGTGCCGCAGAAGGTGGCTCAGGCCCTCACCCTGGCGCCTGGCGTGCAGACGGTGCTTGAGGTGGATCTGAACGGCTATCTCGGCTTTCCGAAGAATGTCATCGTGCCGCTGATCCGGCCGAAAAACCCGGTCAGCCACCGCGCAAAGGTGCTCGATTTCCGCGCGGCCTGTGCGGCGCAGCCGGGCGACCGCCTCAGCTTTGCCGACAGCACCAGTGACCGCGTGGCCGCCTATTTCCACACCGGCGGCACCACCGGCATGCCGAAGGTGGCGCAGCATAAATATTCCGGGATGATCTATAACGGCTGGCTCGGCGGGCATTTCCTCTTCACGCCCAAAGACGTGCTGATCTGCCCGCTGCCGCTCTTTCACGTCTTTGCGGCCTATCCCATTTTGATGAGTGCGCTGGCTTCGGGCGCACATGTGATCTTCCCGACGCCCGCCGGTTATCGCGGGGACGGCGTCTTTGACAATTTCTGGAAGCTGATCGAGCGCTATAAGGTTACCTTCATGATCACGGTCCCCACCGCGATCTCGGCGCTGATGCAGCGCCCGGTGGATGCCGATGTCTCGACCCTGCGGATGGCGATTTCCGGCTCGGCCCCTTTGCCGATTGAGCTTTACAACCGCTTCAAAGCGGCCACCGGAGTAGAGATTGCCGAGGGCTACGGGCTGACCGAATGCACCTGTCTGGTCTCGGTGAACCCGATTGAGGGGGCGAAGAAAGTCGGATCTGTCGGGATACCCTTCCCCTATACGGAAGTGAAAATCCTGCAAAAAACCGCCGAAGGCTTTCGCGAATGCGAGACCGATGAGGTGGGCGAGATCTGCGTCTCAAACCCGGGTGTCTTTGAAGGCTCCACCTATACCGAGGTGGATAAAAACCGCGATCTCTTTGCCGAGGGGCGTTTTTTGCGCACCGGTGATCTGGGGCGGATGGATGAGGATGGCTATCTCTGGATCACGGGTCGCGCCAAGGATCTGATCATCCGCGGCGGCCATAACATCGACCCCGCCGTGATTGAGGATGCGCTTTTGAAGCATGAAAGCGTGGCCTTTGCCGGGGCCATCGGCCAGCCTGATCCGCGCGCGGGCGAGCTGCCCTGTGTCTATGTTGAACTGATCGCCGGGGCCGAGACCAAAGTCGAAGACCTCGCAGCCTTTGCGGCCTCGGCCATCACCGAGCGCGCGGCAGTGCCGAAATTTATCGGCATCCTGCCGGAGCTGCCAAAGACCGCAGTGGGCAAGATCTTCAAGCCCGACCTGCGCCGTCTCGCCATCACCCGCGTCTATGATGCCGCCCTCTCAGAGGCGGGACTGGCCGCGAAAGTGGCCTCTGTCTCTGAGGATAAAAAGCGCGGTCTGGTTGCGCTGATCGAAGCGGCCCCCGGCATCAGCGAAGACGCCCTGCGCCGGGTCCTTGGCGATTACACCGTGGCCTGGGATCTGAAAAAGGACTGAGCCCCGGGGCTCAGTCTTTAGCGCCCTCCGGATCGACCGGGGGGTCGCGCCACCAGGTGGTGTGGTGATGCTCAAACATCGGATGCACCTGCGCGCCGTAAATCTGCGGCGCGCTGTGCAGGCTCAGATCCCGCCAGAAGGGCTGAATAATCACAAAGCTCTCGCGCAGCCGCTTTTGCAGCTCGCCCATCACGGGGCGGCGCGCGGTGTCATCGCGGATCGCCAGCGCCTGGTCCAGCAGGCGGTCGAACTCGGGATCCGCAAAGCCCGTCTCATTCCAGGCCGAGGTGCTGCGATAGGCCAGCGCCAGCGACTGAATCCCCAGCGGGCGCATGTTCCACTCGGTCACCGACCAGGGATGCGCGCGCCAGCCCTCCCAGAAGGTCTCCAGCGGCAGCCGCCTGCGGCGCACCTTCACCCCGGCATCCAGGCATTGCACCGCGATGGCATCGGCACTCAGCGCCTGCCAGTCATCATCGATGGAGATCAGCTCAAACTCATGCTCCTCCAGCCCCGCCTCCCGCAACAGCTCCAGCGCGCGCGCGCGGTCCGGCTCGGGCAGCGGCGGCTGGGGGGCATAATCGGGATGCCCGGGCCAGACATGGTCATTCCCGGCCACTGAGCCGCGCCCCGCAAGCCCCAGCTCCAGCACCACGCGGTTGTCGGTGATCAGCGTCAGCGCCTCGCGCACGCGGCGGTCCTGGAACAGCGGATCGCGCAGATTGAACCGCGCGGTCATCGTCGCCGCACTTGCCATAACCGAAGGGTTCCAGCCAAGCCCCGCCAGTTCCTGGGCAAGATCTGCAGCGGTGTCATCGGTCAGATCGATCCGGCCCCTGGCGGCCGCCTCCGAGATCCGCCCCGGAGCGGCGCCGGTGTCGATATATTCGATCGTCGCGGCGAAAGCGCCCGTCCCGCGGCCCCACCAATGGGCATCCTCACGGCGCAGAACGGCGCGTTTGCCCGGCTCATAGCTCTCAGGCAGATAGGGGCCGGTGCCCAGCGGCTCGCTGAGCATGGTCTCTTCCGAAAAACCGGGATGCACGATCGCTGCCGGATAATCCGCAAAACCCGCAATCAGCGTGGCGTCCGGATGGCGCAGGCTCAGCTCGAGGTGCCGCGGATCTACGACCCGGATCGCGCCTTCCGCCGCCCGCCCGGTCTCAGGATCAATCAGCGCTGCAACGCGCACGGCCATGGAGTTGCCCGCCACCCGCGTCTCACACCAGCGCCGCAGGTTGAAGGCGATATGCTCCGCCGTCAGAGCCTCGCCGCTCGACCAGCGCACATCGGCCCGCAGCTGCAGCCGCACCGTGAGCGTGTCTTCAGACACCTCCCAGCTGTCCAGAAGCTTCGGATGAAACCGCCCGTCGGTGCCATATTCCAGCAGATATTCCAGCCAGCCGCGGGTGAAATTGGTCATCTGCGACCGGGTGGCCAGCATCGGATCGCGCAGCGCCGAAAGCGACATCTGCGCCCGGATCCGCCCGCCGCTCTGCGGGAGTGCGGCCTGCGCGCCGCCACCGCTCATCAGCAGCCCCAGACCCGCAGCCCCGCTGAGCTGTAAAAAGCCCCTGCGGCTCGCAGCGCCCGTGAGAGGCGCGGCCGAAGGTCGGGCAGGGCGGCGGGACATGAGCAGGCTCCGGCAGGAAAGACCTGGCCACTCTAGCGCTTTGCCGCCCCGAGAGGAAGCTCACGGCAGCGGGATCACCGGCCAGTGACCCAGACGGTTGCGCATCCAGGTCCGCTGCCGTTTGGCATATTGCCGGGTGGCGGTGCAGGCGGCATCGCGCGCCTCCTGCAGGGTCATCTCGCCCCGCAGATGCGCGATCAGTTCCGGTGCCCCGATGGCCCGCGCCCAGGGCCGCGCCGGATCCCAATGAGCAAGCACCGCGCGGGCCTCCTCCAGCGCGCCGTCGCGAATCATCTGATCAAAGCGCTGATCAATCCGGCGCCCAAGCCACTCCGGCTCGGGCATCAGCACCAGAGTATGGGCGCGCTCCGGCGGCAGAACCGCAGGACCCGTCTCATCCTGCCAGACGGCAAGCCCGCGCCCGGTGGTGCGCAGCACCTCCCAGGCGCGCTGCACCCGCGCAGGGTTGCGCTGATCAATGCGCGCGGCGGTCTCCGGGTCCAGATCGCGCAGCATCCCCTCGTGACCTTCGGTCGCACGCCGATGATCGGCCTGCGCCCGGATCTCCGCCGGCACCGGCGGGATTTCGGCAAGCCCTGCGGTCAGCGCGGTGAAGTTCAGCCCCGTTCCGCCCACGATCACGGGACGCGGATCGCGCTTGAGATACTGCGCCACCTCCCGCAGCCAATGCCCCGCAGAATAGTCTTCCTCGCGGCCCACATGGCCATAGAGATGGTGCGCCACACGGTTTTCTTCGTCAGCAGAGGGCCGCGCCGAGAGCGCCCGCCAGCTGTCATAAACCTGCAAAGCATCAGCATTGACCACCGCGCGGCCCTGCGCTTCGGCCAGCCGCAAAGCCAGCCCGGATTTGCCGCTGGCGGTGGGGCCTGCGATCAGAACCGGCTTTTCCGGCGGAACATCGCGCAGGAACCGCGCGAAAGGGTCAGGAAGATCGTTGAACATTACGCCGTTTTCGACCATTTTGCGCGCCAGTCAACCAGGCAGTCTGTGCAACCGACCACAGCCGCCTGTCACAGCGAACAGATTTAAGACGGAGAGCCAGGGCATGAGCACCATCACCGGGGCGGATGAAGCACGCGGCGGTGTGACCTACAAGCGGGTCATGCTGAAGATTTCGGGCGAGGCCCTGATGGGCGACCAGGGCTTCGGCCTGCACCCCCCGACCGTGCAGCGCATCGCCGAAGAGGTGAAGTCCTGCCACGATCTGGGCGTTGAGATCTGCATGGTCATCGGTGGCGGCAATATCTTCCGCGGCCTCGCAGGCTCCGCCCAGGGCATGGAGCGCACCACCGCAGACTATATGGGCATGCTCGCCACGGTGATGAACGCCCTCGCCATGCAATCGGCCCTCGAAGGCCTCGGCGTCTTCACCCGCGTGATCTCGGCCATCCCGATGGATCAGGTCTGCGAACCCTATATCCGCCGCCGCGCCGTGCGCCACCTTGAGAAAAAGCGCGTCTGCATCTTCGCCGCCGGCACCGGCAACCCCTATTTCACCACCGATACCGCAGCGACCCTGCGCGCCAATGAGATGGGCTGCGAAGCCGTCTTCAAAGGCACCAAAGTGGACGGCGTCTATAACAAAGACCCGAAGAAATTCCCCGATGCCGTGCGCTATGAGACCGTCTCCTACGACGAAGCGCTCGAGAAAAACCTCGGCGTCATGGATGCCACCGCCATCGCGCTCTCGCGCGACAACAAACTCCCGATCATCGTCTTCTCGCTCGATGAGCCGGGCGGCTTCCGCGGCATTCTGGCCGGACGCGGCACCTACACCACGGTCAAAGGCTGATCTGTCTTTGGCTTTTTAAAAATACTCCGGGGGTCCGGGGGCAGCGCCCCCGGCCTTTTCATATCCGTTCCCTTTGACTTTCCGTAAGCCACGGGGCTAGAACGAACCAAAGCTACGTCGCCACAGCCCGGCTGTGGCCAAAAGAGGGAAATCCCCATGTCCGACGATCTCGACATTGATCTCGATGACCTCGAACGCCGCATGGAAGGCGCCATGTCCTCGCTGCGCACCGAGTTTGGCTCGCTGCGCACCGGTCGCGCCTCCGCCAATATCCTTGAGCCTGTCCAGGTCGAAGCCTATGGCCAGATGACCCCGGTCAACCAGCTCGGCACCGTCAACGTGCCCGAGCCGCGGATGGTGACCATCAATATCTGGGACAAGGGCATGGTCGGCAAGGTTGAAAAAGCCATCCGCGAGTCGGGCCTTGGCATCAATCCGCAGACCAATGGCACCATCATCATGCTGCCGATCCCCGAGCTGAACGAGCAGCGCCGCAAAGAGCTGACCAAGGTCGCCGCGCAATATGCCGAAGGTGCCCGCGTCTCGATCCGCAACGTCCGCCGCGACGGGATGGATCAGGTCAAAAAGGCCAAAACCGCCGGCATGCCGGAAGACGATCAGAAAATGTATTCTGACGAAATCCAGTCGCTGACCGACAAGATGATCTCCGCCGTTGATAAGGCTCTTGAAGCCAAACAACAGGAAATCATGCAGATTTAAGGTCCGCTCGGAGGAGAGGCCCGGATGCCGTCTGAGACAGCCAAGCGGCCACAGCATGTGGCCATCATCATGGACGGCAACGGCCGATGGGCCACCGGGCGCGGCTGGCCGCGTCTGGTGGGTCACCGCCGCGGCGTCGAGCGGGTGCGCGATATCGTGGGGGCAGCCCCCGATCTCGGCGTGCGCTGGCTGACGCTCTATGCCTTCTCCACCGAAAACTGGAAACGCTCGACCGAGGAAGTCCTTGGTCTGATGAGCCTCTTTTCGCGATACATCCAGCGCGAGGCGGTGAAACTCGCCCGCGAAGGGGTGCGGATGCGCTTTATCGGCGACCGCTCGCGGCTCTCGAACCACCTCCAGGGCCTGATGCGCGACATTGAGGCGCAGACCGCCGGCAACAGCCGGCTCAATCTCACCGTGGCGATCAACTACGGCGGCCGCGACGAGATGCTGCGCGCCATGCGCCGCCTCGCTGCGGAAGGCGCTGAGATCTCGGAAGAGAGTTTCTGCCGCGCGCTGGATACCCATGACATCCCCGACCCCGATCTGGTGATCCGCACCAGCGGTGAGACGCGGGTGTCGAACTTCCTGCTCTGGCAGGCGGCCTATGCCGAATATGAATTCACGCCCACGCTCTGGCCGGATTTCACCGCCGAAGAGCTGGGCCGTATCCTCGACCGGTTCGGCACCCGCGACCGGCGTTTTGGCGGAGCCCTGGCCTGATGTCCTCTGGAAACTGGGGCGATCTGCGCGCCCGTGTGCTCTCTGCGGTCGTGATGATCGCGGTGGGTGCGGTGGCGATTGCGCTTGGCGGCGCGGTCTGGTCGGTGCTGGTGGTTCTGGTTACGGCGCTGATGATCTGGGAGCTGGCCCGTATTACGGCGCCCGATGACAGCCCCGAAAAGCATATCGCTGCGGCCTTGCTGGCTGTGCTGTCGCTGGGCGGGATGCTGATCCAGGGCGGCCCTGTGATGCTGCTGGCGCTTTTCATCGTGCCGCTGGGCTTTGCGTTCACGCCGCGCCGGATGAAATGGGTCGCGGTGCCTTATGCGCTGGCGATCATGCTGGCGGGCGCGGGGCTGGTGTCGCTGCGCGTCAGTGGCGTGACGCCGCTGTTGTGGCTTCTGGCCGTGATCATCGTCTCGGATGTCGCGGGCTATTTCGCCGGGCGCGCATTTGGCGGGCCGAAATTCTGGCCCGCGATCAGCCCGAAAAAAACCTGGTCCGGCACCGTTGCGGGCTGGATCGGGGCGGCCCTGGTGGGGGCGGGCTTTCATCTTTGGGCCGGCACCCCTGCTGCGCTGATCTGGCTGTCGCCGCTGGTGGCTTTTGCCGGGCAGCTCGGGGATATTCTCGAAAGCTGGCTGAAGCGGCGGGCAGGGATCAAGGACAGCTCGAACCTGATCCCCGGCCATGGCGGCTTTCTGGACCGCTTTGATGCGCTGCTGCTGGCGGCCATGCTGGTCTTTGTGGTGCAGCATCTTGTCTACTTCCGGGCCGTGGGGGCCTTTTGAATATGCGCTCAATTGCGATTTTCGGGGCGACCGGCTCGATCGGGGTGAATACGCTCGATCTGATTGGCCGCGCGCCGCAGGAGTATCAGGTCGCGGTGCTGACCGGCGGGCGCAATATCGCGCTGCTGGCAGAGCAGGCGAAGACCCATCGTGCCGCACTTGCGGTGACGGCGGATGAGAGCCGTTATGACGAGCTGAAGGACCTTCTCTCAGGCACAGGCACCGAAGTCGCCGCCGGGGCGGAGGCCATCCGCGACGCGGCGCAGCGTCCGAACGACTGGACCATGAGCGCGATTGTCGGTGCGGCGGGGCTGGTGCCCTCGCTGACCACGGTGGCGCGGGGCGGCGCGCTGGCGCTGGCCAATAAAGAAAGCCTCGTCTGCGCGGGGCCGCTGTTGATGAAAACGGCCGAAAGTTCAGGCGCGGAAATTCTGCCGGTTGATTCTGAGCATTCCGCCATTTTTCAATGCCTTGGCGGGCATACTTCAGAAACCGTTGAACGTGTCACCATCACCGCTTCGGGCGGCGCCTTCCGCGACTGGCCGATGGACAAGCTGGCCAGTGCCAGCGTGGCCGAGGCCTCGACGCATCCGAATTTCGCCATGGGTCAGCGCATCACCATCGACAGCGCCACCATGTTCAACAAAGCCATGGAAATCATTGAGGCCAAAGAGTTCTTTGGTTTTGAGGCCGATCAGATCGACGTGGTGATCCAGCGCGAGCAGATCATTCATGCGCTGGTCACCTTCAATGACGGGGCCATGATGGCGCATCTGGGCGCGCCCGATATGCGCCACGCCATCGGCTTTGCGCTGCACTGGCCGGAGCGGCGCTTTCTGCCGGTGGAGCGGGTGGATCTGGTGAAGCTCGGTCAGCTGACTTTCGCGGCCCCGGACCCGGCGCGCTACCCGGCGCTGGCGCTGGCGGATGAGGTGATGAAGACCGGCGGGCTTTCGGGCGCGGTCTTTAATGCCGCAAAAGAGATCGCTCTTGACCATTTTATCGCCGGAAAGATCGGCTTTACCGATATGGCGCGGGTGGTGGCGGCGACGCTGTCGGCCTGCTCGCGGGAAAGTGGTTATGGAACTGCGGCAGACAGCCTTGAGAAGGTGCTGCAGATGAACCACTTTGCCCGCGTCACTGCGACGGAGCTGATTGCCCGTCACCAGATCTGAGGACGGTCTATGGAATTTTTCGCCCAGTTTCCCGATTTCGGCGGTGGTCTGCGAACGCTGTTGGCGTTTGTCGCGGCGCTGTCGGTCATCGTCGCGATTCATGAATATGGCCATTATATCGTCGGGCGCTGGTGCGGGATTAAGGCGGATGTCTTTTCGCTGGGCTTTGGCCCGGTGATTTTCTCGCGGGTTGATCGTCACGGCACCCGCTGGCAGATTGCGGCGCTGCCGCTGGGCGGCTTTGTGAAGTTCAAAGGCGATGCCGATGCGGCTTCGGGCCGCGACGAAGAGATGATGTCCGCGCTCAGCCCTGAGGCGGCGCGGGATACCATGCATGGCGCGCCGCTCTGGGCGCGGGCGGCCACGGTGGCGGCAGGGCCGGTTTTCAACTTTATCTTCTCGATGCTGATCTTTGCGGGCATCGCGCTCTCGGTCGGCATTGCCACTGATGAGGCGCGGATCGGTGAGATCAAGCCGATGCCCGGGGCAGAAAGCCTGCAGGAGGGCGATCTGATCACCGCGCTGAACGGCAGGCCGGTGGCGGATCTGCGCGAATTTGCGACCCTTGCCACGGAATTGCCGCCCGCCCCTTCGGCGGACTACAGCGTCGAGCGGGCAGGCCGCATCTTCCAACTCACCGGCCCGTTCCCCTTTCCGCCCCGCGCCGATCAGGTGAACCCTGATTCCCCGGCCCAGGAGGCCGGTCTGCGGGCAGGGGATGTCATCCTCGCGGTGAATGGCGCGGCGATTTCGTCTTTCACGGAGCTGCGGGATTATGTGGCTGCGGCCGAGGGCTCGCAGGTTGCGCTGCAGCTCTGGCGCGACGGCGCGGTGCTTGACGTGGTGCTGACGCCGAAACGCATGGATGTGCCGCGCGCAGAAGGCGGATTTGAGACCCGCTGGCTGATCGGTGTGACCGGCGGTCTGGTCTTTGTGCCCGAGACCCGCAGCGCCGGCCCGCTTGAGGCTTTGCAGATGAGCGCCTCTCAGGTTGGCACCATCATCAAGACCTCGCTTTCGGGCATGTGGCATATGGTGACGGGCGCGATTTCCAGCTGCAATCTGCGCGGTCCTTTGGGCATTGCGCAAAGCTCGGGCAATGCGGCGGCGCAGGGGTCGTTTACCTTTATCTGGTTTATCGGGATGCTTTCGACGGCGGTGGGTCTGATGAACCTCTTTCCGGTCCCGGTACTGGATGGCGGCCATCTGGTGTTTCACGCCTGGGAGGCCGTGACCGGCAAGCCGCCCTCAGAGCGGGCTTTGCGCGGCCTGATGGCGGCGGGGTTAACAATCCTGCTGAGCCTGATGATTTTTGCGCTGAGCAACGATCTTTTCTGCCCCTGATGCCCAGGAGCGGCCACAATTTGCTGTCATCACCCTCACGCCCGCAGGTCTTCTGCGGACGTGAGCATTTACGGATGAGGGTGACATGACCGGGCTTGCGCTGAAAAACCGCTCTGAACGCAACCGCCTGCGGCTGTTTCTGGATGTCAATCTGGACCGCATTCTGGTGCCGGGGCTGCTTTTTCTGTGCCTGACGGTCGCGCTTTTGCTGCTGGACGGGATGCGGCTCTCCTGAGCGTTCCCCCTGGAGGCTGTGGTCTGGCTGCCATAGCCGCGCAGGATATGTGGTTTTTCCTTTAAGCATTTTGACAAGCCGTACCGCCTCAGTTAGTCAGTCTGGAAACGGACGACCGGGAGAGTGACGGATGAACGGCCTTTTCAGCAAGCGGGCAACCGGCAGATCTGCAACGCGCCTTCGGTCCTGTCTTCTGGCCAGTGTGATGGCGGCAGGCAGTGTTGCAGCCATTGTTCCGGTGGTGGCCTATGCGCAGGCCTACAGCTTTTCCAATGTGACGATTGAGGGCAACCAGCGTGTGGATGCCCGCACGATCCTCGGTCATGCCAAAATCAACCGCGGCCGCAGCCTCAGCGCTGCGGAGATGAATGACGTCTACCAGCGCCTGATGAATGCGGGCCTGTTTGAGAGCGTCACTCTGCAGCCGCGCGGCAATACGCTTGTGATCGCCGTCAAAGAACTGCCCGCGATTTCGGTGATCAACTTTGAGGGCAACAAGCGCCTCAAATCGGAAGATCTGCTGAAGGGCATCTCTTCGCAGCCGCGCCGTTTCTATTCGCCCGCGACCGCTGAGGCCGATGCCGCCGCCATCGCTGAGGCCTATTTCAACACCGCCCGCGTTGCGGCGCGCGTTGAGCCTAAGGTCATTCCGCGCGGCAATAACACCGTCGATCTGGTCTTTGAAATCGCCGAAGGCCGCGTCTCAGAAATTGAGCGGCTGAGCTTTGTTGGCAACCGCACTTTCACCGACCGCCGTCTGCGCCAGGTGCTGCAGACCAAGCAGGCCGGTCTTTTGCGCGCCATCATCTCGCGCGACAGCTATAACGCCGACCGTATTGAGATCGACAAGCAGCTTCTGCGCGATTTCTACCACTCGCGCGGCTATATCGACATGCAGGTCCAGGATGCGACCGCCGAAATGGCGCGCGAGCAGGATGGCTTTTTCGTCACCTTTACGGTGCGCGAAGGTCTGCAGTACCGTTTCGGCACGACCCGTGTGGTCTCGGAAATCGCGGGGCTGGATGTCAATGAATTCGCCCCGCTGCTGCGTCTGAAGCCGGGGGCGATTTATTCGCCCTCCGAGATTGAAAGCGCCATCGCGCGGATGGAATCGCTGGCCGGTCGCAAGGGGATCAACTTCCTGCGCGTTGAGCCGCGTATCAAGCGCGATGAGCGGAACCGGGTTCTGAACGTCGATTTCGCGCTGACCCGTGGGGAGCGGATCTTCGTTGAGCGCATCGACATTGAAGGCAATACCACCACCTCGGATGAGGTGATCCGCCGTCAGTTCCGCAGCGTCGAAGGCGATCCGCTGAACGCCCGCGAAGTGCGCGAAGCCGCCGAACGTATCCGCGCGCTTGGCTTCTTTGAGACCGCCAATGTGGAGGCCTCGGAAGGCTCGACCCCGGAAAGCGTCATCGTGAAAGCGACCGTTGAGGAAAAGCCGACCGGCTCGCTCTCCTTTGGGGCAAGCTACGGTAAATCCGACGGCGTCGGCCTGACGGTCGGTCTGTCGGAAGCCAACTTCCTCGGCCGCGGTCAATATGTTGCCGTGGACCTGAACCTTGGGGCCAATAACGCCACCTCGTCTTTCACCTTCGCCGATCCCTCCATTCTGGACCGCGATCTGCGGTTCTCGGTCGCGGGTCTTTATGAGCAGACTGAGGCCAATTACGCGACCTGGGACAGCCGCACGGTGCAGCTGGCCACCTCGCTGGAATTCCCGATTGCGGAAAACACCCGCCTGACGACGCGTCTGACGGTTGGCAAATCGGGTATCCGCAATGTGCCAGGTGATCCGGCCACGCCGACGCTGCCCGCAACCGGCCTTCTGGCCGATGAGGCGGCCGCCGGCACCAAGGTTTACGCAGGCCCCGGCTATACCCTCAGCTTTGACAACCGCCGCGATGGTCTGCAGGGCCGCACGGCCTATGTCTTCCGTCTGAGCCAGGACTTCTTCGGCCTCAGCAGCGATCTGAAATATCTCAAATCTGAGATTTTCGCAGGCTCTGAGACGAAATTCTTCAACGGCGATCTGCGTCTGCGCGCCGAACTCGAAGCGGGGGCCGTGCATGCCCGTGGCGGCACCGATCTGCGGGTGCTTGAGCGCTTCTTCATGGGCGACAAGATGCGTGGCTTTGAGCCCTTCGGCATGGGTCCGCGCGACATCAGCAACGGGCGCAATGACCCGCTGGGCGGCAACTACTATGCCGTGGCGCGGGTTGAGGCGGATTTCCCGCTGGGTCTGCCGGAAGAATATAAGATGCGCGGCGCGGCCTTCTTTGACGTGGGCTCGGTCTGGGGCCTCGACAACACGGCTGCGGGCGGTGTGACGGTGGACGACAGCCGCAAGCTGCGCTCCTCGGTCGGCGTTTCGCTGCTGTGGGATACGCCGATGGGTCCGTTGCGCTTCAACCTCGCCAAAGCGCTGAAAATGGCGGAAGGCGACAAAGAACAGCGCTTCGACATCTCGATTTCGACGAAGTTCTGATGCATCGGCCTTTGCGCCAGGCCCTGAGCGGGCTTGCTTTCACCGCGGCCCTGACGGGCGGCGGTGTTTTTGCTGAGGAAAGCGCTGCGGTGCAGTTCGGCACGCTGAATGAGGCGCGTCTTTTCGCCGGCAGCCGCTTTGGCCAGGCGATGATTCAGCGCTTTGAGACGGCGCAGATCGCGCTTGCGGCGGAAAACCGCGAGATTGAGGCGGCGCTGACGGCGCGCGAGCTTGAGCTGACACGCCAGCGCAATGTCCTGAGCCCTGAGGAATTTCGCAGGCTGGCCGATAAGTTCAACGCCGAGGTTGAGAGCTATCGTCGCAGCCAGGCCGATAAAGAGCGCGCGCTTTATCTTGATCATGATGCCGATCGCCGCCGCTTCAGCGTGACGAGTAACGATATACTGACGCGTCTGATGCGCGAGCGCGGGCTTTATGCCATTATCGCCGAAGATGCGATCATCATCGCCTTCCGCGGCATCGACATCACGGATGCGCTGATCGCACGGATGGATGCCGAAATTGGCGAGGATGCCGCCGGGACAGAGGCCCTGACCCCCCCGGAGGCCGGCCCGGCCACACCGCCGCAGCCCTGAGGCCCCTTCTGGACAGGCGGGGCCTGACTTGTTATCCAGGCCAGAGAGGCGCAGTCCGCTGCGCCGCCATGAGGATTTCTGATGACTGACACGCCGCGCCTTGAAGCCGATCTGGATCTCATTACCCGGATCATTCCGCACCGCTATCCCTTCCTGCTGGTGGATAAAGTCCGCGATGTGGTGCCGGGCGAAAGCTGCGTGGGCATCAAGAATGTCACCTATAACGAGCCGCATTTCACCGGGCACTTCCCGGGCATGCCGGTGATGCCGGGTGTTCTGATCGTGGAAGCCATGGCGCAGACCGCCGGTGTGCTGGTCGGTCTGACCATGGATCTCGTCGATAAAAACGCCCGCGTTTTCTTTATGGGCGTCGACAGCACGAAATTCCGCCGCAAAGTGGTGCCGGGGGATGTGCTGGAACTGCACGTCAAAGCCCTGCGCGGCGGTGGCCGGGTCTGGAAATTTGAAGGCGTTGCAAAGGTCGACGGCGAAGTCGCCTGCGAAAGCATCTTCACCGCCATGTTCGACGTTCCGAAGGGCTGAGCCATGTCGATTGACCCCTCGGCAGTGATCCATCCCTCTGCCGTCATCGAAGAGGGGGCAGTGATCGGCCCGGAGTGCCGCATTGGCGCCTATGCGGTCGTCGGGCCGGAAGTGACGCTGGCCCGGGGGGTCGAGCTTCGTCCCCATGCGGTGGTCTCGGGCGTGACCGAAGTGGGAGAGGGGACCATCGTCTGGTCCTTCGCCTCCGTCGGTGGTGAGCCGCAGGATCTGAAATACCGCGGCGAGCGCACCCGTCTGGTGGTCGGCAAACGCTGCCGGATCCGTGAGGGGGCCACGCTCTCGACCGGGACCGAAGGCGGCGGCGGGCTGACGCAGATCGGCGATGACGTGCTGATGATGACCGGGGCTCATATCGGGCATGACGCCATCGTCGGCAGCCGCGTTGTGCTGGCCAATCAGGTCGCCATCGCGGGCCATTGCCATATCGGCGATGATGTCATCATCGGTGGTCTGTCGGGTGTGCATCAGTTCGTCCGCGTTGGTCGCGGTGCGATCATCGGGGCCGTCACCATGGTCACCAATGACGTCATGCCCTTTGGCCTCGTGCAGGGGCCGCGCGGCCAGCTGGACGGGCTGAACCTCGTCGGGCTGAAGCGCCGTGGTCTTGACCGCGCGGGCATCCATGCTCTGCGCGCCGCCTATGAGGCCATGGGTCAGGGCGAAGGCACCTTCATGGAGCGCGTACAGCGCGTCGCTGAGGGCGAGATGACGGGTGAAGTGCGTGAGGTGGTTGAGTTCATCCTCGGGGCCTCGGACCGTTCGTTCCTGACGCCGCATTAACGTTTTCCGGGGCCGCTGCGGCCCCGGTTTCAACTCTGCCCGCGTCTGTGGCCAGGGCCTGAGCCGCGCCCGGAGCCGGGCCCTGATCAGGGAGCCGCCATGTCCGGCCGTTTTGCCATTATCGCCGGAACCGGAGCGCTTCCGGTTGCCCTCAAGGCCGCGCGTCCCGATGCGCTGGTCTTTGCGCCTGCGGGCGTCACCCCGGATCTGCCGGCGGAAAGTTTTCACTTTGAGCGGCTGGTGCCTTTTCTGAACACGCTGACCGATCAGGGCATCACCCGGGTCGCGCTTGCGGGGGCCATGCAGCGCCCGCGGCTGGACCCGGCGCTCTTTGATCCGCTGACCGCGCAGATGGTGCCGCGCCTCGTTGCGGCCATGCAGGCCGGGGATGACGCAACTTTGCGCGAAATCGTCAGCATTTTCTCAGAGTTTGGTCTGCAGGTGGCGGGGGTCGAAGATCTGGCCCCCGAGCTGCTGCCGCAGGCCGGGGTGCTGACGCAGATCCGGCCGTCACCCGCCGATGAGCAGGATGCCTCACGCGCGGCGGCGATCGTGGCGGCCCTCGGTCAGGTCGATGTCGGGCAGGGCGCGGTGGTGGCCCAGGGCCTTTGCCTTGCGGCGGAAAGCCTGCCGGGGACCGATGCCATGCTGGAGTTCGTGCGCCAGACCGGCGGCGCTCTGCGCCCCGATCCGGCGGGGGCAAAGGGGGTTCTCTATAAAGCCGCCAAGCCGGGGCAGAGCCGCGATGTCGATCTGCCGGCCCTTGGGCTGACCACGGTGCGCAATGCCCATGCGGCGGGGCTGGGCGGCATCGTCTGGGCGGCGGGCGATGTCCTGCTGCTGGAGCGTGAGGCCATGGTCGCAGAAGCCGACCGCCTTGGCCTCTTTCTCTGGGCGAGGGCGAAGTGAAGCCCTTTGTGATCGCGGGCGAGGCTTCGGGCGATAAGCTCGGGGCCGCGCTGATGGCCGGGCTGACCGCGCGGCTGGGGCCCTTGCCCTATCAGGGCGTCGGTGGCCCGCTGATGGAGGCCGGGGGGCTGGTGAGCCTTTTCCCGATGGAAGAGCTGTCGATCATGGGCATCGCTGAGGTGCTGCCGAAATATTTCCACCTCAAGCGCCGCATCGCGGAGACCGCAAAGGCGGTGGTGGACAGCGGCTCTGACATTTTGATCACCATCGACAGCCCGGATTTCTGCCTGCGGGTGGCGAAACTGGTCCGCGCTGCGCGGCCGGGGTTTCGCACGGTGCATTATGTGGCGCCCTCCGTCTGGGCCTGGCGTCCGGGACGGGCGCAGAAAATGGCGCCGCTGATCGATCATGTGCTGGCGCTTTTGCCCTTTGAGCCGCCCTATATGGAAGCGGCGGGCATGAGCTGCGATTTCGTCGGCCACCCGGTGGTGGCAGAGCCGCGGGCGACTGCGGCTGAGGTCGCGGGCTTTGCGGCGAAATATGATCTGCACGCGCCCTGGCTGCTCGCGCTTCCGGGCTCTCGCCGCGGTGAGGTCAGCCGCCTCGCTCCGGTGATCGGTGAGACCCTGGCGCGCCTTGAGCACCCCGTGCGGGTGGTCCTGCCGACCGTGCGCGGGGTTGAGGATCTGGTGCGCGATCTGGGCAGCTCCTGGCCCGTTCCGCCGCTGATCCTGACCGACCGGGAGGATAAGCGCGCGGCCTTTGCCGGGGCGGGGGCGGCGATTGCGGCCTCAGGCACCGTCTCGCTGGAACTGGCGGCCAATGGCGTGCCGATGGTCATTGCCTATGATATGTCGCTGGTCAGCCGGATGATGTTGAAAACAATGCTGAAAATCGACACGGTGACGCTGGTCAACCTGGTCTCGGAAACCCGCGCCATCCCGGAATTCCTGGGCGCAGAGTGCCGCGCGGACCACATCGCCCCGGCGCTGAATGCGCTTTTGGGCGATGGCACGCAGCGTCAGGCGCAGCTTGCCGCCATGCGCCTCACCATGGAGCGTCTGGGCGAGGGTGGTCTGCCCCCCGGAGAACGGGCGGCAGAGTCGGTCATTGCCTGTTATCAGCGGCCGCGCCAGATCCAGCCGCCGCCGAGCACCCGGGTGCTGTCGGGCGCATAGAAGACGCAGGCCTGGCCCGCGCTGACCCCGTCTTCCGGGGCGATCAGCTCCACCTCGGCCTCGGTTTCCGAGATCGGGCGGATGATCGCCTCACGCGGGGGGCGGGTCGAGCGGACTTTCACCATGATATGCCACTCAGGGCGGCTCATCAGCGGCGCGTCGCCCAGCCAGTTCACTTCCTTCACCGGCACAAGCCGGGTCGAGAGTGCCTCTTTCGGCCCCACCACCACATGGCGGCTGGCCGGATCAAGCCGCACCACATAAAGCGGATCGCTGAGGCCGCCGATGCCGAGGCCCCGGCGCTGACCGATGGTGTAATGGATCACGCCGCGGTGCCGGCCCAGAACATTGCCCTGCATATCCACGATGTCACCCGGATCCGAGGCCCCCGGGCGCAGCTTTTCAATAACCGAGGCGTAATCGCCGTTCGGCACAAAGCAGATGTCCTGGCTGTCGGGCTTATCCGCGACCGGCAGGCCGTATTTCTGCGCCAGCGCCCGGGTGTCGGCCTTTGACTTCAGATGACCCAGCGGGAAGCGCAGATAATCCAGCTGCTCCGGCGTGGTGGAGAACAGAAAATAGCTCTGATCGCGGTTGGCGTCCGCCGCCATATGCAGCTCTGCGCCCTGCGCACCGACCATGCGCTGGATGTAATGGCCGGTGGCCATGCAATCGGCCTCAAGCTCTTTGGCGGTGTTCAGCAGGTCGCGGAACTTCACCCGCTCATTGCAGCGGATGCAGGGCACCGGGGTCGCACCGCCAAGATAGCTCTCGGCGAATTCTTCCATCACGGCTTCGCGGAAGGTGTTTTCATAATCGAGCACGTAATGCGGAAAGCCCATCTGCTCGGCCACGCGGCGCGCATCATGGATGTCACGGCCCGCACAGCAGGCGCCCTTTTTCGCCAGTGCTGCGCCATGGTCATAAAGCTGCAGCGTGACGCCCACGACGTCATAGCCTTCCTCTTTCAGCACAGCCGCCACGACCGAGCTGTCGACGCCACCGGACATGGCCACCACAACGCGGGTGTCAGCGGGGGCCTTGGGCAGGCCCAGCGAGTTCAGGGGCAGTTCGGCATCGCGTGGCATGGTTCACTCCGAAAGATGTGCAGGGATATAGGAAAATCCTCAGCATTCTCCAACCCCCCGCTTCAGAGGTCTTTAAGGCTGAGCCGCGACATTTCGGTCATCTGTGGGAGAATGACCATGTTTTTGAAAAAGGTTGACGGGATGCGGCAGGTGACGCTGGCGGATGGAACGGTGCTCAGCCGTGGTGATCTGCCGCCCGCGGATACCCGCCGCTGGGTGGCCAGCCGCAAGGCGCTGGTGGTGCGTGCGGTCGATCACGCGCTGATCACCAGGGAAGAGGCGCTGGCGCGCTATGCCCTGTCGGAGGAGGAATTCGACCTCTGGAGTGAGGCGGTTCATGCCCATGGTGAGGCGGCGCTCAAAGTCACCGCACTGCAAAAGTATAGGCAACTTTAGGTTGTAAATTTTAAAAGCTCAGGCAGAGTAAGACAGGATTAACTCTTTGCCGTCACGGTTAATCCTATTGTTTTACCAGTGTGGAGCGCGCAATGCGTATATTGTTGGTTGAAGACGACGCCGCCACGGCGCGCAGCATTGAATTGATGCTGACCCACGCCAATCTGAATGTCTATTGCACCAATCTTGGCGAAGAGGGGATCGATCTCGCCCGCCTTTATGATTATGACCTTATCCTTCTGGATTTGAATCTTCCCGATATGCATGGTCATGAGGTGCTGAGACAGCTGCGCCTGTCACGGGTTGAAACGCCCATTCTGATCCTCTCAGGTGTGGATGATACAGACAATAAAATCAAAGGATTCGGCTTTGGTGCGGATGATTATCTGACCAAGCCTTTTCATCGCGAAGAGCTGGTGGCGCGCATTCACGCCATCATCCGACGCTCGAAAGGCCATGCGCAATCCGTGATCCGGACCGGTCGCATCTGCGTCAATCTCGACGCAAAAACCGTCGATGTTGAAGGGCGGACGGTGCATCTGACCGGAAAAGAGTACCAGATGTTTGAGCTGCTCTCTTTGCGTAAAGGGACCACCCTGACCAAAGAAATGTTTCTGAACCATCTCTATGGCGGCATGGATGAGCCTGAATTGAAGATCATCGACGTCTTCATCTGTAAGTTGAGAAAAAAACTTGCAGAGGCGACGGGCGGCGACAGTCATATCGAGACGGTCTGGGGCCGCGGCTACGTTCTGCGCGACCCCCAGACAGAAGCACTGCGTGAGGTCAGTACGGCATAAGCCGCGTTTTAGCTGCCTTGCCCGCTGGCTGATTGTGACTAAACCGGCCCCTGTGGCAGCAGCCTGTCCTGCTGAGCAGGGGCCGGAAAACCAGGCTTTGCTTCCCCCGCGCGTCGGAGCCTTTCTGCGCTTCGACAGACAGCTCTCGAAGGGGCGCTCCGGCATATAGGGTTCTCCGTTTTCTATGCAGCCTGCGCGAGGGTCGTACGACCCGGGGGGCCATCGAGGGCCATGCTCGGATCTTTTGTTGTCGGGAAATTACTTTTTGCTGCTTAGGTGTTCAGTCCCGGCATCTGGTGGATCGGATCGAGGATGAATCGGCCTGGCTCTGAAGTCCGGATTTTGCAGATGTATTCGTAAGGCGTGAGGCCGTTCAGGGTCTTCAGCCGGCGGGCGTAGTTATAGGCGGCC
>NZ_RRAZ01000103.1:351-1016 GCF_003863335.1 Falsigemmobacter faecalis | reverse complement strand
GCACGCAGCGCTCAGGTGCGCCTGCCAACTCGGTAGAAAGGCGCAGGTTGTCCAGCCAACGCATGCTTTCCTTCTGCTCGATCGGGACGCGGGTCGGGTTGATCTTGCGTTTGAGCGCTGCGGTCCCCTTAAATTTTGAACGCGACCAGAACTTGGCCGCTGTCAGCCCGAGCGGCAAGCCCTCTGGTGTGATCGCCAGACTTGCATGCATCAGGAGCCCACAGATCGCATGCTTTTGGTAGCGGCCTTCCTTGAGCTTGCGGCCGGTCGACACTTTCGTAAACCCGATCTTCTCCGGCGAGGCGCGTTTGAACGAAAATTCTGTGGTGTCCTGCAGGATCAGGACAGGACCGTCGGTTGCCTTGATACGCAGGGCAGAGGCGGCAAAATGGCCCTCAAGAATCTTGTCTTCACTGACATTTCCGTTGGAGAAGAAGCGGTAGGCGGCCTTAGTGTTCGACCAGTCCTGAAACGCCGTGGGCAGAGATTTTCCAGGGCGGTCCCCGAGAGCCTCAAGCATTGCTCCCAGGCGCCGGTTCAACCGGGCATCGCCCAGATCGCATCCTGACGTTTCCGTTTCCACCCAACTCTGCCCCATGCCTGCACCTCGATTATCCGGTGCCACATGACGAATCATGATCGCTTGTGTTCAGGCAAGGCCAAGT
>NZ_RRAZ01000103.1:0-341 GCF_003863335.1 Falsigemmobacter faecalis | reverse complement strand
TGGGCAGGTGAATCAATTCGCCGCACCACTTGTGGGTAATTGCAAGCCGGCGCAGGCCGTGGTTTTTAGTCCTGGGTGACAGCTTTGAGCCGTGCTGTCCTTGGCGCCCATTTCTTTGCGAGTTGGGCTAAACGCCCGGCGATCCTTTCGGGGCGGGCATCCTCGGGATCGAATGTGCCTCCTGACCAGTCGAGCATTTCATCGTGCTGCTCATGCCCGGGATCGGCTATGGCCTGCAGGAACTCCTCATAGCCGTATGCCCCACCAACGTCTTCAGGAGGGCATGCTCCGCTGGCCTTCAGAAGCCGCGGATAGCTGAGGCCTGGGATGGCTTCGCTTAC
>NZ_RRAZ01000102.1 GCF_003863335.1 Falsigemmobacter faecalis | reverse complement strand
CGACAGCTAAAATATTCTGCCACCCTGACTTTTTCAGCAGCCTGCCAGAGCGCCACTCCGGAGAACTCAGTTCTGAGGGCGCCGCACCCTGCTCCGACCCCACCTGCGGCACTCCAGCCGGTGCCTCCTCGTTCGACCGCTGAGGCCTCAATCCAGAGTGATGTCCGCATCACAGCCCTCGCACGTCAGAAAACCGCGCTCATCGCCTGCGGGATCGCACCGCCCCAGGTCCTCCGGGCAGCCCTGCGCCGCGCCGTAAAAACCTGGGTGCCCACGTCCTCTTACACTCCACACTCGGGAGAGCTACGCGCGAAGGAGCCCACCTGGACCGTCAGGACCAGTGTCGCTGTTTCAGCTGCCGTGTTTGATCGAGTTCAGGCCCCGCAGGAGGGGGCATGTAAGGCAATAGTCTCTGATCAGTCTGAGACCTTACCGTCGTCGTCGCTCTCGCCATCCTCTGGCAGATTGAGGATCAGGCCGCGCCGCATCGCGAGAGTCACCGCATGGACCGAGTTCGCGCAGGCGATCATCAATGCGCACATCTGTGGCAGGATCGTCCAAAGCATGGCCTCACCCTCTTGAATGAACGCAAAGTCGAGGACCGCATACCCAAAAGGGTATCGGCATGGCTGACAGAGACCGAACATGTGAAGGCATGGCACAGACGGATCCAAAAACAACAAGCCAGAATGACCACCCCGCCGCGCGCCGCTTACCTACCAGGACCAGTAGTATGAAGTATTCGGTAATCGCGGAACAGAATGGCAATTCTGAAGCTGTCTCTGACGTTCGGCTTAACGCGCGGGCCGTCGCCTGTCTCAGGGAGCTCATAGCAGGCGCGATCGTCGGTTACGTTTACGAATGGAACACCGGCGAACGTAAAAAGATCTGGCTGAAGGAAACCGTGAGATCTGCGCAGGTGTGTCTGATCTCTGGGCTGAACCGCGCCGGGTTTGCCGGAGGCTCCAACTCCTGAGTAAGGTGGAGCATCATGAGCAAGACAACGAACAGGTTTTCCCCGG
>NZ_RRAZ01000010.1 GCF_003863335.1 Falsigemmobacter faecalis | reverse complement strand
CCGGACTCTAATCGCAGATGGAGGAAAAATCCCGTGGCAGGTCACCGCGAGTGATCAGTCTCTGACTGCGCTGCGTGCCAAGGTCTCGGACATCGCTGACGCGCTTATTCGGCTTGCCAGCCACATCAGCGAACATGACAAGAATTGTCCGCTCTGCTTCAGCAGCTTCGCGCCGGGAATCTTGCAAACTCTCGCCGCGACCGCGGCCGAAGCTCAGAACCACGAACTCGCCGAGCACGCTCGGGAACATCAAAGCCTGATCGAACAGCGGGCCGAGCTCACCGCCGAGATCGCAGCAATGCAGCATGCGATCACGACGCATGTTAGCGACGCTGCGGCCGAGGACGCAGCGTTTAAGGTACTCAGGAACGCACGTGCCGATGTGGCCCGAAGCCTCGACGCAACCGACAGCGACGATCTTCCAACGATGGCAGACGCGCGGGTCCAAACCGTCATGGAGAAGCTGTCCGAGCTGCTGGCCGGCGAAGCTGCTGGTGCTCCAACGGTGGCATCGTGCGAAGCTGATCTCGCTGCACGGGCCGCTGAACTCGGCGTGCTGAGCTCGCGTCAGACCGATGCCGATCAGCGCCTGCTCGCTGCCGACAATGCGCTGCGTGTGGTCGACGAGCATCTGGCCGCCCAACCTTGGCCCTTAACTCCGGCCTATGACATCGAGCGCCTCAGTAACGCGCAGCGGTTGGCTCTGGCTGCGGCCCAAACGCGCGAGACCGAACTGGCGGCGCAATTATCGGCGGCGCATGCTGGCCGCCACGCCGCGCAACAGCGCACCATAGCTGCACAGAATGCGCTGGACACGATCACGAATCGCATTGAGGCAGCACGTCAGGGTCTCGATACGGCCATCACGCAATGGAAGGCTGGCGGTCTCGACGGACCGCCAACCGAGACAGCCATCCAGCAGAGGGTGAGTGGGCTCGCCCAACGTTCCGCTGAACTGACAACTATGCTCGATCGACATTCGCAGATCGTGCAGGCGCTCGACGGCCTACAAAAGCAGGAAGAGTTGCAGGCGCTGATTGCCACTATGGAGCTCGATGCAGGCAACGGTGCCGCAGACAATCCCGCCGTGCACGAGCGCGAACTGCAGGATAGGGTGGCTTCCACGCGTAGTACATTGCAGCGTACTCAGGCGACGAAAGCGGCAGTTAGGGCCTATTCCGAGAAACTGAAGGAGGAAGCCGATAGATTTTCCAGTCGGTTCCTCCGGCCGCTCAACGACATGGTGGAGAACTTTAACCGCGCGCTGCTCAGTACACCCGGCGAGACGGTCGAGTTTAATGCCGGCCACGCCGTCAACCGCACCCAGCTCGACATGCAGCTTCGCTACGCGGACGTAATCGACAACGAGATCTACAACCGGCAGCTTCCGCCACAATTGGTTTTGAGTGAGGGCCAGATGGCGGCCAATGGTTTCAGCATCCTCTGCGCGGCGAGTACCGCGTATCCTTGGTCGAATTGGCGAGCTCTTCTACTCGACGACCCGCTGCAGCATAACGACGTGATCCATGCAGCTGCGTTCGTCGATCTTATGCGCAACCTTGTGGAGATGCGTTCTTATCAGCTGTTAATGTCCACTCATGATCGTGCGGAGGGCGAATTCCTTGCACGAAAATTTGATGCCGCAAACCTACCTTGCACCGTCGTTGCTCTGACCGCGCCCTCCAAGGACGGTGTCTTATTCGAAGCACCTCGATACAATGAAGCGGCTCGTGCAATAATGCAAAGTCGACTGGAGCAAGCTGTTTAGTGAGTTGGTAGCGCGCCCATCAGCAGCACACGGCATCCCTCCCTGCGGATCGAGGGTTGCAGCGACAACTACCCGCACGGATGACTGCCTGCCCGAGCTTGCTGCAGGTGTCACGCCGCACTAGCACTAGGTGGACTCTCCGCCTGGAACGGGGACGCGAGCATTGTAGTTGCCGCGCCGGGCGCGGATTATCGCTTTCTCGGGCTTTTGCGGCTGTGATGCTGTAGGGTACCGGGCTACCTTCCACCCATAGCCGTCATCTAGTCTATTGCAGAGGCAAATATGAGGAAGCGATGCCTGAGGCGATAAGTATATGACCGAAAATGAAAAAAGCGCCCTTGGGCGCTTTATTTCATTCGGGAAGTCTGACTGAAAAGGCAGAACTATCTGCGTCTTTTCAATCAAATTCTGGTCGGAGCGAGAGGATTCGAACCTCCGACCCCCTGCTCCCGAAGCAGGTGCGCTACCAGGCTGCGCTACGCTCCGACCGTGTGCGGGGGATACCCCTTGCCGAAGGGGACCGCAAGGGGGGATCTCACTTTTATTCCGGGTTTCTCGCAGTTTCTGAACAGGTTGAGGTATTTGACTGTGGCACCACCGCTCCGGCCGCCGCCCCGGTCTTCAGTCGTGCTTCGCGCAAAACGATGTAAAGCCCGCTCGCAGAGACAATGGTCGCGCCGACCAGGGTGATCGCATCGGGGGTCTCGCCAAAGAACATCGCGCCGTAAAAGATCGCCCAGATCATCTGGGAATACTGCATCGGAGCCACCACCCCGGCCTCAGCCCTCCGGTAGGACTGGATCATGAACTGCATGCCCGTGAAGGCCAGCAGCGCCACCAGCGCCATGGTGGCGAGATCCGGCCCGGTCATCGGCACATAGACGAAGGGCAGGGCCAGCCCCATCAGCGTAAAGTTCGTCATAGCGACATAGATCACAAAAACGGCCGCCCGCTCCTGACGGCCGATCCGCCGTGTAATGATGGCGGACATCGCCCCGCAGAGCGCCGCCGCAAGCGCCGCAATATGCCCCAGAGAGAAGCCCGAGGTCCCTGGACGCAGCACGATCAGCACGCCGATCAGCCCGGTCATCACCGCCAGCGCCCGCCGCAGCCCGACCTTTTCCCCCAGCAGCGGCACGGCAAGCACCGTCACCAGCAGCGGTGTCGCAAAGAGCAGCACATAGACTTCCGCAAAGGGCAGCATCTTAAAGGCATAAAAAGCCGTCACCGCCCCGAAGGTCCCGGTGATCCCGCGCAGGATCACCCAGTAGCGGTTGACCGGAATAAGCGTGCCCACGGTGCGGTCCGTGGCCAGCATACCAATCAGCAGCGGAAAGCTGAAACAGGCGATGGTGAAGGAAATCTGGATTGCCGAATAACGCCCGGCGAGGCTTTTGATCAGCGCATCATGCCCGGCAAAAAGCGCAAAAGAAACAAGCCCCATCAGGGCGCCGGCGGCATTGGGGCTGAGACGCATATCGGGTCCTTATGGGCCCGAAAGCGCGGACCTGCCGGCGGAGATTAACAACGCCGCCGGCAGGCTCAATGGCAATATGTCGCAGCTTACGCTTCTTTGGGGATAACCCGCAGATTAAGCTCACGCAGCTGCGCATTGGTCGGTTCCGACGGCGCATTCATCAGCAGATCTTCCGCGCGCTGGTTCATCGGGAACAGGATGACCTGACGGATGTTCTGTTCATCAGCCAGCAGCATGACGATCCGGTCGATCCCGGCCGCACAGCCACCATGGGGCGGCGCGCCATAACGGAAGGCTTTGACCATGCCGCCAAACCGCTTCTCAACTTCGTCCTTGCCGTAGCCCGCAATCTCAAAGGCGCGGAACATGACTTCCGGCGTATGGTTGCGGATACCGCCCGAAATCAGCTCATAGCCGTTGCAGGCCAGGTCATACTGATAGGCATAGATATCCAGCGGATCTTTGGTGTTCAGCGCCTCAAGCCCGCCCTGCGGCATCGAGAAGGGGTTGTGGCTGAAGTCGACCTTGCCGGTCTCCGCATCCTTCTCATACATCGGGAAGTCGACGATCCAGGCAAACTCAAAGCGGTTGAGATCGGTCAGACCCAGCTCAAGCCCGATGACATTGCGCGCCTTGCCGGACACAGCCTCAAAGGCCTCCGGCTTGCCGCCAAGGAAGAAGGCCGCATCGCCCACACCCAGACCCAGCTGAACGCGGATCGCCTCAGTGCGCTCCGGTCCGATGTTTTTCGCCAGCGGACCGGCGGCTTCCATCGCGCCATTTTCTTTGCGCCAGAAGATATAGCCCATGCCCGGCAGGCCCTGGCTCTGCGCATAGGCATTCATGCGGTCACAGAACTTCCGCGAGCCGCCTTTCGGGGCCGGGATCGCGCGGATCTCGGTACCGTCCTGCTTCAGCAGATTCGCAAAGATCGCAAAGCCCGAGTCTTTGAAATGCTCGGAAACTTCCTGCATTTTGATCGGGTTGCGCAGATCCGGCTTGTCAGAGCCATACCACTTCAGCGCATCTTTATAGGCGATCAGCGGCCAGTCCTGGTTCACCGGACGGCCCTTGCCGAATTCCTCAAAGATGCCCGAAATCACCGGCTGGATGGTCGCGAAAACGTCTTCCTGAGTGACGAAAGACATCTCAAGATCCAGCTGGTAGAAATCCGTCGGCGAGCGGTCCGCCCGCGGATCCTCATCGCGGAAGCAGGGCGCGATCTGGAAATATTTATCAAAGCCCGAAACCATCAACAGCTGTTTGAACTGCTGCGGCGCCTGGGGCAGCGCATAGAATTTGCCCGGATGCAGACGCGAGGGCACCAGGAAGTCACGCGCACCTTCCGGCGACGAGGCGGTGATGATCGGGGTCTGGAATTCGTTGAAGCCCTGATCCCACATCCGGTTGCGGATCGAGCGCACCACGTTTGAGCGCAGGATCATATTGTTGTGCAGCGTTTCCCGACGCAGATCGAGAAAGCGGTAGGTCAGACGGGTCTCTTCCGGATATTCCGGCTCGCCAAAGACCGGCAGCGGCAGATCCTCAGACGGGCCCAGAACCTCAACGGCCAGGGCATAAACCTCAATCTCACCGGTCGGGAGTTTCGGGTTGACCAACGCCGCATCACGGGCCTTCACGCGGCCTTCAATGCGAATGCAGCTTTCCGCGCGCAGCTTTTCCAGCGCGCTCAGCGCCGGGCTGTCGGCATCGGCCAGCACCTGAGTGATGCCGTAATGGTCGCGCAGGTCGATGAACAGAATGCCACCGTGATCGCGCACGCGGTGAACCCAGCCCGACAGGCGGACGGTTTCGCCCACATTGGCGCTGTTCAGTCCGGCACAGGTATGGCTGCGATAGGCGTGCATGGGCTTCCCCTTCTTCCGAGGCTCGTGGATCTGAGTGGTGGTCAAACGCTCTGTCGGCCCCAAAGTCAAGGGCACAGAGCGGCGCAAAGGCCGCAGAACGCGCAAAGCTGCCCGCTCCCCGCGCCCGGCGGCTTTGGCTTTTTCCAAATACTCCCGCCGGAGGCGAAGCTTTCAGACCTCAACCCGGCGGGCCGTCTGGGCACCGACCTCAAAGACCCGCTTATAGCGTTCGATCTCTTCGGCAGGTCCCATGGCCTTGCTGGGATTGTCCGAGAGCTTCACCGTTGGCCGCCCATTGGCGCTCACCGCCTTACAGACCAGCGAGAAGGGGGCCAGCGCGTCATTCGGCACCAGACCCCGGAAGTCATTGGTCATATTGGTGCCCCAGCCAAAGCTGACCTTCACCCGGCCATAAAACTGCCGGTAAAGCCGCTCAATCTCTGCGACATCCAGCCCGTCCGAGAAGATCACCAGCTTTTTGGTCGGATCCTCGCCCCGCTCTTTCCACCAGCGGATGGCATTTTCCGCCCCCTCTGCGGGATCGCCGGAATCAATCCGGATCCCGGTCCAGCTGGCCAGCCAGTCGGGGGCGCGCTTCAAAAAGCCTTCAGTACCAAAAGTATCGGGCAGCATGATGCGCAGATTGCCGTCATGCTCTTCATGCCAGTCAGCCAGCACGCGGTAGGGCGCCTCAGCCAGCTCAGCGTCGCTTTGGGCCAGGGCCGCATAGACCATGGGCAGCTCATGGGCATTGGTGCCAATGGCCTCAATATCGCGCTTCATGGCGATCAGACAGTTTGAGGTGCCGGTGAAGCTGCGCCCCAGACCCTCCTGCATGGCCTGCACACACCAGTCCTGCCAGAGAAAGCTGTGACGGCGGCGGGTACCGAAATCGGCGATCTTCACCCGATCGAGCGTCTTCAGCCGTTCAATCTTTTCCCAAAGCCGGGTCATGGCGCGGGCATAAAGCACCTGCAGCTCAAATTTCCCCATGCCCTTCAGCACCGCGCGGGAGCGCAGCTCCATCAGCACGGTCAGCGCCGGGATCTCCCAAAGCATCACCTCGGGCCAGGCGCCCTCAAAGGTCAGCTCATACTGGCCGTCGCGCTTTTCCAGGTGATAGGCGGGCAGCCGCACCTTTTCGAGCCATTCCATGAAATCGGGCCGGAACATCTGCCGCTTGCCGTAAAAGGTATTGCCGCGCAGCCAGGTGCTTTCCCCGCGCGACAGCGACAGCGAGCGCACATGGTCCAGCTGCTCGCGCAGCTCACCCTCATCAATCAGATCCGCCAGCCGCACCGAGCTGGAGCGGTTCTTCACGCTGAAGACCACATTGGTCTGCGGCCGGTTGCGGAAGATCGATTGGCACATCAGCAGCTTATAGAAATCAGTGTCGATCAGAGACCGCACGATCGGGTCGATTTTCCAGTTGTTGTTATGCACCCGCGTCGCGATATCCATCATCGGCTCAGCCCTCCAAGCGCACGCCCGCAGCGCGCATCCGTTCCGTCATGGAGGCCAGTGAGCCGCCCAGATCAATCCCGCGGCTGAGATCCAGCCGCACCGTTACGTCAAAGCCAAGCGCCCGCGCATCCAGCGCCGAAAAGGCCACACAGAAATCCGTCGCAAGCCCGGCCAGGGTCAGCCCGGTGACGTCGCGCGCGCGCAGCCAGCCCTCCAGCCCGGTGCCGGTCACGCGGTCATTTTCAAAAAAGGCCGAATAGCTGTCGATCTCAGGCCGGAACCCTTTGCGCAGAATCACCTGCGCCGGGCGGGTATCAAAGCCCTCATGAAACCCGGCCCCTGGCGTGCCCTGCACACAATGCACGGGCCAAAGGGTCTGCGGCCCATAGGGCATCCGGGTCTCGGAATATTCCGCCGCGCCGGCGTGGTTGGCGGCAAAGCTCAGGTGATTGGCGGGGTGCCAGTCCTGGGTCAGGGCGATGGTCTGAAACTCTGTCGCCAGCACATTGATCCCCGGCACGATCTGATCGCCCCCGGCCACCGCCAAAGCGCCGCCGGGGCAGAAATCTTTCTGCAGATCAATGACAATCAGGGCTTCTGTCGCGTCTCTCACCGCAACCCCCTCCCGCTGGCCTCATCCTGCCTTCGTGCCTATGCGCCCCGTGTCCTGGCGTCAATCGCCGCGAAACCCGCTTAAAGCGGAATTTCAGCCTTATCTTTGCGTATTTTAGCGGGCTCTGCGGCAAAATCTGTGCGCTCAGGCCGCGCGCACCCTCTTGCGAAGCGGCGGGCGGGGGCGCAAATGGGGGCCATGTATATCGTTGCTGCGCTCTATCACTTCACCCGCTTTGCTGACCCCGCTGCTCTGCAGGGGCCGCTTCTGGATCTGGCCCGCGCTCATGGCGTCAGGGGCTCGCTGCTGCTCGCGCAGGAGGGGGTCAACGGCACCATCGCCGGACCGCGTGCCGGAATTGATGCCATGATCGCCCATCTTCGCGCGCTGCCGGGCTGCGCCGGTCTGGAGTGGAAGGAAAGCACCGCCTCTGAGATGCCCTTCGGCAAGATGAAGGTGCGCCTGAAGCGCGAGATCGTCACCATGGGCCAGCCCGATGTGGATCCGCGCGCCAGCGTCGGTCACTACGTTGAGGCGAAGGACTGGAACGCGCTGATCACCGCCCCCGATGTCGTGGTGATCGACACCCGCAATGACTATGAAGTTGCGATCGGCACCTTTGAGGGCGCGGTTGATCCGCTGACGAAGTCCTTCGGTGAATTTCCCGCCTGGTGGGCCGAAAATGCTGAGCGCTTTCACAACAAGCGTGTGGCGATGTTCTGCACCGGCGGCATCCGCTGTGAGAAATCGACCAACTACCTGATTTCGCAGGGCGTGGAGGATGTCTACCACCTGAAGGGCGGCATTTTGAAATACCTCGAAGAGGTGCCGCAGACGGACAGCAAATGGCAGGGCGAGTGTTTCGTCTTTGACCAGCGCGTCTCGGTCGGCCACGGGCTGGTCGAGGGCGATCACTGCATGTGCCACGCCTGCCGCCGCCCGGTCTCGCCCGAGGGGCGTCAGCACCCCGATTATGAAGAGGGCGTCTCCTGCGCCGCCTGCATCCCTGAGTTCGATGAGGCCCGCCGCGCGGGCTTTCGTGAGCGGATGCATCAGATCCGCCTCGCAGAGGCCCGGGGTGTCAGCCATATGGGCGATGACAATGCCCAGGCCCGCCAGGCGGAGGCCAAACGGGCGCGGCGCAAAGCCCAGGCCGACAGCCAGACCGAGTGACCTTTCCCACCCCCGCCTTTGGCGGGGGTTTTTCATGGCAGCCCCACCTCAGGGCGACAGCGTCACCCGCACCCGGGCCGCGCGTCCCTTTGCATCAATGACCGAAAGCAGAAGGGGGCCCTGGCTGGCCAGCGCCAGTTGCACCTCCTCTGCGCGGGTCGCGATCTGCAGCGGCGCGCCATTGGCCAGCCAGGTATAGGGCGCGGTCCCGCCGCGCACCCGCGCCAGCAGCGGCGCGCCCTCCAGCGCCACCTCTGCGCCATCGGGCGGAAAGCTGATCTCGGGCGCTGTGCCGGGGGCGAGGATCGCGCCGCGCGGGCGAAAGCGCTGCAAGGGCTGCGGCAGGCGGGCGTTTTCCACCATCAGCGTGGCGGGGGGCGGCGGGGGCAGCGGCACTGGCTGCGGCCTTGCCCGCGCCAGCATCTGGAAAAGCACCGGCGCCGCCAGATCCGCGCCAAAAGCGCCCGGCACCGGCGTGCCATCGGCGCGGCCCATCCAGACCCCGGCGACATAGCGCCCGTCCCAGCCCAAGGCCAGGGCATCGCGGTGGCCGTAACTCGTGCCGGTTTTCCAGGCGATCCGGCCATCGGGGCTGCCATCCGGGGGCGGGATCCCGGCGAGGATCTGCCCGGTCTGCCAGGCCGCCACCTCAGAGAGCAGCCGGACCCCTTCGTCCCGCGCCTGCGGGAGGGGCGAAAGCGGCCTCACCCGGCCGCCCCGCGCCAGCATGGCGTAAAGCGTGCTCAGATCCTCCAGCGTCACGCCCACACCGCCCAGAGCGACCGCCAGACCCGGGGTGGCGCGGCCCGGGATCACCGGGCGCATGCCCGCGCGCCGCATGGCCTGAACCAGCCGCTCAGGCCCCAGGGCTTCTGTCAGCGTCACCACGGGGATATTCAGCGAGGCCCTGAGCGCCTCCGCCACCCGGATGGTGCCGCGAAACCGGCGGTCAAAGTTCTGCGGCGCATAGGCTCCGAAGCTGACGGGGCGATCCTCCATCAGCGTCTCGGGATGGGCCAGCCCCTCATCAAAGGCCATGGCATAGACCAGCGGTTTCAACGTGGAACCCGGAGAGCGCAGCGCCCGGGTCATATCGACAAAGCCCTGACGGGCGTCATTGTCATAAGCGGCCGACCCCACTGAGGCGAGGATCTCCCCGCTTTGATGATCCGCCAGCAGCAGCGCGATCTGCACCCGCTCTCCCGCCCCGCGCAGCGCCTCGCGGGCAAGGGCCTCAAGCCGGGTCTGAAGGGCGGCGTCAATCGTGGTGGCGATGCGCAGGCTTTGCGGATCTTCGCGGCGCAGCCGGTCGGTCAGATGCGGCGCCAGCTGCGGAAAAGGGCGGCGCGCGCGGGGCAGCGCCTCTGAGCGCGCGGCCTGAGCGGCCTCCGGCTCCAGCAGACCCGCGGCTTCGGCAACCGACAGGACACGGTCACGACCCGCCTTGGCGCGGGCCAGATGGCGGTCGGGGCGGCGGGCCTCAGGCGCCTGGGGCAGGGCCACCAGCAAAGCCGCCTGAGCCGGGGTGAGGCGAGAGGGCTCCCGCGCGAACCACGACAGGCTCGCGGCGCGCAGCCCCTCGAGGTTGCCGCCATAGGGGGCGAGATGCAGATAAAGCCCAAGGATCTCGTCCTTGGACAACTGCCGCTCCAGCGCCAGGGCCAGCCGCATCTGGCGCAGTTTGCCCGCCAGCCTGCCCGTGCCGCTTTCTTCCAGCAGCCGCGCGACCTGCATGGTCAGCGTCGATCCGCCCGAGACGACCCGCCCCGCGCGCGCCGACTGCCATGCGGCCCGCGCCATGGCCCGCAGATCAATGCCGGAATGGCGGTAAAACCGGCGGTCCTCATAGGCAAGCAGCATCCCGCGCCACAAAGGATCGGTGGTCTGCAGCTGCGCCGCCAGCCGCCAGCGCCCGTCCGCCACCGTCCAGGCGCGCAAAAGCTGGCCGTCGCGGGCCACCACCTCCGCCCCGGTGGCAATGTTCAGGGGCGGAAGTTCGGTCCGGGCGATCCAGGCATCAAAGTGGTCGCGGGCAGTCCCCGCGCCCCAGAGCGCTGCGGCCAGCGCAAAGACGAGCCGCGCTTTCATTCCGTCACGGTCACCCTGCCGCTGTCGGTGCGGGCGCGGAAGGTCGGGCGGTACATATCCTCCACCGTGGCAGGCGCATGATGGAAGCTGCCGGGGCTGACCGCACGAAGGATATAAGCCAGCCGGAAGGGCCGGTTATCCCGCCGGTCGAGCGCCGCCATAAAGCGGTCCTCGCGGAACTCGGTATGGGTGATATTGGTCTCGGTGTTCAGCCAGTCGAGCGCCGAGATCTGGCCTGCCCGCATCAGATTGGGGTTATCGATCTCAAAGCCTGCGGGCAGCGGGTCGGTGACCATCAGACGCGCCTCTCCGCGACCGGTGGGGGTGACTTCCAGCACCGCCACCAGACGGGTGCCGGATTTCACCGAAGTCGGCTGCACCTCCTGGCCTTCAAGGTCGTAATAACGCCGGGTGATGGCATAGCCATTGCCGTCATAGCGGCTCTCACCGCTCAGCTGCCCGAAGGCTGCAACCGTCAGAACGGCCAGGCGATCGCCGGTGTTTTTCACCACCATCACGCCTTCTGCCGGATCAAAGCGGCGCAGCAAAGCGCCCTGCACCGGGGCATCATTCAGCGTCAGACTGTCCGCCACCCCGGCCTCGGCAAAGCCGCCCGAGGCCATCAGGATAAAGGCCTGTTCCTGGGTGGAAAGGGCCCGCTCGCCCGCGCGGGCGGTGAGGCGCTGTGCCAGGGCCTCGGTGTCCACTGCGGTGCTGCCGCGCTCCAGCGCCAGGGCGAGAACACCTGCCGCATCGCGCAGAGCGCTGCCGAAATCGGCGCGCCAGACCTGCTCCCCCTCGCCGGGTTGCGGGGTCAGGGCGCGGCGGGCGGCCTGGGAGAACAGCGCATCCGCCCGGGGCTGATCGCCATAAAGCGAGAGCGCCGCCGCCAGTTGCGCCAGCGCCAGCGGCGTCGCAAAGGCCTGGGCTTTGACATCGGCGTAATAGCGCAGATCGCCGATCGCCGCCGCCCCCTCGCGCGCCAGCACCATCAGCGCATAGGCCAGCGCCTCGCCGCCCTGCTCAAAGTCGCCGGCGTAATTCACGCGGTTGCGCAGATTGTCGAGCGCGCTGCGGAAGGCTACATCCGGCACCTCATGCCCCAGCCCGCGGGCCCGCGACAGAAGATCCGTCACATAGGCATCGAGCCAGAAGTTGCTTTCGCCACCCGCCGACCACAGGCCGAAACCGCCCTCACTGGTCTGGTTTTGCAGGATGGCGGGCAGGGCCTGGGCGATCCGCTCTTTGGCGGTCGCGCCGCCCTCAAGGCCAATGGCATCCGCCATCTGCGAGAAATACAGCAGCGGCAGCAGGCGCGAGGTCAATTGCTCCGTGCAGCCCCAGGGGTAGCTGTCGAGCGCGGAGAGAAGCCCGGGCGCATCAAAACGCGCCAGCATGCCCGAGGAGATCAGCCCATGGGTCGTACCCGGACGAAAGCCCGCAAAAAGCGCATTGTCGAGGGTGGCGGTCTCGCCGGGCTTCAGCTCCAGCCGGGTCAGAAGCTGTCCGACCGGATCATTGGAGACCACCGCCACCTGCAGGGGCCGCGACAGGCTTTGGCCATCTGGCGTCGTCAGGCGCAGGTCAATTTTGCCCGTGCCCTCCGTTTCGGCGCGCAGCGGGATGGTCGCGGTGACCCGCGCCCCCTCCGTGAGATCAAGGCCTGAGGGGCCCTGACCCAGGGTCAGCCCCTCGGCAGAGGCATCAAGGCTGACCCGCCCGACCGGCCCCATGGCGTGGATCACATCAACACGCAGGCGGCTTTCATCGCCGGGCTGCAAAAAGCGCGGCAGGCTGGCGCTGACCACCACCGGGTCGCGCACCAGAACATCGCCATTCGCCTCTCCCAGACCCGAGGCAGACCAGGCAATGGCCATGACCTTCACCGTCCCGTTAAAGGCGGGCAGGTTGAAAGAGACTTTCGCCACGCCATCGGGCCCGACCGCAACCGGCCCCTCAAAATAGGCGACGAGTTCTTCGGTGGGGGGCTTGGCCTGCAGGCCCGGCGCAGCGCTGTCGCCACCCGAGCGGACCTGACCTTCCGCACCATTCATCCCGTCGATGAGCCGCCCGTAAAGATCGCGCAGCCCCACGCCCAGGCGGCGCTGGCCAAAGTAATGCGCCGTGGGTTCCGGCGCCTTGAAGGCCGTCAGGTTCAAAATGCCGACATCCACCGCTGCCAGCGTGACATAGGCGGTCTCACCCGGCTTCACGCCACCGACTTTCACCGCAACATCCAGCGGACCGCGCGGCTTTGCCTCCGCCGGCAGATCGAGGCTGACGGCAAGCTTCCGGTCGCCCGGGTCCACCGCGGCATGGGCAATCCCCAGGGCGCGCGAAGGGATCCGCCCGGCCTGCGCATCCGCCGGGCGGATCACCGAGGCGCTGACATAGACCCCCGCGCCCCAGTCATCCGTGACGGCCAGATCGATCAGGTTTTCGCCCTCACGGACTTCCACAGAGGTCAATGAAACCAGACGGTTCGTCATCACCGAGACCACCGCGACCCCGGCGGCGCGCGGCACAATGCGCAGCTTTGCGGTCTCTCCGGCGCGATAGGCGGGTTTGTCGAGCGAGAGTTCCAGCAGATCGGGGCTGCGGGCAGTATCGGCGGGCACATACCAGCCCGAGTTGAAGCGATGCGACGAGGCGGTCGAGCCGTCTTTGGCCTGAACCGTCAGCTCATATTCGCCCCATCGGGTCGGCGCGGTGACCCTTTGCGGGGTAGGGCTGAGGGTCAGATCGCCCTCAGCCACCCGGGTGCGGCTGGTCACCGGCTCCCAGGACCAGTCGCCGCCGGCACGATACCATTGATAGCGGGTCTCCAGCCGCTCCAGCCGCCAGGAGGCGGGCAGGCTGCCCGAGGTGGCGATCAGATCAAAGGCGGCCTCAGCGTTCTCTGGCAGCACCTCCTCAGCCTGGGGGCGAATGCCAAGGAGGGCCGCCTCGGGCAGAAGCGGGCGGTTCAGCCGACGCTCCACCGGACGGCCAGAGCCTTCAGAGAGCCGCACCCGCAGTTCCATTTCCGCGGGGCGGGCCCGGAAGCGTTCGGTGTCGAGCGCCACATCAAGAACAGCCCTGCCTGCCGCATCGGTGACGGGCGGAGCAGCGATCTGGATAAGCTCCGAGGCGAGGCTCTCCCTTGCCATGCCAAAGCGGAACCCGGGGAAGGCCTCCAGCCTGTCGGTGTTGCGAAGCAGCACCTCGGCCTCGCCGCTCAGCTCGGCTCCGGGCGCACCAAAGAGGTAGCGCGCCTCAATCTCAACCGGGAAGACCGCAGAGGCATCCACCGGGCCTTCCGGGATATTCAGCGTAAAATCAATGCGTTCGGGCAGAAAGTCTTCCACGAGGAAGCTGCGGCTTGCCAGTGGGGCGGCCTCGGTATCGGCCAGGATATCCAGCCGCCAGGAGCCGCGCGGCGGATTGCCACCCAGCGGTGCGGCCAGCGTAAAGCCCCCGGCCTGATCCGAGATCCGCTGGCGGGAATGCTCGACCCCGTCGGGGCGGCGCAGACGGGCGGTCAGCGGCAGGCCGGTGATGGCGCGGGCATCGCCCTGGCGGGCCAGGATGGTGGCGTGAACGGTCTCGCCCGCGCGGTAAGCCCCGCGGTCGGTGGAGACAAAAAGATCAATCGGAGGCGCGGCTTCGCGTCCGGCCACACCGCGATCGGTCAGATCAAACTCAGGCTCAGAGAGCGACAGAAAGGCAAAATCGCTCTCTCCCTCGCTGACCAGAAGCATCGCAGGCTCTGCCGCCCCGGTGCCCGAAGTCAGAGCCGCGTCGAACCGCGCCACCCCGTCGGCATCGGTCAGCGCAGATCCCGCCACGCGGTTTGAGCGGGTCAGCAGATCCACCTTTACCCCGGCTTTGGGTGTGGCATCTGAAAGCGCGCGCACCGCGACCGTGACGCCCCCGGCCCCCGACCAGCTGGCAACGCCCAGATCGGTCACCACAAACCACTGCCAGGCCGAAGGATTGTCGTAGTCATCGGCCGCCCCCGGAACCTGCGCGCGCAGCGCATAGATCCCGGCCGGACGCCCGGCCAGTGCCTCTGCCAGCGGCAGCCGGGTCAGCACGTCGCGGTTGGTCTCCTGACCCACGGTGGCACTGCCGGACCAGATCTTTTCGCCGGCGTCGCGGGCAAAGCGCTCGCGGTCCCAGTCATCCAGCCGCTCCCCAAGCCAGCCCTGCTGCTGCGAGCGGATCAGGTTGCGGTCATTCAGGCTGTAGAGTTCCAGATTTAGCGTGGTGGCATTGACGGTGTTGACCGGCAGCATCGCCTGGCCGCCGCGCGGCAGCACATAGCCGCGGCCGGGGAAATTCACCGCCGGGCTGCGGTCGCGGACATAGCCGGTCAGCGTGACCGATTTCGCCAGCACCTGACCATCCGCCGCCGGAAGCCCCTCGCGGAAGGTCACGGCGGCGCGCTCTCCATGCGTCAGGCCCGCGACGCAAAGCTCGCGCCAGCCGCCGGGCTCTACCGTCATCCCGGCGTGGGGCAGCTGCACATAGGGGGTGTAATCCACGCCATTCGCCACCAGTTCTTCGGTAAATTCGGCGCAAAGCCGCGGCGAGGCGAGATCTGATTCGATGCGGTGCGTGCCAATCCGCATGCCATAAAGCCCGGCCAGACGGTCAAGCGCGGTGGCGGTGTCGTCGCGGGGCGTCAGGCTCTGGGCATGGCGCAGCGCCTTCAGCGCCTCGCGGCCCATGTCGTTCTGCTCCAGCGTCCGGGCCATCAGGCTCAGCAGATTGTGCTGCGTGGCGGCCGTGTCGGGCGCGCGCAGCCAGGCATTCAGCGTGGCGTTCAGGGCCGCGATTTTGGCGCCGGGCGCATCCTGCCGCCCCGAGAGGGCAAGGCTTATGCGGGCATATTCCGCCCAGTCCGCCGCCGTGTCGCTGACCGAGGCCGCTGTTCCCCGAAGCGCTGCCGCGCGGGGCAGATCGCCGCTGTTTTCTGCCTCCCGGGCCGCCTCGCGCAGCGCCTCTGCGCCAAAGCCCCCGGCCATATGGCTGCGCCCGAGGGCACGGGCCTGGGATTTCGCAGTCTCCCATAAGCCACGGCGCAGAAAGGGCAGCGCGGCCGCCCGGTCGCGGGCGGTTTCCTGCGCACCTGCGGGGAGTTCGCGCACAAGGCCGGAGAAGGCGCGCTCATAGGCCGTGGGCGCTGCGGCGCCGGATTTCGGAAAGCATGAGCCGTTGCGGCCGTTCCAGGTGAAAGCGGTGCAGGCGCTGTCGGCCAGACAGGTCTGCTCACAGCTGTCGAGCGTGGTGCCGATCAGGCTGCGCAGATCGCCCCCCGGCAGGTCCATCCCTTCGGCGATCACCGCCCGGCGGTCCGGCAGCAGGTCCTGAGCGAAAGCCGCGCCCGAGAGAGTGGATACCAGGGCAATCACCGGCAGGAACAAACTGCGTATCACGGGAAATCTCCTCACCTTATCCGGTGATGCTGGCATCGGCTCCCGATCCTGGCAACCCGCCTTAGAGTGGGGGAAGGGCAGTTAACATCTTCGTTATTGCTCGCTGCCATCCTGCAGGGGGAGGAGGCCGGAGAGGAGCAGAGAGACAGTCTGCAGCAGGGACCAACCGGCCGCTGAGCGGTTCTCGTCTCTGCGCAAGAGGGGCCCTGCGCAGAGGCGCGCAGTCCTCATCGCGCGGAAGCGGGAGTTTCGCCCCGCCCCCGCCCGGAGGTGCAGATCCCATGGCTGAGGCCGATGAGGGAAAGCGCGGTCAATGCGGGCTATGCGCTCGCGGCCCCAAATTCCGTTGGCACAAGAGGTAAATGGACTTCTTCCGGCCAGATTTTCTTCGGCTGTCCCCGGCGTTTCCCAGGCTATTGGACCCGCGGCGAAGATGCCGCGTCAGGCACCACCATTTGCTCTGCAACAGTTCATTTTTATGGGCTGCTTCGGCTTCGGGATGATCCGCGGTTCTCGCTTCATCACATGTTTTCCGGGATCGGGACGGAGTGCCGCGTCAGAGCCTTCCTGGGGCGGCGATAGCTGTGCGTGATGGGGGTTGGTCATCCCGGGCCGAACAGAAAGACACATAGCCTGTGGAACAGTCGCGCGCGGTGATAAAACTATGAGCGGGCGGGCGCGGCGCAACCGGACCAGGAACTCCGGGGCCTGATGACGATTTTTCAGGGCGACGATCAGCCCGGTCTTCTCACGGCGGCTCAGGGGCTACAGACCGCCGACAGGCTTTTTTTGATGAGTTCACGGGCCCTCTTCAAAAGGCCATGCCCGATTTTCCGCCCCGGCTCTGTGTGCCTGTGGCCTGCTGTGTCTCATGGTGGCAGATGCTTCCGCGCCGGGTGACCGCGCTTTCGAACACAGAGCTGAAGCCGCACTTCTCTGCCAGAGCCAATGCGCTCTCACGGGGGCGACAGCGCATTGGCTACCCTCTTCACGGCGTCAGGGTCATAGCCACTTCCGTGCCTCCCCACTGCCACTGTCTGAGTGTCCGGGAAAGCCGCCCGCACTCAGGCCGTCAGCCGTGCAGGGCCAGGATTTCTCAAGGCCCGTATCATCCGGGGGGGGTGGCATACGGCTGAAAAACTGCCTGCTGTCGTGCTTCAGAGACCTTCGGGGGCCATGGAGTTGAACTCTCCCCATGTCGACCGGACATGTCAGCACCAGCCTGGAGGCTTGGGGATATGCCTTTCGGTTGTCGCCCGCCGCAACAGACACAGCAATGGCGGAGCGCCCGATTTGCTCTGTCGTTGGCGCAGGCTCAGGCCCGAAGGCGGCAGTGTGGAGGATAACGTCCCCGGCACTCGCATTGTCCGCGGTGCCTTCATGATGAAGGCCATGCTCGCGGGATCATCGCATGGAGGGCTGTCGTCCACGCCGACACAGCGGTTCGGACCTCCGCGACATCATGCCGGAGGCCGTGGAGCGGCGCTTCGGCCTTTGCCGGGCGCCTTCCGTTGGCGGGGGGCTGACCGGCAACGGCTCGCCTTATATCGCCAAAGACACCCGGATCTTTGCCCGCCAGATCGGCCCGAAGCCCTGCGTCACGCCTGCCAGAGGTCCGCAGAGCAATGGGATATCGCAGGCATTCGTAAAGACCTTCAGACGAGATTACGTCCGGATCACGCCTTTACCGGATGCCCGAACCGTTCCCGGATTGATCGCGGGCTGGTTCGGGGCCTACACCGAAAACCACCCGCATTCAGGGCTGAAGCTGCGCCGCCACGCCAGTTCATTGCAGCTCACATCGCAACCGCCTGAGTGCCCGGTGAAGCGGGGGGCAATACGGGCATGCAGCTCTGGCCGAACAGACCGCCCGACCGCACCAGGCGCTTTTCGTTGGGTGCATGACCGCCGCCCTCGGGGGGCTGGCGCGCGGCGGGCCGGTCATGTGGTGAAATGTACCGGACAGATTCAGGTGGTGATCCGTGGGACTGGGGTCCCGCAGGTTGATGGTGTGGATGAGGTGCATGTCCCGGTGGGTGATATCGGCATCGGTCTCCTGCCCGGACGGCAAGCACAGAATTTTGCTGAATTTTCGCAGGCCGACAGCGGCTTGGGGCGGCGGTTTGAGGGGAGTGGCCGCGGCATCTCCCTCGTGCGGGTTCGGCCGACCGGGGCCGTATGTGGTTCGGGCCGTTGCGCGGCGGGTCCCTCTTTGGGCTTCACCTGGTGCTGTCGGTCTCAGTGGCCCAAAGGGGCCAGGGTGCTGCAGGGGCGTGTCGGTGCGGTGCTGCGCGGAGGGTGCTCATTTACGCCCGAGGGCGCCAGCGCGATGCAGCTGAAGGGGGTGATTTCCGCCCGTCCTGCCGTGCCAGGTTGAGACGGCTTTGGCGGAAAAGCCCTCCCGGTCGCCGCGATCCTGAGCAGCATGGCGCTGCGGGCCGATCTTCCGGGGCTGGAGCGGCCTGAGACAGGATCTGCGTGAGGCAGGGCACTGCCCCGGCGGATCAGGGAGAAGGTCCCCGCGCCAGTCAGATGGTGCTGCCGGGCATGCGGCGCAGCCGCAGGGGTAATCTGTCTTTCGCGGCCCATGGGGGCGAGGCGGTCTGATGTATATCCCCAAGCCCGGCATGGACCGCTGAGCCGCCGCGCGGATTGTTCGCGCAGCAACCACGGAGTGCTGATCCCTGCGCTGACGGCCCTTGCCATGCGCGGCGGGCATGGACCCGGGCCGGACCGATAGTCTCCGGATCCTGAGGCGTTCAGCCCTTCGCCGAGGCCCGCTGAAAGGCCGGACGCGCCATGACACCGGTCAGCCAGGCGTCGAGACGCGGATCACCGGAAGACATTTTGGCAAGCTTTGCCCAGGTCAGGCAATGCGCGAGCAGGAAATCCGGCACGGTCATCTCATCGCCCATCAGCCAGGGGCCTTCGCCCAGCCGGTCAGCGATGGCTTTCTCGTTGCGGGCATATTCCCACCGCAGCGATTCCTTGACCGCTGCCACCCGCCGTTCGGGCGGCAGGATGAAGCTGTGACGCGCCGAGGTCCAGATCAGCCCCTCCAGCTCATCAAGGATCTGCAGGGTCAGTGCGACCTGCCGGGGGCGGTCAAAGCTGCCGGGGGGGATGGTGAATTTGCCATGGGTATCCGCCAGATACTGCAGGATCGCCACCGAATCCGTCAGCACACCGTCCGGTGTCACCAGCACCGGGATTTTCCCGGCGGGGCTGACCTTCAACAGTTCCGGATCATGGGGTGCCACGGGGAAATGCTCATAGGGCAGGCCCAGTTCTTCAAGCATCCACAGCACCCGCAGCGTGCGGCTGCGGCTCATTCCATAGACTTTATACATCCATCCCTCCCAGACGGGGGGCGGCGGCACCGCCCCTCAGCGTGCACGGGCCAATGCTGACAGACGCAGCAGCAGCCGTTCCACCAGCGCCATGGTGGGGGCCTTTGTCGAAGAGCGCAACGTCAGATCGGTGTCGGTGATGGCCCCGAGCGCCTCTTCCAGCCGCTCGGGGCGGAAGTTCTGCACCTGACGCAGCATGCGGTCGCGGCGCGGCCCGAAAACCGGCGGGCGCAGCTTTGCCATGCCCGAAGCCGCACCGCCCGGATCGGTGGCGGCGGCATGCAGCGCGCGGAAGTGTTGCAGCGTGCGGATCGCAAGGGTCACCGGCGCGATGCCCTGGGCTTCGAGGCGGCGCATCAGGGTGGCCACATCGCTCATCCGGCCTTCGGCCGCGGCATGCAGCACGTCATCCACCTCGGCCTCAACGGTAGAGGGGGCACAGGCGGCGACATCCTCAGAGGCCAGCGGACTTTGGTCGCCCCACTTATAAAGCCCGATCTTTTCAAGGGTCTGGCGGAAGTCACCGGGATCGAGCGCGCGGCCAAGCGCCATCAGATCGCGCATCGCAGCGGGCGAGATTTCGCGCAGGCCCGCCTTTTTCAGCTGTGCTTCAATCTCGGCCTGACCGGGCGGATCGTCATAAATCGCGATGCAGGGGGCGGCGGGATGCGCCTCAAAGAGTTTGCGCAGCGCGGATTTGGCGGCCAGCTGCCCTGCGGTCACCAGAACCTGAGCATCCCCGGGCTTCCAGCTGGCCAGGGCCTGAAGGATCAGCGGCGCAAGCCCGTCACCGGCCTCTTCGACAAAGACCAGACGGGGCCCCGGAAAAAAGCCGGTCGCTTTGATGGCATCGGCCAGCAGCGCGCCATCACGGCGCAGATCCGCGCCCGACATCCGCGTCAGCCGCATCTCAGCCTCGCCTTCGGGGCCGATGATGGCGGCAATGGCCTCGGCGCGTTTGATCGCGACGCGCATCGGATCGGTGCCATAGATCAGAAAACCCGGCGCCGCGGGGGAGGGGGCGGCGAGAAACCGTCCGGCCTCAGCGGTTGAGAGCTTCATTTCGGCGCGGCGGCCAGCAGGCGGGCCATGGTCTGATCGGCGAGAATCACCGCAAGCCGCTCATAGGCGTCGCGCTCGGCGGTGACGGAGGCCAGGGTCGAGCCGCTGTTGTTGAAGCTGGTAAAGCTTTCGAGGCTGCCTGAGGTGACGGTCTGGCCGCCCTCAATCCGGATCAGGCTGTAGTTCACCCGGCCGATCAGCGAATAGCGCGTGATGTTGCCGCTGGGCGTGACAGCCGCGCCGACGGCTTGGGTCGCGAAGGTCCAGGTCAGCCGGAAGCGCGGGCGGATGGCGCGGCCAAGGCGCTCTTCCATCCGGGTGACATAGTTAAAGCCGGTGCGCTCTGCAGGATCATCAATCTGAACCTGTTCCCAGAGCGCATGGCCAGCCCCGCCCGGCGCCATCGCCGGGCTGAAGCCACAGGCCGCCACCGGAGCGGCGGCCAGAAGGGCAAGAAAATTACGACGATCAGATGACCACATTGACGATACGCCCCGGAACCACGATCAGCTTCTTCACCGGCTGACCGGCCAGGAAGCGAACCACATCCTCGTTCGCAAGGGCAATCTTTTCAACCTCAGATGCCGGCATATCTTTCGGCACGGTGATTTCACCGCGGCGTTTGCCGTTGATCTGGATCGGCAGGGTGATCTCATCATCGACCAGCAGTGCCGGATCGGCTTTCGGCCAGGGCGAGGTTGCGCAGATCCCCTCACCGCCCTGGGCCACCCAGATCGATTCGGAAAGATGCGGCGTGAAGGGCGACATCAGCTTGGCCAGATCGCGCATCGCCTGACGCATCGCCGGGGCCGAAGCCTCCGCCTTAGCCACGGCATTGGTCAGGCCATAAAGCGCCGCGATGCCTTTGTTGAAGGCAAAGCCCTCAATGGCGCGGGTCACTTCTTCCGTCGCGCGGGCCACGGCTTTGGCAAGGTCTTTGTCGCCGGCAGTGGCTGCGCCCTCTTCCATCCCGGCCACTTTGACCGAGAGGTTCCAGACGCGGTTGAGGTGCTTGAAGGTCGCATCAGCCCCGGCGGCGGTCCATTCCACATCCCGCTCGGGCGGGCTGTCGGACATCACGAACCAACGCGCGGTATCGGCGCCATAAGAGGCGATGATATTCATCGGATCGACGACGTTTTTCTTTGATTTCGACATCTTGGCCGAGGGAATCAGCTCAACCGGGGTGCCGTCTTTCAGCGTGGCCCCGGTTTCCGAGCGGATGATGTCTTCCGGCAGATGGTAAACCGGACGGCCATTGGCATCGCGGGTCAGGTAAATCTCATGAGTCACCATGCCTTGGGTGAAAAGCGCATTGAAAGGCTCAATGGCTTTTTCGGGCAGATGGCCGGTCTTGTGCATCGCGCGGGCGAAGAAGCGCGAATAGAGCAGGTGCAAAATCGCATGCTCCACGCCGCCGATATATTGATCGACGTTCATCCAGTAATCGGCTTCGGCCTTGTCGGTCGGGGTGGTGGCGCGCGGCGCGGTGAAGCGGGCGTAATACCAGGACGAATCGACGAAGGTATCCATGGTGTCGGTCTCGCGACGGGCGGGCGCACCACAGGACGGGCAGGCACAATCGCGCCAGGTCGGGTGACGGTCGAGCGGATTGCCGGGCTGATCGAAGGACACATCCTGCGGCAGCTCAATCGGCAGATTCTCTTTCTTTTCCGGCACCACGCCGCAGGCCGCGCAATGCACCACCGGAATCGGGCAGCCCCAATAGCGCTGACGCGACAGACCCCAGTCGCGCAGGCGGAACTTGGTCACGCCTTTGCCGAAGCCTTTTTCCTCGGCCAAAGCGATGGCATCAAGAATGCCCTGCTCGCCGGTCTTCACTTCAGCGCCCGCGACGTTGCGGACATAGCGCACGCGCTCGGATTTGGCGGGGACGAAGGGCTCGGTCAGTTCGGCTTCTTCACTGCCTTCGGCCACAAAGACCGGCGGGATCGACAGGCCATATTTGGTGGCAAATTCAAAGTCGCGCTGGTCATGCGCCGGGCAACCAAAGATCGCGCCGGTGCCGTAATCCATCAGGATGAAATTCGCGATCCAGACCGGCAGCTCAATCGAAGGATCCAGCGGGTGACGCACGCGAAGACCGGTGTCAAAGCCAACTTTCTCAGCGGTTTCAATATCTTCGGCGGTGGTGCCACCCTTGCGGCATTCGGCGATAAAGGCCGCGATCTCAGGATTTTGTGCCTCAAGCACCTTCGCCAGCGGATGCTCAGCCGCGATGGCCGCGAAGCTTGCGCCCAGAAGGGTGTCGGGACGGGTGGTGTAAACGTCGATCTGCTCAAAGCCTGCGGGGGCGTTCACCGTCTCAAACGAGAACTGCAGACCCTGGGATTTGCCGATCCAGTTCGCCTGCATCAGGCGGACTTTTTCCGGCCAGTCTTTCAGACCATCAAGCGCGCTCAGCAGCTCTTCCGAGTAATCCGAGATCTTGAAGAACCACTGCGTCAGTTCCCGGCGCTCCACCGCCGCGCCCGAGCGCCAGCCCTTGCCGTCGATGACCTGCTCGTTCGCCAGAACCGTCATATCGATCGGGTCCCAGTTCACCACAGCGTTTTTGCGGTACACAAGGCCCGCGCCCAGCATGTCGATGAACATCGCCTGCTGCTGGCCGTAATATTCCGGATCGCAGGTTGCGAACTCGCGGCTCCAGTCGATCGACAGGCCCAGCGGCTTCATCTGACCGCGCATCACGTCGATGTTGTTATAGGTCCAGGTGCCCGGATGGCCGCCCTGTTCCATCGCCGCGTTTTCTGCGGGCATCCCGAAGGCATCCCAGCCCATCGGGTGCAGCACCGAGAAGCCCTGCGCCAGTTTGGTGCGCGCGACCACATCGCCCATGGTGTAGTTGCGCACATGCCCCATGTGGATCCGGCCCGACGGATAGGGGAACATCTCAAGCACGTAGAACTTCGGCTTAGCGGGATCGACTTTTGCGGTGAAAACGCCCGCTGCATCCCATTCGGTCTGCCACTTCGGTTCGATCTCGGACGGGGTATAGCGGGACATCGGGCATCCTGTCAGTAAAAACGCCGGGCGCATCAGCGGCCCGGCGTGGTTATAGCGCGTGAGGCGGCGATTGCCAGCCTTTGCAGATCTTCAGAGGCGCGAATCGCGCGAGCGCAGCTGCCGGGCGCGGGTGAGGATCGCTTCCTCAACCTGGGCCGCCACCTGGGCCGAAACCGGGCCACCGCCACGGGTCTGCAGGGCGACCTTCAGCGAGCGGGCATCAAGCGCGGGATCCGAGATATAGATCGTGGCGCGGTAAGCCTGACGGCCGCCGGGGGGCGTGCCGTAACCGGTTGAAATCACGCCCGTGAAGGGATCGACCGATTCCACCGGCAGGAAGTTCAGCACATCAAGGCTGGCGTTCCAGAGGTAGCGGTTGACGTTGGTGCCGACATCGCCTTCGCCCTTGCCGCCAAAGAGGCTGCGCAGGGTGGTTTTGCGGTCGGCCTCATTCCAGCCCGACATATTCTGCTGCTGCTCACGCGAGAGGCGCTGTTCCCAGAACGGGTCTTCGCCCGGCGTCGCCGTGCCAAAGAGGCTGTTGCCACAGCCCGCAAGGGCGAGCAGCGCGGCGCTCAAAAGCGCTGAGCGCAAAGGATGGTTGCGGATCATGGGCTGGACCTCCGGCAATATCCCGTTCTGTCTATCGGCTCGCCCTGGTCCGGGCAAGCCCCGCGCGTGACCCGCCGCGACGGCACGCCCGGGGGCGAAAAAAAAGGGGGGGTGCGACACTGTGGCATGGATGCACCAACCGGGGGCGAGTTGGCGCATCTGTTGCCCTAATCGTTGCAATAGAGGGGAGGGAGGTGGAAACAGGATTGCATACTCTGATCGGAACGTCGGTCAGGGCGCACTTAAGACAACGAGGGAACAACATGAAAAAGTTTCTGATCGCTTCGACCGCGCTGACCCTGTCGGCTGGCGTTGCTGCAGCAGACGTGACCTTCTCGGGCGACGCCCGTTTCGGCGTGATGTACAACAGCGACGCGACTGTTGGTGATGCAAACTGGAACGGCGCTACCGGCAACGACAGCAAAACCCGTCTGGAAAAGCGTTACTCGCTGAACATCGACGCTTCGACCACCGCTGACAACGGCGTCACCTTCGGTGCACGCGTCCGTCTGCGTAACGAAGAGCGTTCGAACGCTGCTGCGACCGGTGGAAACACCATGGGCGCAGGCGCACGTCTGTTCGCCCGCTACCAGGGCTTCGAAGTTGCTGTCGGCAACGTCCTCGGTGCAATCGAGCAGGCTCCGAACGCTTACTCGCGCGGCACCTCGCTGACCGGTCTGTCGTGGGGCAGCGTTGTGTTCAACGTTGACCGCGCAGTTCGCGATGATGCTGGTGTTGTCACCACCACCTTCCGCACCTTTGACTGGGATGCATATTCGTCGGGCGGTTCGGGCGCTGAAGGCGTCGAGGTTCTGTACTCGGCTGGCGACTTCAAAGGCCACCTGACCTATAGCCACGATGATCTGCGCGGCATCAATGGTACCGCGAAGCGTCTCGCTGCATGGGGTTCGTATAACTTCAGCGGCTGGACTGCGGCTCTCGGCTTCCAGGATTCGAACCTCGACTGGCAGGACAAATTCTTTGTCTCGTTCGACGGCAAAATCCAGGACTTCGGCGTTGGCTTCGCTGCTGCACAGAACGGCAAAGGCAACAACAAGGTTAACAAGTACGTCCTGAACGGTTCGTACACCATGGGCGCAACCACCATTGCTGCCTATGTTGCTAACCAGTCGGAAGCTCCGGACGCACGTCGCGCCACCACCACTGAGACCTCGAAAACCTCCTACGGCCTGGGCGCTTCGTACAACCTCGGCGGCGGCGCTTCGATCGTCGGCGGCGTTGAGCGCACCACCCAGAAAACCACCCGCGCTGACCTCGGCGTGTCGTTCCGCTTCTGATTTTATCAGAACAGAACGGGAGAGAGCGGGCCTTTGGCCCGCTCTTTTCTTTTGAAAACCGGGGGCAGGCGGCTTAGAAGACGGCTATGGCACTCGATGATATTCTCTCCCGCATTCGCGCCGCTGAAGCAGCCCATGGCCGGACCCCCGGCTCGGTGGAGCTGATCGCGGTATCCAAGCTGCAGCCGCTCGACCGGATTGAGGCGGTGCTGGAGGAAGGGCATCGGCTCTTTGGCGAGAACTACGTTCAGGAATCGGCCTTCAAATGGCCGGGGCTGCGGGCGCGCCATCCGGGCGTGAAGGTCCATATGATCGGGCCGCTGCAGACCAATAAAGCCGCCCAGGCGCTGGAGCTTTTTGAGGCGATCCACTCGGTCGACCGCCCCTCCATTGCCGAGCGTCTGGCGCGGCTGACGCAATCGGCGGGCGTCTGCCCCGATCTTTATATTCAGGTCAACACCGGCTCTGAGCCGCAAAAGGCGGGGATTTTGCCGGAGATGGCGGATGATTTCATCGCCGCCTGCCGGGTGATGGATCTCTCGGTCAAAGGGCTGATGTGCATTCCGCCCGATGGCGAAGATGCCGCCCCGCATTTCGCAAGGCTGGCAGAGATCGCCAGGCGCAATGACCTGGCCGGGCTGTCGATGGGCATGAGCAGCGATTTTGAACTCGCCATCGCCCATGGCGCGACCCATGTGCGCGTGGGATCGGCGCTTTTTGGCGAGCGCGCGGCCCGGAAAGCCTGAAAAAGGGGGCCGAAGCCCCCTGATTTATTGTACGTGACGCGGCCCGATGATCAGGCGGCTGCCCGGCTCAATCCGGGCGGCGATGCGGTGCAGATCGCGACGCGACAGTCCGATGCAACCCGCCGTGGGCGCGCAGGGTCCGCGCCACTGGTGCACGAAGATGGCAGAGCCTTTGCCGGGCAGGGCCATCGGCCAGTTCCAGTCGGTCACCAGAATCAGGTCATACATCGGATCGCCCCGGCGCAGCTTTTCATGGCTCGGCGCATAGGGGGCTTTGACCAGCTGGTTGTAATCTTCATCCCCGGAGTCATCGGACCACAGATCGGTCAGCCGGATCGGCTCGGCCCAGGAATTGGGTTTCGCGATGCGGTCGGGGCGGTAGAACATGCCGACGATGCGGTGCATCCCCTCGGGGCTTGCGCCATCGCCTTCGCGTTTGACCGCAGCCGGGACCACGCCGCCGCGCCCGACGGTGCAGGGGTGGAGGCGGTTCATAAAGCGCAGCCCCTGGGGCGTTACGACCAGATCAAAGGGCGAAAGCGTCATAGCAGATGTCCTGATTTGGCGGCCTTGGTGGCCAGATAGGCGCGGTTCTGCGGCGTCTCGCCGACCCGCAGGGGCACACGCTCGGTCACCGAAAGGCCACGGGCCTCCATCATGGCAACCTTGTTGGGATTATTGGTCAAAAGGCGCACCGCGCCAAATCCCATCTCACGCAGAATCGCGGCGCCGATGCGGAAATCGCGCTCATCATCTTCAAAGCCAAGGCGGTGGTTGGCCTCAACGGTGTCAAAGCCCTGATCCTGCAGCGCATAGGCGCGCATCTTATTGGCCAGACCAATGCCGCGGCCTTCCTGGTTGAGGTACAAAAGCACCCCCGCGCCCTCGGTCCCCATCTGGCGCAGCGCCGCATTCAGCTGCGGGCCGCAGTCGCATTTGAGAGAGCCAAGGACATCGCCGGTAAAACAGGCCGAATGAAGCCGCGCCAGCACCGGCTTTGCCCGGTCGGGCTGGCCGATCTCAATGGCGTAATGCTCGGTGCTGCCGTCTTCGGGGCGGAAGATATGCACCCGCCCCGCCTCAGAGGCGACCATGGGCACCCGGGCGGAGACCACCGGATGCATTTCGCCCGCGCGAAAGAGATCCGGCCCCGCTTCCGCCAGCGGCAGCAGCGTCAGCCCGTGACGGGCGGCAAAGCCAAAGCCGTCGTCAATCGTCACCGCCACCACAGCGGGCAGAAGCTGCGCCGATTTCGCCAGCTGAATGCCTGCGCGGTGCAGATCCGCCGGGCCCTCGCGCAGACTGGCAAAGGGGCCCTTCATCGGTGTTGAAAGGTCATCGCGGGGATCGGCCACCGCATGCAGCCAGTGAAGGCCCGCATCGCCCGGCACCACGATCCGCGCCAGATCGCCGTCATAGGCGCGCGCCTTCAGCGTCTCGGCCCGCCGCGAGGTCAGCACCAGAACCGGCGCACCAAGATTGCGCAGATCCGACAGCCGCTCGGGCGTCAGCACCTCAGCCGCCGCCACCAGAAGGGCGCGGCCCGCATCACTCAGCACCACCGGAAGGCCCATACGCAGATCTGCGCGGGCACGGTTCAGACGTTCGGTCAGGGTCGGCATCAGGCTCATTCCTCTGCGATAGCCCCGCCGCCTGCGGGGGGCAAGAGAAAGGAAGCGGGTGATTTCTGAAACAAAAGGGCTGATCTGCTCACGTCGGTGTGAAACTCTGTCGCAAAACTTGAAGGGGCGGCTCTGCGGCCCCAGGTCTTGGGCAAGAGAATGAAAAGGAGGTCCCATGGCGAACCTGCGCAAAATCCTGCTGGTGGATGATGATGATGATCTCCGCGAGGCGCTGTCCGAACAGCTGGTGATGACCGAGGACTTCGACGTCTTTGAGGCCGAAAACGGCGCGGACGGGATGGATAAAGCCCGCGCCGATCACTTCGATCTGATCATCCTCGATGTCGGCCTGCCCGATACCGACGGGCGCGAGCTGTGCAAGCGGATGCGCAAGGGCGGCGTGAAGGCCCCCATTCTGATGCTGACGGGCCATGATTCGGATGCCGATACCATTCTGGGTCTCGATGCGGGCGCGAATGACTATGTCACCAAGCCCTTTAAATTCGCGGTGCTGCTGGCGCGTATCCGCGCCCAGCTGCGCCAGCACGAGCAGTCGGAAGACGCGATCTTCCAGCTTGGCCCCTATACCTTCAAGCCTGCGCAAAAGATGCTGGTCGACGCCAAAGAGCGCAAAGTGCGGCTGACGGAAAAAGAGACCAATATCCTGAAATTCCTCTACCGCGCCGGTCAGGCCGTGGTGCCGCGCGATGTGCTGCTGCATGAGGTCTGGGGCTATAATGCCTCGGTCACCACCCATACGCTGGAAACCCATATCTACCGTCTGCGCCAGAAAATTGAGCCCGATCCCGCCAATGCGCGGCTGCTGGTCACGGAAAGCGGCGGCTACAAACTGGTTTTGTAACGAGTATGCGCCCGGAGCCGTCATGGCCTCCGGGCGTTTTTACGCAGGCTCCGGGCTGGCGTCACACCCGGCCCCCGGCTAGTCTCCGCCCCGAAACTTTGAGGCCGGAGACCCGCCATGTCCTTCACGCTTGCCACCTGGAACATCAACTCCGTGCGTCTGCGGGAGGCCCAGGTAACGCGTCTGCTGGGCGAGGAGACCCCGGATATTCTCTGTCTGCAGGAGATCAAATCTCCGGTCGACAAGATGCCGCTCGAAGGCTTTCGCGCGCTTGGCTATACCCATGTCGTGGCGCGTGGCCAGAAGGGCTATAACGGCGTGGCGATCCTGTCAAAACTGCCGATCGAGGATGCGGGCGACCGCGATTACGCCGCCCTCGGCCATGCCCGCCATGTGGCGGCGCGGCTGGAAAACGGCGTGGTGATCCATAATTTCTACGTCCCCGCCGGGGGCGATATCCCGGACCGCGCACAGAACATCAAATTCGGCCAGAAGCTCGATTTTCTGACCGAGATGCGCGACGTCTTTGCCGAAGAAAAGCCGCAGAAATCGATCCTCGTGGGCGATCTGAACATCGCGCCGCGCGAAGATGACGTCTGGGACCACAAGAAACTTCTGAAAATCGTCAGCCACACCCCGGTTGAGGTGAACCACCTGACCGATGTGATGGAGGCCGGCGGCTGGGCCGATGTGACCCGCCAGGATATTCCCTCGGGCAAGCTCTTTTCCTGGTGGTCCTACCGCTCGCCCGACTGGGATGCGGCGGACAAAGGCCGCCGTCTCGATCACATCTGGGCCACCGGCGATATCAAAGCCTCGGCCCATTCCAGCCGCATCCTGCGCACCACCCGCGGATGGGAGCAGCCCTCGGATCACGTCCCGGTCTTTGCCACCTTCGATCTTTGATCCTCATGTGGTGAAACTGCACCCCTGACAGGGGTGCAAAGCGCCCCGGCCCCCTCTTGGCAGGCGGGACTGTCGGGCGCATATAGGGTCAAAGACTTTTTCCAGGAGGGGCCGGATGTTCGGGTTCGCAGAAACGAAACCGCAGACTGTCAGCAATGATCTGATCAAAGACACCTCGGAGGCAACCTTCATGCAGGACGTGATCGACGCCTCGCAGGAGGTGCCGGTTATTGTGGACTTCTGGGCGCCGTGGTGCGGCCCCTGCAAAACCCTCGGTCCGGCGCTGGAGGCGGCGGTGACCGCGGCCAAGGGCCGGGTGAAGATGGTGAAGGTCGATGTGGACCAGAACCAGGGCATCGCGGGGCAGTTGCGCATTCAGTCGATCCCTACGGTCTATGCCTTCTTCAAAGGCCAGCCGGTTGATGGCTTCCAGGGCGCGCTGCCTGGCTCGGAAATCACGAAGTTCGTTGATAAAATCGCAGCCCTCGGCGGCGACGGCGGTCTTTCTGAGGCCATTGAGGCCGCAGAAGCCATGCTGGCTGAGGGAGAGGCCGCCGATGCGGCTGAGACCTTCGCGGCGATCTTTGAGGAAGATCCGACCAGCTCGGTCGCTTTCGGGGGCCTTGTGCGTGCGCATCTGGCACTTGGCGACACCGACCGCGCCGCGCAGATCCTTGAGGGCGCGCCCGCGGCGATCCGCGCTTCGAAAGACTGGGAAGGCGCGAAGGCGCAGCTTGATCTGGCCCTGCAGGCCGCCGAAGCGGGCCCCGTGGCCGAGCTGACGGCGCAGCTTGAGGCTGATCCGTCAAATCCCCAGGCCCGCTTTGATCTGGCGCTTGCCCTTCATGCGGCGGGCGATATTGAGGGCGCGGTTGATCAGCTGCTGGAACTCTTCCGCCGCGACCGCGAGTGGAATGAGGGCGCGGCACGGGCCCAGCTCTTCACCATCTTTGATGCGCTGAAGCCGCAGGATCCGATCGTTCTGAAAGGCCGCCGCCGCCTTTCGTCGATGATTTTTGTCTGAGACGAAACAGGGCAGGGGGCTGTGTTGCCCGCTGCCCGCGACGGAAAGGACGGGCTTTGACGCTTCAGGGTGATCTGCCGGGGATAATCCCGCTGTTTCCGCTGCCGGGGGCGCTGTTGCTGCCGCGCGGGCGTCTGCCGCTGCATATCTTTGAGCCGCGCTATCTGGCCATGGTCGAAGAGGCGATCCGCACGCCTGAGCGGGTGATCGGTATGATCCAGCCACGAGAGCTGCGTGACGATGGTCATGGCGCTCTGGTACCGATCGGCTGTGCGGGCCGCATCAGCCAGTTCACCGAGACCGGCGACGGGCGCTATCTGATCACGCTGACGGGTCTGTCGCGCTTTCGTCTGCTCGATGAGCAGACCGGCTTTCAGCCCTGGCGGCGCGCCCGGGTCGACTGGGCGGATTTTGGCGCCGACCGTGCGGGCGCGGAGACCGATCCCGGCCTTGATCGCGGCCGCTTTATCCCGCTTTTGCGCCGCTTCTTTGAGGCGCGTCAGCTGCAGACCGAATGGGCAGCGCTGGCGGAGGCCGGGGATGAGCTGCTGATCAACGCCATTTCCATGCTCTGCCCCTTCGGGCCGGGCGACAAACAGGCGCTTTTGGAAGCGCCGACCCTGTCTGACCGCCGTGAAGCGCTGATCGCGCTGATCGAATATGCCCTTCACGCCGGGCCTGAGCCTGAGGAATCGATGCAATGAGCACCACCGACCGCCCTGAAGACGCCGCCGCCCCGGCCGCCTTTGACCGCCATATGCTGGAGGTTCTGGTCTGCCCGGTGACCCGCGCGCCGCTGTCCTGGGACAGCAACAGCCAGGAGTTGATCAGCCGCGCCGCCCACCTCGCCTTCCCGGTGCGCGGTGGCATTCCGGTGATGCTGGTCTCAGAAGCCCGCGAGATCGACTGACGCCCGCCCTGGCGCCTCCGTGCCATTTCAGTCACGCAACTGTTGCTGATTGCGGGCTTTTTCTGGACCCAACTGTAAAAGGCAGTTAGAGTTTGGGTTGGAACGGGGCGTGATGACCCCGAAAGACCCGAGGCGCAGTCATGGCTTATCCTGAGCGGTTCTCCGATCTTCCGGAGTATGCATTCCCGCGTCTGAGGACGCTGCTTGATCATGTGCCCGCAGGCGGCCCGGCGCTGTCGATGACGCTGGGTGAGCCGCAGCATCCTTTCCCGGATTTTGTTGGCCAGGTGTTGGCGGAAAGCCTTGGCGGATTTGCGAAATATCCGCCTGCGGATGGCGCTCCGGGCCTTTTGAACGCGATTTCAGGATGGATCGGCAAGCGCTACGGCGTTGCGGTGCCGGAAAACCGCCTGATGGTGGCCAATGGCTCGAAAGAGGCGCTGTTCAACGCGCTTCTGGCGCTCTCGCCGGAGACGAAAAACGGCAAGCGCCCCGTCGTTCTGATGCCGAATCCCTTCTTCCCGGTCTATATGATCGCCTCGCTGACCGGGGGGGCGGAGCCTGTCTATGTGCCCGCCGGGGCCGCGACCGGCTATCTGCCCGATTATCACAGCCTGCCCGCTGAGATCCTTGACCGCACCACGGTGGCCTATATCTGCTCGCCCGCGAACCCGCAGGGGGCTGTGGCTCCGGCGGCGTATCTGGCGGATCTGCTCGATCTGGCGGAAAAGCATGATTTCCAGGTCTTCTGCGATGAATGCTATTCTGAGATCTGGCGCCTGACCCCGCCGCCCGGCCTTCTCGAAGTGGCGGATCGCCATGGCGCGGATCCTGAGCGGGTGGTGGTGTTCAACTCGCTGTCCAAACGCTCCAACGTGCCGGGTCTGCGCACGGGCTTTGTGGCGGGCGGCGTGAAATCCATCAAAGAGATGCGCCAGCTGAAATCCTATGCCGGGGCCGCCGTGCCGCTGCCGCTGCAGGCGGTGGCCGAGCGGCTTTACCAGGACGAAGAGCATGTCGTCGCGAACCGCGCGCTTTATCAGGCGAAGTTCCGCGATGCAGAGGTGGTCTTTGCGGGCCATCAGGGCGTGACTATGCCGGACGGCGGCTTCTTCCTGTGGCTGCCGGTTGAAGATGGGGAAACGGCTGCGGTGAAGCTCTGGCAGGAGACCGGTGTGCGGGTTCTGCCGGGCGCTTATCTGGCGCAGACCGTAAACGGCGAAAATCCGGGTAAAGAGTATATCAGGGCAGCCCTTGTGGCCCCTGCGGACGAAACGCGTCGCGGCCTCGAACGGATTCGCGATTGCCTCTACGGCTGAGGTTGACCGCATGGCGAGTTACAACGCACGGCAGCGCGATCCGCTTTTGGATCGCAACACCCAGGCGATGGTGGAGCGGCGCGGCAGAGAGCTGCTGGGCCTTTTGCTGATTGTCACGGGCCTTGGCCTCGGGCTGATGTTGAGCACGTATTCGCCCGATGATCCCGGCTGGATGGTCGCCACCGATGAGCCGGCGCAGAACTTCTTTGGCCGTCTGGGCGCGGCGATTTCCTCGACGCTGATCATCATCATCGGCAAAGCGGCCTGGACGCTGCCGATTCTGGTGGCGGGCTGGGGTCTGCGCTTCATGCTGCACCGTGGCAGTGACCGCGCCCTGGGCCGCGCCTTCTTTGGCTGGACCTTTGTGATTGCGGCCTCGGCCTATGCGGCGACCCATGTGCCGGGCGGCACCTGGGTGCACAGCTTTGGTCTGGGCGGGCTGTTCGGCGATACCATCCTCGGCGCGCTGATCGGGGTTGCCCCGCTGAGCGCGGGTGTGGCGCTGAAGATCGCCGCCGTGTTGCTGGCCGGCGCGATGATCGCCACGGGGCTCTTCTCGCTGGGCTTTGACCGGGCAGAGCTGCGCAGCACGGGGCGTTTTCTGATGTTTGGCAGCATCGTGGCCTATGGCTGGCTGCTGAGCGGTCTGCAGAAACTCGGCCTGCGGGCGGCCTCCGGGGCCACCGATCTCGGCGGCAAAATGCGCGAGAAATACGCCGCCCGCCGGGCGCAGCGTGACGCGCTGGTTGACGACGAAGACTATGACATCCCCGCGGCTCCGGCTCCGGCTCCGCGCCTGCGGGGCGCCGCGCCGCGTCTGGCCGCCGAGCCGCGTCTGGAAAGCCGTGCGCCTGCCGGTTACGCCCCCCAGCAGCCCCCCCAAAGCGGGGCAGGGGAGGCCGTGCGCTCGCTGCGCGCCCGTGTTGAGGGCCTGATCCGCCGCGCGCCCGAGCCCGAGCCGGAACTGGTCGAACCCGTCGCCTATGCGGGCACGGTCGAAGCCCCGACCCCCGACCGCATCCGTGAGCGGATCAATGACGCGATCCGCGCCAAATCCCGCGCCGCAGTGGCCCCGCCCGTGGTGCCCGGTGGCCGTATTGAGCCGCCCGTGCAGCGCGGTCGCGGCGATGTCCCGGTTCATCCGGCGGTCTCCCGCGCGGTGGCGGCGGCCCAGGCGCGTCAGATCTCGGCCCGCGATGCTATGACCACGACCGTGGCGGGCGTGGCGAGTGCTGCGGCTGTCGCTCAGGTGGTTCAGGCTGTGGTGCCCGAAGCGCCGATGCGTCTGGCTGTAAGCCCCGGTCCTGATCCGCGGACGCAGCTGGCCCCGGCTCCGGCTCCGGCTGCCGCGCCGATGCGCCGCGCGCCGCACTATGAAGAGAGCTTTGAGCTGGAAGCCCCGGATGAAACCGGCGGCTATGACGCCGTGATTGAAGCGGGCGAGGATCTGTCCTGGACCGGCTATGACGGCGATGGCAGTGAGTTTGACGATGAGGATCTGCGCGCCCCCGAAATTGCCCGCAGCGACGCGCCGCAGGGGAATGCCGCTTCAGGTCGCCGGGTCGATCTGCGCCGCGAGCCCAGGCTCAGCGCCCCCGTAGCGGATGAGGATTTCGGCTACGACGAGGATGCCGATGAAGAGGCGGCCTGGGAAGCGGCTGCGGCCCCGCCGCTGCGCGCGCCGGTTCAGCCTGCTCCGGTCGCCGCGCCGATGGTCGTTCCCGATATTCGCCGCGCGCCCGCACCTGCTGCCCCGGTTCTGCGCCGCCCTGCACCGGCCGTGCCGGTTGCGGCCCCCCGCGCCATGCCTGCCGCTCCGGCGATGCGCGCTCCGGTCACCTTTGAGGACCGCGTGAGTGCCGCCTATGAGGCCCCGCCGCTGGCGCTTTTGACCAATCCGGCCAGCATTGAGCGCCATCACCTTTCCGACGAGCAGCTGGAAGACAACGCCCGGATGCTGGAATCGGTGCTGGAAGACTATGGCGTGAAGGGCGAGATCGTCTCGGTCCGCCCCGGCCCTGTGGTCACCATGTATGAGCTGGAACCCGCGCCCGGCCTGAAGGCCAGCCGGGTGATCGGCCTCTCAGACGACATCGCGCGCTCGATGTCGGCGCTTTCGGCGCGGGTCTCGACCGTTCCGGGCCGCTCGGTCATCGGGATTGAACTGCCGAATGTGCACCGCGAAAAGGTCGTGCTGCGCGAGATCCTGACGGCACGCGATTTCGGCGACAGCAATATGCGCCTGCCGCTGGCCCTGGGCAAAGACATCGGCGGTGAGCCGATCATCGCCAACCTTGCCAAGATGCCCCACCTGCTGATCGCAGGGACCACGGGCTCAGGCAAATCGGTGGCGATCAACACCATGATCCTGTCGCTGCTTTACAAGCTGACGCCGGAAGAATGCCGGTTGATCATGATCGACCCCAAGATGCTGGAGCTGTCGGTCTATGACGGCATCCCGCATCTGCTTTCGCCCGTTGTGACCGACCCGAAAAAGGCGGTCGTCGCCCTGAAATGGGTCGTCGGCGAGATGGAAGAGCGTTACCGCAAGATGTCCAAAATGGGCGTGCGCAACATTGAGGGCTATAACGGCCGCGTCCGCGAGGCGCTGGCCAAGGGCGAGATGTTCAAGCGCACGATCCAGACCGGCTTTGATGAGGAAACCGGCGATCCGGTCTTTGAGACCGATGAGTTCGAGCCGCAGCCCTTCCCCTATATCGTCGTCATCGTCGATGAGATGGCCGATCTGATGATGGTGGCGGGCAAAGAGATCGAGGCCTGCATCCAGCGTCTGGCGCAGATGGCGCGGGCCTCGGGCATCCACCTGATCATGGCGACGCAGCGGCCTTCGGTCGACGTCATCACCGGCACCATCAAGGCGAACTTCCCGACCCGGATCTCTTTCCAGGTCACTTCGAAGATCGACTCGCGTACCATCCTGGGTGAGATGGGCGCCGAGCAGCTTCTGGGCATGGGCGATATGCTTTACATGGCCGGTGGCGGCCGGATCAGCCGGATCCACGGCCCCTTCGTCTCGGATGAAGAGGTTGAAGAGATCGTGAACCACCTGAAGTCCTTCGGCCCGCCGTCTTATATGTCGGGCGTGGTGGATGGCCCCGAGGATGACAAGGCCGATGACATCGACCAGATCCTTGGCCTTGGCGGTGGTGAGAACTCAGAGGATGCGCTTTACGACCAGGCTGTGGCCATCGTGGCGCGCGATCGGAAGTGCTCGACCTCTTATATCCAGCGCAAGCTGGGCATCGGCTATCAGAAGGCCGCCCGCCTGGTGGAGCAGATGGAGGACAATGGCGTGGTGTCTTCCGCCAACCATGTCGGCAAGCGCGAAATCCTGCTGCCGGAGCACTGAGGCTGCCGGATCCCGAATCAGAGAAGGCGCAGCGAGGTGATTCGCTGCGCCTTTTTGCAGGGCGATCCTGACGGCAGCCACAACCGCTGAGAGAGCGGATTGTTTCGTCTGGAGAAGGGATTAACCACGCTAAGGTTGCATTACCAGCAAGTGCAGCATCAGCCGTTGTGGCGTGGTCGGGTTTTCCAACGCATTCGATGAAAGTTCTTGATTTTAATTCAGCGCGGGAGCGTAGGATGAACGGCGGATGTGAAATTGCCTTTATGGAGTTTTTAAAATGGCTTTCGTTAAAAGTCTGACTGCGGCCGGCGTTTTTCTGGCCACCGCTGCTCCGGCCATGGCCCAGTCCTGGGGCGGGAACAGCTGGTCGAATTTTGACTGGATCTTCGGGGGCGGCCATCGTCCGCCGCCAACGACCGTGCCGGAGATTGACGTCACCAGCTCTGCGCTGGCTGTGGCTGCGGTTCTCGTGGCGCTGGCTTTTGCCTGGGAACGCTCGCGCCGTCGTGCCTGAGCGGATTATGCATCTGAAGACGACCGCAGCCCTCTGGGGCTGCGGTTTTTTCGTCAGATCAGGCCGACATCCCGGGTGATGAGGGCGATCACGGCGATCAGCGCATTGGCCGTGATATGCGCCCAGACCGGATCGGAAATCCGCCCGCGCCAAAGATAAAGCGCCCCGAACACGAGGCCTGATAGAAAGCCCGCCAGCACACGCCCGTGCAAAAGCCCGAACAGAAGCGAGGTGAGCACCAGCCCGATCAGCGCCCCGACCGGGCCGCGCAGGCTCAGCCGCGGCTGAAGGTAGCCACGAAACAGCAGCTCCTCGATGACCGGGACCAGCAGGATGGTCCCCGCCGCCCTGCACAGGATCCAGAGCCCGAGGATCGGTGCGGGCAGGGCGATCAGCTGCGCCAGCAGCGCCTCTCCTGCGGTGTCGCTGTCCTGACTGCCCAGCCACCAGCCAAGGCCGACCGCCAGACCCGCCAGCAGCGGCAGCCCCGCAGGCCGCCAGTCCTGACTGCGCAGCGCGGGCAGAAAAAACAGCAGCGCCGCCGCCATCACCAGGGCTTTCAGCGGATAGCCCAGTTCGGGATGGGCGAAAGCCGCCATGACCAGCGCCGAGATCACCATGAAGGCGATGAAGGGCAGCATCCGCGCCGCCAGCCAGTCACTGCGCAGCCCCTCTCCCTTTGCGCGGGGGGCGGCGGTTTTGCGCAGCCAGGGCAGCGACTGCGCCGCCCAGATCAGCAAAAGGGCCAGAATGGTGAAAAAGAGCCAGCCCGCGTAGGAGTGAAACCCCTCCACCGCCAGGGTCGGATTGCCGTTGATGCCGATCAGCACCAGGCCTGCAATCCGCAGGATGTTCAGCACAAAACTGGCCAGAAGCGCCAGCGGCACCACCACCAGCCAATAGGGCAGCGCCCGGATCTGGTCGCGAAAAAGCCCGGCGTAGAGCAGCAGAAAGCCCCCCACCAGGGCCAGCCCCTCAACGCCCGAACACTCGGGCGCGATGCGCACGAAGAAGTCTCCCGCGCCGATCACCAGGGCGGAAGGATCACTCAGCACCGCGCCGTTTAAAAGATGCACGAGGATGCTGACGAGATAAAACGTCACCAGGGTCAGCGTGGCATCTCCGGTCCAGAGCTGCTGGAACACCATGGTGATCTCCGGCGCGAAGAAGGCCGGAAGGGTGATCAGGATCAGGGCGGGCAGCACCGGGCGCAGCGCAGCCCCCCAGGCGCGGGCCGGTGCGATCCAGCAGAGCCCGCCGAGACTGGCCAGCAGCGCCCCGGTCAGCCAGCAGGCCGCCAGACCCCGGAACCAGGGCGAGAGATCCTGCCCCAGCCCCACAAAGAGCGGCAGCAGAAGCAGCGCCACGCCCGCAAAATGCACCCATTTCGCCCGCTCGCCTGCCGGATCTGCGGCCGTGACGAAAAATCGTGTGAGAATGCCGGGGCGCGCCAGCAGAATCACCGTCCAGACGGCAAGCAGCGCCAGGGCTCTGGCAGGCAGGCTGCGCAGGAAGAGGCAGACCCCCTCCGATCCGGTCAGCTGACATTCAAAGTTTGCCAGCCCCTGCCAAAGAACCGCTACGACTATGATCTCAAAGAGAAAAAATGCGATCAGCTTGGCCATGCGGCGCAGAGCGGGGCGGCGGTTCATAAAGGCATCTCCGGCTACACTGAAAAAACTCTGCCGCGCGGGGAAGGGCTGCCCGGACGCGGATCCGCCGCAGCCTGACACGGGCCTGCGTCACAGAGTAGAGTGAGAATAAGGCGAAAGTGTTTCGGATATGGTTTTCCGGCCCCGCCCTGCAGATCTTCGGTGCGGTGCGGTGCGGTGCGGTGCGGTGCGGTGCGGTGCGGTGCGGTGCGGTGCGGTGCGATGCGGCTGGCGGTTTCAGGCCCGCAGGCCGGTTTCGCGCAGCAGGCCCCGGCGCTTGGCCTCATAATAATAGCCCCGCGCATACCAGGAGACGGCGCGGTCGTGGCTGCCATCCGCCACCATCCAGGCCCCGCGCAGATATTTCACCGCATAGCGCAGGTTGGTGTCGGGGTTCAGCAGCTCCTCAGGGCTGCCGCGATAGCCCATGGTGCGGGCGGTCTGCGGCATGATCTGCATCAGCCCGTAATAGCCGCCGTTGCGGGCGCGGGGGTTATATTTGCTCTCCCGCTGCACGACGCGGTGCACCAGGCCGCGCGGCACATCGTAATGATCGGCGTAGTGATGGATCAGGCGGTTGATCTCAGGGCTCGGGCCGGTGCCGTAATCGCGGGTCTCATCGCGGCGGCCCCCCCCGCAGGCCGTCAGCCCCGAGGTCAGCAGACCGGCAATCAGCATACGGCGCGAAAGCGAAGGCATGGGGCATCTCCTGTTGATCCTCCCCGCAATAGCGCGCCGGAAGCACAGGGCAAGATGGAATTTTCTTCAAAGCCGCATCGGCGTTTTCATCGGCAGAGCCATGCTCATTCTGCTGGACCCGCAATCTCTGTCTCGCTAGCCTGGGCGGGAACGAAGGGGAATTCATGCTACGCTATGCGGCTTCGCGGCTTGTCTCACTGATCCTGAGCCTCGTAGTGGCGAGTCTCGTGATTTTTGCCGTGCTCGAAATCATTCCGGGCGATGCGGCAAGTTTCATGCTGGGGATGAATGCCGCTCCCGATACGCTTGCGGCTCTGCGCGAGCAGCTTGGGCTGAACGGCTCGCTGCTGTCGCGCTATCTGGTCTGGGTGACGGGCATGCTGCAGGGCGATTTTGGCACCTCTTATACCTATCGCACCCCGGTCTCAGAGCTGATTGCCGCGCGGATGGAAGTCTCGGTGCCGCTGACGCTTTATGCGCTGGTGCTTTCGACGGCCATTGCGCTGCCGGTGGGGCTGCTGGCGGCGGCGCGGCAGGGCAAAGCCACGGATCTGGCGGTCATGGGCACTACGCAGCTGGGCGTGGCGGTGCCGAATTTCTGGTTTGCGATGATCCTTGTGCTGATTTTCGCGGTCAATCTGCGCTGGCTGCCTTCGGGCGGCTTTCCGGGGTGGGAGAAGGGGATCTGGGTCAATGTCAAAGCCCTGACGCTTCCGGCGGTGGCGCTGGCGCTGCCCCAGGCCTCGATCCTTGCGCGGGTGATGCGGTCCTCAGTGCTTGAGACGCTGACCCAGGATTATGTGCGCACGGCGCGGGCCAAGGGGCTGAACCGCACCCAGGCCGTGCTGCGCCATGCTTTTCGCAATGCGCTGATCCCGGTGCTGACCATTCTGGGGCTGCAGTTCAGCTTTCTGCTGGCGGGCGCGATCATCATTGAGAATGTCTTTTTCCTGCCGGGGCTTGGCCGTCTGATCTTTCAGGGCATCACGCAGCGCGATCTGATCGTGGTGAAATCTGTGGTGATGCTGCTGGTCGGCGCGGTGATCCTGGTGAATTTTCTGGTGGATCTGGCCTATGCCCTGGTCGACCCGCGGTTGCGGAGGCGCGCATGAGGACCCGCTGGAGCCTTTATCTCGGGGCCGCGCTGGCGGGGCTTTTCGCGCTGGCGGCGCTGATTTCGCTGGTCTGGGTGCCGGTGCCGGTCGAGCAGCTGGCGATTGCCAATAAGATGAAGCCGGTCGGCACGCCAGGGTTCCTGCTGGGGACCGATCACTTTGGCCGCGATATCCTGTCGATGCTGATGGTGGGGGCGCGCACCTCTATCGCGGTGGCGATCCTGGCCGTGGGCATTGGCATCGCCTTTGGCGTGCCACTGGGCCTGCTGGCGGCGGCGCGGCGCGGCGGGCTGGTGGATGAGCTGGTCATGCGCGGCAATGATCTGGTCTTTGCCTTCCCCTCGCTGGTCATTGCCATTCTGATCACGGCCGTCTTTGGCCCCTCGGCCACCAATGCAATCATCGCCATCGGGATCTTCAATATTCCGGTCTTTGCGCGGGTGACGCGCGGCGGGGCACTCTCGCTCTGGACGCTGGATTATATCCGCGCGGCGGAAGTGGCCGGCAAGGGTCAGGCCCGCATCTCGGCTGAGCATATCCTGCCCAATATCGCCAATCTGCTGATCGTGCAGGGCACCATTCAGTTCTCGCTGGGCATTCTGGCCGAGGCCGGGCTGTCCTACGTGGGTCTGGGCGCCCAGCCGCCGATCCCCTCCTGGGGGCGGATGCTGGCGGAAAGCCAGACGATGATTTCCATGGCTCCGCATCTGGCGATCCTGCCGGGTCTGGCGATCGTTCTGACGGTGCTGGGGCTGAACCTGATGGGAGACGGGCTGCGCGATCTCCTGGATCCGCGGTTGAGGCGCGCAAGATGAGCCTGTTGTCGGTCGAAAATCTGTCGCTCTCGATCCATGGGACGCCGATCCTTGAGAATGTCTCCTTCACCATGAAGGCGGGCGAGGTCTTTGGTCTGGTCGGCGAAAGCGGCTCGGGCAAATCGCTGACCTCTTTTTCGGTCATGGGGTTGCTGCCTGAAGGGGCGAAGGTCTCGGGGGCTGCAAAGCTGCAGGGGCATGATCTGCTGGCGCTGACAGAATCGCAGATGTGCCATGTGCGCGGCCGCGAGATCGGCATGATCTTCCAGGAGCCGATGACCGCGCTGAACCCGGTGCAAAGCATCGGCGATCAGGTGGCGGAGACCCTGGTGATCCATGGCGCGGCAACCCGGGCGGAAGCGCTGCGGATCGCGCGCGACAAGCTGAACCGTGTGGGGCTGACCGAGGATCGCTTTCCGCTGTCGCGCTTTCCGCATGAGTTGTCCGGCGGGCAGCGCCAGCGGGTCTGCATTGCCATGGCCATTGCTTTGCGCCCGAAGCTTTTGATCGCCGATGAGCCGACGACGGCGCTGGATGTGACGACCCAGGCGCAGATCCTGGATCTGTTGAAAGATCTGGTCGCGGAAGAGGGCATGGGGCTTTTGCTCATCACCCATGATCTGGCGGTGGTGGCGGGCGTGGCTGATGAAGTCGCCGTCATGCAGCAGGGCCGCATCGTCGAGCAGGGACCGACCGAGGCTTTGTTCCGCACCCGCGCGCATGACTACACCCGCCGCCTTTTCGCGGCCTCTGCCCATCAGCCCGACCGCGCCGCCACCGCCGGGACTGAGCCTTTATTGAGCGTGGATGGCGTGCGGCGCAGCTATGCCCTGCCGAGGGCGGGCTTTTTCGGCCCCCAACCCCGGCTGGAGGCCGTCAAAGGCGTCAGCTTCACCCTGCACCGGGGCGAAAGCCTTGGCCTGGTGGGGGAATCGGGCTGCGGGAAATCCACCCTCACCCGCGCGATCCTGGGGCTGGAGCCGATTCAGGGCGGCAGCATCACGCTTTGCGGTGAAAAGATCCGCGCCGGGGCCGTCCCCCCTGCGCAGCGCGCCCGGATGCAGGTGGTTTTCCAGGACCCCTACGGCAGCTTTAACCCGCGCCACAAAGTGGGCCGCCTGGTGGCAGAGCCCTTCCACCTCGCCCCGATCCCTCCGGCCGGGCAGCGCGACCGCGTGGCGGCGGCGCTGACGGAAGTGGGGCTTAAACCCTCAGATGCTGAGAAATACATCCACGAATTCTCGGGGGGGCAGCGCCAGCGGATCGCCATTGCCCGGGCGCTGATCGTGCGGCCGGAGCTTATCATCCTCGATGAGGCGGTCTCGGCGCTGGATGTGCGGGTGCGGGCGCAGATCCTTGATCTGCTGGCCGATCTGCAGGGGCGTCTGGGGCTGTCTTATCTCTTTATCAGCCACGATCTGCATGTGGTGCGTGCCATTACGGACCGGGTTCTGGTGATGAAATCCGGTGAAATTGTTGAACAGGGCCTGACGGGGGCGGTGTTTTCTGCCCCGCGCCATTCCTATACCCGCCAACTGATCGCTGCGACGCCGGTGATCCCGTCTGACTGGACTGTTTCAAATGACGCTTTGGTATGAGCCGCGCGAAATTCTGATCGGCGGCACCTGGCGCCGCACCGCTGAGGTGCTGGGCGTCGAAGACCCCTCCACCGGTGAGATCTGGTCCGAAATCGCCGCAGGCGGCGCGGCTGACATCGATGAGGCCGTGGCCGCAGCTGAGGCGGCGCTGCAGGGCGACTGGGGCCGTATGCCCGCCTTTGAGCGTGGCCGCGTGCTGATGAATATCAGCCGCAAAATCCTTGAACACACCGAAGAGCTGGCCATCATTGAGGCCCGCGACGTCGGCAAACCCCTGAAACAGGCCCGCGCCGATGCCATCGCCATGGCGCGGTATTTTGAATTCTACGCCGGGGCCTGCGATAAATTCCACGGCGAGACGATCCCCTTTCTGGATGGCTATACCGTCTATACCCTGCGTGAGCCGCATGGCGTGACCGGCCATATCATCCCCTGGAATTACCCGATGCAGATCCTTGGCCGCTCGGTCGGGGCGGCGCTGGCCATGGGAAATGCCACGGTGCTGAAACCCGCGGAAGAAGCCAGCCTGACGGCCCTGGCCTTTGGCCGCATCGCCATGGCGGCGGGGCTTCCCGCAGGGGCGCTGAATATCGTCACGGGTCTGGGTGAGACCGCCGGGGCCGCGCTCTCAGGGCATCGCGGCATCCACCACATCTCCTTCACCGGCTCGGTGTCGGTGGGGCAACTGATCCAGGCGGCGGCGGCGCGCCATGTGATCCCCGTCACCCTGGAGCTTGGCGGCAAAAGCCCGCAGCTGGTCTTTGAAGACGCCGATCTTGAGAAGGCACTGCCCTTCCTCGTGAATGCGGGCATCCAGAACGCGGGCCAGACCTGTTCGGCCTCCTCGCGCATCCTGGTGCACCGCGCGCGCTATGATGAGGTGGTCACCAGAATGGCCGCCCGCTATGGCGCGCTGCGCGTCGGCGCGGCTTTGAGCGATCCGGATGTCGGCCCGGTGATCTCGGCGAAACAATGCAGCATGATCCACAGCATGCTGGATCTTGGCAAAGATCTGACCCTGGCCGGACAGGGCGTGTTAAGCCCCGACGCCCCTCAGGGCGGGCATTATGTGCTTCCCCGGCTGCTCGCCCAGGTCAACCCCGATCACCGCCTCGCGCAGGAAGAGATTTTCGGCCCCGTTCAGGTCGTCATCCCCTTCAGCGATGAGGAGGAGGCCGTGAAAATCGCCAATGGCACCGAGTTTGGTCTGGTCGCAGGCGTCTGGTCAGAAAACGGCGGCCGCCAGATGCGGATGGCGAAACGCCTGCGCGCGGGCCAGGTTTTCCTGAACAATTACGGCGCGGCAGGCGGGGTGGAACTGCCCTTCGGCGGCATCGGCAAATCCGGCCATGGCCGCGAAAAGGGCTTTGAAGCGCTTTATGGCTTCTCCGTCCTGAAGACGGTTGCCGCGCACCACGGCTGAAACGGGATTTTTAAGGGGGCGGGAGCCCCCTTAAAGCCGGGGTGCGGGGGCGGCAGCCCCCGCTTCCTCTTTCTCGCGGGGCGCTTCGCGCACCGCCACCCAGATCGCCCGGCGCGAGGCCGAGGCAAATTCCCGCCGCCACATCATCGCCAAAGTCACCACCACCGCCAGGGCCAGCGCCGCAGCCCCCGCCAGCCAGGCCAGCGCCGCGATGGCGAAATAGACCGACTGCAGCCCGCGGTTGAAGGAGCGCGCCGCAGTGATATTGATCTCCGCCGCCTGCATCGCACGCCGGTAAGCTCCTGGCGTTTCAGGATCATTCGGCACCGAAGCGATCATGATCGAGCAATAGCCAAAGACCCGGTTCGCCCAGACGAATTTCAAAAAGGCATTGGCGACCAGCAGGATCACCAGCACCAGTTTCGCTTCAATGACCGAACGGCTGGTCTCCAGCGTCAGATCATTGGCAAAGCCCGCCAGCCGTTCCGCATCGCCCAGCAGCGCAATGCCGCCGCCAATCGCGATCATCGAGGTTGAGGCAAAGAAAGAGGTGGACTGACGCAGGCTGTCGATCACATTCGAATCAACGATGCGCGGCTGTCGGGTGACCATGGCCTTCATCCAGTCGCGCCTTATGCGCGACATCAGCACGGTCACCGAAGGATTATGCTTCGGCGGATGCTCAATATAGCGCACCAGCGCCGTCCAGCCGATGAAGAGAAAGGCCAGCGCCGCAGCGTCGGCCGGGGTGAACTGGCTGAGAAGAGAAGTCAGGGTCATGGCACCAGAATGGCCCGCCCGCGGGGGGACAACAAGAGGCTGACCCGCAGCTCAGTTCATCTGAAACTGCAGATCATAGCGTCCGCCCTGAAAATCACCAAAAAGATCACCAAGATCAGGGTGATCCACCGGCTCTCCGGTGTCATCCGGCAGCAGGTTCTGCTCAGAGACATAGGCCACGTAATAGCTTTGGTCGTTCTCGGCGAGCAGATGGTAAAACGGCTGATCGCGGCGCGGGCGCGCTTCTTCGGGAATCGCGGAATACCATTCTTCGGTATTGGCGAATTTCGGGTCCACATCGAAAACCACCCCGCGAAAGGGATGCTTGCGGTGGCGTACCACCTGCCCGAGATGATATTTGGCCTGCGATTTCAGCATCGAAAGACCCTCCGTCCGCCTTCTTTTACGTGACCGCCGGGGCCTTGTCCAGGACAGCCACGCCCTGGCTGCGAAACGGATTGTTGCGCAGCAATCCGCAGGTCGTCTGGCCTACACGGCATTCTTACCGGCTGAGGATTTTCAGGCTGCCTCATCCAGGCTATGGTGGAAAAAAACGACAGGCAGACCATGAAGAGCAGAATTCCCGGACTGGTGGCGCTTTTGCTGCTGCTTGCCTCCTGTGGCGGCGGCAACTTCTCTGCGCCGAGAAATCTCGACAATGCCTGCGCGCTGATGCAGGAACGGCCGAAATATGCCCGCGCCATGAAGGCGGCTGAACGCCGCTGGGGGGTGCCGCTGCATGTGCAGATGGCCGTCATCCATCAGGAATCGCGCTTTGTGGGCAATGCCAAAACGCCCTTCCGCTATACGCTGGGCGTGATCCCCATGGGCCGGCAAAGTTCGGCCTATGGCTACAGTCAGGCGCTGGATGACACCTGGCTTGAGTATCAGCGTGAAGAGGGTCGCAACAGTGCCAAGCGCGACCGCATCCATGATGCGACCGATTTCATGGGCTGGTATTTCCAGAAATCCCAGGAGCGGCTGGGCCTTTCGAAACATGACGCCCGCAACCAGTATCTCGCCTATCACGAGGGCCGCAGCGGCTATGCCCGCGGCAGCTATAACGCCAAGCCCTGGCTTCTGGGCGTGGCGGGCCGGGTTGAGGCACGGGCCGAGCGCTACCGCACCCAGTTGCAGTCCTGCCGCTGAGCCGGTGAATTTACAGCATAACGCCGCCCCCTTTGCCAGGTGGGCGGCGTTGTGCTCTGCGCTTTGAAGATCCGAAGCCGCGGTATGAAAAACCGCCCCCTTGGCAGGGGGCGGCAAAAGAAGGGGGCGTGACCGCTCAGCGGTTGGCGGCACCAGCCGGGTTGGTGCGGCGGTCGGTTGCCTCATTGATGTCGAACTGACGTGCCGAAAGGCGAAGGCCTTTGTTCAACTCGCCAAGGATCATCGTGGTCTGCGAGCCGCTGTCATCGGTGATCACCCATTGACGCAACTCAGTCGGATTGGCGGTGAAGACCATCTCGATCTTGCCGTATTCCGGGTGCTGCGGGTCCTGGGCGGTCACCTTGGTCGTCGGGCCATCCTCGCGGTGTGCCACAACCATCTTCGCCTGGCTAAGGTTCACATTCGGCGCCAGAATCACACTCAGCGGCGTGCGGTTAAGGGGGTAAACCTCCGGCGGCTGGTTCGATTTGGGATCATAAATCGCCACCTGCTGGCCGTCCGCCAGCACCAGGGACTTATCGGGCGGCGCATATTCAAAGCGCACTTTGCCGGGACGCGAGATCTTAATGATGCCGGTGGCAATGGTGCCATCGGCATTGACCTGCGTGAACTCCGCCTGGGCGGTGGTCAGGCTGTTGAGATAGCGCGACAACTCCGTCAGCGGCAGCTTTTCGGCCTGAGCCGGCAGAGCCATCATCAGAGCGGCGATCGGGGCGAGAAGGGGGGCAATACGCATCATAGCCTCAATATAAGGGCAGTTGCGGCGGCAGCCATCCCCCTTCGCGAAGGCGTGACGCGCTGTAACAGAGCGCCGCCGGATCAGGGGGCCGCAAAGCGGTGCCAAAACGGTGTCGGGGCAGTTCATTGGTCAGATAACGCCCCAGCCGGGCGGCCGTTTCCCCGATATTGTGTCGGCGGGGGCAGGGAGGCAGGGAGGACGCCACAGACCGAAGCCTGGTCCTCACGGCTATGTATGATTTCGCGCTTGCTCCTTCGGGGAGCGAGGGGGTTACATCGAAACCGACAGTCAGCAGAACGACTCGGGGAGAAAGAGCCATGCCTGAGACCCCGGAGACCCCGGGCCAGGGCCACAGCGTTGGTCACTCTGGCTCCCCCCATGACCACTCCGCACATGACCATGCCCTTCACACCCACGCGGGCGATGAGAGCGCCCGCCATGACCACTCCGCCGAAAACCCCCACTCCCATGATCACGCAGGCCATGACCACAGCCATGCGCCGAAGGTCACCGGGGGCAATGAGCGGCGGATCTTCATCGTTCTGGTGCTGACGGCGGGGTATGCGCTGATCCAGGCGGTGGGGGGCTGGTTGTCGGGCTCGCTCGCGCTGGTGGCGGATTCGGGGCATATGCTGTCGGATGCGGCGGCGCTGGCTCTGGCGCTGGTGGCCTACCGCGTGGCACGGCGCGCGGCGGATGAGGCGGCGAGTTATGGCTATCACCGGGTTCGGGTGCTGGCGGCGCTGGCCAATGGCGCGGCGCTGCTGCTGCTGGTGGCCTGGATCACCTGGGAGGCCGTGACCCGGCTGCGCACGCCGGTTGAGGTCATGGCCGGGCCGATGCTGGTGGTGGCGGTCATCGGCCTGCTGGTCAATCTGATCGGGGCCTTCGTCCTGATGCGCGGCGAGGGGAGCGATCAGAACCTGAAGGGCGCGCTTTTGCATGTGATCGGCGATCTGCTGGGCTCGGTGGGGGCGATCGGGGCCTCGGTCGGGATTATGCTGACGGGCTGGATGCCGCTTGATCCGATCCTGTCGGTTCTGGTGGCGGTGCTGGTGCTGCGCTCGGCCTGGGGACTGGTGAAAGCCTCGCTGCATGTGCTGCTCCAGGGCACGCCGGCGGGGCTGGCTCCGGAGGTGATCTGCGCGGATCTTGAGGGCCTTGCGCAGGTGGCGGCGGCGGGTCATGTCCATGTCTGGACCCTGACGGATGAGCGCTATGTGGCCACCGTCCATGTCTCCGCCGCTGACGGGGCAGAGCCCCTCGATCTGCCGGATCTGGTGCGCGCCCGACTGGCACAGCGTTTTGGGATTGAGCACGCGACGGTCGAGGTCAACCGGGCGGGGGAACTTCGGCGCGGACACGGTCCGGAAAGCGCGTAATTCCGCTTTGCAGAGACCGGGATAGCGCATAAACTGAGGCGATGCAGAGTTCTGACAGCTCATCGGCGGCCGTTGCCGCCCCTGCGGGGTCATCCCCTGCCGCAGAAGGCCCCGACGGGGACCGAAGCGGCGCGTCCCGATTGCGGGACGCCGGTCAGGTTTACAGGCTGAGCAGAACCAAAGCGCGACTTTGCGCTTTACGCATCAAGCTGGCCTCTGAACCGTTTTCTGCGGGCAGCAGGCTGCACACCTCCCTCGGAGAAAGCTTCAATGTTATTTGAATGGATGTCGGACCCGGCCGCCTGGGCGGGCCTTGCCACGCTGATCATTCTTGAGATCGTGCTGGGCATCGACAACATTGTCTTTATCGCGGTGCTGGCTGAAAAGCTGCCGCCGCATCAGCGCGACAAAGCCCGTCTGCTGGGGCTTGGTCTGGCCCTGGTGATGCGTCTGGTCCTGCTGGCCTCCATCGCCTGGATCATCACGCTTCAGACGACGCTCTTTACGGTCCTCGGTCATGGCTTCTCCGGCCGGGATCTGATTTTGATCTTCGGCGGTGTCTTTCTGCTGTTCAAAGGCACCATGGAGCTGCATGAGCGGCTTGAGGGGCATGCTGAAAAGAAAGAAACCGGCGTTGTTCAGGTGGCCTTCTGGCAGGTCATCCTGCAGATCGTCGTGCTGGATGCGGTCTTCTCGCTCGACAGCGTGATCACGGCCGTTGGCATGGTCCAGCATCTGTCGATCATGTATATCGCCGTGATCCTTGCCATGGGCGTGATGCTCTTTATGGCGAAGTCGCTGATGGCCTTCGTGCTGAAGCATCCGACCGTGGTGATCCTCTGTCTGGGCTTCCTGATGATGATCGGGTTCACCCTCATCGTCGAAGGCTTTGGCTATCATTTGCCCAAGGGCTATCTCTATGCTGCCATTGGCTTCTCGGTGGGTATTGAGGCGCTGAACCAGATCGGCCGCAAGAACCGCGAGCGGTATATCACTTCGGGGGATCTGCGCGACCGCACGGCCTCGGCGGTGCTGCGTCTGCTGGGGGGGAAACGCTCGGATGTGGATCTGGGCTCGGGTGATGCCATCGCTGACCAGGCGGCGCAGCAGGAACTTTTCGCGCAGGAAGAAAAGGAAATGATTGAGGGCGTGCTGGGTCTGGCCGAGCGCCGCGCCACCTCGATCATGACGCCCCGCGCAGAGGTGGACTGGATCGATCTGAACCAGAGCCAGGATGAGATCCGCTCTCAGATCCTCAGCCAGTCGCATTCGCGGTTCATCGTGGCGCGCGGCTCGCTGGATGACTTTGTCGGCGTGGCGCTGGCCCGTGATCTGATGCGCGATCTGCTGACCGAGGGCACGATCAATGTGGAGCGTTCGGTTCGCCAGCCGCTGGTGGTGCATGAAAGCGTCGATGTGCTGCGCCTGATGGAGCATCTGCGCAAATCCCCTGTTCAGCTGGCGGTGATCGTCGATGAATTCGGCTCGTTTGAGGGGATTGCGACCCCCACGGATGTGCTGGAGGCCATCGCCGGGGATTTCCCCGACGAAGATGAGGCGCCGCTGACCGCCGAGCAGGCCGAAGACGGCTCCTGGCTGGTCGACGGCTGGATCGACATCCGCCATGCCTCGCGGCTGCTGGAGGCCGATCTGGCCGATGATGCCGAGCGGTATTCGACGCTGGCGGGCTATGTGCTGTGGCAGCTGGGCCGTCTGCCGGTGCCGGGTGATCGGGTGAAGGCCGGGCCGCTGGAGTTTGAGGTGATCGCCATGGAAGGCCGCGCCATCGATAAAGTGCGCGTCCGCCGGGAGGCCGCGCCGGAGTATTGATCCGCGTCATGCAGGAGCGTGGAAAGCCCGGGGCCGCTGGCCCCGGGCTTTTTCATGTCACGACTGAGCGAGGCGGGGCGGTTTCGGCTTGCGTATTCCTTAGTAAAATACCAGGATATTGGGGAATTTTACGGAGAGGACCCCGCTATGACCGCGCTTCGCCCTGTCACTGCTGACATTTCTGCCACCCGGGCGCTGCAGACCGTCACCGGATTGGGCTGCGATCAGACCGAGCGGGGGGTGCTGTCCGTGGTGCGTCATTTCACCATCGCCAATCAAAGGCCCCGGAGTGAGGCCTGGACCCATGCCTTCACCATCGCGACGGAGCGCTGGGGCGATCTCAGGGGTCTTGAGATTGCCGGGGCGGCGGCGGATCTGGTGCAGGCGCTTCTGGCGCTGCGTGAGGGGGCGTTTGCGGTGCATGACCCCCTCGATCTGCACGCCCGCCTGCGGCTAAGTGATGATGAGGCCGCGCTTTTACGGCTGCTGCGCGCCCTGCGTCAGGATCTGACCCCGCTGGCGCGGGAGGAACTGGCAGGCCTGGGCCACGGGCGCATTGATCCCGCGCTGATCACCGCAGCACTTCGCCTCTCGCGTTTGCTGCCTGCCCCGCGCGGCGGCTCGGTTTATCACGCCAGCCACCCGGGCCTGCGCCTCGTGCAATAAGCGCGGCGGCCCCTGCTGTCCGAAGGGGGCGGGCTGTCTGAACCCCTGGCCCTGCTGAATGTCCTGAGGCGAGGCCCTTCATCCCCGCTTTCCAGCCGAAATCTGCTGATGCGGCCTCTCAGACCGAAGGCAAGGCCATCCGGCGCAGGCTGTGCTTGCCGCAGTGGCGGGGCTCTCTTACCCTCGCGGGGAATATGAGGGGGCGGGACATGCAGGATACATTCGGTCTGGCGCAGGGCGGTCGGCGGGAAGACCTTCGCTTTTTGAAAGGCGAGGGGCGCTATGTGGCCGATCTGGTGCCCGCGGGCGCGCTTTTCGCAGCCTTTCTGCGCGCGCCCCAGGCCCATGCCCGGATCACCGGACTGGATCTGACCGCGGCGCGGGCGGTGCCGGGGGTCCGGCTCGTCTGGGCGCTGCCGGATCTGGAGGCCGCGGGCGTGAACCCGGCGATGCGCGGCTACCGGGTCAACGGCCCGGATGGATCGCCCGGGGCAGGGCCGGAGCGCCCGGTCCTTGCCCGCGACATTGTTCGCTTTGCGGGGGAGCTGATCGCCTGCGTGGTGGCCGCAACCCCCGCTGCTGCCCGCGACGGGGTTGAGGCGATCCTCGCGGATCTCGACGATCTGCCGGTGAAAACCGACCTCGCGCCGGGCGGACCTGCGCTGCATCCCGAGGCGCCGGACAACATTGGTTATCGCTTTGCCCTGGGCGATGCCCCTGCGGTGGAGGCGGCCTTTGCGCGCGCCGCCCGCACCGTCTCGCTGCAGATCGCCGATCACCGCGTTGCGGCGGCCAGCATGGAGCCGCGCGGCGCTTTTGCCGAATGGGACGGCACGCGGCTGCATCTTTGCGTGAACGGCCAGGGCGTCTGGGGCCAGAAGGCGCAGCTGGCCACCCAGCTGAACCTGCCCCCTGAGGCGATACGCGTCACCAACCCCGATGTCGGCGGTGGCTTTGGCATGAAGGCGATGAACTACCCCGAATATATCGTCATCGCCGCCGCCGCCCGCGCGCTGGGCGCGCCGGTCTTCTGGATGTCCGACCGCTCTGAGGCGATGCTCAGCGACAATGCGGGGCGGGATCTGATCTCGCAGGCGGAGCTTGCCTTTGACGCGGATCATCGGATCCTGGCCTACCGCGTTCATAATCTCTCAGCGCTTGGGGCTTATAATTCGCAGTTTGGCCAGGGCGTGCAGTCTGAGATGTTCGCCCGGGTGCTGACCGGGGTTTACGATATTCCGGCGGCGCTTCTGACGGTGGAGGGGATCTATTCCAACACCTGCCAGACCGATGCCTATCGCGGCGCGGGCCGTCCGGAGGCGATCTATGTGCTGGAAACGCTGATGGATCACGCCGCGCGCGCGCTGGATATCTGCCGCTTTGATCTGCGGCGGCGCAATTTCATCCGCCATTTCCCCCATAAAACCCCGATGGGAGAGCTTTATGACGTCGGCGATTTCCACGCGGCCCTGACCAGGCTGGAACTGTCGGCCGATACCGCAGGCTTTGAAGACCGCCGCCGCACAGAAGCCGGGCGTGGCCTTTTGCGCGGTATGGGCGTGGCGAGCTATATTGAGGCCATCATGGGCGCGCCCTCAGAGGCCTCGCAGATTGCGTTTCTGCCGGGCGGCAAGGTCACGCTGCGGGTCGGAACCCAGTCCAACGGCCAGGGCCATGAGACGGTTTTTGCCGAATTTCTCGCCCGTGAAACCGGCATTCCGGCGGAGGACATCACCGTTATTCAGGGCGACAGTGATCTGATCGCCGTGGGCGGCGGCACGGGCGGGTCGCGCTCGGTCACGGTGCAGACCCATGCGACCCGCGCCAATATTGCGCAGATGACGGCGGCCTTTGCGGCGTTCCTGACGCCGGAGTTTGGCGCGGTGCCGGAGTTTGCGGAGGGGCGTTTCAGCCTGCCGGGGCAGAACCGCAGCTTCACCCTGCAGGAGGCGGCGGCGCTGGCGCAGGACCAGGGGCGCGAAGATCTGACCTCGCACCGGGCTGAGGCGACGCTGCCTGCGCGCTCTTTTCCCAATGGCGCGCATCTTTGTGAGGTGGTGATTGACCCCGAGACCGGGGCCACGAGCGTTGATCGCTATCATATCATTGATGATTTCGGCACGCTGCTGGCGCCCGCGCTGGTGCTGGGGCAGGTTCATGGCGGCGTGGTGCAGGGGCTGGGCCAGGTGCTGAGTGAGGCGCTGGTCTATGACGATCAGGGGCAGCTGCTGACCGGAAGTTTCATGGATTACGCCATGCCCCGCGCCGCCGATGTGCCCATGATTGAGGTGGATTTCGCGCCGGTCCCCTCGACCGCGAACAGCCTTGGCATGAAGGGCTGCGGAGAGGCGGGGACGGTGGGGGCCATGGCGGCGGTTGCCAATGCGGTGCGCGATGCCCTGGCCTCGCAGGGGATCGGCTATGCGGATATGCCCTTCCCGCCGGTGAAGCTTTGGTCGCTGCTGCAGCAGCGCGCCTGAGCCGTGCAACGAAAAAGGCCGCCCTTCAGGCGGCCCCATCCGGTGATCTGACGCGCTGATGGCTTATTCCGCCTCATTGGCGGGTTTGGCGTTCAGCAGGCCGTAACGCTCTTCGCCAAGCTTATCAAAGAGGCCGAGCTGGGTTTCCAGGAAGTCGATATGGCCTTCCTCATCGGCGATCAGCGAATCGAAAAGCTGGCGGCTGACGTAATCGCCCGCCTCGTCACAATACCGCCGGGCTTCGATATAGAGGGTGCGGGCGTCATGCTCGCCCGCCAGATCGGCCTCCAGCGTTTCGCGCAGGGTCTGACCGATGCGCAGCGAATCGAGCTTTTGCAGGTTCGGATGGCCCTCAAGGAAGATGATCCGCGCGATCAGGCGGTCGGCGTGGCGCATCTCTTCGATTGATTCTTCGCGGCTTTTGTCGGCAAGGCGGCCATAGCCCCAGTCTTCCTGCAGGCGGTAATGCAGCCAGTACTGGCTGACCGCCGTCAGTTCCGACCGCAGCGCGGCGTTCAGATATTCAATAACCTTAATGTCGCCTTTCATGGCGCGCTCCTTTTGCTGGACCTGCCACAGGCCGTTGCGCTGTGCCGCTCAAGCGTAATCCCGCCTCTCCCGGTTTGTCTACGGGGCTGCAGCAGAATCTTAGAACAATTCTAAGTCTTGAGACTGACACTCTGCCGCTCAGCCACCGACCTTCCGTCAGCGGGGCAGCACTGCTCAGCCGCCTGTGGCAGGAGAACGCACAAAAGGCGGAAGTGTTTCAGAAAATCTCAGCCTGCGACGCGTTTTGCACGGATCGGGCTGCGCAGGACCGGCGGGCGGCTGTCGGCGTTTTGCACGCCGAACTCTTCGCAGCCGCGCATGGTCGACAGAAAAAGCGGCATACAGCCGCCGCAATCGGCCCGTTTGCCAAGCGCGTGATAGATCTTGCCGGGGGTGATGATCGTATCGGGGTCCGCCGCCCGCATCCATTTAACGGCGGCGCGGATCTCATGGTCCGAAATTGACAGGCAGTGACAGACGATCATCTCAGGTCCGATTATTTAGTCAGGAGCAGCCGGCCCTGGCGGGTGATCCGCAGGGCATAGACCTGTCCGTTCAGCTCAATTCCCGCCAGCCCGCCGCCCTTCGTCAGCGCCAGGGCCTCATGCAGCGGCACCCCGGATGGCAGAGCGCCCGCTGCGCTGGCAGGGGTCTCAGAGGGGTCTTGCAGGGGTCCGTTCAGGTGGCTGCACATTGCGGCGTCCCAGAGGTTCAGGATGCCCCTTAAATCCGACAAAAAGGCTTCGGAGGCAAGCCGTATTGTTTTAGTCGGATATAGATTCCACCCCCGCCAGGCTTGCAGAGCGGCGTTTTGAGCGACATCCTGCCAGGGATTGAGAGGGAGAGTGCCGCCATGACCATTCTTGCCCTGGATCAGGGGACCAGTTCGTCCCGCGCGATTCTCTTTGATGCGGAGCTGCGTCCGCTGCAGATCGCCGCCCGCCCGGTCACCCAAAGCTACCCCCGCCCCGGTGAGGTCGAGCATAACCCGCGGGAGCTGCTCGACGGCATTCTCTCCTGCGCGCGCGAGGTGCTGGCCCGGGTGCCCAAAGGCTCAGTGGCGGCGATCGGGCTGACGAACCAGCGCGAGACCACGATCCTGTGGGACCGCGCCAGCGGAGAGGCGCTGCACCCGGCCATCGTCTGGCAGGACCGCCGCACCGCCGCCGCCTGTGAGGCCCTGCGCGCGGCCGGTCACGAGGATCTGATCCGCGCGCGCAGCGGGCTGCTGGCCGATCCCTATTTTTCCGCCGGCAAACTCTCCTGGCTTCTGGATCACCTCCCCGGAGCCCGCGCCCGCGCCGAGGCCGGAGAGCTGTGCTTTGGCACCGTCGACAGCTGGCTGATCCGGCATCTGACGGCCGGGCGGCTGCATGTGACCGATGCCACCAATGCCGCGCGCACCGGGCTTTTCAACATTCACACGCAGCGCTGGGATGAGGCGCTTTGCGCGCTCTGGCGGATCCCCATGGCGCTGCTTCCGGAGGTGCGCGACAGCGCGGGTGATTTTGGCGTGACCGATGTGGCGGCCCTTGGGCAGGCGCTGCCGATCCGGGGCGTGGCGGGCGATCAGCAGGCCGCCGCCATGGGGCAGGGCTGCTTTGCGCCGGGGCAGATCAAATCGACCTATGGCACCGGCTGCTTTGTACTGCTCAATACCGGGGCTCAGGCCGTGCAGTCGCGCCACCGGCTGCTGACCACCGTGGCCGCGCGCCTGCGGGGAGAGGTCAGCTATGCGCTGGAGGGCGCGATTTTCGTCGCGGGTGCGGCGGTGCAATGGCTGCGCGACGGCCCCGGGCTGATCGCCCGCCCCGAAGAGCTGGAGGCGCTGGCCGCGCTGGCCGATCCCGCAGATGGCACTTTGCTGGTTCCGGCCTTTTCGGGGCTTGGCGCGCCCTGGTGGTCGCCCGACAGTCGCGGCGCGCTGCTGGGGCTAAGCGCGCGCAGTGGCCGCGCTGAGATAGCCCGGGCGGTGCTGCAATCGGCGGGCTATCAGACCCGCGATCTTATTGGTGCGATGCAGGCCGACTGGCCGGGCGGCGCGGATATGGTGCTCAGGGTGGATGGCGGAATGGCCACCTCGGATGCGGTGGTGCAGTTTATTGCGGATATTCTGGGCGCGCCGGTGGACCGCGCCGAAGTGACCGAGGCCACCGCCCGCGGGGTGGCCTGGCTTGCGGCCTGGGCCTCGGATCTGGCACCTGGCCCGCAGGAGTTTGCCCGCAGCTGGCAGGCCGGGCGGCGCTTTGAGCCGCAGATGGACCCGGCCATCCGCGCGGCGCGCTATGCCCGCTGGCAAAAAGCGGTGGCGGCCACGCTGGCCTTCTGAGGGGCCGCCCTGCCGCAAAGGCCGGGGCGGGAAAATTCGTGTGTCATCGCATTTTAGCGCTGATACCCGCTTGACGGCCTTGGGCAAAATACCTAATCAGGCCGCACGACAGGGGTATAGCTCAGCTGGTAGAGCGACGGTCTCCAAAACCGTAGGTCGCGGGTTCGAACCCTGCTGCCCCTGCCATTTTCTTCCGACATCGCTGTTTTTACGCCTTGCCGTCAGGCCTTCGCTTGACCTGTGAGCATTTGCGCGTCACCCATCTGCGAAGTGTTTCGCGCAGACGGTTCCTCGTGCTGCGCGGTTTTGCGACGAGGGATCATGGCGCAAGAGAGTTCCGTTCCGCAGCATCTGGCAGGGCTTGAGCCGGGGTTCGATCTGCCCGCGCTGCCGGGCATGTCGCTCTCAGAGGTGCAGACCCCGGCGCTGATTCTGGATCTCGATGCGCTCGCGCGCAATCTGCGCCGCATGAGCACCTTTGTCGCCACCCATGGCATGAAGCTGCGGGTCCACGGCAAGATGCACCGCTCGGTCGATGTCTACCGCCTGCAGGAGCAGATCGGCGGCGCGAGCGGTATCTGCTGCCAGAAGGTCTCTGAGGCTGAGGTTTTCGCCCGTGCCGGGGTGAAGGACATTCTGATCAGCAATGAAGTGCGCGACCCGCGGATGATCGACCGTCTGGCGCAGCTGCCGCGCTTTGGCGGGCGGGTCGCCGTTTGTGTGGATGCGCCCGGGGCGGTGGCTGATCTGGCGCAGGCGGTGGCGCGGCACGGATATCCGCTGGATGTGCTGGTCGAATATGACAGCGGTGCCGGGCGCTGCGGCGTGCAGGGCGCCGATGCGGCCGTGGCGCTGGCGCAGGCCATCACGGCGGCCGAGGGGCTGCGCTATGCGGGGCTGCAGAGCTATCAGGGCTCGGTGCAGCATCTGACCGAATTCAACAGCCGCCGTGCCGCTGCCGCAGAGGCGATTTTGCGCACTGCAGAGGTGATTGACGCGCTGAAAGCGGCCGGACTTCCCCCCGAAACCGTGACCGGGGCGGGGACGGGCAGCTATACCTTTGAGACGTCGTCGGGGATTTATACCGAGCTGCAATGCGGCAGCTATGCCTTTATGGATGCCGATTATGGCCGCGTTCTCGATATTGAGGGGCGCCGCTTTGATGAGGGCCTCTGGGAGAATGCACTTTTTGTGCTGACCCAGGTCATCAGCACCGCAAAGCCCGGCCAGGCGGTGACGGATGCCGGGCTGAAAAGCCTGACCATGGAATCAGGTCTGCCGCTGGTCTTCGGGCGGCCGGGTCTGACCTGCACGGGCGTGTCAGACGAGCATAGCCAGATCCGCGACCCGGAGGGGGTCCTGCGGATCGGCGAGCGGCTGCGGCTGGTGCCCGGGCACTGCGATCCGACCTGCAATCTGCATGACTGGTATGTTGGTCTGCGCGGCGATCAGGTGGAAGTGCTCTGGCCGGTCTCGGCCCGGGGGAGGTCTTACTGAAACGGGGGGCGGCTATGCGTCACGCCCTCTGGAAGTTCCGCTTCGTCAGGCGCAGTGTGCCGCGCGACGAATCACGGATGCGCGGGAGTTCAGGCAATGCGGGTCGCCCTTAACGGAATGGGCCGGATCGGCCGGACGGTGTTGCGGGCCTGGATCACCGGGCGCTGGCCGGGGATTGAGATCGTCGCTCTGAACGATATCGCCAGCGCCGAAGATGTCGCCTATCTCACGGAATTTGACAGCGTTTTCGGCGTCTTCCCCGGTGAGGTCCGTTTGGAGGAAGGCCATCTGCTCGTGGCGGGCCGCCGCCTGCGCCTGACCCGTGCGGCGGATCTCTCAACTCTGGATCTGAGCGATATTGATCTGGTGATGGAATGCACCGGCCGCGCCGATACGCCCGAGGTGGCCGCGCGCGGTCTGCGGGCCGGGGCAGGGCGGGTGCTGATTTCCGGCCCCTCAGAGGCTGCGGAATTCACCGTGGTGCTCGGGGCCAATGAAGAGGCGCTGCGCCGCAGCCATAAGATCGTCTCCAATGCGTCCTGCACGACCAATGCGCTGGCGCCGCTGCTGCGGGTGCTGGAGGAGACGGTGGGGGTGGAATCAGGCTGGATGACGACGATCCACTGCTACACCGGCAGCCAGCCCACGGTGGATGCGCCGCGCGGCGCCCCTGCCAGATCGCGGGCGGCGGCGCTTTCGATGGTGCCGACCACCACCAGCGCGGGTCATCTGGTCGATGTGGTGCTGCCGCAGATTGCGGGCCGCGTCTCCTGCGCCGCCGTTCGGGTGCCGGTGGCCAGCGTCTCGGCGATCGATCTGAGCTTTCATCCGCGGCATCATGGCACGGCGGCAGAGATCAACGCGATTCTGCAATCTGCGGGCGGTGTTATCGGCTGGACGAACAAGCCATTGGTGTCCTCGGACCTGCGCGCGCGGCCCGAAAGTGTGGTTATGGCGCTGCCGGAGACCGTGGTCACGGGCGGCGGGATCGTGCGGGTTTTCGGCTGGTATGACAACGAATGGGGCTTTTCCTGCCGCATGCTCGATGTCGCATCGCTGTGGGAACGCGCGGTCTGAGCGCATTTTGCGCACAGAAAGTTGTTCACAGTGGTCTGTGGATAAAACGCAACAGATATACTTAGTTGCCTCGTCAACCCCAATATATGGGGTCCGGAGCAGTTTTCCCTGATTGACTTCCAAGCCCCCCGGATGCGAAATGAAGGGGTCACGAGGACGGGTCAACCGAAGACGGGGCAGGACGCCGGCGCAGCCATTGGCCGCATCGGCAGACCTCTGGAAAGCTCTGTAGAGATACGAATGGACAGGCTCTCGGCACAAGTCGGGAGGCGTGCAGTCGTGTCTGTGCATATGCGACCCCGGGGTCGTGACAGACCAGCTGCTGCGGCCGGTCTCTGGCACGATGCGGGTCTTCCGGCATGTGGCCGGGGGCGCGGATCGGAGCGGTATTTAACAGTTCGGACAGGAGTCAGGAAATGACCATCACCGTCTACAGCAAACCCGCCTGCGTTCAGTGCACGGCGACGACCCGCGCACTCGATGCCAAGGGTCTGTCCTATGACGTGATCGACCTCACGCAGGATGCGGCGGCGATGGAGATGGTGCAGTCGCTCGGCTATCGCCAGGCGCCTGTTGTGATCGCCGGTGAAGCGCATTGGGCCGGCTTTCGTCCGGACATGATCGGCCGTCTGGCCTGACCGGCGGCGGGCGCTTTGGCGGGTCTGGTTTATTTTTCTTCCGGCTCGGGCAATACGGCCCGCTTTGTCGCGCGTCTGGGCCTTGCGGCCCTGCGCATCCCGGTCTCTCCCAAAGAGGAGATGCCGGTGCCTGAAAAGCCCTTCGTGCTGATCTGCCCGACCTATGCGGACGGCGAGGGGCGCGGCGCGGTGCCCAAACAGGTGATCCGCTTTCTGAACGATCCCGCGCGGCGTGCTCTGCTGCGCGGTGTGATCGCAGCGGGTAATCGGAACTTCGGCGTCACCTATGCCCTTGCAGGTCGGGTGATTGCGGCTAAATGCAATGTTCCGGTTCTTTACAGCTTTGAGCTGGCGGGAACCGAGACTGATATTGACCGCGTGACAGCGGGTCTTGAAAAATTCCGGGGGATGGAATGCTCGACAACAGTGTAAAACCTGCCATGGACTACCATGCCCTGAACGCGATGCTGAACCTCTATGACAATGAGGGAAAGATCCGCTTTGATGCCGACCGTATGGCGGCGCGGCAGTACTTCCTGCAGCATGTGAATCAGAACACGGTTTTCTTCCACTCGCTGGATGAAAAACTCGATTACCTCGTTGAGGAAGGCTATTATGAGGCCGAGGTGCTGGCGCAATATCCGCGTGAGTTCCTGCACGGCATCTGGAATGCGGCCTTCAAAAAGAAGTTCCGCTTCCCGACCTTCCTGGGCGCGTTCAAATATTACACCAGCTACACGCTGAAGACCCGCGACGGTCAGCGCTTCCTTGAGCGCTATGAAGACCGTGTCGTGATGGTCGCACTGGCGCTGGCCCGCGGCGATCAGAAGCTGGCGATGCAGTTCATGGAAGAGGTGCTTTCGGGCCGCTTTCAGCCTGCCACGCCGACCTTCCTGAACGCCGGGAAAAAGTCGCGCGGTGAGCTGATTTCGTGCTTCCTGCTGCGCCTTGAAGACAACATGGAATCGATCGGTCGCTCGATCAACTCGGCACTGCAGCTCTCAAAGCGCGGTGGCGGTGTGGCCCTCATGCTCACCAACCTGCGTGAGATGGGCGCCCCGATCAAAGGCATCGAGAACCAGTCCTCGGGCGTCATCCCGGTGATGAAACTGCTGGAAGACAGCTTCTCTTATGCCAACCAGCTGGGCGCACGTCAGGGCGCGGGGGCGGTTTATCTGAACGCGCACCACCCCGATATCATGCGCTTCCTCGACACCAAGCGGGAGAATGCGGATGAGAAAATCCGTATCAAAACGCTGTCGCTGGGTGTGGTGATCCCGGATATCACCTTTGAGCTGGCGAAGAAAAACGAGGATATGTACCTCTTCTCGCCGCATGACGTTGAGAAAGTCTACGGCGTGCCCTTCTCGGAGATCTCCATCACCGAGAAATACGACGAGATGGTCGACGACAAGCGCATCAAGAAAAAGAAGATCAAGGCCCGCGCCTTCTTCCAGACCATCGCTGAGATCCAGTTTGAATCGGGCTATCCTTATGTGATGTTCGAAGACACCGTGAATGCGGCCAACCCGATCCACGGGCGCATCACCATGTCGAACCTCTGCTCAGAGATCCTGCAGGTCAATGAAGCCTCTGAATTCAATGAGGATCTGTCCTACAAGCATCTCGGCACCGATATCTCCTGCAACCTCGGTTCGCTGAACATTGCGGCGACCATGGACGGCCCGGACTTCGGTGCGACGGTGGAAACGGCTGTGCGTGCGCTGACGGCTGTGTCGGAAATGTCCTCGATTGAATCGGTGCCCTCGATCCGTCGCGGCAATGATGAGGCCCATGCCGTTGGTCTGGGGCAGATGAACCTGCACGGGTTCCTGGCGCGCGAACGCATCCACTACGGCAGCCCGGAATCGGTTGAATTCACCAGCGTTTACTTTGCGGCCATCGCCTATCATGCGATCCGCACCTCCTGCCTGCTGGCCCGCGAGCATGGCTCGACCTTCAAAGATTTCGACAAGTCGAAATATGCAGATGGCTCGTTCTTTGACAAATACACCACCCGTGACTGGCTGCCGGTCTCGGAAGAGGTGGAGCGTCTGTTCGGGGGAAAAACCCTGCCGACCCGCGCCGACTGGGAGCAGCTGAAGGCCGATGTGATGGCCCATGGTCTTTACAACCGTAACCTCCAGGCCGTGCCGCCGACCGGCTCGATCAGCTATATCAACAATTCGACCTCCTCGATCCATCCGATCGTGGCGAAAATCGAGATCCGCAAGGAAGGCAAGATCGGCCGCGTCTATTATCCGGCCGCCTTCATGTCGAATGAGAACCTGGAATATTACCGCGACGCCTATGAGATCGGCCCCGATGCCATCATCGACGTCTATGCGGCCGCGACCGAGCACGTCGACCAGGGCCTGTCGCTGACGCTGTTCTTCCCGGCAGAAGCCACCACCCGCGACATCAACCGCGCGCAGATCTATGCCTGGAAAAAGGGCATCAAGACGATCTACTACATCCGCCTGCGCCAGACCGCTCTGGAAGGCACCGAGGTTGAGGGCTGCGTCAGCTGCACGCTGTAAGCCCGGCTCTGCCGAGAGAGTGACATCGCAAAAAGACGCCGGGTCCGTCCCGGCGTCTTTTTCATGTCAGGGTGCTTATACCCAGGCTTGGAGAAAAATGTACCTCAGGTTGATTTCAGAGACCTGATGTCGCATGAAATACCCGTGCAGGTGAGGCTATAGGATTTCCGGACCGGAGGTTTCCCGGCGCGTCTGACATCTGACCGGGAACGGAGATCGCCATTCTTACTCTAGTGATTAACCTTGATCGCAGCACAGACCGTCTGGACGCGCTGAAAGTGCAGTTTTCCCGTGCCGGTCGTAATTTCCGGCGCTTTGCCGCCATCGCGCCCGATGTCATCGACACGCATCCTGAGTTTGACAACCACCGCTTCCGCAGCCTGCACAACCGTCCCATCCGCCGGGGCGAGCTGGGTTGTGCGCTCAGCCACAAGCGCTGCCTTGAGATCTTTCTCGCCAGCGACGAAGAGCATTGTCTGGTCTTTGAAGATGACGTCTGTTTTGACGATCAGACCTTCCCGGCCATCGAGGCCACGCTGGCCTGGCTGGAAGCCCACCCCGGGCAGCGCTGGCACTGCATCAACCTCTCGTCGCCTTATCCTAAACGTTACCGGAATATCGCCGATATCGCCGGCCGTCGCCTGCGTCGTTCATTTCAGTTTCCGATCCTCATGTCGGCCATCCTCTGGAACCGGGAAGGTGCGGCTGAATTCCTCCGCGATCTGAATGAGCAAAAGCTGCACCGTCCGGTCGACGATCAGTTGCGCTACCTCATGAGCCGTAGCGGATTGGGCCTCTCCTTCGATATGCCACCCGTAGGGCTGACCTATGTCACCAGCGTCATCGGCCCAGAGGGGGCAGCAGACCGGGGCACACGCAACGGCTGGTATGACCTCAAGCGCCGCCTGCCGCTTTACGGCTGGGCGCTCTGGAATACTGTCAGAAGCTGAGAGGCCGCGCCGCAGAGGGCAGCGGGCCGCCGTCGGTCAGCCCGGGCCAGCCTCACGGCGGCGGGCGGTTCACTTTCGTGTGGTAAGCCTCGGGGAACTCACGGAAATAGGCCAGCGCCCGCCTGCGCAGCGCAAAAAACCGCAGCACCGCCTTCCAGAACCGCTTTCCCCCGGTCAGCAGAGAGGGCTTCTGCGGCCCCGCGCGCGGGGTCTCGGGGAAATGCCGGCTCAGAAAGGCCTCATAGCCCAGCGTGAAACGCGCCGCACAGATCGCCTCGCGATCCGCCCAGGGCTTATACCAGCCGATGAAGTGATGCAGCCTGGCACCACTCCAGTCGCCATAAAGCGCGTATTTGATCGGCCATTGCCAGTTCCAGACGGGAGATAACTCCAGCCATGATCCGTCGACGGTCAGGTTCAGCAGCGACTGATCATGATGGCGGACCCACTCGGGATGCGCGGCCGCGATTTGCAGCGCCCGCCCCAGGATGTCATCAGCCAGATATTGCGCCACATCAATCAGCAAAAGCCCGCCATTGAAATAGCGCCGCCCCCGTCGGCCGGCTTTGCGAAACTCCTCCACATCGCGGGTGGGGCGATACCACTGCTGCACATCGCGCACCGCCGCAATCGCCAGGCCCCGCATCTCCACCGCCATCAGCCGGGAAAAGCCGCCCGCATCGGCGAACATATCGGCATCGAGATAGAGCACCCGGTCATAGGCCCCCGCCAGCGCCTGCGGCGCCCAGAGCCGCAGATAGGTAGCGCGCGACAGATGCGTGATCTTCTGCGCGTCATATTCCGCGCTCTCCAGCGGCGGCAGAAGCCGGATCCGCAGCGCCTCAAACCCCGCAGGCACCGCCAGATCGCTGTCGGACATCAGCACAAAGTCGAAATCGCGCTCCGGCTCATGGAAATCAATCTGCCGCATCAAAAACAGCGCGAAGGGCAGATAGGCCTGATCGACGCAAAGCACCACCGCTTTGCGCAGGGACGGGGCAGGGGAAACATCCGTGCTCATAACGATACCGGCTCCGCTCAGCTCTGCGCCATCTGATCAGGATCGCCACAGTCGCGCCATCCCTATTTGTCGCAGTCCATGCCCGTGCACAAAGCCCCTCTTCTGTGAAAGACCCGCCGCCCGCGATTGCTTAATCGCGCCCCGGGGGCTATCTCAGAGAGAACAACTTCACTTCCAAATTCCGGGGTCATGACATGAAGGATGCGAGCCTTCGCACGCCGCTTAAAGCCATCAACTGGAACCGGCTGCAGGACGAGAAAGACCTGGAAGTCTGGAACCGTCTGACGGTCAACTTCTGGCTGCCGGAAAAAGTGCCGCTGTCGAACGATGTTCCCTCCTGGGCGACGCTGCGCCCCGAAGAGCGTGAACTCACGATCCGCGTTTTCACCGGCCTGACGCTTCTCGACACCATCCAGAACACCGTGGGCGCGCCCTCGCTGATGCCCGATGCCGTCACCCCCCACGAAGAGGCGGTGCTCTCGAATATCTCCTTCATGGAGGCGGTGCACGCGCGGTCCTATTCGTCGATCTTCTCGACGCTCTGCTCGACCCCGGAAGTGGATGCCGCTTTCCGCTGGGCCGAAGAGAACCCGCATCTGCAGCAAAAAGCCTATGCGATCCTTGATAAATACAAGGCCGCGAATGACCCGCTGAAGAAAAAGATCGCCAGCGTCTTCCTGGAAAGCTTCCTCTTCTATTCGGGCTTCTATCTGCCGATGTATTGGTCCAGCCGCGCCAAGCTGACCAATACCGCCGACCTCATCCGCCTCATCATCCGTGATGAAGCGGTCCATGGCTATTACATCGGCTATAAATACCAGCGCGCGCTGGAAACCCAGCCGGAAGAGCGCAAACAGGAGCTGAAGGATTTCGCCTTCAGCCTGATGTTCGACCTCTATGAGATCGAGCAGCGCTACACCGAGGAACTCTACGACGGCATCGGCCTCACCGAAGACGTCAAAGCCTTCCTGCATTACAACGCCAATAAGGCGCTGCAGAACCTCGGCTATGAGGCGCTCTTCCCGCCGCAGGCCTGCGATGTGAACCCGGCCATCCTCGCGGCCCTCTCGCCTGACAGCGAAAACCACGACTTCTTCTCCGGCTCGGGCTCCAGCTATGTGATCGGCAAAGCCGTCGCCACCGAGGACGAAGACTGGGATTTCTGATCCCGGCATCCTGATCTGCCACAAAAGCCCGGGCCCGCTCAGCGCGCCCGGGCTTTTGCTTTGGCTTTTTGAAAAATACTCCGGGGGGGCAGGGCGCAGCCCTGGCGGGGCAGAGCCCCTCTTTGCGCCCCCGACAGAAAAACCCCCGCTGCGCATCGGCACCGGGGGCTCTCAAAGCATTCACCGCATCGGCAGTCCCGCAGGATCAGAGCTGCGCTGCCACATCCTCGGGGACGTCGAAGTTATGGGTGACGGTCTGCACATCGTCATCCTCTTCCAGCAGATCCACCAGCTTCATCAGCTTCTGCGCGGTCTCCAGATCCACCTCGGTCAGAACCTGCGGCTTCCAGATCAGCTTGGCTTCGGTGGATTCGCCCAAAACCGCTTCCAGCGCCTCCGAGACAGCCGACAGGTCTTCGACCGCGCAATAGATGAAGTGACCGTCTTCGTCGGTCACAACGTCATCGGCTCCGGCGTCGATCGCCGCTTCCATGACCTTATCGGCATCGCCTGCGCTCAGCGGATAGGTGATCGCACCCAGGCGGTCAAAGCCATGGCTCACCGAGCCGGTCTGGCCCATATTGCCGCCCGCTTTGGTGAAATAGCTGCGCACGTTGGAGGCGGTGCGGTTCAGGTTGTCGGTCATCGCTTCGACGATGATCGCAATGCCGCCCGCGCCGTAACCCTCATAACGGATCTCGGTGTAATCCGCCGCATCGCCGGTCTGCGATTTTTTGATCGCACGGTCGATCACGTCTTTCGGCATCGACTGGGCTTTGGAAGCCTTGATGGCCAGACGCAGACGCGGGTTTTTATCGGGATCGGGGTCGCCCATCTTGGCGGCGACGGTGATTTCCTTCGCCAGCTTCGAGAACATCTTGGAGCGGATGCCATCCTGCTTGCCCTTGCGGTGCTGGATGTTCGCCCATTTCGAATGGCCTGCCATGTGACCTTCTCCCGGGAGACTGTGTCTGTTGATGGGCCTCTATAAAGCGCGAAAAGCCCCTCCCGCAACCCCGGCCCTTACAGAGGCCAGAGGATCGGGATCAGAATCGTCGCAATCACGCAGGTGATCAGGTTCAAAGGCACCCCCACCCGGACGTAATCGCTGAATTTATAACCGCCCGGGCCATAGACCATCAGATTGGTCTGATAGCCGATCGGCGTGGCAAAGGCCAAAGTGGCCGAGAACATCACCGCCACCACAAAGGGGCGCGGATCATAGCCCAGCTCATTGGCCAGGCTGATCGCCACCGGCGTATAAAGCACCGCCACGGCGTTATTGGACAAAAACTCCGTCAGAATCAGCCCCAGCAGATAGACACAAAAGATCAGCGCCATGGGCGGCAGGCCGCGCAGCCAGGGCTCTGCCGCGCCGACGATCAGCCCGACGGCCCCGGAGTGATCCAGCCCCGCGCCCACCGCCACCATGGCAAAGATCATCGCCAGCAGCCGGCCATCGACAAAAGACAAAGCCTCATCCGGATCCACACAGCGCGTCACCAGAATAAGCGCCACCCCCACCAGCGCGAGGGCCATGATCGGCGCCAGATCAAAGGCCGAAAGCACCACCACCAGCGCCAGCGCCGCCAGCGCGATCGGGGCCTTGCCACGGCGATAAGCGCGGTCAGAGGGGCGGTTCACCTCGACCAGATCCATATCCGCCGCCAGCCGCTGGATATCGGCAATCGCACCCTCCAGCAGCAGCGTATCGCCGATCTGCACCACCAGATCTTCCAGCTGCCGCCCGATGTTCTGGTTGCGCCGGTGCGCCGCGATCACATAAACGCCGTAGCGCCGCCTCAGCCGCATCTGCCCCAGCTGCCGCCCCAGCATCCGGCAGCCCGGCGTGATCAGCACCTCCACCGTCTCGGTCTCAACCGAAGAGACCCGCGCCGCCAGCGTCAGCTCAGGCCGCTCCTTCAGCCCCAGCAGTTCCGCCATATCCGAGCGCAGCACCACCCGGTCCCCGGCCTGCAGAATCACCTCTGCAAGGTTGCGCCTGAGCGACAGATCGCCCCGCAGCACGTCGATGACCCGCACCCCGTCGGGGCGAAAGAGATCCGCCTCAACCGCTTTGATGCCGATCAGGGCCGAGCCTTCGGGCACTACCACTTCGGTGAAATACTTCCGCCGCGTGCGGTCGGTCAGCAGCGTCCCCATCGACTGGCGGTCCGGCAGCAGGCTTTTCGCTGCCAGCCCCAGATAGGCCGCCCCCACAATGGTAATAACCAGCCCCAGTGGCGCGATCTCAAAGATCGAAAACGGCTCCAGGCCCGCGCGCCGTGCCACCCCGTCGACCAGAATATTGGTCGAGGTGCCGATCAGCGTGATCATCCCGCCCATCACGGTCAGATAGCTCAGCGGGATCAGCATCTTCGAGGGCGCAGCCCCGATCCGCACCGCAAGCCGGATCACCACCGGGATCATCACCGCCACCAGGGGCGTGTTGTTCATGAAGGGCGAGGCCAGCGCCACAAAGGCAAAAAGCCCCACAACGGTCAGCCTGGGATGATCATCCACATGGCGGCTGACCACCGAGACCATCATCTCCACCGCTCCGGTCCGCACCAGCCCGCCCATGATCATGAACATCATGGCGATGGTCCATGGGGCAGAGTTCGACAGGCTGTCGACCGCATCCGCCATCGGCAATATGCCCAGCACCAGCATCAGCGCCGCACCCGCGATGGCCACCACCTCAACAGGCCAGGTCTCCAGCAGGAAGAGCACAAACATCCCGCCAAGGATCAGCAGGGCCAGAACAGCCATGACGGGTTGAGAAAAGTCGAAACCGAGCATCCGTTAGCCTTCCTGCACGAGCTTCCGGCATCTGAGCAGGAGACCGCCGCAGCGGCAAGTGGGATGCGCCGTTGCGAGGGGGCTAAGGCCGGTGCAAGTGATCCGAAGCTAAAGGATATTCAGAAGGCCCCTCCGGATGACGCCCGCGCCTCCTCATGCGGCTCGGCTCTGCGTGGGGCGGTCTTTGCCCGGGGGCTGCACCGCCTCGATGGCGGCGATGCGGCAGGAAGCGCCATGCTCCAGGGCTTCAGCTTTCTGCTGGTGCTGGTCGTCGCCTGCGGGATCGTCGCGGGCTTTTTGGGTCGCGCACCACGCTCGGGCCTCAGCGCGCACCGACGAGCGGCGGCGCAGAGAAAGCCCGTGCAGGACAGCGCGCGAGGGCGGGGCAGGGGTCCCCGCCGCCGCAGGCCCGATCAGGAGAGCGGCGTGGACTGGGACAGACGACCGCCGACCCGGATGGCTTTGACCATCAGAGCCTTGCCGGTCTTATCATCGGTCTCAACATAGACCCCCGACAGCGTCGCCTCGCCGCCCGCAGGTTCAAACCGCCCGCCGGGCATGCCGGTGATGAAACGGCGCATCGGCTCATCTTTCTGCATGCCGATGACGGAGTTGTAATCCCCGCACATCCCCGCGTCCGACTGAAAGGCGGTGCCGCCGGGCAGGATCATCGTATCCGCCGTCGGCACGTGGGTATGGGTGCCGACCACCAGGCTCATATGGCCGTCACACCAGTGACCAAGCGCCATCTTCTCAGAGGTGGCCTCACAATGGACGTCCAGAATCGCCGCCTGAACCTGCCCGCCAAGGGGATGCGCGCGCATCACCTGCAGCACGGCCGAGAAGGGATCGTCAAAGGGCCGCTTCATAAAGACCTGGCCCAGCACCTGGGTCACCAGCACTTTACGGCCCCGGTGGTCCTGATAGACCCGGGCGCCTTTCCCCGGCGCGGTCTTTGAGAAGTTCAGCGGCCGCAGAATGCGCGGCTCTTTGTCGATAAAGCTGAGCATGTCTTTTTGATCAAAGGCATGATCGCCCAGCGTCACCACATCGGCCCCGGCTTCCAGCAGCGCCTTGGAGTGCGCCATGGTCAGCCCGGCCCCGCTTGAGGCATTCTCCCCGTTCACCACAACAAAATCGAGGCCCCAGTCCGCGCGCAGCTTTGCAAGCTGACCCGAAATGGCATTGCGCCCGGCGCGACCCATGACATCGCCCAGAAACAACAGCTTCATCGGCAGACCTTTCCTGATTGCGGCTCAGTCAACCAGACCGCCGTCACTGTCATCGCCTGCCTCACTCAGCAGGCGGTTCATATCCGGCACGGTGATGTGCCGCTTGCCTTCCAGATGGATCACCCCGTCGCGCTTCAGCGCCGAGATCTGACGGCTGACCGTCTCCAGTGTCAGGCCAAGGTAATCCGACATCGCTTCCCGCGTGAGCGGCAGATCAAAGGTGATCGCCCGGCCCTTCACGGTCTGACTGAGCAGGGTGGCATTGCGCCGCGCCAGAATGGCCAGCAGGCTCGCAATCTTTTCCCGCGCGGTCTTGCGGCCCAGCAGAAGCATCCACTCCCGCGCGGCGTCCAGCTCATCCAGCGTCATTTCCAAAAGCCGCTGCGCCAGATGCGGCGTGCGCAGGATCATCGCCTCAAAGGGCTGGCGGCGGAAACAGCAGACCATCACATCGGTGGTCGCCGTCACATCATAGGGTGCCCGCGCCCGCCCGGGCCGGCCCACAAAGTCCGAGGGCAGCAAAAGCCCCACCATCTGCCGCCGCCCGTCTTCCATGGTCTGGGTCAGCGTGGCAATGCCGCTGACCACCGAGGCCACGAAATCCATCCGGTCGCCCGACCACACCAGGGTCTGGCCCGCCTCAAACCTGCGGTAATATTTGATCTCTTCGAGCGCCTGAAGCTCATCCCCCTCACAGCGGGCACAGACAGCACGATGGCGGATCTGACAGTCTCCGCAGGCAATCTGCGGCGCCAGCGGCAGGGGCTTAACGCTCATCTGAATGCAATCCGGCAGAGGGGGGTGAAATTTGATACAGGTCAAGGAAAGGCGGCTGCCTCTGCGTTAGCTAGCACGCATGGACAGAGACCCGCAACTCACCCGCCTTGGACTTTTCGACGCGAAGGTTCCCCGTTATACCAGTTATCCCACGGCTCCGCACTTTAATGCGGCCACGGGCCCGGCAGAATTTGCCGGTTTTCTGGCGGCGATCCCGCCAGGGGCGCGGATTTCGCTCTATCTGCATGTGCCCTTCTGCCGCCGGCTGTGCTGGTTCTGCGCCTGCCGCACCCAGGGCACCAGCTCCGACAGCCCGGTCACCGCCTATCTCGACACCCTGAAAGCAGAGCTGCAACTCCTCGCGCATCATCTGCCCGAAGGTGTCACGCTCAGCCGGCTGCACTGGGGCGGCGGCACGCCCACGCTGCTCTCCGCCGCCGCAATGACCGATCTCGCACAGGCGATCTTCGCCATCGCCCCCATGGCCGCGGAGGGCGAATTCTCGGTCGAGATCGACCCCAATGAGATCGACGAGGCCCGCCTCGATGCCCTGGCCGCCGCGGGCATGAACCGCGCCTCCATCGGCGTGCAGGATTTCGACCCGGCCATCCAGAAAGCCATCGGCCGCGAGCAAAGCTATGAGATCACCCGCAGCGCGGCGGAAGGGCTGCGCGCCCGCGGCATCAAAAGCCTCAATGCCGATATCCTCTTCGGCCTGCCACATCAGACCCCCGGGAAGATCACCGCCTCCGTGGCGCAGCTGCTCACTCTGCGCCCCGACCGCGTGGCGCTTTACGGCTATGCCCATGTCCCCTGGATGAGCCGCCGCCAGCAACTCATCCCCTCCGAGGCGCTGCCCGCCCCGCAGGAGCGCCTCGCGCTCTTCGACACCGCCCGCGCGCTCTTCGAGGCCGAGGGCTACCGCCAGATCGGCATCGACCATTTCGCCCTTCCCGAAGACGGCCTCGCCCGCGCAGCTGAAAGCGGCCAGCTGCGGCGCAACTTCCAGGGCTATACCGATGATCCCTCCGGCGTGCTGATCGGGCTCGGCGCCTCTTCCATCTCGCGCTTCCCCGGGGGCTATGCCCAGAACGCCGCGGCCACCGGCGATTACACCAGCCAGATCCGCGCCGGCCGCTTTGCCACCGCCCGCGGCCATCTCTTCCAATCGGAAGACCTGCTGCGCGCCCGCATCATTGAGGCCCTGATGTGCGATTTCCGCGTCGATAAAGCCGAGCTCCGCCGCCGCTTCCCCAAACTCGCCGATCCCGCCGCCCCGCTCTTCGCCCGCGCTGCGGAGGAATTCGGCCCTATGGTCGAAAACCGCGACGACAGCTTTGAAATCCCCCCCCGCGGCCGCGCTCTCACCCGCATGATCGCCCGCAGCTTCGACGCCTATGACCTCTCCCGCGCCTCCCATTCCGGCGCAATCTGACCTGCTTTGGCTTTTTGCAAATACTCTGCGGGGGTCCGGGGGCGCAAAGCCCCCGGCGCCTGACACAAGCGCTCCGGTCAGCCCGCCAGCGCCTTCGCCCGCCCGCGCAGCTCAAACTTCTGGATCTTCCCCGTCGAGGTCTTCGGCAAATCCCCGAAGATCACCCGCTTTGGTGTCTTGAACCCGGCCAGACGGCTGCGGCAATGCGCGATCAGCGCGGCCTCATCCACAACTGCCCCCTCCTTCAGCTCCACAAAGGCACAGGGCACCTCGCCCCATCTGTCATCGGGCAGCGCCACCACCGCACAAAGCGAGACCGAAGGATGCGCCATCAGCACGCCTTCCACCTCGACGGAACTCACATTCTCGCCCCCGGAGATGATGATATCCTTCGCGCGGTCCGCGATTTTGATATAGCCATCCTCATGGCGGAAGGCGATGTCACCGGATCGGAACCAGCCGCCCTTAAAGGCCTCTGCGGTGGCCTCGGGGTTCTTATAATAGCCCTTCATCACACCATTGCCGCGATGCGCAATCTCGCCCAGGGTCACGCCGTCAAAGGGGACGGGCTGATCCGCCTCTCCCAGCACGGTGACCTCCTCCATAAAGGGCATGCCGACCCCGGTGCGCGCCTTGACGGCAAAGCGCTCCGCCTCACTCAGATGCTCAAAACCCGCCTGCCAGGTGCATTCGGTGGCCGGACCATAGGTCTCGGTCAGCCCGTAAACCTGGGTCACATTAAAGCCCAGAGGCTCAATCGCGGCCAGAGTGGCGGCTGCCGGGGGCGCCCCGGCGGTGAAGACCTCAACGGTCTGCGGAAAACTCCGCCGCTCTTCGTCGCGCGCATTGATCAGCGTGTTCAAAACGATCGGCGCGCCGCCGAAATGGGTCACCCCCTCATCGGCAATCGCCGCATAGATCGCCCCGGCGGTGATATCGCGGCAGCAGATCATCGTCCCGCCCACCAGGGGCATCATCCAGGGGTGACACCAGGCATTGCAGTGAAACAGCGGCACAATCGTCAGATAGCGCGGATGCAGCACCATGCGCCAGGAGATCACCTGCCCCTGGGCCGCCAGTGCGGCCCCGCGGTGGTGATAAACCACCCCCTTCGGCCGCCCCGTCGTCCCGGAGGTATAATTCAGCGCAAGGCTCTCCCATTCATCCGCGGGCATGAGCCAGGCGAAGCCCGGATCACCAGAGGCCAGCAGGTCTTCATAATCCCCGTGCCGGCCGGTCAGCGGGAAGCCGGCATGGGCATCGGCGGCTTCAATGATTTCGGGCGGGCGGGTCGTCATGGCGGCGCAGGCGGCCTCGGCCAGCGGCAGGAAGGCGGTATCGGCGATCACCACCTTTGCGCCGCCATGCGCAAAGATATAGGCCACGGTCTCCACATCGAGCCGCGTGTTGATGGCATTGAGCACCGCCCCGCAGGCGGGCACACCGAAATGCGCCTCGACCTGGGCGGGAAGATTGGGGATCAGCGTCGCCACCACATCCCCCGGCTGCACCCCCCGCGCCGCCAGCCCTGAGGCCAGACGGCTGACCCGGGCATAAAGATCGCGGTAGCTCTGCCGCCGCGGCCCGTAAACCAGCGCCTCATGATCGGGCCAGATCGCCGCCGCCCGCCTCAGCCAGGACAAAGGCGTCAGCGGCGCATAATTGGCCCGTGTCTTCTCAAGTCCCCGTTCATCTGCCAGCCAGCCCATGGATCCCCCCTCCGCGACAGCCACATCTCGCTGAACTATTCCGGCGCCTCCGGCTTTTGTAAATCAGCCCGAAGGATGGCGCGGCGGGAAAGCCGCAAATCTTTTCCAAAACGCTGCGGCGCATAGAATTTTCTCCCCCGGGGGCGTGTTTTGACGCTATCTGACAGCAGGGCCCGGTTCACAAAGGCCGCTCAAAGGGGAATCCATGTCCTGTCCGTCAGAGGAAGACGCGCTGCCACATTTCGTCACCGAAGGGCTGCTCAGCGGCACCTGCCTTGTCACCGCCCGCGGCATTCGCGAGGTGACGGCGCTGCGGCCGGGCGATCTGCTGCTGACCGGAGAGGCAGGTTTCACCGAGATCCGCGCCGTGCAGCGGGCCTTTTGTGATGCAGGTCCCGCGGGCTGGCCCGGGATGCACTGGCCGCTTGAAATCCCCGCCGGGGCGCTGGGCAACCCCTCCGTTCTGCGGCTTTTACCCGAGCAGCCGGTGCTGGTCCTGGCGGGCGCAGAGGCCGTCGCCGTTCCTGCGGCCGCTCTTGAAGGGCGCGGCGGTATCTGCCGCACGCGGCCGCAGGCGATGGAAGAGGTGGTGATCCTGCAATTGAGCGAAGGGGCGCTGGTCTGCGCCGAGGGCGATCTGCAGCTTTACTGCCCGCCCGACACCCTGGGCCTGCCGCCGGGCTTTTTGCCTTATGATCTGCCTGACGTGCCCCTGGCAGACCTTGCGGGGGCACGCGCGCTGATCGGGGCACTTGATGCCGCAGAGGAGGCGCCCCCCGAGGGGGACGCCCTGATGTTCACTCAGGCCGCTTTGCGGGCCCTGTCGCCGTAAAACGTCTCGCCCTTCGCGGCCATGTCGCGCAGAAGCTGCGGCGCTTCAAACCGCGCGCCATGGGTGGCGGTCAGCCGGTCACAGATCTCAACGACCCTGGCCGCGCCCATGATATCCAGCCAGCCGAAGGGGCCGCCAGACCAGGGCATGAAGCCCCAGCCGAGGATCGCGCCGACATCGCCTTCGCGGATGTCCTCAAGAACCCCGGCCTCCAGCGCGCGCACCGCCTCCAGAACCTGCGCCAGGATCAGACGGTGCTGCACCTCGGTCAACCCGGGCTGCGCCTCAGCCACGGGGAAGCGCTCAGAGAGACCTGCCCACAGGCCCTGACGTTTCCCGGCCTCATCATAGGCATAAAACCCGGCATTGGCCTTTTTGCCCAGACGCCCCTCATCCACCAGGCGGAAGATGATCTCATCCACCGCGCCGTCGGGATAGGCATTGCCCATGGCCGCACGGGTCGCCACGGCGATCTTTTTGCCCAGATCCAGCGAGGTCTCATCGACAAGCTGCAAGGGTCCCAGCGGCATGCCGAGAAGGCGCGCGGCATTTTCCACCAGCGCAGGCTCGGTGCCTTCGCCGACAAGGCGCATGCCCTCGTTGATATAGGGGATGATGCAGCGGTTGGCGTAGAAGAAACGCTCGTCGTTCACCACGATCGGGGTCTTGCGGATCTGACGCACATAATCGAGCGCCTTGGCCACTGCGCGCGCGCCGGTCTCTTTGCCCTTGATGATCTCCACCAGCAGCATCTTATCGACGGGCGAGAAGAAGTGGATGCCGATGAACTGCTCCGGCCGCTTTGAGGCCTTGGCAAGCTCTGAGATCGGCAGGGTCGAGGTATTGGTGGCAAAGATCGCCGTCTCCGGGATCACGGCTTCGGCCTGGGCGGTGACGCCGGCCTTGACCTTCGGGTCCTCAAAGACCGCTTCCACGATCAGATCGCAGCCTTCAAGCGCCGCATAATCGGTGGTGGCGGTGATGCGGCCCAGCACTTCGGCCATTTTCTCCGGCGTGGATTTGCCGCGTTTGACGGCCTTTTCCAGCAGGCCCTGGCTATAGCCTTTGCCCCGCTCGGCGGCCTCCTGGGCGGCATCGATCAGCACGACCTCAATCCCCGCCATGGCCGAGACATAGGCAATGCCCGCGCCCATCATGCCCGCGCCCAGCACACCGACCTTTTTCACCGTCTCATCAGCGACTTTGGGCCGGTTCGCGCCTTTCTCCAGCGCCTCTTTGTTGATGAAAAGCGAGCGGATCATCGCCCCCGAGGAGGGGTTCATCAGCACATGGGTAAACCAACGCGCCTCAATCTTCAGGGCGGTGTCAAAGGGCACCAGCGCGCCTTCATAAACCGCCGAGAGCAGTGCCTTGGCGGCCGGGAAAGCCCCCCAGGTTTTGCCATGCACCATGGCCGAGGCACCAAGGAACATCTGGAAGCCCTGAGGCGTATAGGGCGCGCCACCGGGCAGCTTGAAGCCCTTCTGGTCCCAGGGCTTTGCCAGCTCTGCGGGCTTTGCGGCCAACACCCACTCCTTCGCGCGGGCCAGAAGCTGATCGGGGGCCACAACCTCATCGATCAGACCGATGCTCTTTGCGCCCTTGGGATCATTGAGCTTGCCTTCCAGGATCACCGGCGCGGCCATCATCACGCCAAGTTTGCGCACCACCCGGGTGGTGCCGCCCGCGCCGGGGAAGATGCCGACCATAATCTCCGGCAGGCCGATTTTGGCCTTCGGATTGTCCGCCGCGATGACGCGGTGACAGGCCAGCGGCAGTTCCAGCCCGATGCCAAGCGCGGTGCCGGGCAGGGCGGCGACAATCGGCTTGCCGCCTTTGAGGGTCTTGGGATCCATCCCCGCGCGCTCGATTTTGCGCAGCACGGCATGCATGGCCATCACGCCCTCAAAGACGCCTTTGGCGGGGTTGTCGCCGGCCTCTTCTTTCATGCGGGCGATGATGTTGAGATCCATCCCGCCGGCGAAATCCTTTTTCCCGGAGGTCAGGATGACGCCTTTCACGCCTTCATCGGCAAGCGCGGCGTCGATGTGATCGCTCAGCTCCTGCAGACCCGCAAGGCTGAGGACGTTCATCGATTTATTCGCGACATCCCAGGTGATGGTGGCAACACCGTCACCGTCCACGGCATAATGAAAATCGGTCATCTGTCCCTCACAGCCGTTCAATGATGGTCGCGGCACCCATGCCGGAGGCCACACAAAGCGTGGCAAGGCCCACGCCCTTGCCGCTGCGCTCCAGCTCATCGAGCAGCGCGCCGATGATCATGGCCCCGGTGGCACCCAGCGGGTGACCCATGGCAATCGAGCCGCCGTTCACATTGACGATGGCGGGATCGACACCAAAAGCCTGCTGAAAGCGCAGCACGACCGAGGCAAAGGCCTCGTTCACTTCGAAAAGATCAATGTCACGGATGCTCATCCCGCTGTCGCGCAGGATCTTTTCCGTCACCGGAACCGGGCCGGTCAGCATGATGGTGGGATCGGTGCCGATCTTGGCCGTGGCCCGGATCCGCGCCCGGGGCTTCAGCCCGTATTTCTCCCCAAAGGCTTTGTTGCCGATGAGAACGGCCGCCGCACCATCCACGATGCCGGACGAGTTCCCGGCGTGGTGGATGTGGTTGATGCGCTCCAGATGCGGATATTTCATCAGAGCGATCTTATCAAAGCCGGGCATAACCTCGCCCCACTCCTGAAAGGCAGGCTTCAGTGCGCCGAGGTTTTCCAGCGTGGTGCCGGGGCGCATATATTCATCGTGATCAAGGATCGTCAGGCCGTTGATATCCTTCACCGGCACGATGCTCTTTGCAAAGCGCCCCTCCGCCCAGGCCTGGGCCGCACGGCGCTGGCTCTCGACAGAAAGCGCATCCGCCTGGGCGCGGCTGAAGCCATATTCCGTGGCAATCACATCTGCTGAGATGCCCTGAGGCACGAAGTAATTTCCAACTGCCACCTGCGGATCCACCGCAATGGCGCCGCCGTCCGAGGCCATGGGCACGCGGCTCATGCTCTCAACGCCGCCCGCGACATAGGCCATGCCCGCGCCGCCACGCACCTGGTTGGCCGCAAGGTTCACGGCCTCCATGCCCGAGGCGCAGAAGCGGTTGATCGACAGGCCCGGCACGCTTTCGGCAAATTCTGAGGCCAGAACGGCCGTGCGCGCAAGGCAGGCGCCCTGCTCGCCCACCTGGGTGACATTGCCCCAGATCACATCTTCCACTGCGGCGGTGTCGAGGTTGTTGCGGTCTTTGATCGCATTCAGGATGCCGGCAGAGAGCCGGACAGGGCTGACTTCATGCAGGCTGCCGTCCGGCCGCCCCTTGCCGCGCGGTGTGCGGGCGGCGTCATAGATATAGGCCTCTTCCATGGGTCCTCCTGGGATCATCTGCGCCGGACCGGCCGCAGGACTGCGGAGCCGTCGGGGGCATCAGGGCATTTCCACCGGGCGTTCTGCTCCAGGGTAGGGAGCCGCCAGGCGGAGGGGTTTGAAGGTGAGTATTTAAGAAAAGCCAAAATCAGGCGCGGGACGACGAGCCGCGCCCTTTCGAAGACCGTTCTTAAGGCTTTGCTAACCAGTTCCGGCGCAGAGTGGTGATGCGGTACAGGCTGGAGAGCCGATGACCGCAAAAGCCAAAGTCGCCCTGTCGGCTGCTTCCCGGTGACCGGCAGGGCGCGCCCTGCGCTTTGGCTTTTTCCAAATACTCCCGCCGGAGGCCGGCCGCGCCCGCGCGGCCACGGGAGGTGGCCGGGGAGCGGTGCGGCAGTACGAAGGGCGGGGGCTTTCGTCACAGCGAGCGTCCGATGAGGTCTTTCATGATTTCATTGGTGCCGCCGTAGATGCGCTGCACACGGGCGTCCGACCACATCTCACCAACGGCATATTCCTGCATATAGCCGTAGCCGCCGTGAAGCTGGACGCATTCGTCAAGCACCTGAAACTGCAGGTCGGTGAGCCAATATTTGCACATGGCGGCCTGCTCCACGGTCAGCTCGCCTTTCAGATGGGCAGTGATGCAGGCGTCAAGAAAGCTGCGGGCCACGAAGGTGTTGGTTTTGCATTCCGCCAGTTTGAAGCGGGTGTTCTGGAAATTGATGATGGGCTGGCCGAAGGCTTCGCGCTCTTTGCAATACTGGATGGTGCGCTCGACCGCGCCTTCCATGGCGCCGACGGCGGTGCAGCCGATCGACAGACGCTCCTGGGGCAGCTGCTTCATCATCTGATAGAAGCCCTGGCCCTCTTCGCCGCCGAGGATGTTTTCCGGCGGCACCGGCACGTCGTCGAAGAACAGCTCCGATGTATCGGCCGACTTCATGCCGAGTTTTTCCAGCTTGCGACCGCGGCGAAAGCCGGGGGCATCCCAGGCTTCCACCATGATGAGAGAGGTGCCGCGCGCGCGCTGGGTGGGGTCAGTTTTGGCAGCCACCAGGATCAGATCGGCATGTTTGCCATTGGTGATGAAAGTCTTGGATCCGTTCAGCCGATAGACATTCCCGTCCCGCACTGCGCGGGTTTTGAGGTTCTGCACATCTGAGCCGCCCGAGGGTTCCGTCATGGCGAGGGCCGCGACCAGTTCCCCACTCGCCATTTTCGGCAGCCAGCGGCGTTTTTGCTCTTCGGTGCCGTAGGTGTAGATGTAATGCCCCACGATGCAGCTGTGGATGCCGTGGCCCCAGGAGGAAAGGTTGGCCCTTGCGCCCTCCATCAGGATCACCGCTTCATGGCCGAAATCGCCGCCCGCGCCGCCGTACTCTTCCGAGACCGAAGGCAGCAAAAGGCCCAGGTCCCCGCATTGCGTCCAGGTCTCGCGGTCCATCTCGCCCTGATGACGCCAGCGCTCATACTGCGGCATCCATTCGCGGGTGATGAAATCGCGGGTCATCCCGGCGAGCATCTGATGCTCTTCGGTCATCCAGGCGGATGCCATCATCGGAAATGTCATAGCCTCTCCCCCTCCCAGAGGTCGTTCAGCCCTTTCGGGCCTCAAGCTCAGAATTGAAGAGCCGCAGGCGGTGCTGCAGCGCCTCATGGTCCGTCACGCTGTCGAAATGCTCAAAGAGAAACGACAGCGCCTCACCCTCATCAAGGCCTGCCTCGGCGGCAAAGCGTCTGAGGCGACGATAGCCGTCTTCGGTCATGGCGGCAGGAAAACGTCGCGTCAGGCGGAAGCGTTTGGGCATCGGGATCCTCGGGCAGGGGCAGGGGCGCGGCGCGCGCGCCCCCGAAGGGTCAGAACTGATCTGCCGTAAGCGCCATGACGCTCTCAGAGCCGCTCTCAATGCGGGCGAGATGCATGGCGCAGGCGGGCAGCTGGCGGGCCATATAGTAGCGCCCGGTGGCGATCTTCGTCTCAGCGAAGTCTTTATCGACGGTGCCGGCCTCCAGCGCCTCATAAGCGGCTTTGGCCATGCGGGTCCACATCAGCCCAAGGCAGACATGGCCGGTCAGATGCATGAAGTCATTCGAGCCTGAAAGCGCGGCATTGGGATTGCTCATGCCGTTTTGCATGAAATACATCCCCGCGGCCTGAAGCTGTTTGGAGGCGGCTTTCAGGGCTTCCGTGAAGGGCTGCATCCGCGCATCGCCCTCATGGGCTTTGCACTCGGCCTTCACCAGCTCGAAGAAGGCCATGACGTTTTTACCGCCGTCGGAGGCCAGCTTGCGGCCCACCAGATCCAGCGCCTGAACGCCGTTGGCGCCTTCATAGATCATGGCGATCCGGGCATCGCGGACGAATTGCGACATGCCCTGCTCTTCGATATAGCCGTGGCCGCCATAGATCTGCTGGGCCTGTACGGCGCATTCAAAGCCCTTGTCGGTCTGGAAGCCCTTGATGACCGGGGTCAGCAGCGAGACCAGCCCTTCGGCTTCTTTGTCGCCGTTGCGGTGGGTGCGGTCCAGCAGCGTCGCGGCCCAGAGGGTGAAGGCGCGGGCACCCTCGACAAAGCTTTTCTGATCCATCAGCGCGCGGCGGATGTCGGGATGCACGATCAGCGGATCGGCGGGGCCTTCCGGGTTGGCTTTGCCGGTGACGGCGCGGCCCTGCAGACGCTCGGTCGCATAGACCACGGCGTTCTGATAGGCGGCCGCCGCCTGGGCATAGCCCTGAAGGCCGACGCCGACGCGGGCTTCGTTCATCATGACGAACATATGCTTCATGCCCTTGTGCAGATCGCCCAGCAGCCAGCCGGTTGCACCGTCATAATTCATCACGCAGGTGGAATTGCCGTGAATGCCCATCTTCTCTTCGATATTGCCGACCGTCACGCCATTGCGCGCGCCGAGTGAGCCGTCGGCATTCACCAGAAACTTCGGCACGATAAAGAGCGAGATGCCTTTGGTGCCTTCGCCGCCGCCCGGCGCTTTGGCCAGCACCAGGTGGATGATGTTTTCGGCCATGTCATGCTCACCGGCCGAGATGAAGATCTTGGTGCCGGTGATCTTATAGCTGCCGTCGTCCTGCGGCTCGGCCTTCGTGCGGATCATGCCCAGATCGGTGCCCGCATGGGGCTCGGTCAGGTTCATGGTGCCGGTCCATTCCAGCGAGGTCATCTTCGGCAGATAGGTCGCCTTCAGCTCATCGCTGCCCGCCGCCAGGATCGCCGAGATCGCACCATGGGTCAGGCCCTGATACATATTGAAGGCCATATTGGCCGAGACCATGATCTCGCCCACAGCCGTGGCCATCAGATAGGGCAGGTTCTGGCCGCCATATTCCTCAGGCAGATCAAGGCCGTTCCAGCCGCCTTCTTTCAGCGCCTCAAAGGCCTCTTTGAAGCCTTTCGGGGTGAAAACCTCGGTGCCTTCGATGCGGCAGCCTTCGCGGTCGCCGGGGAAGTTCAGCGGCGCAAGCACACCGGAGGCGAGCTTGCCCGCTTCTTCCAGCACCGCGCCGGTGAAATCGCGTTCCAGATCGGCATAGCCGGGGATGTCGGACTGAGTGATTTTGAACAGATCCTGCAGCAGGAACTGCATGTCTTTCACGGGGGCATTGTAGATCGGCATGGTGTTCTCCCTGACGCCCGGGGGCGCTCTCAATTCATTCGGCGGCCGGACGGCGGAAGGAGGCGAGAAGCTCTGCCCCCCATTCGAGCTGGCTTTTCAGCTCAGCAATGGCCACGTTCAGCTCATCGCGCTGCCGCTCCATATCGGAGAGGCGCTCATGAGCGATTGTATAGGTGCGGGTCAGCTGTTCTTCCTGCTGATCGCCGCGATCATAAAGATCGAGCAGCTGGCGGATTTCTTCGAGGGCAAAGCCAAAGCGCTTGCCGCGCAGGATCAGCTTCAGCCGACCGCGGTCACGGCGGGTGAAAAGGCGCTTCTGGCCGTCACGGATCGGGAACAGCAGTTCTTTCGCTTCATAAAAGCGTAAAGTCCGCGGTGTGACGTCAAAGGCGTCGCACATCTCGCGGATGGTCATCACATCGGGCTGGATCTGATCGTCTTTCAAACCGGGTCCTCCGCCCCCGGGCTAACTGGATTTCCGGGGCTATGAAGGGAAGATAGTCACGCATTGACGTTGACGTAAACATAACGTCGCGTCAACCAGGCCGGGCGTGCGGCGTCACGCTGCGTCACAGCCAGGGGTTGCGGGGAGAGGCCTCTGGCCTGCTGCGATTTGAGGCAGAAAGCCAGGCCAGGGGGCGCTTTCCCATGTCACAGAGCGCGGCATTTCGAATCAGATTTGCGGTGGCCGTCGCCCGGTTGAGGCCGGATCACCCGGGCGCGTGACTGCGCAGGAAGACCGAGATCCCGGCGAGAACGGCCTCACGGGTGGCGGGGGCTTCCATCAGCAACTCATGCGCGGCCCCGGCCCACTCGTGATAAACCGCCTGCGGCCAGAGGCTCAGACGGTGGCGGATGGCGGTCAGGCTGACGATCCGCTCGTGCGCGCCGCTCAGCGTCAGGCAGGGCAGCGCGGGAGAGGGCAGCGCCCTGAGCGCGCGGCATTCGGCCAGAGCCTCCGCCAGCCAGCCGACGGTGGGGCCTGCGATGTCGCGGTCAGGGTGGGCGCGCAGATAATCCCCCATCTGCCGCCAGCGGGCCGGATCGCCGGTCAGCGGATTGCCCGTAAAGCCGCGCAGCTCAAAGGAGGGCGCGGCACCACCTGCAGGGGGCGGGGCATAGTGCGCGGCGAGGGGCGTGCGGGCTGTCGCGGTAAAGGTCTGCAGCGCCAGCCCCCCGATGGGGCCGGGCAGGCGGATGCCCCACATCGGCGCCAGAAAGACCGCCGCTTTGACGGGCAGCCCCTCGGCCAGCGCCCGCAGCCCGATGGCACCGCCCATGGAATGGGCCAGCATGAAAAAAGGCTCCGGAAAATCCGGAGCCCTGAGCACGGCGGTCAGCGCCGCCAGATCCAGCTGATAATCGCGAAACCGGCTGACATGGCCCTTGCGCGGATCCGGCAGCAGGCGCTGGGACAGCCCCTGTCCGCGCCAGTCCAGGGTGGCGGCACTGAAGCCCGCCGCCTGGAGCGCGAGAGCCGCCTCGCCGTATTTCTCGGCATATTCCGTGCGTCCGTTCAGGATCAGCACGGTGCCGCGCGCCTCAGGGCGCGGCCAGAGCAGCGCGCGCAGCCCTATGCCGTCCGACGTGGTGAGCCAGCGCTCAACCCCGGGCGGGCACAGCGGCCACGCGGGCGCTTTGGTCACGACAGAACGGAGGCCAGTGCCATGGCGCGGCCCATGGAGCCGTCGATCTTCAGTTTACCGGTCATGAAGGCCATGGTCGGGTTCACATTGCCCTCAAAGATCCCGCGGAAGGTCTCAAGGCTGGCCTTCAGGGTGACATCGGCTTCCTCATCGGAAATGCGTACGCCATCGGCGTCGAGATAGACCGAACCTTCGCCCTCAATCTCAAATTTGGCGCTGCCGTTATACTCCGAGGTGTCCTTTTGCGACAGCTCAGCGACCACGGCTTCCAGAATGGCGCTCATGTTTCTCTCCCGATTGTGATTGCGCGGGCTTTGTATCCGGCGCGGGCGGTATTACTCTTCTATCATGAAGCGCGCTTTTGCCATACTCAACCTTGCCGTGGCGGCAGCCCTGACCCTTCCGGGCGGGGTGGTTTTCGCACAGACCCGGGCCGAGGTTCTGCTGGGGGATCTGGCCCGCCCTGAGAATGAGGGCTGGCGGCGAACCGAGCGTCAACTCATTGAGGAATGGTCGAAATCCGGATCCGCCGCGCTGGATCTGCTGCTGAAGCGGGGCCGTGATGCGCTGGCGGAGGGGGATTATGACAAAGCCATCGGCCATCTGACCGCGCTGACCGATCATGCGCCGGAGTTTGCTGAGGGGTATAACCTGCGGGCCTCGGCTTATTTCCGGTCCGGGCGCTATGGGCCCGCCGTCGCCGATCTTCAGCGCGCGCTGGAGCTGAACCCGCAGAATTTCGTGGCTCTGGCCGGGATCGGGGCCATTCTCGAAGAGACCGGGCAGAAGGCCAAAGCGCTGCAGGCTTACCGCGCCGCGCTTGCTATACATCCCCGCCAGGACGACGTAAAAAAGGCCGCTCAGCGGCTCGATGACGCGCTGAGCGGGCAGAAAATCTGAAGAGAGGCGTGAATGCGCGAGAACGCAAGGGTGACGGCGGTCCTGGGGCCGACGAACACCGGCAAGACGCATTACGCGATCGAGCGGATGCTGGCCCACCGAACCGGGGTGATCGGACTGCCGCTGCGCCTGCTGGCGCGCGAGGTCTATGATCGTATCGTGAAGGCGCGCGGCCCCTCGGTGGTGGCGCTGGTCACCGGCGAAGAGCGGATCGTGCCCGAACGCGCGGCCTATTGGGTCTGCACCACTGAGGCCATGCCGGTTGAGATCGGCGCCGATATCGTGGTGATCGATGAAATCCAGCTTTGCGCCGATCCCGACCGCGGCCATGTGTTCACCGACCGGCTGCTGAACGCCCGCGGGTTGAAGGACACGCTTTTCCTTGGCTCTGACACCATGCGCCCGGCGATCGCGGCGCTGGTGCCGGGGTGTCAGTTCATTTCGCGCCCGCGGCTGTCGGAACTGTCCTGGGCGGGGTCGAAAAAGATCAGCCGGATGCCGACGCGCTCGGCCATCGTCGGGTTTTCGGTCGACAACGTCTATGGCGTGGCAGAGCTGATTCGCCGGACCAAGGGCGGCTGCGCGGTGGTTATGGGCGCTTTGTCGCCGAGAACCCGCAACGCCCAGGTTGAGATGTATCAGAACGGCGATGTGGATTATCTGGTCGCCACCGATGCCATCGGCATGGGTCTGAACCTTGATATTTCGCATGTCGCCTTCTCGGCTACGGCGAAATATGACGGCCACCGGATGCGCGCGCTTTACCCCTGGGAGCTGGCGCAGATCGCCGGGCGGGCCGGGCGGCACACCTCTCCCGGCACCTTTGGTGTGACCGGAGAGGCACGCCCGCTGCCCGATGATGTGGTCAGAGCGATTGAGGAGCATGAGTTCCTTCCGGTGCGCAAACTCTCATGGCGCAACACGCGGCTGGAATTTGGCACCGTACCGCGCCTGATGCAGAGCCTTGAAAAGCATACCGATAACGAGTGGCTCAGCCGCGCGCGGGATGCTGATGACATCACCGCGCTGAAGATCCTGTCGACCACGCCTGAGGTGATGCGTGCGGTGACCAGCCCCGCCATGGTGCGGCTGTTGTGGGATATTTGCCGCATTCCGGATTTTCGTGGCATATCTTCCACAGAGCATGCAGGCCTTCTGGGGCGTATTTTTGACTTCATCAAAGGCGGCGGGACCATCCCTTCGGACTGGATGAAGACCAACCTGGACCGTATTGACCGAACGGAGGGCGATATTGATACTATTTCGCGCCGTCTCGCCTTTGTGCGGACCTGGACCTATGTTTCTCAGCGCAAAGGCTGGGTTGCTGACGAAAGCCATTGGCGCGACGAAACTCGCGCTGTAGAAGACCGCCTGTCAGATGCGTTGCACGCAAGGCTGACTCAGCGATTTGTAGACCGGCGTACAAGTGTATTGATGCGGCGGTTGAAACAGAAGGAGAGCCTCGTGGCCGAGGTGAACGACAAGGGTGAAGTGACGGTCGAAGGCGAATTCGTCGGCCGTCTCGAAGGGTTCCGCTTCCAGCAGGACAGCACCGGCAGCCAGGACGAAGCCAGGACGCTGCGTCAGGCGGCTTATGAGGCGCTGAAGCCTGAGTTCAGCCTGCGCTCAGACCGCTTCTACAACGCGCCCGATACCGAGTTCGAATATACCGAACAGGGCGGGCTGATGTGGGGTACGACCGCGGTCGGCAAGCTGGTTAAGGGCCCCGATGCCCTGCGCCCGCAGGTCGAGGCTTTCGTTGATGAAGACGCCGGTCAGGATGTGGCAGACAAAGTCCGCCGCCGCCTGCAGCATTTCATTGACCGCAAAGTCACCGCGCTCTTTGAGCCGCTGAACACGCTGAAGAACGACGAAACGCTGACGGGTCTGGCCCGTGGCTTCGCGTTCCGTCTGGTGGAAGGCATGGGCATTCTGCCGCGCGAAGTCGTGGCCGAAGAGGTCAAACAGCTTGACCAGGAAGCCCGCTCGGTGCTGCGTAAGCATGGTGTGCGCTTTGGTCAGTATACGATCTTCCTGCCCGCACTGCTGAAGCCCGCGCCGACGCGTCTGCGTCTGGTGCTGTGGTCGCTTTGGGAAGGTCTGTCGGAATTCCCCGAAAGCCCGCCCCCGGGCCTCGTGACCATTCCGTCGGTCGAAGGCATTCCGTCGCTGCATTATTCGCTGGCAGGCTACCGCACTGCCGGTGCCCGCGCGATCCGCATCGATATGCTGGAGCGTCTGGCTGATCTTCTGCGCGCCAAAGACAGCCGCGCAGGCTTTGAAGCCAGCGCAGATATGCTCTCGATCACCGGCCTGACGCTGGAGCAGTTCGCCGATCTCATGGGTGGCCTTGGCTACCGCGGTGAGAAGGGTGAGCGCGCCAAGGTCCGCGCTGAAGCGGCTGCCCCGGCAGCGGTGGAAGCCGGGACTGCCGCAGAGGCCGTTGCTGAGGCCGCTCCGGCTGAGGCAGAAGCGGCCCCGGCAGAAGCCGCTGCAGAAGCACCGGTTGAAGCTGTGGCAGAAGCTGCAGCCGAAGCGGCTCCGGCTGAGAACGAAGTGTTCTACACTTTTGTCTGGGCTCCGCGTCCGCGTGGTGATCGTGGTCCGCGCCGTGAAGGTGGCGGCCGTGAAGGTGCAGGTCCGCGTGGCCCGCGTCGCGATGGTCAGGCTGCGGCAGGCGATAAGCCCGCCGGTGAGCGTGCTCCGCGCCCGCAGGGTGAGCGTCGTGACGGCGAAGGCCGTGGCGAGCGCAAAGGCGGCAAGCCGAACTTCAAAGGCGGCGACCGTAAGGGCGGCAAGTTTGACGGCAAGCGCGACGAGGGTGCCCGCAAGTTCGAATCGCGTCCGCCGCGTGAAGCCAAGGCCGATCCCGACAGCCCCTTCGCGGTGCTTGCGGCGCTGAAGACCAAGTCCTGAGGTTCCCATGGTCCCCGGCGCAATCCGGATGGACAAATGGCTCTGGCAGGCGCGGTTTTTCAAAAGCCGCAGCCTGTCGGCCTCTCTGGTTGAAAAGGGGGCTGTCCGTCTGAACGGGCAGCCCGTCACCCGCCCGGCCCAGTGCGTGAAGCCGGGTGACGTGCTGACCTTCGCCCAAGGGAGCCGGATCCGTCTGATCCGCGTCCTTGCGCCCGGAGACCGGCGCGGTCCTGCCCCAGAGGCACAGGGCCTTTACGCAGATCTTGATGCGGTTGAACGTGACGCAGGACCAGGCGTCGCAGTTCCCATTGAATGATCCGCGTGACTGGCCTACCTGTGCCTCGCGAAAACTGACGCCGGAGGCTTCTGATGACCTATGTCGTGACCGACAACTGCATCGCCTGCAAATATACCGACTGCGTGGAAGTCTGCCCGGTCGACTGCTTCTACGAAGGCGAGAACATGCTGGTCATCCATCCGGATGAATGCATCGACTGCGGTGTCTGTGAGCCGGAATGCCCCGCCGATGCGATCCGCCCGGACACCGAGCCGGCGATGGAGACCTGGGTTGAGCTGAACCGCAAATATGCCGAACTCTGGCCTGTGCTGACCGTTCGCAAAGACCCGCTGCCTGAGGCTGAGGCCCGTGACGGCGAGACCGGCAAGCTTGAGACCTATTTCTCTGAAGCGGCAGGCCCCGGTAACTGAGGCGGCCTGGAACAAAGATTTTATGAACGGATTAAGCTGAGGCACAGGCCTGCAGGTGGCGTCAAAACCACCGCAGTTGGAATCGTGCCTGATTCGTGTTATAAGATCGTTACTGGGAATCTGGAAGCCTGCCATCCGCCCCACATCAGGGGCGGCTTTCCGATGAAAAGCGATCTGCCGCCCGAAGTAACCCTTCGGCGTGGATCTTTTTTGTCGAAACGGGTCCTGTGCGAGGAAAAAGCTGAATGACCAAGACGAAGAAGCCCGAGTTCCGCCCCAATGATTTCGTGGTCTATCCGGCCCACGGTGTTGGCAAAATCCTGTCGATCGAAGAGCAGGTGATTGCCGGGATGTCGCTGGAACTGTTCGTAATCTCGTTCGAAAAGGACAAGATGACGCTGCGGGTTCCGACCAACCGCGCCACTGAAATCGGCATGCGCTCGCTCTCGAGCCCCGATGTGGTGAACAAGGCGCTTGAGACCCTGAAGGGTAAAGCCCGTGTGAAGCGCGCGATGTGGTCCCGTCGTGCGCAGGAGTATGAACAAAAGATCAACTCCGGTGATCTGATGGCGATTGCTGAGGTCGTGCGCGACCTGCACCGCGCCGATGACCAGCGCGAGCAGAGCTATTCTGAGCGTCAGCTTTATGAAGCCGCGCTTGAGCGTCTGACCCGCGAAGTCGCCGCCGTCTCGGGTGTCGATGAAGCCGGTGCGCAAAAGAAAGTCGACGAAGTTCTGGTCGGCCGCGCTGCCTGACGCGAAGACCTTCGCAAAGAACAAAGGCCGCAGCTTTGCTGCGGCCTTTTGCTTTGGGTTCGGGGCCCCTGTCCTGATGGGTCAGGACAGGTTCACCTTAATCGCCGATGCTGCCTGCGCTGGTAAAGACGCCAAAGACCTGGCCCACAAGCGAGAAGATCGTGCGGGTATTGCTGATCGGAGATTCGGTTGCCAGCACCACATCGCCATCCGCGATGGTGAAATTCCGCGCCGAGAACAGCCCGTCTGAAGTGGTCAGATCGACCGCAAAGATCACCCGCTGCCGGTCGGGTCCGCGCCCGTCGCTGCGCACCTGATTGGCACCGTAGTCGCGCAGGATCAGCACGCCCTTGGGATCCGCACGCGACGGCGCAATGCCGCCCATAAGCGTCACCGCATCCAGCGCACTGACTCTGTCGCGCGGGAAGGGGATCGCGTTCTGCACCCCGGTCGCGCCGAGCGCCAGGAACTGGCGGTGATCTTCCTCGACGATCAGCCGGTCGCCGCCGCGCAGCGAAAGATCGCGCAGGGGCTGGTCATAAAGGCTGCGCAGCGGAATGCCGTAGCCGACGCCCCCGCGCATCAGCCGCATCACCGGGTTGCGCATCTCTGCCGTGGCACCGCCCGCCACACTCAGAAGCGAGAGGGCCGAGAAGCCGCGATCCGGCAGCGGGTAGCTGCCAGGGGCGCCGACCGAGCCAAGGATTTCAACGGTGTTCCGCCGTCCGGGCCGATGCTGTAGCAGCACCTGCGCCGAGGGCAGCGAGGGCGTCAGCGCCTCCTGCACCCGCTCACGGGCGGTCTCAGCCGAGAGGCCCGAGACTTTGATCCGGCCCGAATAGGGCAGGAAAACGCTGCCGTCCGAGGTCACGACCAATTGCTGAAGGCTGCTCACCCGCTCACCCGCACCGGTCAGAAGCGAGTTCTCTTCGGTGTCGTAGACCGAGATGTCGATCTGATCACCCGGCGCGATGGCGATGGGATCGGCCGAGCGCATCGCGCCCGAAGGCCAGGCCCGCCAGGGCCGCCCCGCACCGGGCGGTGCCGGCCAGTGGCGAACGGCTGCGACATTCGCGCGGCTGATCGGGATCAGCTGGAAATCGCGGGTCTCTTCTGCTGAGCCGCGAAGGATTTCGCTTTGCATGGCAGCGCCCCGGGGGAGGCTGCAGGCGGCGGGCAGTGTGGCAAGCATCAAAGCGACGATTAGACGATACATCCTGCCCCGAACCTTAAGGAAAATACGGTGGTATAATCAATTCACCATACAAGCAGTTGTGAACAGGTCAACAAGTCTGCGTGTCAGATGTGACATTTGGTTAAGACATGAAAAAGGGCGGCCCCGAAGGACCGCCCGTCAGATTTTCGGCTCTGTCGCAGCCTCAGCCGCGCAAAGCACCGCCCGAGGCTTTGCTGACTTTCTCGACGATTTTGGCCGAGACGGCCTCAATATCTTTGTCGGTCAGGGTCTTATCGCCCGGCTGCAGGCGAACGCTCAGCGCGATCGACTTTTTGCCCGGGCCCATTTGCGCCTCAGCCTTCTCGCCGGTGAACTGATCGAAGACGCGCACGGTTTCAATCAGCACCTTATCCGCGCCAAGCGCCGCGTTCACCAGGGTCAGCGCCTCGACCGAGGTATCGACCACAAAGGCGAAATCCCGCTCAACCGCCTGCAGATCCGAGATCGCCAGCGCCGGGCGCGAGGTGGTTTTCGCCTTGGGCTGCGGGATGGCGGGCAGAATCACCGTAAAGGCAACGGCCGCGCCTTTGATCCCTGCTTCGCGCAGCACGCGCGGATGCAGCTCGCCAAAGGTCGCAAGCGTATTGGGCCCGAGCGCGATATTGCCCGACCGGCCAGGGTGCCACCAGGCGGCAACCTTGCGGGTGATCTGGACGCGGGCCGGAGCACCGATCGCTGCCAGAACCGCTTCAGCATCAGCCCTGGCGTCAAAAATATCGACCGGACGACGGCTGCCCCAGGGATCGCGCGGGGCGGAATGACCGATCAGCAGGCCGGTTGCAATCACCTGCTGCTCACCCGGTTCACCGCCCGAAAAGACCGGGCCGACCTCAAAGAGCGCCAGATCCATAAAGCCGCGTGCCTGGTTGCGGGCAGCCGCTGCCAGCAGACCCGGCAGCAGATCGGGGCGCATATGGGTCATTTCCGACGAGATCGGGTTCTCGATCTTCACCGCATCCTGACCACCGCCAAAGGCTTCGGCCGATTTCTGGTCGATGAAGCTATAGGTGATGCATTCGTTATAGCCGAGCGAGGCCAGCGTGCGGCGGGTGGTGCGCTCGCGCGTCTGCACGGGCGTCAGTACCGGGGCCGGAACGCCGGGCTTCTGGCGCGGCATCGGTTTGCCCTCAAGGTCCGACAGCGATTTGACGCGGGCGACCTCTTCTACCAGATCCGCTTCGCCCAGAACATCAGGACGCCAGCCGGGCGGGGTGACCATGTCACCGTCGAAGGTAAAGCCAAGCGCGGTCAGGGTGTTGCGCTGCTCGTCCTCAGAGATCTCAAGGCCGACCAGCTTGCCGACGCGGCCCGCATCAAAGCGGTATGCGCGTGCCACATCCGGGATCGCGCCGTCGATGACCAGATCCGAGGGTTCACCGCCGCAGAGATCGAGCACCATGCGCGTTGCCGCATCCAGCCCTTCCAGCGTGAAGGTCGGGTCGATCCCGCGCTCAAAGCGGTAGCGGGCATCCGAGTTGATTTTCAGCGCACGACCGGTGGCGGCGATGGTGATCGGATCCCAATAGGCTGATTCGAGGAAGACATTGACGGTGCCTTCGGTGCAGCCCGAATGCTCGCCGCCCATCACACCGGCCAGCGATTCCGGGCCGTTGTCATCGGCGATGACCATCATTTCGGGCTTCAGCGCATAGGTCTTGCCGTCGAGCGCCAGAAGCTCCTCGCCCTCACGGGCGAAGCGCACGGTCAGATCGCCCTTCACCACATCCGCATCAAAGACATGCAGCGGGCGGTTCAGGTCGAAGGTGAAGAAGTTGGTGATATCCACCAGCGCCGAGATCGGACGCAGGCCGATGGCCTTCAGGCGGGCCTGCAGCCACTCCGGCGAGGGGCCGTTCTTCACGCCACGGATCACGCGACCGGCGAAGATCGGCGCTTTTTTGGCCTTCAGCTCCTCCGCGATGGTCACTTTGATGCCGGCGGGGGCTTTGCCCGCGATGGCCGCAATGACCAGCGGCTTCAGTTTGCCAAGGCCACGGGCCGCAAGATCCCGCGCAATGCCGCGCACGCCAAGCGCATCGGGGCGGTTCGGCGTGACTTTGATATAGATCATCGGGTCATTGAGACCCTTGTAGTCGATGAAGCGCAGGCCAACGGGGGCATCTTCGGGCAGATCAATGATGCCGTTGTGCTCGTCCGAGAGTTCCAGCTCACGCTCAGAGCAGAGCATGCCCATCGATTCAACGCCGCGGATCGAGCCGGGCTTCAGCAGCAGATCCGTGCCCGGAACATAAGCGCCGACCGGGGCAAAGACGCCCACAAGACCGGTACGCGCGTTGGGCGCGCCGCAGACAACCTGGACTTCCTCCATCGCGCCGTCCGGGCCATTCGGCCAGGTGGCAACGCGGCAGACGCGCAGGCGGTCGGCATCGGGGTGCTGTTTTGCCTCGATCACGCGGCAGATGCGGAAGGCACCCAGTTTCTTGGCCGGATCTTCGACCTCTTCCACCTCATGGCCAAGGTCCGTCAGCGCATCGAGCAGCGTCTCGAGCGGGGCCTCGGTCTCCAGGTGGTCTCTGAGCCAGGACAGGGTGAACTTCATCGTGGCGCCTCTCGGACATCGCATTCATCGGGAATCCTGCCGCGATTAGCGCAAAGGCGGGCAAAGGGGAAGGGCCAGGCCGCCGCAGCGGGGCGCGGGGCAGGGGATTTGCGGGGAAAATCCCCTTTGCAGGGCAGGAGATCCCCGGGGCCGCGATCTCCGCCGGGGTCCTTGCAGGGAACCCTGTCCCTGCGCTGCGGGTTTCCGGGGCTGTAACAGTGACAGGACAGTAATATGGATGTGCCGCGCAATACCGTCGTCGCCGTGGTGGATGGCGAGACTTTCAACCTCTTTAAAGTCGGCGGTGAGCCGGGGGATCTGCGCCTCTCGCCGATGCGCCCGCATGAGAGCGAGGACCGCAATTCAGCCTCCGGCCGCTCCAGCAGCGCCGCCAATCCGGCCGCAAAACAGATGGAAGAAGATGCTTTTGGCAAAGGCGTCGTCGATAAGCTGAACACCATGGTACTGGAGGGCCGGATCGGGAGCCTTCTGATCATCGCCGCCCCCCGCAGTCTTGGCGAGATGCGCCGCAGCTATCACAGCAAGCTGCAGGAGGTGCTGGTGGGGGAGATCGATAAGGTCCTCACCGGGGCCAGCACTGTGGAGATCGAAAAGGCGATCTCGGCGGCCTGAGGCCCTGGTTCTTCTGATCAGCAGGCGCCCGGGCCTTTGGTGGCCCGGGTGTTTTGCATCGGATCAGGCGGGACGATCCCGCGCCGTGCCGGTTGAAGTCACGAAAACCTGCTGAAAAGCCGCCCTTGCCTGGGCGGGGCGCAAAAACCCGCCGGACCGTGTGAGCCGGACGGGTTTGGCGTATCTGAGCGATGGAAATGGGGGCTTAGCCCCTGTTGCGCTTAATCGGCAGTGGGGCGGTTCGCGGGGTAGACGCCCAGAACCTCAAAGCGGCTTGCGAAATAGCGGATCTCTTCGAGCGCGCGGGCGACATTGGGGTCATCGGGATGGCCCTCAATATCGGCAAGGAAGGCGGTCGCGGTGAAATTGCCGCCAACCATATAGCTTTCAAGCCGCGTCATGTTCACGCCATTGGTCGCAAAACCGCCCATGGCTTTGTAAAGCGCAGCCGGGATGTTGCGGACCTGGAAGATGAAGGTGGTCATCATCCTGCCCGAGCCACGGCGGGTCAGGTCGCGCTCGGGCGACATCACCACAAAGCGGGTGGTGTTGTTGGACTGATCCTCGATGCCGCTGGCGAGAATCTCAAGGCCATATAGCTCAGCCGCCAGCGCCGGAGACAGCGCCGCAAGACTGCGGTCGCTTTGCGCGGCCACGGCCTTCGCCGAGCCTGCGGTATCAAATCCGGTAAGGGTTGAGATATTATGTTCGCGCAGGAATTTGCGGCACTGGCCCAGCAGGACCGTGTGGCTCATCGCCCTGCGGATCTCGGAGAGTTTGGTGCCGGGCAGGGCCGAAAGCGCGATCTCCACCCGCACGAAAGCCTCATCAATGATGAAGAGGCCGCTTTCGGGCAGCAGGCTGTGCATATCGGCGACGCGGCCATAGGTTGAGTTCTCAACCGGCAGCATCGCAAGATCCGCATCGCCCCGGCGGACCATATCAATCGCGTCCTGGAAGGTGTGGCAGGGAAGCACCTCCATCCCCGGGCGCGCGCGGCGGCAGGCCTCGTGGGAATAGGCGCCGAGTTCGCCCTGAAATGCTATCCGCCCGCTCATCCGTGTCATCCCTGCCAAAATTTCGTCAAGCCTCCGGCCCTCAGCGCGTCTACACCTTGAAACGGGAGGGGGGAAGCGGGTATAGGCCCTTCAAGGGAAAGCCAAGCGGAGAAGCCAGAATGTTTGACACGATGACAGTGACCAAGGCCGGCGGTGCGCTTTGCGGGTCGCTTCTGGTGTTCCTTCTGGGAAGCTGGGCCGCCTCTGCGCTCTATACCACCGGTGGTGATAAGCACGGTGCCGATGAGCATGTGCAGGGCTATAAGATCGACACCGGCGCAGACGCTCCGGCAGCGGCCGCCGAAGAAGGTCCGGCCTTTGCGGATCTTTACGCTGCCGCCGATCCGGCAGCCGGCGAGAAAGTTTTCGCAAAATGCCGCGCCTGCCACAAACTTGACGGCAGCAACGGCACCGGCCCCCACCTTGATGGTGTTGTGGAACGTCTGAAAGCCACGGTCGCCGGGTTCAACTACTCGGACGCTCTGAAGGGCATGGCCGCAGAGCCGTGGTCGCCAGAGAACCTTGATAAGTTCCTGACCAACCCGCGTGCCTATGCGCCGGGCAACAAAATGTCCTTCGCAGGCCTGCCGAAAGCCGAAGAGCGCGCGAACCTGATCAAATATCTCTCGACGGTCACCGGCGGCTGATTGCCCCTGAGCCATCGGGATTTCCCAAAGACGCCGCCTCTGTCACAGAGGCGGCGTTTTGCTTTCGCATTTGTGTCCGCCCGTCCTGCAATCGCTGCTTGAGAAGCCTTGCCGCCAGGGGTTAGGGTCTTTCAAAGGCTGAAAAAATCAGGAGCAGCGCGAATGGGCATCTTCCGGCGGGGATCACTTGTTCTGGCGGGGCTTTTGCTCAGCACGCTGCCACTGCGCGCCGAGGTGCTGGTCGGCCATGGCATTTCGACCTTTGGCGATCTGAAATATCCGGCCGATTTTACCCATCTCGACTACGTAAACCCCGAGGCTCCCAAAGGCGGCGAGATCTCGATCTGGGCCTTTGGCGGTTTTGATTCGATGAACCCCTATTCGGTCAAAGGCCGGGCAGGTGCGCTGTCATCGGTGTTTTACGAATCTCTTCTGACCGGCGTGGCCGATGAGACGGGGGCCGAATATTGCCTGCTCTGCGAGAGCCTCGAATATCCCCCCGGGCGCGACTGGGTGATCTTTAACCTGCGCGAAGCTGCGGTCTTCTCAGATGGCACGCCGCTGACCGCCGAAGATGTGGCCTTTTCCTATGACCTTTTCCTGACCAAGGGCCTGACGGATTTTCGCACCGTGCTGGCGCAGCAGGTCGAAGGCGTGGAAGTCCTCGGTCCGCATCGGGTGAAATTCACCTTCAAGGCAGGCTTCCCGACCCGCGATCTGCCGCAGACCGTGGGCGGTCTGCCGGTGCTGTCCAAAGCGCAGTATGAAGCCGCAGGCGGTGACCTGGAGGAGGGCAGCACGAAGCCCTTCCTTGGCTCCGGCCCTTATGTTCTTGACCGGATGGAGATGGGTAAGACCCTGACCTATAAGCGTAACCCCGATTATTGGGGGGCGGATCTGCCGATCAACATAGGCCGCAGCAATTTTGATCGCATCCGGATCGAATATTACGCCGATTACAATGCTGCCTTTGAGGGCTTTAAGGCGGGAAACTACACTTTCCGCGATGAGGCCTCCTCGATCACCTGGGCCACGGGCTATGACTTCCCGGCGGTGACCAGCGGTGCGGTGAAGAAGGTGGAAATCCCCTCAGGCACCAAAGCCTCGGGGCAGGGGTTTTTGCTGAACCTGCGGCGGGGAAAGTTTCAGGACCCCCGCGTGCGTCAGGCCGTGGGGCTGATGTTCAATTTCGAGTGGTCCAACGAGACGCTGTTCTACGGACTTTATGAACGGGTAAACTCGGTCTGGGAAAACTCGGTTCTGGAGGCCACCGGCACGCCTTCCCCGCAGGAGGTGGAGGTTCTGAAGCCCCTGGTCGATGAGGGGCTTTTGCCCGCCGGGATTCTCACCGATGAGGCCGTGATGGCCCCGGTCTCTGGTGCGCGGCAGCTGGATCGCGGCAATCTGCGCCAGGCCTCGGCCCTTCTGGAAGAGGCGGGCTGGGTGGCGGGGGCGGATGGCATCCGGCGCAATGCGAAGGGCGAGGTGCTGAAGCTCGACATTCTGAATGACAGCCAGACCTTTGACCGGGTGATCCTGCCTTTTGTGGAGAACCTGCGCCGTGCGGGGATCGATGCCAGCATGACCCGCATCGACAATGCCCAGCTGGAAGCGCGGCAGCGCCCGCCCAGCTATGACTTTGATATGGTTGTGGGAAATGCCCGCGCCTCGCTGATCCCGGGGGCCGAGCTGAAGCAGTTCTTCGGCTCAGAGACGGCGGATGTTTCAGCTTTCAACCTGATGGGGCTGAAAAGCAAGGCGGCCGACCGGCTGATCGATCTGGTTATCGCCGCGACCACCCGCGAAGAGATGGAGACCCGCACCCGCGCGCTCGACCGTGTGCTGCGCCGGGAATATTTCTGGGTGCCACAATGGTTTAAGGCCAATCACACCGTGGCCTATTACGATGTCTTCGGCCACCCCGAGGTGCTTCCGCCCTTCTCGCGTGGCGAACTCGACTTCTGGTGGTATGATGCCGAAAAGGCGGCGGCCGTGAAGGCTGCCGGAGCGCTGCGGTAAGGATCAATGGCCGGTTATCTGTTACGTCGTCTGGCGCTGGTGATCCCGACGCTCTTCGGGATCATGCTGATCAACTTTTTCCTGACCCAGCTGGTGCCGGGCGGTCCGTTCGATCAGATCACTGCCCGCCTTGAGGGGCAGGGCGATGTCTTCCGCAATATCGCGGGTGGCGGTGACGCGCCCGGGGCGGGGGCGGAAGGCTCAGGCTATCAGGGCGCGCGTGGTCTGCCGCCGGAGTTCCTCGATAAGCTGGAAGTGCAGTTCGGCTTTGCCCGCATGGTCTGTGGGCCGACAGAGGCCGATCCGACCGCCAGTTCCTGCGTGAAAGAAGCCATTCCGATGTGGGAGCGCTTCTTTATCATGATGGGCCGCTATTTAAGCTTCGATTTCGGCGAGAGCTATTTCCGCTCGATTTCCGTGGTGGATCTGGTGCTGGAAAAGATGCCGGTGTCGATCAGCCTTGGGCTTTGGTCCACGCTGATTGCCTATCTGATCTCCATTCCGCTGGGGATTCGCAAAGCGGTCAAAGATGGCACGGCCTTTGATACCTGGACTTCGGGGATCATTATCATGGCCTATGCGATTCCGGGCTTTCTCTTCGCCATTCTGCTGATCGTGGTTTTTGCGGGGGGGTCTTATTATCAGTGGTTCCCGCTGCGCGGGCTGACCTCTGACAATTGGGAAAGCCTGAGTGTCTTTGGCAAAATCAAAGATTATCTCTGGCATATCACGCTGCCGGTGCTGTCCTCGCTGATCGCAAGCTTTGCCACGCTGACTTTGCTGACGAAAAACTCCTTCCTCGATGAGATGCGCAAGCAATATGTCATGACGGCCCGCGCCAAGGGGCTGACCGAAAGCCGCGTGCTTTATGGTCATGTGTTTCGCAATGCCATGCTGATTGTGATTGCGGGTTTTCCGGGGCTGTTTCTCTCGGTTTTCTTCGGCGCCTCGCTGATTATTGAGACGATCTTCTCGCTTGATGGTCTGGGCCGAATGGGCTTTGAAGCGGCGGTCGCCCGGGATTACCCGGTGATTTTCGGCACTCTGTTTGTCTTTGGCCTGATTGGCCTGGTCGTCGGCATTTTGTCGGATCTCATGTATGTCTGGGTCGATCCGCGCATCGACTTTGAGAGCCGGGGGTAAGACATGGCACTTTCCCCGCTCAACCAGCGCCGCTGGCGCAATTTCCGGGCCAATCGCCGGGCATTCTGGTCGCTGATCCTGTTTACCACGCTTTTCGCGCTGTCGCTTTTTGCCGAAGTGATTGCGAATGATAAGCCGCTGCTGATCAAATTCCGCGGCGAATATCGCGTGCCGATCACCACCTTTTATTCTGAGCGTGATTTCGGCGGCGATTTCGCCACCGAGGCCGTCTGGCGTGACCCGGAGGTGCAGTGCCTGATCGCCACCGGCGGGGCAGAGCTTTGCCTCGATGCCCCCGAAGAGGCGATGGAGGCGGCAAAATCCGGGCGCATTGAGGGGCAGGCCATTGAGCCTGGCTGGGCAATCTGGCCGCCGATCCCCTTTAGCTACAATACGATCTCTGACCTTGGTAAACCCGCGCCCTCGGCGCCCGATGCGCAGCACTGGCTGGGGACGGACAACACCGCCCGCGACGTGCTGGCCCGGGTGATTTACGGCTTCCGCCTCAGCGTGGCTTTCGCGCTGCTGGTGACGGTGGCAACTTCGGTCGTCGGCATCACTGCGGGGGCCGTCCAGGGCTATTTCGGTGGCTGGCTGGACCTTTTGTTTCAACGGCTTATCGAGCTTTGGGGCTCGGTTCCGTCGCTTTACATCATCATCATCGTGGCCGCGATCTGGCCGATGAACTTCTGGCTTCTGGCCGGGTTGATGACGCTGTTTGGCTGGACCGCGCTGGTGGGCGTCGTGCGGGCTGAGTTCCTGCGCGCGCGCAACTTTGAATATGTCCGCGCGGCCCGCGCCCTGGGCGTGCGCGACCGCACCATCATGTTCCGCCACGTGCTGCCGAATGCCATGGTGGCGACCGTTACCATGCTGCCCTTTGTGGTCACCGGCACCATCGCGGGGCTGGCGGGCCTTGATTTTCTGGGCTTTGGCCTTCCGGCTTCGGCGCCCAGCCTTGGTGAGCTGACCTTGCAGGCCAAGCAAAATCTTCAGGCCCCCTGGCTCGCGTTTACCGCATTTTTTACATTTGCTCTCATGCTCAGCCTTCTGGTGTTCATCTTTGAAGGTGTGCGTGATGCGTTTGATCCCCGAAAGACGTTCCGATGACGGATCCGGCTCTGTTGCAGATCGAAAACCTGACCGTCTCGTTTCGCCAGGACGGGCGTCTTGTGCAGGCCGTCCGCGGCGTCAGCTTTGCCGTGGGCCGGGGTGAAACCGTAGCTCTGGTGGGGGAATCAGGTTCGGGTAAATCGGTGAGTTCGCTGGCAGCGGTTGGGCTTTTGCCCGACAGCGCGGGTGTTGCAGGCTCAATCCGCTGGCGCGGGGCTGAGATGGCGGGGGCTTCGCCGGAAGTTCTGCGCAAGTTGCGCGGCAATGAAATCAGCTTCATTTTTCAGGAGCCGATGACCTCGCTGAACCCGCTCCACAGTATTGAGCGCCAGATTGCCGAGGCACTGGCCCTGCACCAGGGCCTGCGCGGTGATGCCGCCCGCGCAAGGGTGCTGGAGCTTCTGACCAAGGTCGGGATCCGGGATCCTGAGAGCCGAGTTTCGGCCTATCCCCACCAGCTTTCCGGCGGGCAGCGGCAGCGCGTGATGATCGCCATGGCACTGGCCAATGGCCCGGAGCTGCTGATCGCGGATGAGCCGACGACGGCGCTTGATGTGACGATTCAGGCGCAGATCCTGGAGCTTCTGGCCGATCTGAAGCGCACTGAGGGGCTGAGCATGCTCTTTATCACCCATGATCTGAATGTGGTGCGCCGCATCGCGGATCGGGTCTGCGTGATGGAAAAAGGCGTGATCGTTGAGCAGGGCCCGACGGCTGAGGTGATGGCCAATCCGCAGCATCCCTATACGCAAAAGCTGCTTGCCGCAGAGCCCTCGGGCGCGCCGGCGCCCCTGGCCGCAGATGCGCCGGATGTGCTGTCGACCGAAGGGCTGCGCGTCTGGTTCCCGATCACCAAAGGCTTCCTGCGCCGGACGGTGGGCCATGTGAAAGCGGTGAATGAAGCGACGATCCGGCTGCGTGCCGGGGAAACTCTTGGGATTGTTGGCGAATCTGGTTCAGGTAAAACCACTCTGGCACTGGCAATCCTGCGGCTGATCCGGTCTGAAGGGCCAATCGTGGTGCTGGGTCGTGAGATTCAGGGGCTGTCTGAAGAGGCTCTGCGCCCGTTGCGCCGCCAGATGCAGATCGTGTTCCAGGACCCCTTCGGCAGTCTGTCGCCGCGCATGACGGTGGGGCAGATCATCGCCGAAGGACTGGGCGTTCACGGCGTGCCCGATGGGCGCAAAGCCGAGGAGGTGGTGGCTGAAATCCTGCGCGAAGTGGGCCTCGATCCCGCCATGGCCAGCCGCTATCCACATGAATTTTCCGGCGGGCAGCGCCAGCGCATCGCGATCGCCAGGGCCATGGTGCTGCGCCCCTCGGTCATGGTGCTCGATGAGCCGACATCGGCTCTGGATATGACGGTGCAGGTGCAGATCGTCGATCTGCTGCGCAGCCTGCAGGCGCGCTATGGTCTGGCCTATCTGTTCATCAGCCACGATCTGCGGGTGGTGCGGGCGATGTCGCACCGCATCATGGTCATGCGGGCCGGCGATGTGGTGGAAGAGGGCACGGCAGAGGCCATCTTTGAGCGCCCGGGCGCGGATTACACCCGTGCTCTCATCGCGGCTGCTTTGGGATAAGGGCGCGCTGCGGTGAAAATTCTGTTTGTTCATCAGAACTTCCCCGGCCAGTTCCTTCACCTTGCGCCTGAATTGCAGCGCCGCGGCCACCAGGTTCTGGCGCTGACCGATGCGGTCAACACCCGCGCCTCTCCGGTTCGTGTGGTGCGCTACCACGCCCCCGCGGAGGCGCCGGATCCCGTCGCCTGTCGTCTGGGCCGGGCCTATACCGAGGCATCGGATCGCGGGGTGGCGGTGGCACGGGCTGCGCGGGCTCTGCGCGACCGGCACGGCTTTGTGCCCGATGTGATCTTTGGCCACTCCGGCTGGGGCGAGACACTTTTTCTGAAAACCGTCTGGCCCGAAGCGCGGCTGCTGATCTATGCCGAGTTTTTCTATCAGTCTGAGGGCGCGGATACGGGCTTTGACTCCGAGTTTGAGAGCCGCCCTGATTTTGAACGCGCCATCGTCACAGAGGCCCGCCGCACTCATCTGGCGACCGCGCTTCTGGGGGCGGATGCCGCTCTGGCCCCGACGCAGTGGCAGGCCTCGACCTTCCCGCCCGCGCTGAGGTCGTTGATTGAGGTCGGCTTTGATGGCGTGGATACTGACCTCGTGCGCCCGGATGGAACGGCCAGGCTGACCCTGCCTGACGGCAGGCCTCTGCGCGCCGGGGATGAGGTGTTAAGCTTTGTGAACCGCAACCTTGAGCCGTATCGCGGCTGGCACATCTTTGCCCGCGCTTTGCCTGCCGTGCTGGCGGCGCGGCCCGAAGCGCGGGTCGTGATCGTGGGAGGGGAGGGCACCTCCTATGGCGCCGCTCCGCCGCAGGGCAGCTGGAAAGAGGTTCTGCTGCGTGAGCTTGAGGGCCGGATTGACCTCACGCGGGTGCATTTTACCGGCAGGCTGCCCTATGCGGACTTCCTGCGACTGATGCAGATCACCCGGGTCCACGCCTATCTGACCTACCCCTTCGTGCTCAGCTGGTCGATGGCTGAGGCGATGGCCGCGGGGGCTTTGGTCGTCGCCTCCGACACGGCCCCGGTGCGGGAGTTTGTCACCGATGGCGTGACGGGGCGGCTGGTGGATTTTTTCGATGTCGCAGGCTGGAGTGCGGCCCTGACCGAGGCGCTTGCCAATCCGGCGGCTGCTTTGCCGCTTCGCCGCGCCGCGCGCGGGCATATGGTGGCGCATTACGATCTGCGGCGGGTCTGCCTGCCACAGATCGTGAAATTTGTTGAGGCTCAGACGGCGCCGCGCTCTCCGCGCAGCCAGATCAGCGCCAGAACCCCAAGCAGTGCAGAGCCCAGCATCACCAGCTGAAGCGGCAGCGGCGAGGTTGCTCCGGTCAGCACCACGCCTGCCAGCGCCGAAAGCGCCGCTCCGCCGCCGATCGTCAGCGCACTTCCCAGACCTGAGGCAGAGCCGATCAGATCCGCGCGCACCGACATCATTCCCGCTGAGGCCGAGGGCAGCGCCAGCCCGTTGCCCAGTCCCACCAGCGGCATCAGGCCAAAAATGGTCAGCGGCGAATGGATCCCGATCAGGGATGTCAGCACCATCAGCGACACCCCCGACAGCGTGATCAGATTGCCGGTTACCACCATTTTGAACACGCCAATCCGCCCCGAAAGCCGGCCGGAGAGGAAATTTCCGATCAGATAGCCGATTCCGGGGGCCGCCATATAAAGGCCCAGCCTCGAAGGCTCCAGGTGATAGACCCGGCTGCCGATGATCGGCGCGCCGCCCATAAAGCAGAAAAACGCGCCCGAAGTGGCCGCAGCCGCCACAGCATAGCCCCAAAAGCGGCCCGATTTCAGCAAAACCGGATAGGCCCGAAGCTGCGCCCCCATTGTGGCCTGCCGCACCTGCAGTGTCTCGCCCAGATCGCGCCAGATCAGGAAAAACACCACACAGCCCAGCAGCGACAGCGCATGAAGGCTCGCCTGCCAGCCGAAAATTTCCCCCAGAAACCCGCCGAAGGTCGGAGCCAGCATCGGCACCAGCGACATGGCCATGGTCACATAGCCAATCATGGAAGCCGCCTGATCTGCGGGCACCATATCGCGCACAATCGCCCGACTGAGCACGATTGCAGAGGCGATGACCGCCTGCAGCATCCGGAACAGCAGGAAGGTCCCCATGGTCGGCGCGAAAGAGGCCGCCACAGAGGCGATAATGAAGATCACCGCGCTGACCAGCAGGATCGGACGGCGGCCATAGCGATCAGCCAGCGGACCAATCACCAGCTGCATCACCCCGCTGACCGCCAGATAAAGCGAGACCGTCAGCTGCGCCTGGGCGGGCGTGGCATTGTAATGCTCGGCCACCGCCGAAAGGTTCGGCAGAAAGATGTTCATCGTCGCCGCCGAGACCCCCGCCATGAGGATCAGCGTGCCGATATGAGGCGGGGTCCGGGGGTTCAGAAAAACCGCTTTGGGGCGAGATGTCTCAGTCATGGCTCATGGCTACGCCCTGCGACTGGGCTTGTCGAGTGATCTCAAAGTGCGGCTGTTGAAATCCCTTCGCGCCCGGCTGCGGGGGCGAAGATCATGTTCTCTATCAGGGAAACGGCGGCGTTTCCGTCCGGCAAATCGCCACTCAGCGCGGTGCGCAGATAGACCCCGTCGATCAGCGCGCCGGTGGCGGTGGCCAGTTCCGGCGCGCGCGGGCCGGTGAGCGGGCGCAGACAGCAGAGCAGATTGGATTGCAGGCGACGCTCATAGATCGTCAGCAGGCGGCGGGCCTTTGGCACCGCCCGCGCCATAACCCAAAAGGTGAGCCAGGCCGAAATGATCTCACGACGGAAATTTTCCGGACCAAAAGAGGTGTGCAGAATTACCCGCAGCCGCCGGGCCGGATCCTGAACCCCGCGCAGCGCGGCGCGGATCTCAAGGCAATACTGGGTCAGCACATCGCGCATGGCGGCCAGAAGGATTTCTTCTTTTGAGCCGAAGTAATGATGGGCAAGGGCCGAAGAAACACCCGCGCGGCGGGCAATCTGGCTGACGGTCACATCCAAAGTGGACGACGCCCCGATCTCTTCGATCGCGGCTTTCACCAGTGCAGCCTTTCGTATAGGCTCCATCCCGAGCCTGGGCATCGGCATCTCCTGCAGAATCGCCCAGACCAGATAGCCACATCTTTATTGACTCGTCAATCAACTAAAACGACCCGGAGATTTCTCATGACCCTGCGCCGCCTGATGCTTGCCACTGCCCTGATCGGCGTCTCTGCGCCTGCTTTTGCGGCCAGCTGCGATAAAATCGTGCTCTCAGAGCCGGGTTGGACGGATATTGCGGCAACCACCGCCTCGGCGAGCGTGATTCTTGAGGCGCTTGGCTATGAGACCGAGACCAAGGTTCTGGCGCTGCCGGTGACCTTCGCGGGTCTGGCGAAGGGCGATCTGGATGTCTATCTCGGCGCCTGGATGCCGACGATGGAAGCCGATCTTGGCCCCTACCGCGACAAGGGCGAGATTGACGTGGTGCGCACCAATCTGACCGGCGCGAAATACACGCTCGCCGTCAATGAGGCGGGCGCGGCGCTTGGAATTAAAGACTTTGCAGATATCGCGGCGCATAAAGACGCGCTGAACGGCAAAATCTACGGCATTGAGCCGGGCAATGACGGCAACCGCATCATTCTGGAGATGCTGGAGGGCGATGCCTTTGGTCTGAAAGGCTTTGAGATCGTCGAAAGCTCAGAGCAGGGCATGGTGGCCGAAGCCGCGCGCGCCACGAAATCCGGCAAGCCGATTGTGTTTCTCGGCTGGGAGCCCCATCCGATGAATGCCAATATGGCGCTGACCTATCTCACCGGCGGGGATGCGCATTTCGGCCCCGACTTCGGCGGTGCCGTGGTCGACACCACCACGCGCAAGGGCTATGTGGCGGAATGCCCGAATACCGGTAAGCTCCTGCAAAATCTGGAATTTACGCTCGCGATGGAAAACGAAATTATGGGTGCGATCCTGAACGAGGGCACCGAAAGCCGTGACGCGGCGAAGGCCTGGCTGAAAGCCAATCCCACCGCCTGGGAGGCCTGGCTCGACGGCGTGACCACCAAAGATGGTGGCGATGCCAAGGCCGCTGTGGCGGCTGCACTGAACTGATGCGACCGGCCTCAGGCGGCGGTCTGCCGCCGCCTGTGTGCTGACGGGAACGGATGCGATGGACTGGATCACCGGAACGAAAATTCCTGTCGGTAAGACCGCCAAGACGGTCTTCGACTGGATGACGGACAATCTGACGGGGGTGTTTGACGCCATCTCCGCAGCCCTCGAAGGCATGATCGCGGTCATCCTTGCCTGCCTGACGCTGCCGCCGGATGCGCAGCCTTTTTCCGGCGCTTATGAGCCGCTTTACCCGGCGGCCTGGCATCCGCTGCTGGTGATCGCGGTCTTTGTGGGGCTGACTTATGCGCTGCAGCGCAGCTGGAAGCCCTGTCTGCTGGTGGCCGCCGGCTTCCTGTTTATCCTGAACCAGGGCTATTGGAAGGCCACGGCGGAAAGTCTGACGCTGATCCTGTCGGCCTGCGTGGTCTGTATGGCGATCGGCGTGCCGCTGGGGATTGCGGCGGCGCATCGGCCAAAGCTTTACCGCGTGATGGCGCCGGTTCTGGATCTGATGCAGACGCTGCCGACCTTCGTCTATCTTATTCCGGCTATTGTGTTTTTCGGCCTTGGCATGGTGCCGGGTCTGATCGCCACGGTGGTCTTTGTGCTGCCCGCGCCGATCCGGCTGACGCGGCTGGGGGTGGTCTCCACCCCGCCCGCCCTGCTGGAGGCGGCAGAGGCCTTTGGCTCCAGCCCCTGGCAGAAACTGCGCAAAGTGGAGTTGCCTTCGGCCTGGCCGCAGATCATGGCGGGGCTCAATCAGACCATCATGCTCTCGCTGTCGATGGTGGTGATTGCGGCTCTGGTCGGGGCCAACGGCCTTGGTGTGCCGGTGGTGCGCGCGCTGAATACCGTGAATACCGCGCTTGGCTTTGAGGCCGGGCTGATCATTGTGGTCGTGGCCATCGTGCTCGACCGCATGCTGCGTACAGGAGCGAAGTGATGAAACCGGTGGTGGAATTCGACCGCGTCTCGGTGGTCTTCGGCGATCAGCAGGCAGAGGCGCTGGCCCTGATGGATCAGGGGCACTCGCGCGAAGAGATCAAATCCCGCACCGGTGCGGTGGTGGGCGTGCATGACGTCAGCCTGACGGTGCAGGAGGGCGAGATCCTTGTTCTTATGGGACTTTCCGGCTCGGGCAAGTCGACGCTTCTGCGCGCGGTGAACGGGCTATTGCCGGTCGCGCGCGGTGAGGTGCGTCTGCGCCACCGCGGCACTCTGGCCGCGGTCAGCCGCGCGGGGGGCGCGGATCTGCGGTCGATCCGGCGCGAAAGCGTGTCGATGGTGTTTCAGCAGTTCGGCCTGCTGCCCTGGCGCAGCGTAACGGAAAACGTGGCCTTCGGCCTGGAGGTCGCGGGCGTTCCGGAGGCTGCGCGGCGCGATAAAGTGCGCGCCCAGCTTGCGCTTGTGGGTCTTGCCGACTGGGCGGACCGCAAGGTCAGCGACCTGTCGGGCGGGATGCAGCAGCGCGTGGGTCTGGCGCGGGCCTTTGTGTCTGACGCGCCGCTTTTGCTGCTGGATGAGCCCTTTTCGGCGCTTGATCCGCTCATTCGCAGCCGCCTTCAGGATGAGCTGCTGGAGCTGCAGGCGCGGCTGAAGCGGACGATGATTTTCGTCAGCCACGACCTTGATGAGGCGTTTCGCATGGGCAACCGCATCGCTCTGATGGAGGGGGGCCGCCTGGTGCAGGTCGGCACCGCGGCTGAGATTGTTGCGGATCCGGCAACGCCGGGGGTGGCGGAATTTGTCTCCCACATGAACCCGCTTGATGTGCTTTGCGCCCGCGATCTGGCGGAGCCGGGTCTGGCGGGGGAGGGCACTCCGCTGGAAGGCGCGACCCCGATCCGCAAGGTCATGGACCGCCTTCTGAGCGCGGAGAACCCGGTTCCGGTCATCCAGGGCGGGGCGCTGATCGGCGCGGTCAGCCCGCGGGCCGTGCTTGCAAGGCTGGCGCGGGCTGCCTAAGACTTGCCTTTGCAAATCCTGTCGCGGGATTTGCAAAGGGGGGCGGAATGGCGGTTCAGAAACTCTATGCCGGGGCCAAGCTGCGCGAGATGCGCAGCCGTATGGCCCTGTCGCAAAAGGCTTTTGCTGAGAAGCTCGGGATCTCGCTGCCCTATCTCAACCAGATGGAGCACAACCACCGCCCGGTCTCGGCGGGGGTGGTGCTGCGGCTGGCGCAGGAGTTCGGCTTTGATGTCACCGAACTGACCACCGGCGATACCGAACGGCTGCACTCTGATCTGCGCGAGGCGCTGTCGGATCCGGTCTTCACCTCCGGTGTGCCGGCGCAGGCCGATCTGCGGCTGGTGGCCTCCAATGCCCCGGCGGTGGCGCGGGCGCTGCTGGATCTGCACCGCGCTTACCGTCAGGCGCATGAGCGGCTGGCCTCTCTGGATGAGGCGCTCGGGCGCGAAGACCGCCACGCGACCCCCTCGCCCTGGGAAGAGGTCCGGGACTTTTTCCACTATTGCGACAATTACATCGATGCCGTCGACCGTGCTGCGGAGCGCTTCGCCAGGGCGGCCGAGGGGCGTGATCTGGTGGCCGTGGTCGCAGAGGCGCTGGCGAAACACGGCATCACGCTGGAGATCCGCGAAAGCGCATTGGTGCGGGCCTATGACCCGGAAACCCGCCGCCTGACCATTGCCGCCCGCGCGCCCGAAGCCACGCGGCGCTTTCAGCTGCTGCATCAGCTGGCGCTGCTGACCCAGGATGACCTGCTGGAGGCCATGCTGGATCTGGCGCGCTTTCAGACGCCCGAGGCGCGGGGCATCGCCAAAATCGGCCTTGCGAATTATTTCGCCGGGGCCGCGCATCTGCCCTATACCGCCTTTCTCACCGCGGCGCGGGAGATGCGCCATGATCTGGAGCGGCTGGCCGATCACTTTCAGGCCTCGATTGAGCAGGTGGCGCACCGCCTTTCGACCCTGCAGCGCCCCGGCATGAAGGGCATTCCGTTCTTCTTCGTGCGGGTGGATCAGGCGGGGACCATCACCAAGCGTCACTCGGCAACGCGGCTGCAGTTTGCGCGGTTTGGCGGCGCCTGTCCGCTTTGGAACGTGCATCAGGCCTTTGAGACGCCCGGGCGGTTTCTGCGCCAGCTGGCCGAGACACCGGATGGGGTGCGCTATCTCTCGCTCGCCCGCGATGTGACGAAATCGGGTGGAAGTTTCTCGGCCCCCGTGCGCCGTTTTGCGATCGGGCTGGGCTGTGAGATCAGCCATGCGGCCCAGGTGGTCTATTGCGATGGCCTTGATCTTTCAGGACGATTCGAGCCGATCGGCATCTCCTGCCGCATCTGCGAGCGGCCCGATTGTCACCAGCGCTCGGTGCCCCCGCTGGAGCGCCGTCTGGTTGTGGATCCCGACCGGCGCGGGGTGCTTCCTTACGGCATTGCGCCCTGAACCGGCGGGCTGCGGCGGCTTTTCGCTGCGGTGCGGAAAGAAAAGCGGCGGCTCCCCGCAGAACCCACGCGGTTGTGTTATCTTTCCCCTTTTAAAAAAGGTAAAAAGAGCGCAAATGCGCCGCCGAAGCGGCCTGTCCGCAAAAAAGAGTTGAGCAGTCTTTGATGGAAACCGAAGCCCTTGCCATGGCGCAGGAGATTGATTTCTCCCTGATCGCGCTTTTCGCCCGTGCCACCCTGACCGTGAAGCTGGTGATGCTTCTGATGATCGGGATGTCGATCTGGTCCTGGGCGATTATCATCCAGAAACTGGTGCTCTTTCGCAAAGCCCGCGCTGAGGCGCAGCAGTTTGACGCCGCTTTCTGGTCGGGCGAGCCGCTGGATGAGCTTTATGAAGCAGTCGGGCCGGAGCCGCAGGGCGCATCCGAGCGCATCTTTGCCGCTGGCATGACCGAATGGCGCCGCAGCCACCGTCAGGACGGCGTGCTGATCGCGGGGGCTCAGGCGCGGATCGACCGGGCGATGGATGTGGCGATTGCACGCGAATCAGACGTGTTGAACCACTCGCTTCAGGTGCTTGCGACCACCGGGGCCACCGCGCCCTTCATCGGTCTTTTCGGCACCGTCTGGGGCATCAAACACGCCTTTGAGCAGATCGCCATCGCGAAAACCTCTGATCTGGCGGTTGTGGCACCCGGCATCGCTGAGGCGCTTCTGGCGACCGGCATCGGCCTTGTCGCCGCTATTCCGGCGGTTGTGGCCTATAACAAGCTTTCTGCCGACAGCGAGCGGATTACCGGCAATTATGGTGCGTTTGCGGATGAGTTTTCGACCATCCTGTCGCGCCAGCTTGATTCGGCGGCCTGAGCCATGGGCGGCGGTGTCGTTCAAAAAGGCGGCGGCGGGCGTCGGCGCGGGCGTCGCTCGGGGGGCGGCAGCCGTCCGATGGCTGAGATCAACGTCACGCCCTTCGTGGATGTGATGCTGGTGCTGCTGATCATCTTTATGGTGGCGGCACCTATGATGACCGTGGGTGTGCCGCTGGAGCTGCCGAAAACGGCGGCCCAAAGCATGCCGACAGAGCAGGAAGAGCCGCTGACCATTTCGCTGACTGCCGATGGCGGGCTGACCATTCAGACCACTGCCGTCACGGATGAAGAACTGATCCCGCGCCTTCAGTCGATCATGACCGAAAGGCGCTCCAATAAGCTGTTCATCCGGGCGGATAATGGTGTGAATTACGGTCGCGTGGCAGAGGTCATGGGGGCGCTTCAGGCGGCAGGCTTTACCAGCCTTGGCCTGGTGACCGACCCCAATGGTCCGCGCTTTGGGGCGACGGGCGGCTGATCATGGAGAGCCGCAAGCCTCTCATTTTCTCGGCTGCCGGTCACAGTCTCGTCATTCTCTGGATGGCGGTGGGCGGCTTTTTCACGCCGCGCGACCGCGAAACCGAGATCAACGTGACCCAGGTCTCTCTGATGAGTTCAGAGGAATTTGAGGCCATGGCCGCTGCCGCGCCCGCGCCCTCGGATGACCCTGCAGAAGAACCGGCTGAGAATGCCCCGCCGGCGACCGCCGCGCCGCCCGCCTCGCGCCCGCCGCAGGCCCGGCCTGAGCCTGCCGCTGAGGTGCCGGAGCCGGCGGCCCCGCCGCCGCCGCCCGTTCCCGAAGACCTCCCGGTGACGCCCGAGCCTCCCGCGCCCGAAGAGACCCGGCCTGCCGTGGTCACCCCGCCTCGCGAGACGCCGCCGGTCGAGCGTCCGCAGGAGGCCGCTCCCGTTATTGCGCCCGAGCCGCCGATGGAAGCGGTGAAAGAAAGTCCGCGCCCGCGTCAGCGCGCCGTGGACCGTGTGGCCGCCGAGGCCGCACCCGCGCCGCCGCCGGAGGCAGAGCGCGCGCCCGAGGTGCAGGCCCCGCCGCCCGAGCCGGTCGCAGAAGAGGCCCCGGTGAAGCCCGAGCCGCCGAAGCCTGCCGCAGCGCCGGAAGAGGCCACCACCCGCACGGTGACGGAAGCCACTGAAATCGCGCAGGAAGACGCAGCACCAAAGACCATGGCGCCCGAGGCCTCGCGCCGTCCGCCCTCGCGCCCCGCACGGCCTGAGCGCACGGAGACGGCGGCTGCCGAGACGCCTGCACCGGCAAAGCCCGCCGAGACGCCGAAGCCTGCCCGCAATGATGCGGCCGCCGATGCCATCGCGGCCGCCGCGGCGCAGGCGGCGGCAGATGCCATCGCTTCAGCCGCCGCTGAGGCGGCTGCGGCGGCCGCGGCCCAGGCGACTAAGCCTGAGCGCACGGCCTCTCGCCCCTCGGGCAGTGGCACCGGGGGGGCAGGGCGTGCCGCTTCGGGTCCGCCGCTGTCGTCGGGTGAGGTGGATGCGCTGCACCGCGAGATCTCGAAGTGCTGGGGTGTGGGCTCTGCCTCCACCGATGCCATGAGTTCGGTGATTGAACTGCGCGCGCATATGCGCCCCGATGGCGGGGTGGAGCGGGTCGAGATGCTGTCGGCCAACGGTCCTTCCGAGGCGGGCAATCGCACCGCCTATGAAACCGCACGCCGCGCCGTCATGCGCTGCGCGCAGAATGGCGCACTGCCTGCGGATAAATACAACCACTGGCAGCAGATCGACATGACGTTTGACTATAACGCCATGCGTCTGCGCTAGACTGAGAAAGCCGTTCTGGCAAAGACGTGACTGGAACCTCTGCCCCTTCCTTTGCATTCTGAAAGGGGCAGGAACTGATCAACAAGGGCCGGGTAAACCGGGGTGGGATATGAAAGTGATGCGCGTGAACGTCGCAAAGCGGCTGATGGCGGTGATGCTTGGCATCGCGCTGGCCGTGCCGTTTCTGGGGGCCGCACCGGCTGAAGCACAGCTGAAGCTGCGCTTTACCGATGGTGTGATTGAGCCTCTTCCCTATGCCCTGCCGCGCTTTATCGGCGAGGGTGGCGCAGGCGAGGTGGCGGCGAATATCTCGTCGCTGGTCGCGCAGGATCTGAACGGGACCGGTCTTTTCCGGGAAATCCCGGCTTCGGCGCATGTCTCGCAGGTGGTGAGTTTTGATTCGGCCGTGCAGTATCAGGACTGGCGCGCGATCAACGCAGAAGCGCTGATCACCGGGGCCGTCTCGGTGCAGGGCAGCCGGCTGGTGGTGAAATTCCGGCTCTTTGACGTGGCTTCGGGCCAGCAGATGGGCGAGGGGCTGCAGTTCGCGGGCACCACGCAAAGCTGGCGCCGCATGGCGCATAAGGTGGCCGATGCCGTCTATGCCCGGATCACCGGCGAAAGCGGCTATTTCGACAGCCGGATTGTCTTTGTGTCGGAATCCGGCCCGAAGAATGCCCGCGCCAAACGTCTGGCCGTGGCCGATTATGACGGCGCGAACCAGCAGTTCCTGACCGACAGCCGGGCGCTGGTGCTGGCACCGCGCTTCTCGCCCCAGGGCGACCGGATCCTTTACACCTCTTATGCTTCGGGCTTTCCGCAGATCGTTTTGATGGATGTGGCCTCCGGCGCGCAGCGTGCGCTTGGCAATCTGCCGGGCGAGATGACCTTCGCGCCGCGCTTTGCCCCCGACGGGCGCACGGTCGTGTTCTCCTCGGCGCAGGGCGGCAATACCGACATTTACCGCATGGATCTGTCGTCGGGCTCCAGCGTGCGTCTGTCGTCCGCGCCCTCGATTGAGACGGCGCCGAGCTTCTCGCCCGATGGCAGCCAGATTGTCTTTGAGTCCGACCGCACCGGCGGCAGCCAGATCTATGTGATGCCCGCCTCGGGCGGTGAGCCGCGCCGCATCTCATCGGGCAAGGGCCGCTATGGCACCCCGGTCTGGTCGCCGCGGGGCGATCTGATTGCCTTTACCAAGCAGCTCGATGGCCGTTTCCACATTGGCGTCATGCGCACCGATGGCACCGAAGAGCGTCTGCTGACGGCCTCGTTCCTTGATGAGGGTCCGACCTGGGCGCCGAACGGCCGCGTCATCATGTTCACCCGTGAGAATGCCGGTGAGGCTGGCGTGCCGGGGATCTTCTCGGTGGATATCACGGGCCGCAACCCGCCGCGTCAGGTGCGTGTGCAGGGCGGGGCATCGGATCCGGCCTGGTCGCCGCTGCTGCCGTAAGGCAGAGCCGCTGACTAAAATTCAGTCTCCTGCGCGCGGGCGTTTCCCAGAGGCGCAGGATGATGCTAAAAAGGCCCAAAGCCGCTGTGCCGGGTGGCCGCAATAAGGAACAGACCATGCGCATTCTGACGAAAGCCGCACTGCTGATGACCGTTCTGGGTCTCGCGGCCTGTAACAACCCTGACCGCTTTGGGGCTGGTGGCGCGGATGGCGCTTACGGCGCAGGCGGCTATGGCGCCGGTGGCCAGGGCGGCGGCTTTGGCGCGGGCGGTGTGGACAGCACCGGCCTTGGCGATCCGAACGATCCGCGCTCGCAGGCTTATTTCCAGCAGCGCGTCGGCGACCGCGTGCTCTTTGGCTATGACCAGCACACCGTCTCGCCGGAAGGCCGCTCGATCCTGAGCGCACAGGCGGGCTGGCTGAACTCCAATCCCTCCTATGCGATCATCATGGAAGGCCATGCCGACGAAAAAGGCACCCGCGAGTATAACATTGCGCTTGGGGCCCGTCGTGCCGCTTCGGCGCAGCAGTTCCTGATCTCGCAGGGGGTGAACCCGAGCCGCGTCCGCACCATTTCTTATGGCAAAGAGCGCCCCGTCCAGGCCTGCTCGGATGAGGCATGCTACGCCCAGAACCGCCGCGCCGTGACCGTTCTGTCGGTCGGCGCAGGCAGCTGATGATGAAGGCGCTGCGCGGCGCTGTCGCCGCTTTCAGCCTGGCCCTGATGTTCGCCCCCCTGCCGGGGGCGGCGCAGTCACGCCAGGAGACGCTTGCGGATGTCCGCGCGCAGGTCACTCAGCTGGGCAATGAAATGGCCTCGCTGAAGGCCGAACTGATGAGCACGGGTGCGGTGTCGCGCCCGGGCGGTGCCACGATCCTCGAACGGCTTGAGGCCATCGAGCTGGAGCTGATGCGCCTGACGGGCCGCACCGAAGATCTGGAGCTGCGCGTGAACCGCGTGGTGAATGACGGCACCAACCGTCTGGGCGATCTGGAATTCCGGATCGTCGAGCTGGAGGGGGGCGATGTCTCCTCCATCGGCTCCTCCGCCCCTCTGGGTGGTGACAAGCCCTCCGCCGCGGCTCCGGCTGTTCCGGCCCCCCAAGCGAAGCCTGCAGCAAATGATCAGGCAACTCTCGACCGGGCCCGGGCGGTGCTCGGTCAGGGTGACTTTCGCGCCGCCGAAGACCTCCTTGCGACCTTTGCGCAATCCTTTCCGGACAGCGAATTAAGCGGCGAAGCGCTGTTTCTGCGCGGCGAGGCCCTGGAGGGTCTTGGCGATCAGAAGGCCGCCGCGCACAGCTATCTTGAGGGCTTTTCGTCTTATCCGGCGGGCCCGCAGGCGGCAGAGTCGCTCTTTCGGCTGGGCCGCGCCCTCGGGCGGCTGGGGCAGGTGAATGAGGCCTGCATCACGCTGACGGAAGTGGGGCTGCGCTATCCCGGCCATCCGGCCGAAGATCAGGCCTATGCCGAGCGCCAGGCGCTGCAATGCCCCTAGAGGCGGCAAAGGCCGCCCTTCTGGCGGTCATGGAAGATACCCGCGCCCGGGGCCTCACGGCTCTGGGCGCTGCCGTATCGGGCGGCGGCGATTCTCTGGCGCTGCTGGATCTGGCGATCCCGCTGGCGCGGGGCTGCGGCCTGCGGCTGGAGGCGGCGACGGTGGATCACGGGCTGCGCCCCGAGGCGGCGGCGGAGGCGCGGATGGTCGCCGGCTTCTGCGCCGCCCGTGGCCTTCAACACGAAACGCTGCTCTGGCGGCGGGGGGAGCCTGCAGGAAATCTTTCCGCAGAGGCGCGGGCAGGGCGCTATGCGGCGCTGGCATCCTGGGGGAAAAGGCGGGGGCTTGCGGCCATTCTGGTCGCGCATAACCGCGAGGATGTGGCGGAAACCTTTCTGATCCGCCTCGGCCGTGCCGCAGGGCTGGACGGTCTGGCCGCCATGGCTCCCGGGTTTCACCGCGAAGGGATGCGCTTTTTGCGCCCGCTGCTCGACACCCCGCGGGAGGTGCTGCGCGCGCATCTGCGCGGGCAGGGCATTGCCTGGGCGGAAGATCCCTCGAACGCAGACACGGCCTATACCCGGGTGAAGATGCGCCGCCTGCTTGAGGATCTGGCTGCGGCGGGCATCACCCCCGCTGCCATCGCCCAAAGCGCCCGCGCCCTTGCAGACACCCGCGCCTGGGCCGAGCGGCAGTTAAGCGCCGAGTGGCAGACCCGCGTGCAGGTCCAGGCCGGAGATCTGTTGATCCAGGGCCTGCCTGAGGACGATGAGGCCGCGCGGCGGCTGCTGGTGGCGGCCATTCGGATCGTCGGGGCCAGCCCCTTTCCCCCCCGGCGCGAGGCCCTCGCCCGTCTGCGGCAGGGCCTGGAGGCCGGGGTCGTGCGGCAGACGCTGGCAGGCTGCCTTGTGACCCGGAAAAAGGGCGTTCTGCGGATCGCGCGGGAACTTCAGGCGGTGCGGCCTCTGACATCCTTTGCGGCGGACTGGTGGGACGGGCGCTGGCAGATCGGCGGCATCTGGCCCGAGGGGGCCCTGACCGCCCCGCTGGCAGAGGGGATCACGCAGATTAAAGACTGGCGCGATTTTAGCCCGCTGCCGCGCGACTCGCTGATGGCGGGGCCTGCGCTCTGGTGCAAAGGTGCTCTGATTGCGGCTCCACTGGCCCGCCCTGAGCCCGATTACCGGCTTCTTCTGCGGAAAGGCTTCGGCTCTTTGCCGTTCCTGCATTGAACCTTGCGTTCTAATCTCTATTTTAACCCGCAAGGGGCAGGCTTTGCCGGCCCGGCTATGGGAGATTACTTTGGGCAACGCACGCAACATCGCTTTCTGGGTCGTGCTTCTGGTACTGATCGTCACCCTGTTCTCGGTCTTCGGTGGCGGGCAGACCACGTCGTCGTCCCGGCAGCTGTCCTACTCGGAGTTTATGCAACGGGTTCAGGATGGCGCGGTGACGGCTGTCACGCTCGACGGCGAAAAGGTTGAGGTGCAGGGCAAGGATGGCGCACGCTATTCGGTGGTCCGTCCGGAAGGCGAAAACATCGCCGACAAGCTGATCGCAAGCAAGGTAGAGGTCCGGGCCGTTCCGCAGGAACAGTCGGGCTTCATGTCGCTGCTGTCGCTTTGGATGCCCTTCCTGATCCTGATCGGCATCTGGATCTTCTTTATGAACCGTATGCAGGGCGGTGGCCGTGGCGGCGCCATGGGCTTTGGCAAATCCAAGGCCAAACTGCTGACCGAGAAAAACGGCCGCGTCACCTTTGACGATGTCGCCGGCATCGACGAGGCCAAGGAAGAGCTGGAAGAGATCGTGGAATTCCTGCGCAATCCGCAGAAATTCTCGCGTCTGGGTGGCAAAATTCCCAAAGGGGCGCTGCTGGTGGGCCCTCCGGGCACCGGTAAAACCCTGCTGGCCCGCGCCATTGCCGGCGAAGCGGGTGTGCCCTTCTTCACCATCTCGGGCTCGGATTTCGTTGAGATGTTCGTGGGCGTCGGCGCCAGCCGCGTGCGCGATATGTTTGAGCAGGCGAAGAAAAACGCGCCCTGCATCGTGTTTATCGACGAAATCGACGCCGTGGGTCGTGCCCGGGGTGTCGGCATCGGCGGCGGCAATGATGAGCGTGAGCAGACCCTCAACCAGCTTCTGGTTGAGATGGACGGCTTTGAGGCCAATGAGGGCGTGATCATCGTCGCGGCCACCAACCGCAAAGACGTGCTCGACCCGGCTCTGCTGCGTCCGGGCCGCTTTGACCGTCAGATCCACGTGCCGAACCCGGATATCAAGGGCCGCGAGAAGATCCTCGCCGTTCATGCCCGCAAGGTTCCGCTGGGCCCCGATGTCGATCTGCGCACCATCGCGCGCGGCACGCCGGGCTTCTCGGGTGCGGATCTGATGAACATCGTCAACGAGGCGGCGCTGCTGGCCGCGCGTGTCGGCCGCCGCTTCGTCACCATGGACGACTTTGAAAACGCAAAAGACAAAGTCATCATGGGCGTGGCCCGCCGCTCGATGGTTCTGACGCCGGCGCAGAAAGAAATGACCGCCTATCATGAGGCTGGCCATGCCATCGTTGGCATGAACCTGCCGAAATGTGACCCGGTCTATAAAGCGACCATCATCCCGCGCGGTGGCGCGCTTGGCATGGTTGTCTCGCTGCCCGAGATGGACCGCCTTGAGTTCCACAAGGATGAGGCCGAGCAGAAGATCGCCATGACCATGGCCGGTAAAGCGGCTGAGATCATCAAATTCGGCGATGAGCGCGTCTCGAACGGTCCGACCGGTGATATTCAGCAGGCCTCGGCGCTGGCGCGTGCGATGGTCATGCGGTGGGGCATGTCGGATCTGGTCGGCAATATCGACTATGCCGAAGCCCATGAAGGCTATCAGGGCAATACCGGTGGCTTCTCGGTCTCGGCTGAGACCAAAAAGCTGATCGAGGCCGAAGTGAAGCGCCTGATCGACACCGGCTATGAGACGGCGCGTCGTATCCTTCTGGAAAAGAACGACGATTTTGAAAGCCTCGCTCAGGGTCTTCTCGAATATGAAACGCTGACCGGCGATCAGATCCGCAAGGTAATCGCGGGTGAAGCGCTCGACAGCGAGGACGACAACGATGCGGGCGGTCTTTCCAGCCTGACCGCCATTCCGAAGACCCGTCCGCGCAATGAGGGCGGCATGGAGCCTGAACAGCTGGCATAAGCTGCGGAACTTGCCTGAAATTCGGGCCGTCGCGGGATTTATGCCGCGGCGGCCCTTTCTGTTGGGGAACGCCTCAGGCTTTCCCCGGCTTGACGCAGGGTCCGTCGGCCGGTTCTGTGATCGGCAGGGACTGCAGGGAGACAGGAATGGCAGTATTTGTGGAAACGGCCTGGAAGGGCCGCGTGGTTTGGACGGGCGTGGTGCCGGATCGCGACGCCGGGCTCGAATCGCAGGCGCGTCCGGGGGTCAGCCTGACGCTTGCCGGGCCGGAGGGCGAGGCACACGGCGGGCTGACGCGTCCGTCCTGCTCGCGGGTGAAGATGATTCACCCGAAAGACACCGAGATTGCCAATACCCGTCAGCTTTCGGTGCTCAGCGCTGAGGAACTGGCGCAGATCGCGGTGAATATGGGGATTGAGCGTCTGGATCCCGCGCTGGTCGGTGCCTCGCTGGTGATTGAGGGGATCCCGGATCTCAGCCATCTGCCGCCTTCGTCGCGGCTTTTGGGGCCGGATGGCACGACTTTGGTGGTGGATGTCGAAAACCTGCCCTGCATGCTGCCCGCCAGGCCGATTGAGAAGGCGCATCCAGGTTTTGGCGCGGCGTTTAAGCGCGCCGCCGTGGGCCTGCGCGGCTTTGTCGGCTGGGTTGAGCGCGGCGGCACTCTGCGTGAAGGGGACGAAATCCGCCTCTTCGTGCCTGGTCAGCGTGTCTGGTCGCCACGCTGACCAGGAGGTTGCGCGCTTCGCTGGACTTTTGCGCCCTGCCGTGACATGGGCAGGGCCAAAGCCAGATCCCAGTTGAGGTGCCGCGATGAGCTTTCGCTCCGACATCGAAATCGCCCGTGCGGCCGTCAAGCGGCCGATCCGTGAAATTGGAGAGAAGCTGGGGATCAGCGAGCAGGATCTGCTGCCCTATGGTCACGACAAAGCCAAGGTCAGCCAGAGCTTTATCCGCAGCCTGGCGGACCGCCCGGACGGCAAACTGATCCTCGTCACCGCGATCAACCCGACCCCTGCCGGGGAGGGTAAAACCACCACCACGGTGGGCCTGGGCGATGCGCTGAACCGTATCGGCAAAAAAGCCGTGGTCTGCATCCGTGAAGCCAGCCTTGGGCCGAATTTCGGCATGAAGGGCGGCGCTGCAGGCGGCGGCATGGCGCAGATCGTGCCGATGGAAGAGATGAACCTGCATTTTACCGGGGATTTTCACGCCATCACTTCGGCGCATAACCTGCTGGCGGCGATGATCGACAACCACATCTATTGGGGCAACAGCCTTGATCTTGATGAGCGCCGCATCACCTGGCGGCGGGTGATGGATATGAACGACCGGGCTTTGCGCGACACCGTGGTCAGCCTTGGCGGCGTGTCGAACGGCTTTCCGCGTCAGACCGGATTTGACATCACCGTGGCCTCTGAGGTCATGGCGATCCTCTGCCTTGCGACCGATCTTCACGATCTTGAGCGCCGTCTGGGCGATATCATCGTCGGTTACACCCGCGCAAAGACCCCCGTGACAGCGCGCGATCTGAAGGCCGATGGCGCGATGACGGTGCTGCTGAAAGACGCGATGCAGCCAAACCTGGTGCAGACGCTGGAGCACAATCCGGCCTTCGTGCATGGCGGGCCTTTTGCCAATATCGCCCATGGCTGCAACTCGGTTATCGCGACCCGCACGGCTTTGAAGCTGGGCGATTATGTGGTGACGGAAGCCGGGTTTGGCGCCGATCTCGGGGCCGAGAAGTTCTTTAATATCAAATGTCGTAAGGCTGGCCTTAAGCCTGCGGCGGTGGTGCTGGTCGCCACGGTGCGCGCGCTGAAGATGAATGGCGGCGTGGCCCGGGCCGATCTGGGGCTGGAAAATGTCGCAGCCGTTCAGGCGGGTTCGGCAAACCTCGGTCGCCATATTGAGAACCTGCGCAGTTTCGGCGTGCCGGTGGTGGTGGCGATCAACCATTTCCACTCTGATACCGAGGCAGAAATCGCCGCCGTTCAGGCCTGTGCTGCGGGCCTCGGGGTTGAGGCGATCCTTTGCCGCCACTGGGCCGAAGGTGGTGCCGGGGCCGAAGCGCTCGCGCAGCGTGTGGCGGCTCTCGCCGACAGCGGGGCCGCGCAGTTCGCGCCGCTTTATGGCGATGATCTGAGCCTTTGGGACAAGATCAACACGGTCGCGAAACGCATCTACCGCGCGGGTGAGGTGACGGCGGATAAATCCGTGATGGCGCAGCTGAAGGTCTGGGAAGAGGCGGGCTACGGCCATCTGCCGGTCTGCATGGCCAAGACGCAATACAGCTTCTCCACCGATCCTGACCTGCGCGGCGCGCCTGAGGGGCACACCGTCCCGGTGCGCGAAGTGCGGCTCTCGGCGGGGGCCGGCTTCATCGTGGCGATCTGCGGTGAGATCATGACCATGCCGGGCCTTCCCCGTGTCCCTGCGGCGGAAAATATCCGGCTGAATGAGGACGGGCAGGTCGAAGGCCTGTTCTGAGCGTTGTGAGGGGGGAGAGACCATGCGCAGCGCGAAAGACTGTCAGGATATGACCGAACTTCGGGCCGGGATTGACCGGCTCGACACAGCGCTTGTGACGCTTTTTGCTGAGCGCGCGACCTATATCACCCGCGCCGCAGAGCTGAAGTCGGAGAACGGCTGGCCTGCGCGCATCGACACCCGCGTGGAAGAGGTGGTGCGCAATGTGCGTGCCAAAGCCGCTGCGACCGGGATGGATGCGGATCTGGCAGAGCGGCTCTGGCGCGAGCTGATGGAATGGGCCATCGGCCACGAGGAAAACCTCCTCGGGGCGGGGCAGAAGACGAAGGATTGAACCATGACGGCAGCGGTCATTGACGGAAAGGCCTTCGCGGCCGAGGTGCGCGGCAAAGTCGCCGCGGGTGTGGCCGGGCTGGTGGCCAAAGGCATCACCCCCGGTCTGGCCGTGGTGCTGGTGGGCGAAGACCCGGCAAGCCAGGTCTATGTCCGCTCCAAGGGCAGGATGACCGTTGAAGTCGGCATGAACAGCTTTGAGCATAAGCTTGATGCCTCTGTGGGGCAGGCGGAACTTCTGGCGCTGATCGCCGCGCTGAACGCCGATCCGGCGGTTCACGGGATCCTGGTGCAGCTGCCGCTGCCGGGGCATCTGGAAGAGGCCGCCGTGATCAACGCGATTGATCCGGCCAAGGATGTCGACGGCTTTCACATCTCCAACGTGGGTCTGCTGGCCACCGGGCAGAAGGCCATGGTGCCCTGCACGCCGCTTGGCTGCCTGATGCTGCTGCGCGCCCGCCTGGGCGATCTCTCGGGGCTGAATGCCGTGGTCGTGGGCCGCTCGAACATCGTTGGCAAGCCTATGGCGCAGCTGCTGCTGGGCGACAGCTGCACGGTGACCATCGCGCATTCGCGCACGAAAGATCTGAAAGCGCTCTGCAAAGGCGCGGATATTCTGGTCGCGGCCGTCGGTCGTCCTGAGATGATCACTGCGGATTACGTCAAACCCGGTGCCACCGTGATCGACGTGGGCATCAACCGGATTGAGCGCGACGGCAAACAAAAGCTGGTGGGCGATGTGGATTACGCCTCGGCCGCGGAAGTGGCGGGCGCCATCACCCCGGTGCCGGGTGGCGTGGGGCCGATGACCATCGCCTGCCTGCTGGCCAATACGCTGACGGCTTGTTGCCGCGCCAACGGCTTGCCCGAGCCGGAAGGCCTGACGGCCTGAGCCTTAAAAAGTGGCCCCCCGGGGCCGCTTTTCGTTAAAGATCCGCCGCGACCGGGACCATGGTGCCCAGAAGCGTGGCGATCAGCACCTCCTCGGCCCCGCGCCGCGCGAAAACATCGGCCCGCGTCACGATCAGCCGCCGCCCCGATTTGATGACCGAGCCCTTCGCGATCAGCTCGTCACCGATGGCCGGGCGCAGAAGGTGAATTTTCATCTCAGAGGTCATCACCTCCATCCCCGGCTCGATCTGCGTCAGCGCCGCATAACCTGCGGCCACATCCCCTAAGGTAAAGCTGATCCCCGCGTGGCCCGCGCCATGCTGCTGGCTGAACTCAGGGCGCAGGGTGACGCCCAGGGTCACCTCGCCCGGGGTCACGCTGAGCAGGCGTGCGCCGAGCAGGGTCAGGAAGCCCTGACGCGAAAAGCTCTCTTCTATCCGTCTTTGCATAAAAATGTGGACCTGCTGCATTCTGTCTCACCTCAGAGTTTGGACAGTTATGGGGGGATCTGTCCTGAAACTGTTGCGCAGACAGCGTTGTGACGTTACGGCAAAGCTGACCTGGCTGCTTTGCTTTCAGGGCGTGGCTGCGGCCGCCGGCTGATGCAGGTGGTTTTCAGATCGCTGGTCCTGCGGGCAGACGCTGTGTGTTTGCTTCAGGGTGCGGCAAAATGGACCGGAGGTGCTGCTTTGTAGCATCCTCTTGTGAAACTTTGTTGCGCGGTGGTATGTGGGCACGTGCAGAATCTGTCGGACTACTGCGGGGCCGACTGTGCAGAAACAATCCCTTCGGGGATGTGAAGGGGATAGGGGGACGGATCAGGTGAAGATCGGCGCTCTTAAAGAGATATTCGAGGGTGAGAACCGGGTTGCGATGACTCCGGATTCGGCTCTGCAGCTGGTGAAACTCGGCCACACCTGTGTGATCGAATCCGGTGCAGGGGCGAAGGCCGGTTTCTCGGACGCGACTTATGAGAAGGCGGGTGTCACCGTTCTTCCGACCGCCCAGGCGGTCTCGGAAGCAGCGGATGTGCTGGTGAAGGTACGCGGACCGGAGGCCTCTGAGGTCGCCCTCCTGCGTCAGGGCCAGACCCTGATCTCGTTCTTCTGGCCGGCACAGAATGCGGATCTGCTGGAGGCGGTCAACGCCCGCGGCGCAACCGTGGTCGCCATGGATATGGTGCCGCGGATTTCGCGCGCGCAGAAGATGGACGCGCTGTCGTCGATGGCCAATATCGCGGGTTACCGCGCGGTGATTGAGGCTGGCAACAACTTCGGCCGCTTCTTCACCGGTCAGGTCACCGCTGCGGGCAAAGTGCCGCCGGCGAAAGTCCTGGTGGTGGGTGCGGGCGTGGCAGGTCTGGCCGCCATCGGCACCTCGACCTCGCTGGGCGCGATCACCTATGCCTTCGACGTGCGCCCGGAAGTGGCGGAACAGATCGAGTCGATGGGCGCTGAGTTCGTCTATCTGGACTTCTCTGAGACCCAGATCGACGGCGCGGCAACGGGTGGCTATGCCGCCCCGTCTTCGCCGGAGTTCCGTGAAGCCCAGCTGAAGAAGTTCCGCGAACTCGCGCCGGAGATTGACATTGTCATCACCACCGCGCTGATCCCGGGCCGTCCGGCACCGAAGCTCTGGACCGAAGATATGGTTCAGATGATGAAGCCGGGCTCGGTCATCGTGGACCTTGCGGCTGAGCGCGGCGGCAACTGCGATCTGACCATCCCGGACGAGAAAATCGTCACTGAAAACGGCGTGACCATCGTTGGCTACACCGATTTCCCGAGCCGTATGGCGGCTCAGGCCTCGACGCTTTACTCGACCAATATCCGTCACATGCTGACCGATCTGACGCCGAAAAAAGACGGCGTGATCGATCACAACATGGAAGATGACGTGATCCGCGGCGCGACCGTGACCCATGAGGGCGCGATCACCTTCCCGCCGCCGCCGCCGAAGATCCAGGCGATTGCCGCTCAGAAGCCGAAAGAAAAGGTGAAAGAGCTGACGCCGGAAGAAAAGCGCGCGAAAGAAGCCGCTGAATTCAAGGCGCAGACCCGCACGCAGTTCACCGTTCTGGGTGTTTCGGCGGCGCTGCTGCTGGCCGTGGGCCTGGTGGCTCCGGCCTCGTTCATGCAGCACTTCATCGTCTTTGTGCTGGCCTGCTTTGTGGGCTTCCAGATCATCTGGAATGTGGCGCATTCGCTGCATACCCCGCTGATGGCGATCACCAATGCGATCTCCTCGATCATCATCCTGGGCGCGCTGATGCAGATCGGCTCGGGCAGCTGGCTGGTGATTGTTCTGGCGGGTCTCTCGGTCTTTATGGCCGGCATCAACATCTTCGGTGGCTTTATGGTCACCCGGCGGATGCTCGCCATGTTCCAGAAGTCGTAAGGAGAGGGCCGAATGGACTACGGATTTACCACGGCCGCCTATGTGGTTTCGGCTGTTCTGATGATCCTGTCGCTGGGGGGTCTCTCCGGCCAGGAAAGCGCGAAACGCGCTGTCTGGTACGGCATTGTCGGCATGGCGCTTGCTGTGGTGGCAACGCTGATCGGACCGGGCATTTCGACCGGGTTTGCGGCAGTTGCGCTGGTGCTGATCCTGGTGGGGGGCGCGATTGGTGCCCTCCTGGCCAAGAAGGTTCAGATGACCGAGATGCCGCAGCTGGTGGCTGCGATGCACTCGCTCGTGGGTCTGGCGGCGGTGTTTATCGGCTTTAACGCCGATCTGACGCTGAGCCATGTGCTGCCGCTGATCTATGCGCAGCATGACCCCGATGCGCTGCTGGCGCTGCTGAACATGGGCCCGCAAAAGCTGCAGGAGCTGCAGTCCTCGATCACCGGTTTTGCCGCAATGGTTGCGCATAAATCGCCGGTCGAAGTGGCGATCCTGCGGGTTGAGACCTTCCTTGGGGTCTTCATCGGTGCAGTGACCTTTACCGGTTCGGTTGTTGCTTATGGCAAACTGGCCGGCAAAGTGGACGGCAAGGCGAAGAAACTGCCGGGCGGCCACCTGCTGAACGCCGGTGCGGCGATCCTGTCGGTGATCCTGCTGATCGCTTATCTGAACGGGGCCGGTTCCTGGACCCTTTATGTGATGACGATCCTGGCGCTGTTCATCGGCTACCACCTGATCATGGGTATCGGCGGCGCCGATATGCCGGTGGTGGTGTCGATGCTGAACAGCTACTCGGGCTGGGCGGCGGCCGCGATCGGCTTCTCGCTGGGCAATGATCTGCTGATCGTTGTGGGCGCGCTGGTTGGCTCTTCGGGTGCGATTCTGTCCTACATCATGTGTAAGGCGATGAACCGTTCCTTCGTGTCGGTGATCCTGGGCGGCTTTGGTGGCACCACCGGTCCGGCCATGGAAGTGACCGGCGAGCAGGTTGCCATTGACGCGGATGGCGTGGCCTCGGCACTGAATGATGCCGACAGCATCATCATCGTGCCGGGTTACGGCATGGCGGTGGCTCAGGCGCAGCAGTCGGTGTCGGAGCTGACCCGCAAGCTGCGTGGCCGTGGCAAGAACGTGCGCTTTGCGATCCACCCGGTTGCGGGTCGTCTGCCGGGCCATATGAACGTGCTGCTGGCGGAAGCCAAAGTGCCTTATGACATCGTGATGGAGATGGATGAGATCAACGAGGACTTCCCGGAAACGGATGTCGTGATCATCATCGGCTCGAATGACATCGTGAACCCGGCCGCTCAGGAAGATCCGAATTCGCCGATCGCGGGCATGCCGGTTCTGGAAGTCTGGAAAGCCAAGCAGGTCTTCGTGTCGAAGCGCGGTCAGGGCACCGGGTATTCGGGCATCGAGAACCCGCTGTTCTACAAAGACAACACCCGCATGTTCTACGGCGATGCGAAGAAGTCGATTGACCAGCTTTTGCCGATGATCGACGGCTGATCTTTCAGGCTATGGAATAAAAGAAGGCCCGGGGGTGTGAACTCCCGGGCCTTTGCTTTTGTGGTGAGCGCCGGGGGCTGCCGGCCCCCGGACCCCCGGGAGTATTTGGAAAAAGCCAAAATCAGGCGGTGGGGGGGAGGCCACCATGGCGCAGGAGCCAGGAGATGATTTCATCAAGGCCTTTGCCATTGCGGATCTCTGCCAGGACAAAGGGTTTTGTGCCGCGGGCGGTGCGGGTGTCGGATTCGAGCAGGGTCAGATCGACGCCGACATGGGGGGCGAGGTCGGTTTTATTGACCACCAGCAGGTCGGATTTGGTGAGGCCGGGGCCTTTCTTGCGCGGGATGTCCTGGCCTGCGGCGGTGTCGATCACATAGATCGAGAGATCGGCGAGTTCGGGAGAGAAGGTGGCGGCAAGGTTGTCGCCGCCGGATTCGATCAGGATCAGGTCAAGATCGGGGATTTTGGCGGTGAGATCGGCGATGGCCGCGAGATTGATCGAGGCATCCTCGCGGATCGCCGTATGCGGGCAGCCGCCGGTTTCCACGCCGCGGATGCGATGTGCGGGCAGGACCTGGGCGCGGGTGAGGTAGTCGGCGTCTTCGCGGGTGTAGATGTCATTGGTGATGACGGCCATCGACAGGCGGGGGGCGAGGGCACGGGCGAGGGCCTCGGTGAGGCTGGTTTTGCCGGCGCCGACGGGGCCGCCGATGCCGACGCGGAGGGGGCCGGTGCTCATGTGCGGTAAAGCCTTGGTTGCAGGGTTTCGTGGGAAAGGCTGGCGAGATCTGCGGCGAAGGCGGCGGTGCCGAGGCCGCTGAGGCCTGCGCCTGTGGCGCGGGCGGCGGTGCCGGGGATCAGCGGGTGGAGGGCGGTGAGAAGGGTTTGCCCCTCGGTCTGGCCCAGAGGGACCGCGCGGGTGGCGATGGTGACGAGATTGCTGAGGGCCGCGTGGAGGCTGTGGGCGACCACGGTCTCAGCGGGGAGGCCGAGGGGGGCTGCGGCCTCGGCGATGGCGATCGGGAGCGTGCGCGGGGGCAGGCTGCGGCTTGTGGCGGCCGAGACTGTGCGCGCAAAAGCGGTGCCGAGGCTCAGGGTTTCTTCCAGCCGCTCGGCAGAGAGGCAGAGGGCGCGGGCGAGGGTGTCGAGCGCGTCATGATCTGCTCCGGGTTTCAGGCCTTGGGCGAGCAGCACCGCATCGGACCAGAGCGGGCCGTGGCAGAGCAGGTGGCGGAGCCAGGCCTGCAGATCGGCCGTGGTGCGGATACGCTCATCCGCGATGGCGGTTTCCAGCCCGCCCGAACAGGCGAAAGCGCCGGTCGGGAAGGCGGGGGAGAGCCATTGCAGCAGCGAGAGGGTATGCAGGCTGATCATCTTAGTGGTCGTGGCTGCAGCCGGCTCCGTGCACATGCGGCTGGGGGGCGCTGTGGCTGTGGCCGTGATCGTGGCCCATGGTGCGGCCCTGGCCATAGGCGCCGCCTTCCGGGGTGAAGGGGGCGGCGATATAGCGGATCTCCGCCTCAAGGAAGCGCAGCATCTTTTCGAGCACATGATCGCGGCGGATCAGCAGGCGGTCAGCCTCAATGGCGCAGGGGGTGTGGCGGTTGCCGATATGCCAGGCAAGGCGCGCGAGGTTGCCGCGGATTTCCACGAGCTCTTCCACCGCCGGGAGGATTTCCACGATGGTGCCGTCGGAAAGCTCCATCCCCTGGTAGTCGTCAAGGTTCACCAGCGAGGGCTGGTCGAACATAAACTCGACCCCGTGATCGGTGGTCAGGAGTTTGCGGCGCAGCATGCGGCCGTCGTAGTCGAGGGTGATATGGTCATAATGCCCCTCAGGGGTGACGGGCATCAGGCGGGTGACGGTCAGCATGGCAACCTCAAAACAGGAAATAGCGCTGCGCGAGCGGAAGCTCATCCGCGGGCTCACAGGTCAAAAGCACGCCATCGGCGCGGACCTCATAGGTTTCGGGATCGACCTCGATATGGGGCGTGGCCGAATTCAGCCGCATATCGGATTTTTGGATGCCGCGGCAATTCTCTACCGCAATCAGGTCTTTGCGCAGATCGTAGCGGTGTTTGATATCGTCTTCCAGCGCCGCTTTGGAGGTGAAGATCGCCGCCGCCCGGGTGACCGCGCCGCCATAGGCGCCAAACATCGGGCGGGTATGGACCGGCTGCGGCGTCGGGATCGAGGCATTGGGATCGCCCATCTGCGCCACGACGATCTGCCCGCCCAAAAGCACCATCTCGGGCTTCGCGCCGAAGAAGGCGGGTGACCAGAGCACCAGATCGGCGCGTTTGCCGGGTTCAATCGAGCCGATATGGGCGGAGATACCATGCACCAGCGCCGGGTTGATGGTATATTTGGCGATATAGCGTTTGACGCGGGCGTTGTCGTTATTGCCGGTTTCTTCCGGCAGGGCACCGCGCTGGCGCTTCATCTTATGGGCGCTCTGCCAGGTGCGGGTGATGACTTCGCCGACGCGGCCCATGGCCTGGCTGTCCGAGGAGATCACCGAGAAAGCCCCCATATCGTGGAGGATATCTTCGGCGGCGATGGTCTCACGCCGGATGCGGCTTTCGGCGAAGGCCACATCCTCGGGCACTTTGCGGTCGAGGTGGTGGCAGACCATCAGCATGTCGAGGTGTTCCTCGATGGTGTTGACGGTATAGGGCATGGTCGGATTGGTCGAAGAGGGCAGGATATTCTGCGAGGCCACGACCTTGATGATATCGGGCGCATGGCCGCCGCCCGCGCCCTCAGTATGGAAGGCGTGGATGGTGCGGCCTTTGATGGCGGCGAGGGTGTTTTCCACAAAGCCCGATTCATTCAGCGTATCGGTGTGGATCATCACCTGAATATCCATCGCTTCGGCCACGCCAAGGCAGCAGTCGATGGCGGCGGGGGTGGTGCCCCAGTCCTCATGCAGCTTCAGGCAGGAGGCACCTGCGCGGATCTGCTCTTCAAGGCCTGCGGGCAGTGAGGCATTGCCCTTGCCGGAAAAGGCGAGGTTCATCGGAAAGGCTTCGGCCGCCTGCATCATCCGCTCGATATGCCAGGGCCCCGGGGTGCAGGTGGTGGCCAGCGTGCCATGCGCGGGGCCGGTGCCGCCGCCGAGCATGGTGGTGATGCCGGAGTGCAGCGCGTCATCGATCTGCTGCGGCGCGATGAAATGGATATGGGCGTCCATGCCGCCTGCGGTCAGGATGCGGCCCTCGCCTGCGATCACTTCGGTGCCGGGGCCGACGATGACATCGACGCCTTTCTGGGTATCGGGGTTGCCCGCTTTGCCGATTTTGGCGATCCGCCCGGCCCGCAGGCCCACATCGGCTTTATAAATGCCGGTGTAATCGACGATCAGCGCATTGGTGATCACGGTGTCCATAGCACCGCCTGCGCGGGTGATCTGGCTTTGGCCCATGCCGTCGCGGATTACCTTGCCGCCGCCGAATTTCACCTCATCGCCATAGCCGCCGCGGTCTGCGATCAGGTCGCGCTCGACCTCGATGATGAGGTCGGTATCGCCCAGCCGCAGGCGGTCGCCTTTGGTGGGGCCATACATGTCAGCATAGGCGGCGCGGGAAATGGCGTAGGGCATCGGGCACCTTTGTCAGGGTCTTGGGACAGGAAGGCCGGGGCGGGCGGGCCGCCCCGGCGAAGGTCAGGCCAAAAAGCGCGGGTCAGTCTCAACCTGCAAAGCCGTGGCCAGCGCATTGGTGCGCGAGGCCATGGCGATCACTGAGAGGAGTTCGGCATAGATCTCAGGCGTCATGCCTTTGGCGCGGGCGGCGGCGGTATGCGAATGCAGGCAATAACCGCAGCCATGGGCGGCGGAGACGGCGATATAGATCAGCTCTTTGGTCAGCGGATCGAGAGCGCCGGGGGCCATCACCGTTTTGATCCGGCCCCAGACATCGGCCAGCTCATCCGGGTTATAGGCCAGGGCACGCCAGAAGTTATTGACGTAATCCGTGCCGCGGCTGGCGCGGATATCGTCAAAGACGGCGCGGGCTTCGGGCGCGGCCGCTTCGTCTGAGAGAAGTGGGACCGTCGCCATCAGTAAACCGCCAGCACCCGGGCCGGACCACCGGTGCCCCTTTTGTGTTTCGGTGCGCCGACAAAGATCGTAGCACCTTTGGCGGGCACCGCATCAAGGCCCGCCAGCCCCTCAATCCCGTAGCGGCCAGAGGGCAGCCAGGAGTTATGCACCGCGAAATCCGCCGAATTGCCCGGATCGAGCGAGAGCGTATCGGTGCCGATACAGGCGACATTCATCGTGGCCAGCAGATCGGTCGCGGCTTTGGAAAAGCCCGGGAAGGCAAATTTGCCATCGGGCGTGTTGCGGAACTCAGGCGTTGCCACCTTATCGGCCCAGCCTGAGTTGAAGGCCACGCAGGCCCCGGCAGGGATCTCGCCATTGGCCGAGACCCAGGCCTCAATATCGGCAGGCTCAACCATGGCATTGGCCTCAGCTTTCGCCTTGGCCTTCAGATCAATCACGCAAAGCGGACAGACCAGGTTTTCCACCGGGATCTCATCGACGGACATGCCGTCTTTTGAGAAATGCAGCGGGGCGTCGATATGGGTGCCGGAATGCTCAAAGATCGTCAGCTTATAAAGCTGATAGCCGGATTTATCGATATTGACGGCTTCTTCATAAAGAATGCCGGGATTGCCGTCGAAGGTCGGAAAGTCGCTGTCCCAGGCATGGGTCAGATCGGCAACCTTACCGGAACCGGCAGCGAGCGCCGGACGGGCCGAGGAAAGCCCCGCCGCCACAACAGCAGCGGTGGTGGCAGCGGCCCCGGTAAAGAGGCTGCGGCGCGACAGCATGGAACGTTTAACGGAGTCGATCACACAGGCATTGCACATGGTCTTAGTCTCCCTGTTCTGCCGGTTGCCCGGCGCTTTGCAGTCTTCTGCCGCAGCAGCGTTTACCCCGGCGCTTTATCCGTCAAGCTTGCCCATGATCTGCTGGTTGAAGCCGTAGACGATCCGGTCCCCGGCCAGCGGCACAAGGCTGACTTCGCGGCTCTGGCCTGGCTCAAAACGCACGGCGGTGCCTGCCGGAATATCGAGGCGCTGGCCGCGTGCGGCGGCGCGGTCAAAGGACAGCCCCGCATTGGTCTCAGCAAAGTGGTAATGGCTGCCGACCTGGATCGGGCGGTCGCCGGTATTGGCGACCATGAGTTTTGTGACCGGGGCGGTCTCGTTGAGGATCAGATCGCCCTCAGCCGCCAGCACTTCGCCGGGCGACAGCGTCTCTGCGCCGCGGATCGGGTGATGCACGGTGACCAGCTTGGTGCCATCGGGGAAAGTGGCCTCCACCTGAACCGAGTGGATCATATCGGCCACGCCCGGCATGCATTGACCGGCGCTGAGGACCGTGGCCCCGGCCTCCATCAGATCGGCAACGGGGCGGCCGTCGCGCGCGCCCTCCACCACGAAATCGGTGATCAGCGCGATGGCCTCGGGGTGGTTCAGCTTGACGCCGCGCGCAAGGCGGCCACGGGCCACCATGGCGGCAAGGCTGACCAGAAGTTTGTCTTTTTCGCGCGGGGTCAGGTTCATGGGGGTCCTCAGCTGTGCCAGACACGGGGCAGGGGGGACGGGCGAAGCACCGTCAGAAGTCGGATCAACTGGCGCCGCAGCGGCCAGTTGTCTTTGGCCATCAGGCGCACCACCAGGCGGCCGTCAAAGCCGGAAGCCGCGCCCTGAACGCCGGGCTCATCCAGCAGGGCGCGCACCGGGCCGATGGCGTCTTCCGCGCCGGGCGACAGCATCACGATACCGGAGAGCACCCGGGCCCCGGCAAGGCCCGCAGGGGTGTCGCGCAGGGCCTCGGCGTTCAGATGCAGGGGCTCAAAATGCACAGGGCGATTCTCGCGCAGGAAAAGACGCTCATCGCGGAAAGAGACATCGCTCAGCACTTCCCCCATGGCGGTGCGGCCAAGGATCACCGTCTCGCAGCTCAGGCAGGTGGCATTGGGGGAGAGATGGAAAGTCGTGCGGCGACGCGCGGCGGAGCGCTCAAAGAGGATCGTCTCCTGGGGCAGCCAGTCGAGATGCGCGCCCGTGCCCAGCGTCATTTCCAGGGTGATTTCAGCCTGACCGCCGGAGGATTTATAGATCCGCTCGGCGGTCTGGGTGGTGGCGGTGACGCGGGTGCCCGGACCAAGGCTCAGACGGATGTCCTGACGATCGCCGCCGGTCAGCCCGCCTGAGGTGTTCAGGAGCACAAGTTCCGGCCCCGGCAGCGAGATGGCCCGCGCCGATCCGGCCTGGCGCAGCCCGTTGAGACGGGTGACGCCGGAGGTGGCCTCATAGCCTGCGCGGATCTCACCGATGCTGCGTTGCATCGGGGCCTGGGCGGGCTGAGGAGGGGCGATGATCTGGCTCATGCCTCCTTCGGAGCGCAGGAAAGAGGCGGCCTCAATCATCGCCGCAGATGCAGGCGGGCGGCAGTGCAACAAAAATGCGCAGATGCCTTTGCGCTGAGCGATGCGCCTGAAAAGCGGGCGAAATGAAAAGGCCCCGCAGAGCGGGGCCTTTTCGTGTCAGTGCGGTGCCTCAGCGGCCGCGGATGCGCGGATCGAGCGCGTCGCGCAGACCGTCGCCGATATAGTTCACCGACAGCACCAGCGACGAAAGCGCCAGCGCCGGCCAGAGAACGCGGCTCGGGTAGAGGTTGATATAGGGCATGCCGTCCTGCAGCAGGCGACCCCAGGTCGGGAAGTCCGGCGGGAAGCCCAGACCAAGGAAGGACAGCGCCGATTCGGTGATGACGGCATTGGCGATCCCGAGGGTCGCGGCCACCATGACGGGCGACAGCACCGAAGGCAGGATGTGACGCAGGATGATCCGACGCGCCGGGGTGCCGATCGAGCGGGCGGCCAGAACGAACTCACGCTCTTTGATGGTCAGCACCTCACCGCGCACGATGCGGGCGGTGTTCATCCAGGAGGTCATGGCGATCGCGGTCACGATCAGCAGGAAGATCCCGAGCTCGGGCCCGAAGCTTTGCACCAGCGGCTCGCGGAACAGCATGACCATCAGCAGCAGCAGCGGCAGCAGCGGCAGCGCGAGAAACAGATCGGTGACGCGCATCAGGATATTGTCGGCGCGGCGGAAGAAGCCCGCGCAGATCCCGATGGTGGCCCCGAGCGTGATCGAGAGACACATGGCCGTCAGACCCACCGCGAGGGTGGTTTTGCCGCCCGCGATGACGCGGGCCAGGATATCCCGGCCCAGCTGGTCGGTGCCCAGCGGGAACTCCCAGCTCATCGGTTTGTTGCGCATCCGCATATTGGTCTGGGTCGCGCTGACATCCCAGAGCCAGGGGCCAAGGGCCACCAGTGCAATCAGCAGCACAAAGACACACATGCCGAACATGGCGCCCTTATGGGTGCGGAACTGGTCCCAGACGTCCCACCACTGATTGCGCGGCGGGCGGTAAGAGGCGGCGGCAGCGGCCGCTTTGGCGGTGTTTATGCTGTCAGTCATAGCGGATCCGCGGGTCGAGAAGGCCGTAGAGAATATCGGCGATCAGGTTGAAGGTCACGATCAGCACCGCGAAGATAAAGGTGATGGTCAGCACCATGGGTGCGTCATTGCCCTGCAGCGACAGCAGAAGCTGCTGGCCGATGCCGTTCACCTTGAAGATCGTCTCGGTGATGATGGCGCCGGTGAAGACCCCCGGGATCATCAGCGCGATGACGGTCACAACCGGGATCATCGAGTTGCGCAGCACGTGGATCAGCACGACGACTTTCTCGCTCATGCCCTTGGCCCGCGCGGTGCGGACATAGTCCTGGCTGAGGTTGTCGAGCATGGAAGAGCGCATATAGCGGCTGATCTGTGCGGCGTAATAAAGCGCCAGCACCGCAGAGGGCAGGATCATCTGCCGGACCTGGGCCACGAAGGTGTCCCAACTGGTGACCTTCAGCCCGGTGTCATAGACCGTCGGCAGCCAGAAGGCGCTGTCGTTCGGGATCCAGACCGAGAAGATCACGATCAGAACCACGCCGGTCACGAAGGTCGGGACCGAAAAGCCGATCATCGAGATGAAAGTCCCGATCTGATCGAACCAGGAATATTGGCGGTAGGCCGAAATGACCCCGATCGGCACGGCAAGGCAGATCCCGATGATCATGCCGGTGCCCACAACCTTCAGGGTCTGCGGGATACGCTCGCCAATGGTGTCAAAGACCGGCGAACGGGTCTGATAGGAGAGAATGCGCTGGCGGCCGTCAGCCAGATCGGTGCCGAAAGTGCCGTCGATCCAATACATTGGCTCGGTGACAAAGAAGTTGTTCAGCCAGAGCACATAACGGATGTACCACGGCTCGCCCAGGCCCATGGCCAGACGGATTTTCTCGCGCACTTCGGGCGGAATGGTCAGCGGCATATCCGCAAGCGGATCTCCCGGTGACAGTTCCAGCACCATGAAAAGCACCAGAGAGATGAAAAGAAGGGTGGGAATCGCCGTCATGAGACGGCGCAGGGCGAAGGTCAGCATGTGGCGAACCCGGACTTTCAGTCGGCTTGGAAGGAGGCGGGGGCACGTTTTGCGCCCCCGCCGGAGAAAACCGGAGTAAGCCCGGGGCTTACTTGACGCGGTGCCAGTCTTTGACGTTCCAGATCGAAGCGTCGACCGAGTTCAGGATCACGCCGCCGAGCGAGTTGCCGTGAACGGCAACGGCACCACGGTGGACCAGCGGGATGATGTGGTTGTTGTCCACGGTCAGCCAGTTGTTGATCTTCTTGGCCAGAGCCTGACGCGCTGCCGGATCGGCGGTGCGGTTCAGCTCATTGATCATCGCATCATAGTCTTCCGAGCAGATACGGTTGTAGTTCGGGCCCTGCCAGCCGGTATCCGGGCCGGGAACTTTCTCGCAGGTGAAGTCTGCAAGGTAAGCCGCCGGATCGGTGCCGTCGAAGTTGTTGGCGTACATTTCAACGTCCGCGTAGAACTTCACGAGGGTATCGGGCGAACCCGGGTCCGAGCCGAAGTAAACGGCGCCGGCGACGTTTTTCAGTTCGGTTTCAACACCGATTTCTGCCCACCAGTCTTTGATCATCGACTGGAAGTCCTGACGGACGGCATTGGTCGAGGTCTGATAGAGGATCGACAGGCGCACACCGTCTTTCGCGCGGATGCCGTCAGCACCCTTCACGTAGCCGGCTTCTTCGAGCAGCGCGTTCGCGCCTTCGATGTCCTGCTTGAGGCAGGAGGTGTTGTTGGCGGCATAGGCTTCCGGTGCCGGGACGAAGTCACAGGTCGGCTTGCCGGTTTCGCCGTAGCCCACTTCGACCAGCAGTTCGCGGTCAATCGCCATCGACAGCGCTTTACGCACAGCCGGATTGGTCATGAAGGGGTGCGGATGTTTGACGGTCGCGCGCTCACCCTCGGGCAGTTGCGACGAGGGGTTGGTCATGTTGGTCATGATCCGCTCAACCAGCGTACCGAAGGAGACCACCGCTTTGCCTTTGCCGGCTGCGGTCATCTGCGCCAGAACTTCCGGAGCAACCATGGCGTTCCAGGCGTAGTCAAACTCGCCGGTTTCCAGAACCGCACGGGCCGCTGCTTCCGGGTCGCCGCCGCCTTTGATGGTCATGGTGGCGAAAGCCGGTTTGTCGGCTTCGCGGAAATAGGGGTTGGCTTCATATTGCACGACGTCGTTGGTCTTGAAGTCCACGACTTTGAACGGGCCGGTGCCGATCGGCTTGAAGTTCTGCTCGGTGCAGGTCGGAGCCGCGGTGCCGAGGCAGTTCTCGAACTGCTTTTTCTGCAGGATCGGCTGCATCGGGCCCGAGAAGGTGGCATAGGGGTAGGGCTTCGGCTCAGCGAAGCTGACCTTTACGGTATGCGCATCAACAGCTTCGACTTTTTCCACACCGTGGAATTTCGACAGCTGCGCGCAGCCGCCTTCCGGATGGGTGCAGTACTGCCAGGTGAAAACAACGTCATCGGCGGTGAAATCCGAGCCGTCGTTCCATTTGACGTCTTTTTTCAGCTTCCAGGTGATCGATTTCAGATCTGCCGCGAAGCCGCCGTTGTCGAGCGTCGGGATTTCCTCAGCCAGGTGCGGGATCATCTCACCGGTGGGCGAGAAGCGGGCCAGCGGCTCGATGACCGGCGAGGCCACTTCAAGCTCTTTGGTGCCGCCCGAAAGATAGGGGTTCATCAGCGAGGGAGCCTGCCAGTAGAGCACGTTGACGTGACCGTCAGCGCCGCGCTCTGCAAAGGCGGCCGGTGCAAACACCAGGCTCGCGGCTGCGCCCAGAAGGGCGGATTTCAATTTCATTTGTGTCTCTCCATGTTGGTCTTAATGTCTTCGCCGGATTATCCGGTCATTATTGGCGGGCAGCCGTGCCGTCTTCGAGCAGGTGGCAGGCGGCAAAGTGCCCGGGCTGATGCTCCTTCAGCGCGGGCTTAACGGTTTTGCAGATCTCCATGACCTTCGGGCAGCGGGTGCAGAAGTTGCAGCCTTTGGGCGGATTGGCGGGCGAGGGCACATCGCCCTGCAAAATAATGCGCTGTTTGCCACCGATGGCATCCGGGTCCGCCTCCGGCACGGCGGAGAGCAGCGCCTCGGTATAGGGATGCAAAGGCGCGTCATAAAGCGTGTCGCGCGAGGCAAGCTCGACGATCCGGCCCAGATACATCACCGCAACGCGGTCACAGATATGGCGCACCATCGACAGATCGTGGCTGATGAACAGATAGGTCAGGCCCAGCTTTTCCTGCAGATCCTCCAGCAGGTTCACCACCTGCGCCTGGATCGACACATCGAGCGCTGCGATCGGCTCGTCACAGACGATGAATTTCGGGTTCAGCGCCAGCGCCCGGGCAATGCCGATGCGCTGCCGCTGTCCGCCCGAGAACTCATGCGGATAGCGATTCGCGAAGTCGCGGTTCAGGCCCACGGCATCCATCAGCTCATAAACCCGGGCAAGTTTCTCATCCCGGCTCATCTTCGTATGCTCATCGAGCGGCTCAGAGATGATGGCCGCCACCGACATGCGCGCGTTCAGGCTGGCCTGCGGATCCTGGAACACCATCTGCATCAGCGGACGTTTGGGGCGCAGCTGCGACTGGCTGAGCGTGCCGATCTCCTGGCCATCGATGCGAATCGAGCCCGCCGTCGGATCATAAAGCCGCAGCACGGCGCGGCCGCAGGTCGATTTTCCGCAGCCTGATTCGCCCACGAGGCCCAGAGTCTCACCTTCATAGATGGTAAAGGAGACGTCATCGACGGCCTTCACATCCCCGACATGACGGCGCAGCACGCCGGCATGGATCGGGAAATACATCTTGAGGCCATTGACCTCGACCAGCGGCTTTTGTGCGGTCACAGGTCGTTGCTCAGACATGGGCGGCCTCGGCGATCAGTTCTTCGGCGCGGTGGCAGGCCACATCGTGACCCGGGCTCAGCTCGCGGCGTTTGGGATTTTCGATGCCGCACCGCGCAATGGCGTGACGGCAGCGCGACATGAAGGGGCAGGCGGTGGGCTCAGCGCGCAGAATCGGCGGCTGGCCGTCAATGGTGCGCAACCGCGCCTCACGCGGGCCACGCAGCGACGGAATCGTCTGCAAAAGCGCCTGGGTATAGGGGTGCAGCGGCTTGCTGAACACTTCCTTAACCGGCGACATCTCAACGACCTGACCACCATACATCACCATGACGCGGTCAGCGATTCCCGCAACCACGCCCAGATCATGGGTAATCCAGACGATCGCCATGCCCAGCTTCTGGCGCAGATCTTTGACGAGTTCCAGAATCTGCGCCTGAATGGTGACATCCAGCGCCGTCGTTGGCTCATCGGCGATCAGGACTTTCGGGTCACAGGTCAGCGCGATGGCAATCATCACCCGCTGGCGCATACCGCCCGAGAACTGGTGAGGGAAATCTTTCAGTCGCTGCCCGGCATCCGGAATGCCAACCAGCTCCAGCAGGTCCTGCGCGCGCTTGCGCGCCTGCTCTTTGGACATCCCCATATGGCGCCGCAGCGGCTCCATGATCTGATAGCCGACCGTAAAGACCGGGTTCAGAGAGGTCATAGGGTCCTGGAAAATAAAGCCGATTTCGCCGCCGCGGATCTTGCGCAGCTCATTGGGGCTGATCTTCAGCAGATCTTTGCCCTGAAACAGAACCTTGCCGCCCTTATTCATCGCCGGAGGCGAGGGCAGCAGACCCAGAAGCGACATCATCGTGACGGATTTGCCCGAACCGCTTTCGCCCACAACGCCGAGAAGTTCCCCGGGCTGAAGCGAAAAGCTGACGTGGTTGACCGCATGGACCTCACCACCGCGCGTTTTAAACACGGTCTTCAGGTCCTGTACTTGAAGAACAGGATGAGCCCGGTCGGGCATAGGATACTCCCCGCATTTTATTCTTTTCAGCGTCCCGTTGGCCGGAACTGCTTTTATAGCGGAACTGTCAGCTAAAAAATTTAATCCGGCAAGCGTCCTCTTGGCAGTATCGCTGCGGCAGGCCTGTCTAAATGACGACAATCACAGCATTTTGTTGGGTATGTGCACGGATTCGGGCAGGAGGGGGGGCTGGAATAACCTTTGTACAGCAGGCCTTTGGGGGGGTATGCTGCAATTTCAGGCAGATCCCGCCCCTTGCCGCACTCTGAATGGGCGAGCCGGAGCCTGTGCCCCGAAGCCTCCCGACGGCCGCGTTTCCCCGGAGGGATCGGAAAGTTAAAATTACTCCGTTTTCGCTCTTGCGCCTGTTGGCTGGTCTGTCTAAACACCCCTTCA
>NZ_RRAZ01000001.1 GCF_003863335.1 Falsigemmobacter faecalis | reverse complement strand
CAATCCGTGAAGGCGGCCGCACCGTTGGTGCAGGCGTCGTCGCCAGGATCATCAAGTAATCAGCCCCGGCTCTGCCCGGACTGACCGGAAAGGCCGCTCCCCGGAGCGGCCTTTTTCATTGCAAACTCCTGCTCCCGCCCCTTTTCCCGAAAGGAGCCTCCATGGCCCGCCTTGTCCACTCCATGATCCGCGTTCTCGATGAGGCGCGCAGCCTCGCCTTTTATGAGACCGCCTTTGGCCTGAAAATCGCCGACCGCCTCGACTTTGAGGGCTTTACCCTCGTCTATCTGAAAAACGAAAACTCGGACTTTGAGCTGGAACTGACCATCAACAAAGACCGCGTGACGCCCTATGCCATCGGCGACGGCTATGGCCATCTCGCCGTGGTGGTCGCCGATGTCGCGGCCGAACATGCCCGCCTCGAAGCCGCAGGCCTCAGCCCGCGTAAACTCGTCGACTTCCGCAACGGCGAGACCCCGGTCGCGCATTTCTTCTTCATCGCCGACCCCGACGGCTATCAGATCGAAGTCATCGGCAAAGGCGGCCGCTTCCGCTGAAAACCAGCCCCCGCGCTTTGGCTTTTTAAAAATACTCCCGGGCGGGGTCCGGGGTGGGCAGGCAGCCCACCCCGGGGCAGCAGAAAGGCCGGCGCCCTCCTGAGAGCACCGGCCTTCCCTTCAATCCTGCAAAAGCCCCGTCAGTTGAACTTATTGTCCTGCGGGAAGCCGCGTGGCGCCATCCGCCCTGCGGTCGAGCGTTTTGCCAGCCATTCGTTCAGATCGGGCTCATGCCGCGTGCGCCCGGCCGGATCTTTCCACTTCAGCCCATCAGCCCAGGTCAGCGTTGCCACATCCGACAGACCGCCGTCTTTGTACTTCTGCAGCTTCACCCCCTTGCCACGCGCCATCTCAGGAAGCTCCGAGACCGGGAAGACCAGCAGCTTGCGGTTCTCGCCCACCACCGCCAGGTGATCGCCGGTGACCAGGCGCACCAGGGCGGCTTTGACACCCTCCCCGACGCTCAGCACCGCCTTACCCGCACGGGTCTGCGGCAGCGCATCTTCCGCCGTCACGACAAACCCATCCCCCGCGGTCGAGGCCACCAGAAGCTTCTCTCCGGCGCGCCAGATCCGCACATCGACGATCTCGCAGTCATTGGGCAGATCCACCATCAGACGCAACGGTTCACCCATGCCGCGCCCGCCCGGAAGATTGACCCCCAAAAGCGAATAGAACCGGCCGTTATCCCCGAAGATCAGGATCTTATCCGTGGTCTCCGCATGGAAGGCAAAGCGCGGGCCATCGCCGTCTTTGAACTTCTGCTCGGTCTCAAGGTTCACATGGCCCTTCAGCGCCCGCACCCAGCCCATGCGCGACAGGATCACGGTGATCGGCTCGCGGTCGATCATCGCCTCCATCGGCAGCGCCACGACTTCGCCGGCCTCCGCCAGCAGGGTACGGCGCTTGCCCGCCGGGGTCTCAGAGCCAAAGAACATCGCCACTTTGCGCAGCTCTTCGGCAATCTTACGCCACTGTTTGCGCTCGGACTCCAGCAGGGCTTCCAGATCGGCACGCTCTTTCATCAGCGCGTCGCGCTCACGCTTCAGCTCCATCTCTTCGAGACGGCGCAGGCTGCGCAGGCGCATGTTCAGGATCGCTTCGGCCTGAACTTCCGTCAGCTCGCCCTCGCCCTTCGGCGGCGCAACATAGTCTTTCTCGCTCAGCGCGCGCGGATAACTGCGCGCCCATTCTTCGCGCATCAGCGCCACACGCGGCTCGCTGTCATAGCGGATGATGTCGATGACCCGGTCAAGGTTCAGGAAGGCAATGATAAAGCCCTCCAGCACCTCAAGGCGGTGGTCGATCTTTTCCATCCGGTGACGGGAGCGGCGCAACAGCACATCGCGGCGGTGATCGAGAAACGCCCGCAGCACCTCTTTGATCGAGCAGACCTTCGGCGTGCGCCCGTCGATCAGCACGTTCATATTGAGCGAGATCCGCACCTCCAGATCGGAGTTACGGAAGAGCTGCCCCATGAGCACCTCCGGATCCACCGTCCGCGCCCGCGGCTCCAGTACGATGCGGACATCTTCGGTCGATTCGTCGCGCACATCGGCCAGCAGCGGCACTTTTTTCAGCTGGATGACCTCAGCCAGCTTTTCAATCAGCCGCGATTTTGCGACCTGATAGGGGATCTCGGTGACGACGATCTGCCAGTTGCCCCGGCCCAGATCCTCTTTGTCCCATTTCGCGCGCAGACGAAACGCGCCGCGCCCGGTGCGATAGGCTTCGCGAATGGCCTCACGGCTCTCGACCAGCACGCCGCCGGTGGGAAAGTCAGGTCCGGGAATATGCTCAACCAGCGTATCATCGGCGATATCCGGATCCTGGATCATCGCCAGAGAGCCCGCGATCAGCTCACCGATGTTATGCGGCGGAATATTGGTCGCCATACCGACCGCGATGCCGCTCGCGCCATTGGCCAGCAGGTTCGGGAAGGCGGCGGGCAGCACCACCGGCTCGCGCAGCGTGCCGTCATAATTCGGGCGGAAGTCGACCGAATCCTCGTCCAGCCCCTCCAGCAGCGCCTCTGCCGTGGCGGCCATCCGCGCCTCGGTGTAACGCGCCGCGGCCGGGTTATCGCCGTCGATATTGCCGAAGTTGCCCTGACCATCGACCAGCGGATAACGCATGGCGAAATCCTGGGCGAGACGCGCCATGGCGTCATAGATCGCCGTATCGCCATGCGGGTGATAGTTGCCCATCACATCGCCGGTGATCTTGGCGGACTTCCGGAAGCCCCCGTTTGAGCCAAGGCGCAGCTCGCGCATCGCATAAAGGATGCGGCGGTGCACCGGCTTCAGACCGTCGCGCGCATCAGGCAGCGCCCGGTGCATGATGGTCGAAAGCGCATAGGTCAGATAACGCCCGCCGATGGCGCGGGTCAGGGACTCGGAGGTCAGTCCGGTTTCTTCTTCGGGTGTGCTGCTCATACCCATGGGATGTAATCTGCGCCCCGCCTTCGGTCCAGAAGGAATTGCGCCGCAGCCAGCGGGTTGCCGCCGCTAACCTCAGGTTGAAAAGCAATGAAGGGCGGAACCCTGGCCCCCCGCAGGCGGTTAACTGCCTGTTCCCCGTAAAGGGTCTTGCCATGTTACGTCTTGTCAGTCTTCTCACCCTTCTGGGCGGCGGTTTCGTCGCCGCGACCGGCTTTCTCGGTGACCAGCCGCCCCCTCAGGTCGCCGCAGCAACCGGGATCAGCCGCGCGCCGGAGACCACGGCCGAAGCGCTTCCGGCAGAGCTGCCGCCTGCGGTGCAGCGCATCGCTGATTCGCCCGTTGAGCTGCCGGGCGTCAGCCTGTCGACCGGCCCTGTGATTCTTGAGAATATCGCGCCCAGCGAAGCCATGGTGCAGCTTGCGGCCGCCGAAACCGCCCGCCCGCAGCGCGGCAGTGCAGCGGGCAGCTACGTCACCAGCTTCCGTCAGGTCACCGCGCGCAGCGCCAATGTGCGCGGCGGGCCCTCGACGCAAAATCAGGTTCTCGGGCGGCTTGCCCAGGGCGATGAGGTGACGGTCGTTGAGGATGGCGGCAATGGCTGGTTCCTGATCCGCGTCGAGGGCGACGGCCTTGAGGGCTGGATCTCGGGCACGCTGCTGTCGCAGTAATCTGCCGCTTTGAAAGGACAACAGCCGGGGCGGTGATCGCGCGCCCCGGCTGTCTGCTTTTGTCGCAGGTCTCAGCTTTTGTCGCGCCAGCCGTTGACGATCGGATAGCGGCGATCCAGCCAGAAAGACCGCCCCGTCAGCCGCGTGCCGGGGGCGGACTGAAAGCGCTTCCACTCGCTGATGGCGATCAGATGCTCGATGCGCTTCACCGTCTCGCGCTCATAGCCGGTCGCGACCAGCTCGGCCACCGACAGCTCGCGGTCCACCAGCCCCTCAAGGATGGCATCCAGCACCGGATAGGGCGGCAGGCTGTCTTCGTCCTTTTGATCGGCGCGCAGCTCGGCTGAGGGCGGCTTGTCGATCACCCGCACCGGGATCACCTCTCCCGCAGGAGCTTTCATCCAGGGGCGGTGGTTGGCATTGCGCCAGCGGCAGGTCTCAAAGACCCGGGTCTTATAGAGATCTTTGATCGGGTTATACCCGCCCGCCATATCGCCGTAGATGGTGCAATAGCCGACCGCCACTTCGGATTTATTTCCCGTGGTCAACAGCATGGCGCCGAATTTATTCGACAGCCCCATCAGCAGCAGCCCCCGGATGCGGCTTTGGATATTCTCTTCGGTCAGATCGGCTTTGGTCCCGGCAAAAAGCGGCGCAAGCGCGCTCTCAATGGCGGCGCGCGGCCCGTCGATCGCCACGGTATCGAGCCGCGTGCCCAGCGCCTGTGCCACGCCCGCGGCATCCTCCAGCGAATGGGCGGAGGTATATTCCGAAGGCAGCATCACGCAATGCACATTCTCCCGGCCCAGGGCATCGGCAGCAATCGCCGCCACCAGCGCCGAATCGATTCCGCCCGAAAGCCCCAGGATCGCCCGCGAGAAGCCGGATTTGCGGAAGTAATCCCCCAGACCGACCACCATGGCGCGGTAATCCGCCTCCCAGGCGTCGGGCTGCGGCGCGAGGGGGCCCGGCACCGCCTCCCAGCCCGCAGCGCTGCGGCGGAAGTCGACAAAGCGCATCTCATCGTCAAAGGCCGCCAGCTGCACCGCCAGACGCCCGCCGGGGTTCAACACGAAAGAGCCGCCGTCATAGACCTGATCATCCTGACCGCCGGTCATATTGAGATAGGCCAGCGGCAGCCCGGTTTCGACCACGCGTGAGACCATCACGATCTGCCGCACCTCCAGCTTGCCGCGCTGATAGGGTGAGCCATTGGGCACGAGAATGATCTCGGCCCCGGTCTCGGCCTGGGTCTCAATCACATCCGGGTGCCAGGCGTCTTCGCAGATCGGCGTGCCGATGCGGATGCCTTTGCAGACCCAGGGGCCCGACACCATGCCCGCACGAAACAGGCGGCGCTCGTCAAAAACCTCATCATTGGGCAGATGATGCTTGCGGATCACCGTCTGCACCCTGCCGCCAGACAGCACATGCCAGGCGTTGTAAATCCCGCCCTCGCCATCGGCCTCCGGCGCGCCGATCCCCAGCGCGGGGCCATCCGCGCAATCGGCGGCCAGCTGCTGCAGGGTCGCGGCCACATCGCGCAGAAAGGCCGGGCGGCGGATCAGATCCTGGGTCTGATAGCCGGTCAGAAACATCTCCGGCAGCATGACCAGATCGGCCCCGCCCTCACGCCCCGCCGTAAAGGCCTCCCGGGCCTTCGTGGCATTGGCGGCCAGATCACCAACCTTCGGGTTGGCCTGAACCATAAGCAGGCGAAACTCATCAGCCATCGCGGGGTCCTTTATCTCAACCTTCCGGGTTTTAGACGGCGCTGCCGCGCGAGGGAAGCACCAAAGGGCGGACGCTTGCGTCACCCCTTCGCGGCCATTACGCTGGAGGGCGAGCTTCCGGCCTTTTGGCTCCCCTGAAGGAGAGACGTCATGCCCCGTCGCGGCCTGCGCAAAGTCATTGCCGTAAGTCTTACGCTGTCGTTGATCTCTCTCGGCGGGGTGGCCATCGGCACCGCCCAGGAAACCGCGCTGAAGCGCTATTCCGACGGCTCGGTCTATGACGGTGAGTTTGTGAACGGCCGCCCCCACGGGCACGGCACCTACCGCCTGCCCGATGGCTATGAATATACCGGCGCCTGGGTGGCGGGCGAGATCCGCGGCGAGGGCCGCGCCCGCTTTGCCAGTGGCGCGGTCTATGAGGGGCAGTTCGCAGCCGGAAAGCCCGAAGGCCAGGGCCGCATCACCTTCCCCGACGGCGCGCGCTATGAGGGCGGCTTTCGGGACGGAAAAATGACCGGAGAGGGTGTGTCGCGCTATCCGGGCGGCGCGGTCTATACCGGGCCCATGGCAGAGGGTCTGGCCGAGGGGCGCGGCGTCATGGAAGAGCCCTCCGGCTACCGCTATGAGGGCGAGTGGCGCGGGGGACGGCGCGAAGGTCAGGGCCGCATCACCTATCCCGACGGCTCTGTCTACGAGGGCGGGGTGAAGGACGGCCGCCGCGAAGGCCAGGGCCGTCTGACCATGTCCGGCGGCCTGACCTATGAAGGTGCCTGGCAGAGCGGGCAGATGGAGGGTCAGGGCCGCCTGCAACTCGCCGACGGCACCGTCTATGAGGGCCTCTTTGCCAAAGGCCGCCGCGCGGGCAAGGGCCTGCTGACCTGGCCCGATGGCACCCGCTATGAGGGGGCTTTCCTCTCGGACCTGCGCGAGGGCGAGGGGCGCGCCGAACTGGCGGGGGGTCTTGTCTATGAGGGCACCTGGAAGGGCGGCGCGATGACCGGAAAGGGTCGCCTCACCTGGCCCGATGGCACCCTTTATGAGGGCGAGCTGACCGCGGGCCAGCCCCAGGGCAAGGGCCGCATGCAGTGGCGCAACGGCGCGGCCTATGAGGGGGAGTGGCAGGCCGGGGTGATGACCGGGACCGGGGTTTCGGTTCTGGCGGACGGTGCGCGCTATGAGGGCAGCTTCGTGCAGGGCCGACGCCACGGCAAAGGCGTGCTGACAGAGCCTTCGGGCTACCGCTATGAGGGCGACTGGGCCGACGGGCGCCGCCATGGCAGCGGCACCGCCGAATATCCCGACGGCTCGCATTACACCGGCCTCTTCCGCGACGATCTGCGCGAAGGGCGCGGGGTGCTGGGACAGACCGACGGCTACCGCTATGAGGGCGAGTTCACCGCCGGGGCCGCCACCGGGCGCGGCACCGCGCGCTGGGCCGATGGCGCAAGCTATGAAGGCAGTTTCCGCGCAGGCCGCCCCCATGGCGCAGGCACCGCCAGCTATCCGACCGGCGATACCGCCAGCGGCATCTGGACCAACGGCCTGCTGACCGCCCCTGCGGCCCCCGCCCCGACGACGGAAGACGCGCAGGCAGAGGAGGCAGCGCCTGACGCCACAGCCCTCGCGGCCGCCGCCGCAGCCGCGGCGGCTGCAGCCTCGCTCGCGGCCCCCGCGCCTGCCGCACCCGGCCCTGACGCGGCAGCGGACTGAACATGGACTGGCAGGGCGAGGGGATTGTCCTCGCAACCCGCCCTCATGGTGAGGGCTCGGCCATCCTGACGGTGCTGACGCCGGATCTCGGCCGGCTTTCAGGGCTGATCCGGGGCGGCAGCGGCAGGCGGCTGACCCCGGTGCTGCAGCCTGGAAACCGGCTGCAGCTGACCTGGAAGGCCAGGCTTGAGACCCAGCTTGGCACCTTCACCGCTGATCCCCTGCGCGCCCGCGCCGGGCTGATCATGGCCGACCGCCAGGCCCTCGCGGCGCTCAGTTCCATCTGCGCGCTTCTGATGGCCTGCCTGCCCGAGCGCGAGCCGCATCCGAGCCTCTTTGAGGCCAGTGAGACCCTGCTGGAGGCGCTGCTGGGCGTGCAGCAGTGGCCGCTTCTCTATCTGAAATGGGAACTCGGGCTGCTGAGAGAGCTGGGCTTTGGCCTTGATCTCAGCCGCTGTGCGGTGACGGGGGCCACCCAGGGTCTGGCCTTCGTCAGCCCGAAAAGCGGGCGCGCGGTGACATGGGAGGGCGCGCAGGGCTGGGCTGCGAAACTCCTGCCCCTGCCCGCCTGCCTGACGCGCAGCTCAGCCATGGCCGCCAGCCCGCAGGAGATGGAAGAAGGCCTGCGCCTCACCGGCCATTTCCTCGCCCGTGCGCTGTCGCCCGATGCCGCACACCGGCGCGAAATCCCCGCCGCCCGACAGCGCCTGTCCGGGATGTTCGGCGCTCCCCTCTGACTCCTGTCCGCCCGAAGGACAGGGGCCTGGGCACGGCGACTGACCGGATGCCCCCTCGCCCGCGCACGGCAGGCGCCTGTCAAAGATCTCCGGCGGGTCCGGTGGCTCCTGCCCCAACCGCTGGCGCCAGCCCGCATGCGGTCCGCGGGGAAATGCACCGCCCGCGTACTCTCACCAGGTGCCGGGCAAAGACGCGCGATCCCGGCCCCGCGTCCGTGCTTTTCCCGGAAACTCAGCCGCCCTGTCTGGATCATGCCCCCAGGAGGGGGCAAGGGACCGCGCCTCACCGGACGTCCCCTCGCCCGCGCATTGTCGATCCGCGCAAAGACGCGCGATCCCCGCCGCAGGGGAGGATTTCAGCCGTCTCCATCGCCCCATTCTCCGCCCGAAATGCCGCGACCCTGCCGCGCCCACAGCAGGCCTGGGGCCAAAGCCTGCAGCCAGTGCCCCCGACAGGGCCGCAGGAAACGACAGCCCCCCGGGCACAAAAATAACAGGGGGGATGCCGGATGCCGGGTTAAATCCCGCAGGTCCAGCTGCAGATTATTGACATCGGACCGGGCGGCCTTCACGGGAGAGCTTCTGATTTCTGAGGGACTTACTTCATTATGCGTCTTCTGACCGTTCTCGCCGCCTGTGCCGCGCTCACCGCCTGCGGTGCCGTTGATAAAACCGCAGACACCGTGAACACCGGTGCGAAAACCGCCGGTACCATTGCCATCATCGGCGCCGTGGCCGCGGGTGCGGCCACCGTTGCAGCGGCGGCAGCGGGCGGCTGACCGCCGTCCTCTCTGACAAAAACAGGGCGCCGGATCTCTCCGGCGCCCTGTTCTTTTACTCGGCAGGGATGGCTTCGCGCTCATCTGACAGCGGATGAGGCAGATGGGCCAGCATCTCTTTCGGGCAGACCTGCAGGAAGTTCCCGCGCTCAGAGGCCCAGTTCTGCAGGATCTCACCGGCCTTACGGCTGCCGGTCTCCGCATAATGGCGCTCAATCAGACCCTTCAGCTGGGCCTCCCAGTGGGTATGACCCAGACCACAGGTCAGCAGCGTCTCGCCGTTGACGTGATCTTCTGCCGTGCCCTCGGGGTCATAAAGATAGGCCATGCCCCCCGTCATCCCGGCACCGAAGTTCGCCCCGATGGAGCCCAGGATCACCGCCACACCGCCGGTCATATATTCGCAACCATTGGAGCCACAGCCCTCAATCACCACACTCGCACCCGAGTTGCGCACGGCAAACCGCTCACCCGCGCGGCCCGAAGCAAAGAGGAAGCCATCGGTTGCGCCGTAAAGCACGGTATTGCCGATGATGGTGTTCTTTGAGGCATCCAGCGGCGAGCCCATGGCCGGGCGCACGGTGATGATCCCGCCCGACAGGCCCTTGCCGACATAGTCGTTGGCATCGCCCTGGACTTCGATCTTCAGACCGCGCACCGCGAAGGCCCCCAGCGACTGACCGGCAGAGCCTGCCAGTTTCACCGTCAGGTGATCGGGCTGCAGCGCGTTGCGCATGCCGAACTTGCGCACGATATGCGACGAGGCGCGGGTGCCGATGGTGCGCAGCGTGTTCTGCACCGCATAGGACAGCTGCATCTTCTCGCCGTCTTCAAAGAAGCGCGCGCCATCGCGGATGATTTCCGCATCCAGCGTATCCGGCACCGCATTGCGCGGTTTCGAGCGGTCATAGACCACCTGACGCGAGCCATCGACCGAGATCAGCAGCGGGTTAAGGTCCAGATCATCCAGGTTCGCCGCACCACGGCTCACCTGCATCAGACAATCGGCCCGGCCGATCACCTCATCCAGCGAGCGCGCCCCCAGCGAGGCCAGCAGTTCACGAACCTCCTGCGCATAGAAGGTGATCAGGTTCACCACTTTATCCGCATTGCCGGTGAACTTGTCGCGCAGCTCCGGGTTCTGCGTGCAGACGCCCACCGGGCAGGTGTTCGACTGGCACTGACGCACCATGATGCAGCCCATGGCGATCAGCGCAGCCGTGCCGATGCCGAATTCTTCCGCGCCCATCATCGCCGCGATGATGATGTCACGACCGGTGCGCAGCCCGCCATCCGTGCGCAGCGTCACCCGCTCCCGCAGGTTGTTCATGGTCAGAACCTGATGCGCCTCGGTCAGACCCATCTCCCAGGGCAGACCCGCATATTTGATCGAGGTGCCGGGGCTGGCACCGGTGCCGCCGTTGTGGCCCGAGACCAGAATGACGTCAGCTTTTGCCTTGGCCACGCCCGCCGCGATGGTGCCCACGCCAGACGACGACACCAGTTTCACCGTCACTTTGCAGCGCGGATTGATCTGTTTCAGATCGTAGATCAGCTGCGCCAGATCTTCGATCGAATAGATATCGTGATGCGGCGGCGGCGAGATCAGCGTCACGCCTTTGGTCGAGTGCCGCAGACGCGCGATCAGCTCGGTCACTTTCATGCCCGGCAGCTGGCCGCCTTCGCCGGGTTTTGCGCCCTGAGCGACCTTGATCTCCAGCTCTTCGCAGGCGTTCAGGTACTCAGCGGTCACACCAAAGCGACCCGAGGCCACCTGTTTGATCTTGGCGCAGGGGTTGTCGCCGTTCGGGAAGGGGTGCTGGTGCGCCGGATCTTCGCCGCCCTCACCCGAGTCCGATTTCGCGCCGATGCGGTTCATGGCGATGTTCAGCGTCATGTGGGCTTCGGGCGACAGCGCCCCCAGCGACATACCCGGCGTCACAAAGCGCTTCCGGATCGAGGTGATCGATTCCACTTCCTCAATCGCCACCGGCTTGCCGAGCGGCTTGATATCCAGCAGATCGCGCAGATGGATCGGCGGGTTCGAGCGCATGCGGGCCGAATACTGCTTCCACATGTCATAGCTGGCACGGTCACAGGCCGATTGCAGCATATGCATGGTCTGCGCTTCCCAGGCATGCTTCTCACCCGAGCGGCGGGCTTTATAGAAGCCCCCGATCGGCAGCACATTGCTGTCGGCCTTCCAGCCTTTGGCGTGGATTTCCGCCGCCTTGTCCTGAATGCCGTGCAGACCGATGCCCGAGATGCGCGAATGCATGCCGGGGAAATATTCCGCCACCATGGCCCGCGACAGACCCACAGCCTCAAAGTTCAGACCACCGCGATAAGACGAGATCACCGAGATCCCCATCTTCGCCATGATCTTCAAAAGGCCCGCGTCAATCGCATCGCGGTAATGGCGCATCGCCTCAACAAGGGTGCCTTCCATCAGGCCGCGGGCGATGCGGTCGCCGATGCTGTCCTGCGCCAGATAGGGGTTCACCGTGGTCGCGCCAGAGCCGATCAGCACCGCAAAGTAATGCGGATCAATGCATTCCGCCGAACGCACGTTGATCGAGCAGAAGGTCCGCAGGCCCTTGCGGGTCAGCCAGGAATGCACCGCCGAAGTCGCAAGGATCATCGGAATGCCGACGCGCGCCTCCGTTTGATGCTCATCGGTCAGGATCAGCTGACCGGCGCCCGAATGCACGGCATCTTCAGCCTCATGGCGGATGCGCTCAAGCGCGAGGCGCAACCCGTCCTGATCGGCATCGGCGGGGAAGCTGCAGTCGATATAAGCGACCTGCTCGCCGAACTGCTTCACCATTGCGTCGAATTCCGCATTGGCGAGGAAGGGGCTTTCAAGAACCAGGATCTCGGTCTGCGCCGAGCTTTCATCAAGCACGTTCTTCAGGTTGCCAAAGCGCGTCTTCAGCGACATCACCCGGCCTTCGCGCAGAGAGTCGATCGGCGGGTTGGTGACCTGAGAGAAGTTCTGACGGAAGTAATGCGAGAGCGGGCGATAGACCTTGGAGAGAACCGCCGGCGGCGTGTCATCGCCCATCGAGGCGATCATCTCTTTGCCGTCTTCGGCCATCGGCGCAAGGATCTGCTCCAGCTCTTCGATGGTGTAACCAGCGGCAATCTGGCGCTTTTTCAGCTCTTCGCCTTCAAAGCGGACCGGCTCGGGCAGCGCGTCAAGACCGGGCGACAGCTCAACAATCTTGCCGACCCATTCGCCGTAAGGCTGGGCTGCGGCCAGACGGTCTTTCATCTCGGTGTCGTGGTAGAGTTTGCCCTCTGCCATATCGACGGCAATCATCTGCCCCGGGCCGAGCGCGCCTTTTTCCACGACGGTGAACTCATCAATCGGCACCATGCCCGCTTCCGAGCCCGCAATCAGCAGGTTATCCCCGGTCACCACATAGCGCATCGGGCGCAACCCGTTGCGATCGAGACCGCCACAGACCCAGCGGCCATCGGTCATCGCCAGCGCGGCGGGGCCGTCCCAGGGCTCGATGACCGAGTTGCAATAGGAATACATATCCGCCCAGGCCTTGGGCATATTGTCGGTCTGTTTCGACCAGGCCTCGGGGACCAGCATGGTCTTCGCCATCGGGGCCGAACGGCCCGAGCGCACCATCACCTCAAAGACCGCATCCAAAGCCCCCGAGTCCGAGGTGCCGCCCGGAATGATCGGCTTGATGTCTTCCGCCATGTCACCGAAGGCGCTCGACGCCATGCGGATCTCATGGCTCTTCATCCAGTTGACGTTGCCCTTCAGCGTGTTGATCTCGCCGTTATGGGCGAGCATGCGGAAGGGCTGTGCCAGCCACCACTGCGGGAAGGTATTGGTGGAATAGCGCTGGTGATAGATCGCAAAGGCCGATTCAAAGCGCAGATCTTCGAGGTCGGGATAGAAGACCGCAACCTGCTCGGCCAGCATCATGCCTTTGTAGATGATCGAGCGGCACGACAGCGAGCAGAGATAGCAGCCATAGATGCCCGCCGCGGTCACGGCTTTCTCAATCCGGCGGCGGATGATGTAAAGCTCGCGCTCAAACTGCTCCTGGTCGATGTCTTTTTCGCAGCGGATCAGGATCTGTTCGATTTCCGGGCGGGTCGCATTGGCCTTATCGCCCAGCACCGAGACATCCACCGGCACGTGACGCCAGCCATAGATGTAATGGCCCATGCGCAGAACTTCGGTTTCCACGATGGTCCGGCACCGCTCCTGCGCGCCGAAATCGGTGCGCGGCAGGAAGACCTGGCCCACAGCGATCAGCTTGGCGGGATCGGGCTCATGGCCGGTGCGGCGGATCACATCGGCAAAGAAGGCCACCGGGATCTGCACATGGATGCCCGCGCCGTCGCCGGTCTTGCCATCCGCATCCACCGCGCCGCGGTGCCAGATGGCTTTCAGCGCGTCGATGCCCGATTGCACCACTTTGCGCGAGGGCTTGCCGTCGATGGCGACCACAAGGCCCACACCGCAGGAGGAATGCTCATCCTCTTCACGGTACAGGCTGTTTTCGCTCATGAACTGGCGCTTGGCTTCCTCGGCGGCAACCCATGCCTCATCATACCTGGTCATAGCTCACTCCTCAGGGCTGGCGGCGAGCGAAGCGCGGCGGCCTCGGTCACTGGTCTTGGCGGTGCCGGGGCGGACCCGGCGAAAATCTGGTTCAGGACAGCGGGCGGCGGGGCGTTACGGCAGGGCCGCCAGCTGGGCAGTGCAGTCATATTCCGGGGTAACCGAGCGAAAGCCCGCATCCCCCGGCTCATCAAAACGCACCGGCGATCGGTCGATGCGCTCGCGGCCTTCGTCGCCTTCCCAGGTGCTCGGCCCCGAGAAAAACAGCCGCCAGCCGCGGTGGATATATTCATGGCCCCTTGCGGTGCCGATCAGCTGACCCGAGAGGGTCTCTTCGCGAAACTCAAAGGCGGTCTCTTCCAGTTCCACCCCGTCGATCACGGTCTTGCGGCCGGTCAGATGGTCAAAGCCGCTGTAACGAAGGGTCCCGCTGCGCCCTGCACTCTGGGCAAAGTCATAGCTGTCGGTCCCGGTCGTGGTCAGCTCGGTGAAAGAGGCCGGATCGGCAGGCCCCGGCATCAGGCGGATCTCCTCGCCGCTGGTCAGATCGATCGACTGCAGCCATTCGGTTTCCGCATTGATGCGGCTGACGAAGTAAGGGCCCTTCAGATCGAAATCGACGCGCCACTGGTCCCCGGCAGGATCGGCCCTGCAGATATAGTGATGCGAGACTTTGCAGCCCTTTGCCTGAACGGTGAGATAGACCTCACAGCCATCCGGCGGGGTGAAAAGATCCGAGGCCCGGACCGGAGCTGCGGCGGCAAAGAGACTGAAGATCAGGGCCGCGAAGGCCCGCCGAAACTCTCTCAAACCTGCCACACCACCGCACATTTCGATCCCTCCGGTGGACCCGGACCCTGCCGGGCCGCTGATTATTCGGCCGCGATCTGACGACCCGCGCCGAGGTAATTGACGATCGATTCCGCAGCTTCGCGGCCATCGCGGATCGCCCAGACCACCAGGGATGCGCCGCGCACGATGTCACCCACCGCGTAAACGCCCGGCAGGCTGGTCGAATGGGTCGCGAAATCGGCCTTGATGGTGCCCCAGCGGGTCACGGCCAGTTCCGGCACATTCCACAGGGTCGGAATGGCTTCCGGCTCAAAGCCAAGCGCCTGGATCACCAGATCGGCGGGTTCAATATAATCAGCGCCCTCGATCACTTCGGGGGCCTGACGGCCCGAGACATCCGGCGCGCCAAGGCGCATCTTTTGCACCATCACGCCCTCAACATGCTCACCGCCGGTGAAGCCTTTCGGGGCGGTCAGCCAGACGAAATCCACGCCCTCTTCTTCGGCGTTCTGGGTTTCGCGCTGCGAGCCGGGCATATTGGCCTTGTCGCGGCGATAGAGGCATTTGACCGAAGTCGCGCCCTGACGGATCGCGGTGCGCAGGCAGTCCATCGCGGTGTCCCCGCCGCCGATGACCACAACGCGCTTGCCTTCGGCGTTCAGCTCGCCCGAGTCGAAATCCGCCACTTCGTCGCCAAAGCTTTTGCGGTTCGAGGCGGTCAGATAGTCCAGCGCCTTCACGATGCCTTTGGCGCCCGAGCCCGGCGCGGTCACTTCGCGCACTTTATAAACGCCGGTGGCGATCAGAACCGCATCATGCTGGCCGCGGATCGCATCAAAGGAGATGTCCTCGCCGACTTTGCAGTTCAGCACGAAGGTCACGCCGCTTTGCTCAAGCTGCTCAATGCGGCGCAGAACGACCGGCTTTTCCAGCTTGAAGCCCGGAATGCCGTACATCATCAGCCCGCCCGCGCGGTCATAGCGGTCGTAAACCGTGACCTGCACACCGGCGCGGCGCAGCATATCGGCAGCAGCAAGGCCACCGGGGCCTGCGCCAATGATGCCAACGGATTCGGCGCGCTCAACCGAGGGACGCGCCGGTTTGACCCAGCCGTTTTCCCAGGCGGTGTCGGTGATATATTTCTCAACCGAGCCGATCGTCACGGTGCCGTGGCCCGACTGCTCAATCACGCAGTTGCCTTCGCACAGACGATCCTGCGGGCAGATGCGGCCGCAGATCTCGGGGAAAGAATTGGTGGCCTGCGAGACTTCATAAGCCTCCTGCAGGCGGCCGGCAGCGGTCAGGCGCAGCCAGTCGGGGATATTGTTCGACAGCGGGCAATGCGCCTGACAGTAGGGCACGCCGCACTGGCTGCAGCGGCTGGCCTGTTCCGCGGCCTTGGCATCGGCATATTCACGATAGATTTCGTGAAAATCCTGCGAGCGAGTTTCAGCTGCGCGCTTCTCGGGCATCTCTTTGCCCAGCGACACGAACTTCAGCATTTTCTCAGCAGCCATACCGGGGCCTCCTACCTAGCGCAAAAGCTGTGTAAATCAGCACATTCGATAGTAAAAGTCAGTAAAGCTGACCTATTTGTGCGATTTTATACTCCGTCACTCGCCGGAATGCAAAATTAGCAAAATACTAGGTAACTTAAACTGACCTATATTCACTCTTCCCTCCCTGCCCCCGCACCGGGCAGGGTGCGCGCAACGAATCAAAAAAGCCCGGGGCCTGCGCATGCCACTGATGATCCTCTCTCTGCTTGCCATTGTGCAGGGCATCACAGAATTCCTTCCGATTTCTTCATCGGCCCACCTGATCCTGCTGCATGAGATCAGCGGTCAGACCCCCAATGCCCTCGCACTGGATGTGGCGGTGCATATGGGCTCAATCGTGGCGGTGCTGATCTATCTGCGCACCGAGGTGATGCAGGTGCTGCGCGGCTGCCTGCAGTGGCTCACCGGCACCCGCGACACCGTTGAAGCGCGCCTGGCGCTGTGCCTGGTGCTGGTAACGATCCCCACGCTGATCGTCGGCGCGATCCTGGCCGTGACCGGAGTTGTTGATCAGCTGCGCAACCCGACCGTGATCGGGGTGACCATGATCGTCTTCGGGATCTGGCTCTGGTGGGCGCACCGAACCTCGCCCGAAGAGCGCGAGATGGACGACTGGCGGCTGAGCGATGTGGTGAAGATGGGCCTCTGGCAGGCCGTGGCGCTGATCCCGGGCACCTCGCGCTCGGGCATCACCATGACCACCGCGCGGCTTTTGCGCTTCAAGCGCCATGCGGCGGCGAAAATCTCGATGCTGATGTCGATCCCGGTGACATTGTCGACGGGCGGCTATCTGGGGATCAAAGTCGCCAAAGACGGTATGCCCGAAGGCCTCTGGGCGGATGTTGGCCTCGCGGCACTTCTCAGCTTTATCGCCGCCTATATCTCGCTCGTGCTGATGATGAAGTTCCTGCACAAAGTCAGCTTCACCCCCTATGTGATCTACCGCGTGATCCTGGGGGTCGTGCTGCTGGTCGTCACCCTGTAAAGAAAAGCCCGCCGGACGGCGGGCTTTTTCATATCGACGCGCCCCGGGTCGGCGATGCGCCTCGGCAGGACCACCTCTGCCCGCTTCAGTCCTCCTTCACCAGGATCGCCCGAAAGTCATTGACGTTGGTCCCCGTGGGACCGGGTGAGAACAGATCCCCCAGCGCGTCAAAGGCCCCCCAGGCGTCATTGCGACTGAGAAACCCGCGCGCGGGCTGGCCCAGCGCCCGCAGGCGCGCCGCCGTGTGACCATCGGCGAAGGCTCCGGCATTGGCCTCTGAGCCGTCGATGCCATCGGTATCGGCCGCCAGTGCCACGACGGGCAGCCCCTCGGCGGCCGCGGCAAAGGCCAGCAGAAACTCGGTGTTGCGCCCGCCGCGCCCCTGGCCTTTCAGCGTCACCGTGGTCTCTCCGCCCGAGAGGAGCACCACGGGGCGCGGCACCGGACGGCCCCGCAGGGCCACCTCACGCGCAAGGGCGGCATGGACCTGCCCCACATCCCGCGCCTCGCCCTCAATGGCATCCGACAGGATCACCGCCCGCACGCCCATCGCCTCCGCCTGCCGCGCCGCAGCCTCCAGAGACAGGCGGGCTGAGGCGATCACCCGCACCTCATTGCGGGCAAAGACCGCCTCCGAGGGCAGCGGTGCCGGAGCGCCGCCGCCCTGCAGCCAGTCGCGCAGCCGCGGCGGCAAATCGATGCGCCAGTCTGAGGCCATCTCCAGCGCCTCTGCCAATGTGCCGCCCTCCGGCACCGTGGGCCCTGAGGCCACCTGCGCCGGATCATCGCCCGGCACATCCGAGACCACCAGCGAGACCACCCGCGCCGGATGCGCCGCCCGTGCCAGCCGCCCGCCCTTGACGCGCGAGACCTGACGGCGCAGCGCATTCATCACCGAGATCGGCGCCCCCGAGGCCAGCAGCGCGCGGTTCAGATCCGCCTCATCCTGAAGGCTCAGCCCCTCAGGCGGCGCGGGCAGCAGCGCCGAGCCGCCGCCGCAGATCAGCGCGACCACCAGGTCTTCGGGGCCAAGCCCCTGAACCGCCTGCAAAAGCGCCTCTGAGGCGCGCAGCCCGGCCTCATCCGGGACGGGATGGGCGGCCTCCATCACCCGGATGCGGGTCGTGCGACAGCCATAGCCATAGCGCGTCACCACCACCCCGCTCAGATCCCCGGGCCAGAGCCGCTCAAAGGCGGCGGCAAGCTGCGCCGCGCCCTTGCCTGCACCGATGACCACCGTGCGGCCAGGCGGCGGCTCAGGGAGATGGGCCGCCAGGACCTGCGCGGGATCTGCGGCCGCGACCGCGGCATCAAAGAGACGGGTGAGAAAGATTTTATCATCAGACTGCATAAACGGCACCTTCCCTGCGAAGCAGCGTTTTGCCAATGACTTTTCACCGGGAGACCTCATTTGCTCAACCGCTGGTCTACGGATGGCCCCCGCCTTATCCCGCTGAACGAGGCCGCGCCCGAAAGTGCCGCGCTTTGGATCGACCTCTGCCGCCCTGCCCCGCCCGAGCTGCAGGCGATGGAAGCGCTGTTGCCGAAGGTCCCCGACCAGGGAGAGATGCACGACCTTGAGGTGTCACACCGCTACTACCGGCTGGGGGCCGCGCTTTATATGACAATGGTGCTGCCCGGCACCGATCACCCCGGGCAGGCAGGGACCTTCAGCAGGCCGGTCAGTTTCATCCTGACCCCTGAGCATCTGATCACGCTGCGTCATCATGAGCCGGCGGTGCTTGCCAGCCTGCCGCAGCGCAGCGATCTGCGGCTGCACGCCCATCGGCCGGATCAGTTGTTCCTGACCTTTTGCGAAGAGATCGTCGGCCAGATGGCGGATCTGCTGGAGCAGACCGGCGATGATCTGGCCCTCGCCGCGCAGGACATCTACGCGCAGAACAGCCGCACCGGCCCTTCGCAACTCCACCAGGCGCTGCGCCGGATCGGGCGCAAAAACGAAGTCCTGGCCCAGGTGCGGGCGGCGCTGATGACGCTGACCCGCTCGCTCAGGTTTTTTACGACGGATCTGGAGGACCAGGGCGGGATCGCGCCTGAGATGACACGCGCCCATGACGATCTGATGCGCGATATTGATGCGCTTGATCTGCATACCGACAGCCTGGATGCGCGGCTGGGCGTGCTGACGGAAATGACCATCGGGCTGATCGGCCTTGGCGACAATAAGGTCGCCAAGGCGCAGTCCATGGTGGCGGCGCTGTTTTTACCGCCGACGCTGATAGCCTCGGTCTATGGGATGAACTTTGCGCATCTGCCGGGGCTGGAAAACCCCTATGGCTTCTGGCTGTCGATCGGGGCGATGTTTCTCGCCTCGATCGGAACCTGGGTGTTCTTCCGCTGGCGCGGCTGGTTCTAGACCGTGTCGAGATAAAGCTCGACCTGCTCATCGGGGGTCAGCTCGGCCATATAGTGCAGCTCCTGCCGCTTGGTCAGCACATAGTTGCGAATGAGCTCCGCCGGGAAAATCCGCGCCATCTGGGGCGAGTGCTCAAAGGCATCGATCGCCTCGGCCCAGGTGCCGGGCAACTGCCGCAGCCCTTCAATGGCATAGGCATTGCCGGTGACATGGCCCGGCGGCTCGACCCCGTCGATAATGCCGTTGAGCGCGCCGCCAAGGATCGCGGCCAGCATCAGATAGGGGTTCACATCGCCCCCCGCGACCCGATGCTCAATCCGCCGCGCCGCAGGGCTGCCCGAGGGCACCCGCAGCGCCACGGTGCGGTTCTCATAGCCCCAGCAGATCGCCGTCGGCGCATGGGCATCGGGCACGAGGCGCGCATAGCTGTTGGCATGGGGCGCAAAGACCAGGGCTGCGTCATGCATGGCATCAAGAGAACCCGCGATGGCATGGCGCAAAAGCGCCGTCCCCTCGGGTCCGCCGTTATCAAAGACATTGCGGCCCTGCCCGTCGATCAGGCTGAAATGGGTATGCAGGCCAGAGCCGGAATATTCCGCATAGGGCTTGGCCATGAAGCTCGCGGCAAAGCCGTGACGCCGCGCCAGCCCCTTCACCAGCAGCTTGAACAGCCAGGCATCATCGGCGGCGCGCAAAGCGTCCTCCTGATGCATCATATTGATTTCAAACTGCCCGAGGCCGGTCTCGGAAATGGCGGTATCGGCGGGGATATCCATCGCCTCGCAGGCGTCATAGAGATCGGTAAAGAAGGTATCAAAGGCGTCAAGCGCGCGGATCGACATGGTCTCAGCCGCCTTGCGCCTTTTGCCCGAGCGCGGTGAGGGCGGCACCTGCAGCTTGCGGCCGCTGTCATCGATCAGGAAAAACTCAAGCTCGGTGGCGACCACCGGGGTCAGGCCACGGGCCTTAAAGCCCTCGATCACCCGGCGCAAAGCATGGCGGGGATCGCCCTCATAGGGGCTGCCGTCCTCGCGAAACATCCAGATCGGCAGCAGTGCGGAGGGGCTTTCAAGCCAGGGCATCGGCATGAAGCCCCGCTCGGTGGGACGCAGGATCCCGTCTTCATCGCCCTGGTCAAAGACCAGCGGGCTGTCGTCAATGTCTTCGCCCCAGATGTCGAGGTTCATCACCGACATCGGAAAGCGGGTGCCGTTGCGGATCACATTTTCCGCAAAGCGCGCCGGGATGCGTTTGCCGCGGGCCTGACCGTTGAGGTCTGCCGCAGCAACGCGGATTGTCCGGACGGACGGGTGTTTACGCAGCCAGTGTTCTAACTCTTTCATCGTACAATTTGCGGCCGAATGCGGAGTTTCGGCCGCACCTCCCCTGGCAAATGCCTGTTAAGCCGCCGGTTCGCCGCCCCGAAGAGAGCGATGATCCCCAGAGTCGCCAGCACAAAATAGGCGGCGATAATCGGATAGGCGACAAAGGGGTTAAACGTCTGTTCCGCAAAGTAGCGGGCGTAATAAAGCGCGTCACCGGACTGCTGCCAGGCGGGAAAGCCCGAGAAAAACACCAGCGCGGTGGCGTGGAAAAGGAAGATGGCCTCATTGGTATAGCTCGGCCAGGCCAGGCGCAGCATGATGGGCCAGGTGATGCGGCGGAACCGCGCCCAGCCGTGCATGCCGTAGGAATCCGCCGCCTCGACATCGCCTTTCGGGACCGAGCGCAGCGCCCCGTAGAAGATCTCTGCCGAATAGGCCGTGGTGTTCAGGATCAGCACCAGCAGCGCCCCAAGCCAGGCACGGGTCAGCCAGCGCGTCTCCACCGTCAGCTCGACAAGGCCCAGATTCAGCGTGCCGGTCAGCTTTGGCAAAAGCTGGAACAGCTCATAGGCGAAGAAAAACTGAATAAAGAGCGGCGAGCCCCGGAAAACGAAGATAAAGCCCTTCGCCAGCCCCGCCAGCCAGCCGGTTTCCCGCGAGCGTGCCACGGCCACCAGGGTCGCCAGCACAAAGCCGAAGACCACCGCCATGGCCGCCAGATAGATGTTCCACAGCATCCCCGAGCCGATCAGAACGATCTGATCACACAGGCCAATATCCGCGCCTTTCGGCAAAAGCGGCGCCCCGAAATCGCGGCCAAGCGCGCGCAATCCGTAATCGCTCAGGCTTTCATAACAGCTGCGCATCAGGCAGCTGCCCGGCGAAGTGCTTCGCCTGAGGCTGTGGCCTGGCCCGTCGACAGACGGCGCTGCAGACGCGCGAAGACCTTTTCACTGATTGCCGTGAGCACGAGATAGAACACCAGAAGTCCGAGGAAATACCACACCCGCCAGTCAGGATGCGCATAGGCGTAAACAGAGGTCTTGGAGCCGCCAAGCTCGCGCGCCCAATAGACGATGTCTTTGATCCCCAGCAGAAACAACAAAGGCGTCGCCTTGATGAGGATCATCCACAGGTTCGACAGACCCGGCAGCGCAAAGACCCACATCTGCGGCAGGATCACCCGCCGGAAGGCCTGAGCGCGGTTCATGCCGTAGGCCTCAGCCGTCTCAACCTGGGCTTTCGGCACCGCCGACATGGCCCCGTGAAGCGTATTGGCCGCAAAAGCCCCGAAGACCAGCGCAAAGGCCAGCAGCGCCAGGGCAAAAGAATAGGCATCATGCACAAAGGCCGCCGAGGAAGACTGCGGGATCTTGGCAGCCGGACAGACCACGAAATCCACGCCACGCCGGACCGGCTCAGTCCAGTCGGGGCAGCGGATCTTATGGTTCAGATATTCCAGCCCCTGATCCACCGCCAGCGGCACAAAGAGGAAGAACACCACATCCGGCACACCCCGGACCATGGAGATATAGCCCTTGCCAAAGGTCCGCGTGACCGGGTTCGGCGAGCGCGCCATCAGCGCCCCGCCAAAACCAAAGAGCAGCGCCGAAGGCGCAGCCAGAGCCAGCAGCAACAGCACCGTCAGCACCGACCAATACATCATCAGATGGGTGCCGGAGGTCAGATAGCAGCTCAGCCAGACCAGCCCCTCAAGGCTTTTGGGATCAGCGCAATACTCAAACATCCCGCTCCCCCCCGGCAGCAGGCAATACCGCCGCGCCCGAAGGCGGGGCATCAACATCCGGGAGAGGGTGAGACAGATGGGTCATAAGTACAGGTCCGGTCAGCCTTCGGGCGGCGCAGCGCCGCCCGAAGCAGGGGATCAGAAGGTATTGGCTTCGTCGCCAAACCATTTCTGGATGAGCACGTTCAGCGAGCCGTCGGCTTTCATCGTATCGATGGCGGCGTCGAATTTGGCTTTCAGCTCATCATCGGACTTGCGAAAGCCAATGCCGATGCCTTCGCCAAGCGGGATGTCTTCCCCGACCCAAACCAGCCCGCCGTTCGATTCGTTCACGATCGGGGCAAGGAAGTCTTTATCGGCCAGCGCGGCCTCAGCCTCGCCATTGCGCACGGCAGCCACGGTCTCATCAGGGGTCGCAAACTCCAGCAGGGTCGCGCCGGTGGTGGCGACATGGCTGGCCTGAATGGTGCCGGTCTGCGCCGCGATCACGCCGTTCAGATCTGCCTCTGCACCCAGGGCCGCATAGGCCGAAGCCGCGGGCGGGAAATAGGCCTGGCTGAAGTTCAGCACCGCCTTGCGCTCATCGGTGATCGACATGCCCGCAAGGATGGTGTCGTAGTTGCCGGCGGTGAGGTTCGGGATGATCGAATCCCAATCCGTGCTGACCCAGGTGCAGGTCAGCTCCGCGCGCTTGCACAGCTCATCGCCGAGTTCGCGCTCAAAGCCGTCCACTTCGCCTTTGTCGTTGATCATGTTGTAGGGAGGGTAAGCACCCTCAGTTCCCATGCGCACCGTCTGCTGCGCGAAAGCTGAGGTCACCGACAGCGCCAGAACGCCGAGCGTCAATGCAATTTTCTTCATTCCGTCCTCTTAAGTTCAAACCGCTTTACTCACTAACCTTCAGTGACCACTCGTCGCTGAAAGGAACTGGCGCAGCCTTGCCGATTTCGGCGCGCCAAAAAGCGCAGCCGGGCTGCCTTCTTCTTCAATCAGACCCTGATGCAGGAAGATGACGTGATCCGAGACATCGGCGGCCATCTTCATATCATGGGTCACAATAATCATCGTGCGGCCCTCATCGGCGAGCGCCTTAATCACACGGACAACTTCCTGTTCCAGTTCCGGATCCAGCGCCGAAGTCGGTTCGTCAAAAAGGATCGCGCGCGGTTCCATGCAAAGCGCACGGGCGATGGCGGCGCGCTGCTGCTGACCACCGGAAAGCTGCGCGGGCCAGGCATCGGCCTTGTCGGAGATGCCGACCTTGGCCAGATATTCGCGGGCCTTCACTTCCACTTCGGCTTTGTCGCGGCCCAGCACGGTGACCGGCGCTTCCATGACGTTTTGCAGGATCGTCAGATGGGACCAGAGGTTGAACTGCTGAAACACCATCGACAGCCGGGTGCGGATGTCACGCACCTGCGCCTTATCGGCCGGATGGCGCGCCATGCCATGGCCCTTCCAGCGCACCGGCTGACCCTCAAAGAGGATCTCGCCCTGCTGGCTGTCTTCCAGCAGGTTGCAGCAGCGCAGCAGCGTGGATTTGCCCGAGCCCGATGAGCCGATCAGCGAGATCACGTGACCACGCGGAGCGACCAGATCGACGCCTTTGATCACTTCATTCTCACCATAGGCCTTATGCAGACCACGGATTTCGATCACCGGAGAAGACGTCACGATCTGTCCTGTTATCAACTGTTTCACCGATTAAAGGCCCGGGAGCGGTGCCATTGCAACGCAGTTTCCCGCGTCACCCGGACATAATGCCCGGAAACACGGCAGATCGCACAATTTGCCGCAGCTCCGCCACCATAAAATGTCAGTTTTCTGCGCGAAGCGCCCGCTGACGGGCAATACCGGATTCGACATCCGTTACCCCCAGAAGCGAGACCACCAAACGCATAAGGCGATCTTCAGATGCGTCACGCCCGCCATCGGCGAGTACGACGGACCAAAGCCCTTCCACCAGGCCCAGACGCTCTTCCGGCGGCACCGCCTCTTTCAGGGCGCGGGTGAAGCGAACGGTATCGGGGGCCTCAGCCTCCAGCACCTCAGCCTCCTGGCGCAGGGCAGCGGCGCCGCTTTCGCTCAGGCCTTCGCGGGCCATCATCACCCGGTCGATGCGGGTCTTTTCCGCCGCCGCATAATCGCCGTCCGAGCGGGCCACCCGCACCAGCAGCGCCGCAAGCGCCAGCGTCGCATCCTTATGACCCACCGGCGCAGGGGCCGGGGCCAGCAGGCGGCGCAGAAATCCTGAGACCATGTCAGTCCTTTCCGAAAGGCCGGAGCAGGATCAGCCTGCCCAGCCCTCAATAATAATCAGATCACCCGTCGAGCAGGGCTCGCGCAGCGATTTTGCATGCTGATACTCCGGGCTGTCGTAGCAGGCCCGCGCCGTGGCGAGATCGGCGAATTCAATCACCACCGTCCGGGCACGCACCTGGCCCTCGCGCTGCTCAAATTCACCGCCCCGGACCAGAAATTTCGCGCCATATTTGCTGAAAGCCGCCGCATTGGCGGCGCGATAGGCCTCATAGGCGGCAGGGTCTGCGACATCGACATGGGCGACCCAATAGGCTTTGGTCATCTGCGTTTCCTCCCCGAAACGGGCGCGGCCTGCGCCTTTGCAAATCTCTCCGTGATCCGCGCGGCTTCCTCGGCCAGACCGGGCGGCGGGTTCAGGATGAACATGCCCGAGCCTTCCATCCGGTGCCCCTCCCGCGCGGGCGGAAAGCGCACCTCATGGCGCAGAGCCCCCGGATGCGCCGCCGTCAGCGCCTCAAGCATCTCAAGATGCGCGCCCCCCGTCAGGATCGGATACCAAAGCACGATGATCCCCTCGGCCCAGCGCCTGGCAAAGCCCGCGATCAGCCCCGGCATCCGGGTGTAATCGTCCTTCACCTCATAGGAGGGGTCGATCACCATCACGCCGCGCTTTGGCGCGGGCGGAGAGATCCGGGTGGCCATGGAAAAGCCATCCTCGCGGTACACTTCCGCGCCGAAATCCGCCATGACCTCATCAAGGGCGGCATGTTCTTTCGGGTGCAGCTCCGCCAGCGCCATGCGGTCATGGGTGCCCAGCAGCAGCCCCGCAATCACCGGAGAGCCCGGATAGGCATCGCGCCCCGCCGCCTCGCGCACGATCTGCAGACAGCGCCGCCAGGGGTGATCTTCGGGGAAGACGTGCTCAAGTTTCTGCACGCCGCTGGCAGCCTCAGCGGTCTTGACCGCTTCGCGGGCGTTCAGGGCATAAAGCCCGCGCCCGGAGTGGGTCTCAAGATAGCTGAGCGGCTTGCCTTCGGCGACAAGCGCATCCAGAAGCCAGGCCAGAAGGGCGTGCTTCTGGACATCTGCGGCATTTCCGGCGTGATAGATATGCTGATAGGATAACATGCCACTGGCTTAGCGCCTGATGGACCGGCAAACAAGCAACGACCGGGTGAGGAACGAGGCCCCATGAGCGAGACACCACGGACGCGGATCCAGCTTGAAAACCGCCGCCGCATTATGGAAGGCGCGCTGGAGGTCTTTTCCGCAGAGGGCTTTCGCGGCGCGACGCTCGATCAGATCTCCGCCGCCTCGGGTCTCTCAAAGCCCAATCTGCTCTATTACTTCCCCTCCAAAGAGGCGATCTATACCCGGCTGCTGACGGAGCTGCTGGAAATCTGGCTGCAGCCCCTCGAAGACATGGACCCGCAGGGCCAGCCGCTGGAAGAAGTGCTGCGCTATGTGCAGCGCAAGCTGGATATGAGCCGCGACATGCCGCGCGAAAGCCGCCTCTTTGCCAATGAGATGCTGCGCGGCGCCCCCCATATCTCCGAAGTGCTGGCGGGGCGTCTGCGGGAGCTGGTTGAGGCACGCGCAACGCTTCTGAGCCGCTGGATGCAGGAGGGGCGCCTGAGGCAGACGCCCCCTGATCATCTCATCATCTCAATCTGGGCGCTGACCCAGCATTACGCCGATTTCGACGTTCAGGTCCGCGCCGTGCTGGGCCCGGACCGCGACCCCTATCCGGAAGCCGCGGGTTATCTCACCACGCTCTTTCGGGATCTGCTGACGCCCTGATTACAGGCTTTCCATCACATCCCGCGCCAGGGTGTAGCTGTATTTGCGCGCCTCATGGTCATAGATCTGGCTGGCAAAGATGATCTCATCGGGTTTCAGCTCTGCCGTCAGGCGGATAACCTCGGCGCGCACCGTGTCGCGGCTGCCCGTTGCCGAACAGGCCAGCGCCTGATTGACGCCCGCCATGATATTGCGCGGGATCACATGCTCAATATTGCGCAGGGGCGGCTGCATTTTGCCCGGACGGCCCAGCCGCAGATTGGCAAAGGTCTGCTGCATGGAACTGCGCAGGAACCGCGCCTCCTCATCGGTGTCGGCCGCAAAGACCCCCATGCCGATCTGCACATAGGGCTGATCGAGCCATTGCGAGGGGCGGAACTGCTCGCGGTAAGTGCGCACCGCCTCATGCAGATAATCCGGCGCGAAATGGCTGGCAAAGCCATAGGGCAGCCCCAGATAGGCCGCAAGCTGCGCGCCAAACAGCGACGAGCCCAGGATCCAGACCGGGACATGCGTCCCCTCCCCCGGCCAGGCATGGACCACGCCTTCGTTTTCATCCCCGAGATAGCCCAGCAGTTCGACCACATCTTCGGGGAAACTGTCGGCCCCGCGGGTATAACGGCGCAGCGCATGCGCCGTGGCCCCGTCGGTGCCCGGCGCACGACCAAGACCCAGATCAATGCGCCCCGGATAAAGCGTCTCCAGGGTGCCAAAGGCTTCGGCCACCTGCAAAGGCGCATGGTTGGGCAGCATGATACCACCCGCACCCACACGGATGGTCTTCGTCTGCCCCGCCACATGGCCGATCACCACCGCCGTCGCAGCCGAGGCGATCCCGGCCATATTGTGATGCTCTGCCAGCCAGAAGCGGGTGTAGCCCAAAGCCTCCGTGTGCTGCGCCAGATCGACCGAATGCTTCAGCGCCTCTGCAGGGGTGCAGTTCTCCGGCACCGGAGCGAGATCAAGAACGGAGTATTTCATTGCTCAACCTTATCAAGTCCGCGCCCTTTCAAAAGCGCCCCCGGCCCCGGCAGTCGCCCCCGGAACGCGGTGTAAAGCGCATCGGCCTCAACCGAGCCGCCTTTTGAGAGGATATGTTCATAAAGCGCCGCCGCCATCCCCGGGTCAAAGGCGGAGCCTGCCTCCTCAAAAGCCTCAAAGGCATCGGCATCCATCACTTCGGACCACATGTAGCTGTAATAGCCCGCGGCATAGCCACCGCCTGAGAAGACGTGACCGAAATGCGGTGTGGCATGACGCATGACGATGGCATGCGGAAGGCCAATACCCTGCAGCACCTCCGCCTGACGCGCCATCGGATCCGCGGGCGGGGTGCCGCGGTGGAAGTCCAGATCCACAAGCGCCGAGGCGAGATATTCCACCGTCGCAAAGCCCTGATCATAGGTCTGCGCCCCGAGCAGCCGCTCGCGCAGATCCGCGGGCATCGGCGCGCCGGTCTTATAATGACGGGCATGCTTTTCCAGCACCTCCGGAACGGCCAGCCAATGCTCATAAAGCTGGCTCGGCAGCTCCACAAAGTCCCGCGCCACGCTGGTCCCGGACACCGTCTCATAGGTCACATCCGAGAGCATCCCATGCAGCGCATGGCCAAACTCATGGAAAAGCGTGCGCGCATCATCCCAGGACAAGAGCGCCGGATCGCCCTTCACGAAATTGCAGACATTGACGATGACCGGCGACTGCGCCCCACCAAATTTCCGCTGATTGCGGAAGGCCGACATCCAGGCGCCTGAGCGTTTGGAGCTGCGCGCGAAATAATCGCCGATAAAGACGGCAATATGATCCCCCCCCCTGGTCACCTCCCAGGCGCGGGCATCGGGGTGATAAAGCGGTACATCAAGCGGACGGAACTCCAGCCCGAAAAGCCGGTTCGCACAGTCAAAAGCCGCAGCAATCATCGCCTCAAGCGACAGATAAGGCTTCAGCGCTGCCTCATCGAGATCATGCTCGGCCTTCCGGCGCGTCTCCGAATAGTACCGCCAGTCCCAGGGCTCCAATGCGCCGTTATGACCGTCGGCATGCAGCATGGCCTCAAGGACCTTCGCATCTGCCTCAGCCCTCGCCCTCGCAGGGACCCAGACCTGCATCAACAGATCCTCCACCGCCTCAGGCCGCTTTGCCATCTCGGTCTCAAGCTTAAAACGCGCGAAATCCGGATAACCCAGAAGCTGCGCCCGCTCATGACGCAGCGCCAGGGTCTCGGCCACAATGGCACGGTTGTCGGTCTCACCGCCATTTTCACCACGCGCCACCCAGGCCCGGAAGGCCACCTCCCGCAGATCGCGGCGCGGCGAGAACTGCAGGAACGGCACGATCAGCGAGCGCGAGAGCGTGATCACCGCACCAGGCCGCCCGCGCGTGACACCCTCATCCCGCGCAGCCGTCACCAGAAACTCCGGCAATCCCTCCAGATCCGCCTCGCTCAGGTCCATAAACCAGTCGCGCTCATCCGCCAGAAGATTTTGCGAAAACGCGGTGCCGATCACAGCCAGACGGCTGTTGATCTCCCGCATCCGCCCGGCATCAGGCCCTGAAAGCGCCGCACCCGCACGCACAAAGCCGCGACGGCAGAGCAGCAAAATCCGTGCCTGATCTTCCATCAGGCCCAGGCTGTCACGGGCGTCCCAAAGCGCCTCAATCCGCGCAAAGAGATCCGGATTCAGGCTGCGCTCCGAGTTCCAGGCCGCAAGCTTCGGCGCGAGATCCCGCTGCAAAGCTTCGCGCGCCGGATTGGACTCCGCCCCGGCCAGATTGTAAAACACCCCCGCAACCCGGTTCAGTTCCTCTTCGGCCTGCTCCAGTGCCTCAATGGTATTTGAAAACGTAGCAGGCTCAGAACTCCCGGTGATCTCTGCCAGCCGCGCCCGTGCCACCTCCAGCGCCACATCAAACGCGGGAGCAAAATCCTCATCCCGGAGCGCGTCAAAGGGCGGCAGGGCAAAAAGCGTGGTCCAGTCCGACAAAAGCACATTGGTCATGCAGGGTCTCCTTTGGGCGTAAAGTAAGCCCCACGCTCCGCACATGTAAGACCCGCCAGGCCGCCTTTGTGCCCACTGCACCCCCGGGAGGTTTTGCACCTCCCGGCCCCTCCGCAGAGTATTTGAAAAAAGCCAAAGCCGGGTGCGCGACCCTGACTTTGGCTTTTAAAAAATACTCCCGGGCGGGGTCCGGGGAGGGCAGGCAGCCCTCCCCGGCGGTTTCAGCCCGCGATGAAGTCGCCGCTCAGGCCGCGCGCGATCAGGGCACGGGTCTCATCGATACCGTAAAGCGCGATGAAGCCGCCAAAGCGCGGACCTTCCGATGCGCCGAGCAAAACCTCATAGAGGCCTTTGAACCAGTCGCGCAGGTTCTCAAAGTTGTGCTCTTTGCCCACGGCGAAAGCCAGGGATTGCAGCGCCTCTGCATCAAGACCCCCGTCCCAGACCGCCAGACGCGCCGAGAGATCCTCCATGGCCGCACGTTCCTGATCGCTCGGCAGGCGGAACTGCCGCGTCGGGGCAACGAAGTCATTATAGTAACGCACGGCGAAGCCGGCCGCCTGGTCGAGCTGCGGGTTGGTTTCCGGCGAGGCATCTGGCGCATAGCGTTTGATGAAGCCCCAGAGGCCTTTGGCATCCGCAGCACCAGCCACGGAGGCGAGATTGAGCAGCATGGCGAAGGGCACCACCATATCCGACTGCGGAACATTGCCGCTGTGGATATGCCAGACCGGGTTGTTCACCTGGGCGTCGACTTCCTGCGTATGATAGGCGCGCAGCTGCTGGTGATATTCATCCACCGCTTTCGGAATCACCGACCAGCCGAGGCGCTTCGCGGTCTTCGGCTTGAGGAACATGTAATAGCTGAGGGATTCCGTCGAGGCATAGGTGAGCCATTCGTCGATCGATAGTCCATTGCCTTTTGACTTCGATATCTTCTCGCCGTTTTCATCAAGGAACAGCTCATAGGTGAAATGCTCGGGCTTTTTACCGCCAAGGATTTCGCAGATGCGGTCATAGATCGGCGTATTGGTCGAGTGGTCCTTGCCATACATCTCGAAATCAACGCCCAGTGCCGCCCAGCGTGCACCGAAGTCAGGCTTCCACTGGAGCTTGACGTTTCCGCCAGTGACAGGAAGGGTCCATTCACGGCCATCTTCATCATCGAAAGTGATGGTGCCGTCTTTGGCGTTCACCTCTTTCATCGGCACGTAAAGCACGCGTCCGGTCTCGGGATGGATCGGCAGGAAGCAGGAATAGCTGGCCGCGCGCTCATCGCGCAGAGACTTCAGCATAACCTCCATGATCTCGTTATATTTCTCAACGGCGCGCAGCAGCACGGCATCGAACTGGCCGGATTTGTAGAACTCGGTGGCCGAGTAGAACTCATACTCAAAGCCGAACGTGTCGAGGAAGCGGCGCAGCATGGCGTTGTTGTAACCACCAAAGCTGTCGTACTCACCGAAAGGATCGGGCACAGCCGAGAGCGGCTTTTGCACATTGGCCTGCAGCAGCTCCTGGTTCGGCACGTTCTCGGGCACTTTGCGCATGCCGTCCATATCATCCGAGAAGCAGATCAGGCGGGTCGGAATATCCGAGATCGCCTCAAAGGCGCGGCGGATCATGGTCGTGCGGGCGACCTCTCCAAAGGTGCCGATATGGGGCAGACCTGAGGGGCCGTAGCCGGTCTCAAAAAGCACATAACCCTTCTCCGGGGCCTTCTTCTCGTAGCGTTTGAGGAGCCTGCGGGCCTCTTCAAAGGGCCAGGCTTTCGATTTCATCGCGGCGTCGCGCAGTGCAGACATCGGCGCATCCTCTCACACTCGTCACCGGACCCCGTGCCCGGCAGGCCACAGCCTCTATTGCCGCGAGGCGCTCGGGTCAATAATCTCTGCCAGGAAGTGGCCCAGGGGACGACAATATGACCACCGATACCGATCGGATGACAGCCCAGGACGCGCTGATTGCCGTGATGACCGCCGTTTCTGTCTCAGACCAGCGGATGCGCACGGCAGAACTGGTGGCTATTGAGCGCATCGTGATTCACCTGCCGGTTTTCGCGGGCTATGACGTTGAGCGCATCAAGCATGTCGCACAGACAGTGCTGGATCTGCTGACCGAAGAAGACGGGCTGGATGCGCTTTTTGGGCTTGTGCGCGCGGCCCTGCCGGAACGGCTGTTTGAGACCGCCTATGCGCTGGCCTGCGATGTGGCAGCGGCAGACGGCACGCTGCGCGATATTGAACTGGCGATGCTGGAAGAGATCCGCGACCAGCTGCAACTGCACCGCCTGCTCGCCGCCGCCATAGAAACAGGTGCGCGGGCACGTCATCAAAGGCCCTGAGGCGCGCGACCCGTTGTTGCAGAGGCCGGCAGCAGCCGGGAGGTTTTGCACCTCCCGGACCCTCCGCAGAGTATTTAGAAAAAGCCAAATATCTGCCGACGCCCTTCTGACTTTGGCTTTTCAGAAATACTCCCGGGTGGGGTCCGGGGAGGGCAGGCAGCCCTCCCCGGCTTTGGCCGATTTTACGCTTCGAAAGCCGGCATGGAGGAGACGAGATGTGGAAGCGGCCTGACAAGGCGCGACAAAGCCATCGGGCGGCAGAAAGGCCTCAGCAGGGTTGAGGCCAGGCGTCGATCTCGGCGATGGCCTCCTCCGCGGTTTCCACAAAGCGGAAGAGGTGCAGATCTTCGTCGGAGATCGTCCCCGCCTCGGCCAGCGCCTCCCAGTTGATGACGTTTTCCCAGAAGGCGCGCCCGAAAAGGAGGAAGGGGATCGATTTCATCCGGCCGGTCTGGATCAGCGTCAGCGCCTCAAACATCTCATCCAGCGTGCCGAAGCCACCCGGAAAGACGCAGATGGCCTTGGCGCGCATCAGGAAATGCATCTTACGGATCGCGAAGTAGTGGAAATTGAAGCACAGATCGGGTGAGACATAGCTGTTGGGTGCCTGCTCATGTGGCAGCACGATGCTGAGGCCAATGGACTGCCCCCCCGCCTCGGCAGCGCCGCGGTTGCCCGCTTCCATCACGCCGGGACCGCCGCCGGTGATGATGACGTTCTGTTTGCCATAGCTCTGCATTGAGCGCTCGGTCATCAGGCGCGAGAAGCGGCGCGCTTCTTCATAATAGTGTGAAAGTGCAGCGAGCGCGGGGGTGCGCGCCGTTTCTGCATGTTCGGGCGCCGGAATACGGGCGCCGCCAAAGAGGACGATGGTCGTCTCAATGCCACGCTCATCCATGACCATCTGCGGCTTGAGAAGTTCAAGCTGCAGGCGCACCGGGCGCAGCTCTTCGCGGGTCAGGAAATCGGTATCGGTAAAGGCCAGCCGATAGGCCGGTGCGCGGGTCTGCGCCGTCTGCGGCACCTGATCGGCGGCGACAACGTCCTGGGCGGCATCACGAAACGGGTGGCTGCGGCTGTCGTCATTCATGGCAATCGTCCTGATCAAATTATATCCCCGTGATGGCATAACGCCGACATAAAACCAACATTGCGGCACGCAATGGTTACAATGGCGTGAAGCCCGCTGAACGATTGCGCCAAAGTCCTGTGCCGCCTATAGCGGGGGCGGATGACCCTCTGACCGACAGGATAAATCGCATGTCCAACGCCGCACTTGAGACCGCCATCGAAGCCGCATGGGATGCCCGTGACACGCTGAACCCCGCCTCGAAAGGTGAGGCCCGTGACGCCATTGAAGCAACGCTCGACGCGCTCGACAATGGCACGCTGCGTGTGGCGGAGCGTCAGGCCAACGGCGACTGGCATGTGAACCAATGGGCCAAAAAGGCCGTGCTGCTGGGCTTTCGCATCAAGGACATGGAGCCGCTGACCGGTGGTCCGCAGGACAGCTTTTTCTGGGACAAGGTCGACACCAAGTTCAAAGGCTGGGATGAGAACCGCTGGAAAGCAGCGGGCTTCCGCGCCGTTCCGGGCGCGATCGTGCGCCGCTCGGCCCATATCGGCAAGGGCGTGGTGCTGATGCCCTCGTTTGTGAACCTGGGCGCTTTTGTGGATGAGGGCACCATGGTCGACACCTGGGCCACCGTGGGCTCCTGCGCGCAGATCGGCAAGAACGTGCACCTCTCGGGCGGCGTTGGTATCGGCGGCGTGCTGGAGCCGATGCAGGCGGGTCCGACCATCATTGAGGACAACTGCTTCATCGGCGCGCGCTCTGAGGTGGTTGAGGGCTGCATCATCCGTGAGGGCTCGGTCCTCGGCATGGGCGTGTTCATCGGCAAATCGACCAAGATCCTTGATCGTGAGACCGGCGAAGTCTTCTACGGCGAAGTCCCTGCCGGTTCAGTGGTTGTCTCGGGCTCGATGCCGTCGAAAAACGGCGTGAACCTTTACTGCGCGGTGATCGTGAAGCGCGTCGATGCACAGACCCGCTCGAAAACCTCGATCAACGAACTGCTGCGCGACTGACCGCAAGCCCCGCCCCGGGCTTTGGCTTTTTCCAAATACTCCCGGGCGGGGTCCGGGGAGGGCAGGCAGCCCTCCCCGGCTTTGCCACAGGCGCGCGGCCTGCCGCCTTGCCGCTCCGGCCCCGTCTTGCTACATCTGCGCGCCATTCAACCCGGAGAGCCGCCATGACCACTGAAGCCAAACCGCGCCGCCCGCAGCAGGTGCATACCCTTCTGGTCGAAGTCGGCCGCAAGCCGGGCGACGGGCTGCCCAAACATGCGACCGGGGCGGCGCTGCTGTGCTATGCCTCGGGCGTGGAAGAGGCCGAGGCCGTGCGTGAGACCGTGGCCATCCTGCAGCAGGCCGATCTGTCGGTGCTGGAAGTCACCGGCCAGGGCACCCGCGAAGAGCGCGAAGCCGGCGGCGAAAAGATCGACCCGGAAGAGCTGGAACTGATGGAGCGCGCGCTGGCCGAAAATTCGGTCGTCGTCGCGGTCATCACGCCCTTCTTCGACTGATCAGACCGCCCTGCGGCAGCCGGTCAGATCCGCGACCGGCTGCGGCAGCACCCCATCGGGGTCTGCGGCGGCCAGCCAGTAGCCGCCCACCGACAGCAGCGCCGGGCGATCCGTCACCGGCACCGCCATGAGCGCGACCCGCGAGGGTCCGGTAAAGCGGCGCGCCTCCGGCAGGGCGGCCGCCGTGATCAGCCCCCCCTCACGCGAGAGCTGCGCGCGCGGCCCGATCAGCAGATCCCGGCCCTCAGGGCTTGGCACGCGCAGGGGCGAAAAAGCAAAGCCCGCAGGCACCTCGGCAAGCTGCATCCCGGCCAGACGCAGCTCGCGGCCTGAGATATCGAGAACCGCATCTCCGGCCATCAGCGCCGCGGCAGGCACCAGCCCGCCCGGGGTCTGCAGGAAGGTATTGCCCGCGACGGCCGCCCCGCGACCGATCTGCTCAGGGCCCGCCCGCCCGGGAGAGGCGCGCCGCAGGCCCGCGGTCTGCACAAAGCGGCACGCGCCCAGCGCAGCGACCAGAGCGGCCCCCAGCGGCAGCGGCAGCGACAGCGCGCCGGCCCCGATGGCCACGGGGGCGAGAAGCCGCCCCGCCGCATCGCAAAGCGACAGCCGCCAGCGCCCCGCCGGGGCCTCATCTCCGCCCCCGATGAAAGAAAAGGTCAGCTCAGCGCTGCCGGGATGGCTGTAAAGCTCGGCCGCAAGGACATGGCGCAGCACATGACCGCCCGGGCCGCGCAGGCGCAGCACCACGCCCACATCCTGCCCCGCGATCAGCGCCGCGCTCAGCGCACGGCCCTGATGCAGCACCCGCGCATCCGCGAGCACGGTGGCCACCCGCGGGATGCCCCGCAGCGCCACATTCACCGCCCCCGTGCGCAGAGGCTGCGCCGCCGGGACCGCCTCAGGTGCATCGCCCGTCAGCGCGATCCATGCCGTTGCCTGCATCATCTGTCTGCCCTCCCTCTGATCGGGCAGGGGCACGCGCGGTTCTCGGATGTCATGCTCTCTGCCTCACCGGCGCCTCGGGGCGCTCTCTTGGGATCAGTCTTGCGCCGCAGACCCGTCCTGTCATGCGTTCTGGCGGGCTGGCCTGCAGGAATGCCATCAGGGTTGCAGCTTTACCACAGCCCGCGCGGGGGCTATCCCATTTCAAACAGTCTGCCACGGGAGCCCGCCATGACCACTGCCCTGCCCTTTGACCCCTCAGATCCCGTTGCGCTGACCCAGGCGCTGGTACGCTGCCCGACGGTCACCCCCGCCGAGGGCGGCGCGCTGGTGCTGCTGGAGCAGATCCTGTCGGAAGCCGGCTTCAGCTGCACCCGGGTCGACCGCGCCGGAGTGCCGAACCTCTTTGCGCGCTGGGGTGCGAAGGGCGATGCGAAGACCTTTGGCTTTAACGGCCATACCGATGTGGTTCCGGTCGGCAATCTCGACGACTGGAGCGTCGATCCCTTTGGCGGTGAGATCAAAGACGGCAAACTCTGGGGCCGGGGCGCCTGCGATATGAAATCGGGCGTCGCGGCCTTTGCCGCCGCCGCGATTGATTTTGTGCGCGACACGCCCCCCGAAGGCGCGGTGATCCTGACGATCACCGGCGACGAAGAGGCCGTCTCGACCGATGGCACCGTCGCGCTTCTGGACTGGATGGCCGCTCAGGGCGAGCAGATGACCGATTGCATCGTCGGTGAGCCGACCTGCCCCGAAGAGATGGGCGATATGATCAAGATCGGCCGCCGCGGCGCGCTTTCGGCCTATTTCACCGCCCGCGGCACCCAGGGCCATTCGGCCTATCCGCATCTGGCGCGCAATCCGCTCAATGGCATGGCGCTGCTGATGAGCCGCCTGGCGGTGCATGAGCTCGATCAGGGCAATGCGCATTTCGGCCCCTCGACCCTTGCGATCACCACCATTGATACCGGCAATACCGCCGCCAATGTCATCCCGGCCAGCTGCAAAGCGACCGTCAATATCCGCTTCAACACCTGCCACACCGGCGAGAGCCTGACCAAATGGCTGGAGGCCGAAGCCGCGAAAGCCGGCGCAGAGGCAGGGGTGGAGATTTCGGTGCGGGTCCGCGTCGGCGGCGACTGCTTCCTGACCCCGCCGGGCGCGCTTTCTGCCATGGTCTCGCGCGCCGTGCAGACGGAAACCAACCGCACCCCGGTGCTCTCGACCTCAGGCGGCACTTCGGATGCGCGCTTTATCAAAGACCATTGCCCGGTGGTGGAATTCGGCCTCGTTGGCAAGACGCTGCATAAGGTCGATGAACATGTCGAAGTGGCGCATATCCATCAGCTCAAAGCGGTCTATACCCGCGTCCTGCATGACTATTTCGCATGAGCCTGGAGGTCTGCGTGACCACGGACCCGGAGCCCTGCTTCGCGCTGCGCCGCCAGGTCTTCATTGATGAGCAGCAGGTGCCGGAAGAGGAAGAATGGGACGCGCTGGACGCCGTTGCCATTCATCTTCTGATGACCGATGCGGGCCGCCCCCTTGGCACCGCGCGGCTGATTATCGACGGCGACGCCGGAAAAATCGGCCGCGTCTGTGTGCTGGGCGAAAGGCGCGGCACCGGGGCGGGGGCGCTTCTGATGCGCTTTGCGATCGCGCATCTGCGCGCGCGGGGGGATCTGAAAAAGCTGAAACTCTCGGCGCAAAGCTATGCCATCGGCTTTTATGAAAAGCTGGGCTTTACCGCCTATGGCCCGGAATATGACGATGCGGGCATCCCGCACCGCGATATGGTGATGGCCCTCTGACATCGGCGGCCCCGGGAAATTGCTTGCCCCGGGGCCGCGCGGCCTTATCCTGCGCATCAGGCTCAGGAGGAGGGCACCAGATGCAAATGAAAGACAGCCGCGACATTGCCGCGCCACCCGCAGAGGTCTGGCAGGCACTTTTTAACCCCGAAGTTCTGAAGGCCTGCGTTCCGGGCTGCGAGGAACTGACCGGCTCACCCGAGGAGGGGTTTGAGGCCGTGGTGGTGCAAAAGGTCGGCCCCGTGAAAGCGAAATTCGCAGGTCTGGTGAAGATGTCCGACATCGTCGAGGGGGTCAGCTGCACCCTTTCCGGTGAAGGCAAGGGCGGCGCTGCGGGCTTTGCCAAAGGGGCGGCCCGGGTGACCCTGGCCCCTTCGGGCGACGGCACGCTTCTGAGCTATGAGGTTGACGCCAATGTCGGCGGCAAGCTTGCGCAGCTCGGCAGCCGTATCATCGACAGCTTTGCCGCCAAACTCGCCGATGAGTTCTTCAACCGCTTCCAGGAGGCCATTGAAGGCCCCGCCGAGCCGCCGCCCGAAGGCGAAGCCGGCGAACCCGCGAAAAAAGGCTGGTTCAAGCGGCTGGTCAGCTGAGCCTTAAAGATTTTGCGGCCCGCCCAGGGCCGCAACCCGGTCATGGACCAGGCAGCTGGTCAGATGGTCATTCACCAGCCCCGCCGCCTGCATAAAGGCGTAAGTGATGGTCGGGCCACAGAATTTAAACCCCTCGCGCTTTAAGGCTTTCGAGAGCGCAAGGGAGATGTCGGTCTGTGCCGGGATCGGCGCGCCGGGCTGCAGGGCATTTTGCAAAGGCGCGCCATTGGTGAAGCGCCAGATGAACCCGGAAAATCCGCCCGGCTCTGCCTCAAGGCGCAGAAAGCTGCGGGCCGCCTGAATCGTGGCCTCGATCTTGCCACGGTGGCGGATGATGCCGGGATTTTGCAGCAGGACCGCGACCTCCGCCTCCCCCCAGGTGGCAATGATCTGCGGATCAAAGCCCGCAAAAGCCTCCCGAAAACTTTCCCGCCGCCGCAGAATGGTGATCCAGGACAGCCCGGCCTGAAACCCCTCAAGCATCAAAAGCTCCCACAGGGTGCGGCCGTCGGTCTCCGGAATGCCCCATTCCTCGTCGTGATAGCGGACATAAAGCGGATCCGTTCCGCACCAGGCGCAGCGCGTCTGCATCTTCCGACCCCTCTCCCGTGGCTCGCGGAAAAATTAGCGCAATTAGAACAAAATGGGAAACTTAAACGCGAATTAAGCTCCTTGCGGCAGTCTGGGTGCAATTGCCCCAGAGGAGGCCCACATGAAACATCCCAAGCCCCCCCGGCCTGAGGCCTTCTCAGATCCGCTGACAACGGCCGTCAGCCTGCGTGACCGCGAAGTGCTGGAGATGGTCGATCAGGCGCTTCGCGAGGGGCGCACGGCCCTGGCCTTTCAGCCCGTGGTGCTGGCCCGCGACAGGGGGCGGGTGGCCTTTTATGAGGGGCTGATTCGCATCCTTGATACCTCCGGCCGCATTATCCCGGCGCGGGAGTTTATCTCTGCGGTCGAAACGCGCGAGACCGGGCGACTGATCGACTGCGCGGCGCTGACCCATGGGCTGACAATCCTGCAGCGCGTCCCGGATCTGCGGCTTTCCATCAATATGTCCGCCCGTTCCATTGGCTATGGCCGGTGGATGAACACATTGCACCAGGGCCTGAAGCAGGATGAGACCCTGGCTGAGCGGCTGATTCTCGAGATCACCGAAAGCTCCGCCATGATGATGCCGGAGGTGGTGAGCGCCTTTATGGACGAGTTGCACGGCATGGGCATCGCCTTTGCGCTGGATGACTTTGGCGCGGGCTATACCGCCTTTCGCTATTTTCGCGAATTCTTCTTCGATATGGTAAAGATCGACGGACAGTTCATCCGTAATGTCGCCTCCAACCCCGACAACCAGGTGCTGACACGGGCGCTGACTTCCATCGGGCAGCATTTTGATATGCTGGTGGTGGCCGAAGCGGTCGAAAGTCAGGCCGATGCCGACTGGCTGGCCACGCTGGGGGTGGACTGCATGCAGGGCTATCACTTTGCCGCCCCCATGCTGCAACCCGAATGGTTTCCGCGCCCGGGCGGCGAGGGACGGCGGGGACGCGCCGCCGCAGGCTGAGACCCCGGGCCATTTTTCTTGCTCTTCCCGCCGCTGCGTCTTAGCCATAACGCACAGCAGCCTGTCACGCTGTGGCAGGGCTGAGTCCGGGCGTATTCTGCCCGACGGACCGGCAGGAAGGGCGCCCCCCTTCCCCGCCCCACTCAGGGAAGGAAGCCCATGACCAGAGTTGTTATTGTATCCGCAGCCCGTACCCCGGTTGGCAGCTTCAACGGCGCCTTTGCCCAGATCCCCGCGCATGATCTGGGCGCCATCGTGCTTGATGCCATCTGCACCCGCGCAGGGGTCGACAAATCGGAGGTCTCGGAAACCATCCTTGGCCAGGTGCTGACCGGCGGTCAGGGCCAGAACCCGGCGCGTCAGGCGCATATCAAAGCGGGTCTGCCGCAGGAAAGCTCAGCCTGGTCGATCAACCAGGTCTGCGGCTCGGGCCTGCGCGCGGTGGCGATTGCCGCCCAGCACATCGCCCTTGGGGATGCAGAGATCGTTGCCGCCGGTGGCCAGGAAAACATGTCGCTCTCTCCCCATGTCGCGCATCTGCGCTCGGGCCAGAAAATGGGCGATCTGAACTTCATCGATTCGATGATCAAAGACGGCCTCTGGGATGCCTTCAACGGCTATCACATGGGCCAGACCGCTGAAAACGTTGCAAATAAATGGCAGATCTCGCGCGAAGAGCAGGACATTTTTGCCGTCGCCAGCCAGAACAAAGCCGAGGCTGCGCAGAAGGCCGGGAAATTCGCCGATGAGATCGTCCCCGTCATCCTGAAAACCCGCAAGGGTGAGACGGTGGTCAGCGAGGATGAATATATCCGCCACGGCGCCACGCTGGACGCGATGACCAAACTGCGCCCGGCCTTTACCAAAGACGGCTCCGTCACGGCGGCCAATGCCTCGGGCATCAACGACGGCGCGGCGGCGGTTCTGCTGATGTCGGAGGCTGAGGCCGAAAAGCGCGGGTTGCAGATCCTGGCCCGCATCGCATCCTATGCGACCGCAGGTCTCGATCCGGCGATCATGGGCGTCGGCCCGGTTCACGCCAGCCGCAAAGCGCTGAGCAAAGCGGGCTGGGGTGTGAAAGATCTCGACCTCATTGAGGCCAATGAGGCCTTCGCCGCCCAGGCCTGCGCGGTGAACAAAGAGATGGGCTGGGATCCCTCGGTCGTGAACGTGAACGGCGGCGCCATCGCGATCGGCCATCCGATCGGGGCCTCAGGCGCGCGGGTTCTCAACACCCTGCTCTTTGAAATGCAGCGCCGCGATGCCCGGCGCGCGCTTGCCACGCTCTGCATCGGCGGCGGCATGGGCGTTGCCATGTGCCTTGAGCGCTGAGGCCTCTTCGAACATCATGCGCGCACCAGAGTTGCGCGCATGAATATTGCGTAGTAACAAAACTTAAAGACATATAATTTCTGTGAGGAGGATTCATGTCGAGAGTCGCACTGGTCACCGGTGGAACCCGCGGCATTGGCGCTGCCATTTCTAAGGCGCTGAAGGCCGCAGGCTATACCGTCGCGGCGAATTATGCCGGCAATGATGAAGCAGCCCGCAGCTTTACGGAGGCCACCGGCATTCCGACCTGGAAATGGGATGTCTCGGACTACGAGGCTTCAAAAGCCGGCATCGCCGCCATTGAAGCGGACCTCGGCCCCGTCGATATCGTGGTCGCCAATGCCGGGATCACCCGCGATGCGCCCTTCCACAAAATGACCCCCGGTCAGTGGAAAGAGGTGGTCGACACCAATCTGAACGGCGTTTTCAACACCGTCCACCCGGTCTGGGCCGGCATGCGTGAGCGCCGCTTTGGCCGCGTGGTTGTGATCTCCTCGATCAACGGCCAAAAAGGTCAGTTCGGTCAGGTGAATTATGCCGCGACCAAGGCGGGCGATCTGGGCATCGTGAAAAGCCTCGCCCAGGAAGGCGCGCGCAATGGCATTACCGCCAATGCGATCTGCCCGGGCTATATTGCCACCGAGATGGTGATGGCCATGCCCGAAAAGGCGCGCGAAAGCATCGCCGCACAGATCCCGACCGGCCGTCTGGGAGAGCCGGAAGAAATCGCACGTTGTGTCACCTTCCTGGTCGCAGAGGATTCGGCCTTTATCAACGGTTCGACGATCACGGCCAACGGCGGACAGTTTTTCGTCTGAAACCAAAGCACTGGTCTCAAGCCGGCCCAAGGGCCGGCTTTCTTTTATGCGCCGCGCTTTTTTTGCTCAATGCGGCAGCAATAAAATCAATATTGCTTAAATTCAGGCAATTCGGTCAGACTTGCCGCACAAAAATAAGACAAATGGCTGCCACTCTCTTCGGCACATGCCAGGCTGGCCTAAGTCCAACCGGAGGAAACTGATGCTTCAACGTGCTTTGAAAGTCGCGGCTCTTGGTCTGTCGCTCTCGGGTCTGTCGGCGGGTGTCGCCGCAGCGGAAACGGCGGTCAATTTCGCGCTCGACTGGAAGTTCGAAGGGCCCGCCGCGCCCTGGTTTGCTGCGGTCGATAATGGTCACTTCGGCGCTGAGGGGCTGAAGGTCGAAATCCAGGCGGGCCAGGGCTCGCTCGATGCGATCCCGAAGGTCGCCACCGGTGCGTTCCAGTTCGGCTTTGCCGATATGAACTCGATCGCGAAGTTTCTCGATCAGAACCCCGGCGCGCCGATTACCGCCGTGATGATCGTCTATGACAAGCCGGCCGCTGCCATCGTTGGCCGGAAGTCCAGGGGAATCAATGAGCTGAAGGATCTGGAAGGCCGGGTCCTTGGCGCACCGCCGCCGGATGGTGCCTGGTCGCAGTTCCCGGCGCTGGCCAATGCCAATGGCCTTGATGTCAGCAAAATCACCGTGGAGCCGGTCGGCTTCCCGACCCGTGAGCCGATGCTGGCCGAGGGCAAAGTCGATGCCGTCACCGGTTTTTCCTTCACCAGCTTCCTGAACACCCGCCGTCTCGGCGTTCCGGCCGACGATCTGACCGTCCTGCTGATGGCGGATTACGGCGTGCATTACTACGGCAACGCCGTGATCGTGAACACCGATTTCGCCAGGGCCAATGAAGCGGCTGTGACCGGATTTATCAAAGCGGCTGCAAAGGGTTGGCAGGATGCCGCGAAGGAGCCGCAGAAGGCGGTTGAGGGGATGATCCCGCGCACGCCCGCCTCGGATGTTGCGCTGGAGACCGAGCGGCTGGAGCTGGCTTTGCGCGATGTGGTGGTGACCGATTACGTCAAAGCCAATGGCATGGGCGGCATCGACGCGGACCGCTATGCGAAATCGATTGAGCAGCTCAAAGAGATCTATGAGTTCAAAAACGCGCCGACCCCGGAGCTTTACTACACGGACGCTTATCTGCCGAAAGACGACAGCCTGAAATTCTGATTGCGACCGCCCCCGGCTGCGGCTCTGCCGCAGTCGGGGGATTTCTGTTTATGGGGGGCGATCAGACGTGACTGATCTCGTTGAAATTAAAGGTGTTTCGCATGCCTACCGCACGCCTTCGGGTGCGCTGCCGGTGCTGCGTGATCTGAATATTGCAATACCTGAGGGGAAGTTCTGCGCCGTTGTGGGGCCATCGGGCTGCGGAAAATCCACCCTGACGCGGTTGATCGCGGGGCTGATGAAGCCCGATCAGGGCGAGGTCTGGCTGCATGGTGAGCGGGTGAAAAGCCCGCGCAAGACCGTGGGCATGGCGTTTCAGAACCCGGTCATGCTGGAATGGCGCACGATCCTTGAGAATGTGATGCTGCCGCTGGAGATCGTGGCCCCCTCCATGCCGAAGGCGCAGCGCGAAGAGCGGGCGATGAAGCTGCTCGCTCTGGTGGGTCTGGCGGGCTTTGAGGCCAAGCGGCCGAGCCAGCTGTCGGGCGGGATGCGGCAGCGCGCAAGCCTGTGCCGCGCGATCGTCCACAAGCCCGAAGTGCTGATTATGGATGAGCCCTTTGGCGCGCTCGATGCCTTCACCCGCGAGGATCTGTGGCAATTAATGCATAAGCTGCGCGCGGAAGAGCCGTTTACGGCCCTGCTGATCACCCATGATCTGCGCGAGAGCGTCTATCTGGCCGATGAGATCATCGTGCTTTCGGATCGTCCGGCCCATGTGCAATACCGCATGCAGGTGGAGTATCCGCTTAGCATGCGGCCGATTTCAATGCTTTACGAGGCAGAGAGCATCGAGCGTCTGGCCATCCTGCGCGATCAGATCGAGATTGCCCAGGGCCGCAACGGGGGGGCGCATTGATGCAGGCACTTCGCAAAGCCGCACCGCCGCTGATAGCGCTTTTCGTGATCATTGCCTTTTGGGAATGGCTGGTCTGGTTCAAAGGCTGGCCGAATTACAAAATGGCCTCGCCTTCCGATCTCTGGCCCGCCTATCAGCGCTATGGCCATCTGTTTTTGACCATGGGCTGGGATACGCTTTGGCGCACGGTCGTGGGGCTGCTGCTGGCGGTGGTCTTTGGCACCTTCCTTGGCATGATCATGGGCTTTTCGCGGATCATGCGCGAGGCGCTTTATCCGATTCTGGTGGGCTTTAACGCCATCCCGAAAGCCTCGGTGGTGCCGGTGATCGCGCTGATCTTTGTGGGCCAGCATGATTTCAACACCATTCTGATCGCCTTTATGATCTCGTTTTTCCCGATCGCGGTCTCGGTCTCGATCGGGTTGTCGACGCTGGAGCCGGAGTATCGCGATATTCTGCGCGCGCTTGGCGCGAGCCGTTTCACGATTTTTCGTAAGATCGCTTTGCCAAAGACGCTGCCGGAGTTTTTTGGCGCTTTGAAGGTGGCGGTGACGCTGGCCTTTATCGGCACCAATCTGATGGAGATTGTGGAGCCGCATGGCCGGGGTCTGGGCGCGCTTTTTGACAGCGGCAAGATCAATGCGGATTACCCGCTGATGTTTGCGGTGCTGCTGGCGCTGGCCTTCCTGGGGATTGTGCTTTTCTACGTCGTGGTCGTGCTTGAGAAGATCTTCGCAGGCTGGGCGGATCGCGGACAATAAGCGCGGGGTCGGTTCAACAAAAAGCGGGGGCCACGGCCCCCGCACCCCCGTCTGAAGGGGCAGCGCCCCTTCAGACTTCCCCGATCACAGGCTTGTTGCGCTGTAGATCGGGGTCAGGTCTTTGTTCCATTCCGTCTCATAGGCGCGCAGCAGGCGGTCGGCCTGAACCTCGCCTTTGGCGGCATCGGCATCGAGGATGTCGAGGAAGCGCTCTTCCGAGAGGCCGCGGGCCTGCAGGCCCTGGCGCGAGAGTTTCAGGGTTTCGCGGGCGAGATAGAGCAGGCGGATGCCATCGGCCTCGCCCTGGAGCGCCTGCTCTGAGGCGGCGACGCGCAGGCCCTCACGGGTCGCGGTGGAGAGGCCTTTGACCAGATCCCAGGCGGCATCTAGCGCGCCCTGGTCATACATCAGCCCGACCCAGAAGGCGGGGAGCGCGCTGAGATGGGCCTGAGAGCCCGCATCGGCGCCGCGCATTTCGATGTATTTTTTGACCCGCGCTTCCGGGAAGACGGTGGTCAGGTGATCGGCCCAGTCCGAGAGGGTCGGCACTTCACCCGGCATGGCAGGAAGTTTGCCTTGCAGGAAAGCCCGGAAGCTCTGGCCGCGGGCGTCGATATATTTGCCGTCGCGGTAGACGAAATACATCGGCACATCGAGCACCCAATCGGCATAGGCCTCAAAGCCGAAGCCCTCGTCGAAGACGAAGGGCAGCATGCCGGTGCGCGAATTATCAAGGCCGCGCCAGATCCGCGAGCGCCAGGATTTATGACCGTTGGGCTTGCCATCGAAGAAGGGCGAAGAGGCAAAGAGCGCGGTCGCCACCGGCTGCAGCGCCAGCGCCACGCGCATCTTTTTGACCATATCGGCCTCTGACCCGAAGTCGAGGTTCACCTGAACGGTCGAGGTGCGATACATCATCTGGGTGCCGTGCGTGCCCACGCGCCCCATATATTCGGTCATCAGCCGGTAGCGGCCCTTGGGCATCACCGGCATCTGGTCATGCGACCACTCAGGCGCGGCACCAAGGCTCATGTAGCGGATGCCGAGGGGACCTGCGACGGCCCCGACTTCGGTGAGGTGGTTTTGCAGCTCAGCTTCGGTCTCAACCACCGAGACCAGCGGCGCGCCCGAAAGCTCCAGCTGGCCGCCCGGCTCAAGTGAGATATTGGCGCCGTCGCGGTGCAGCCCGATCAGCTCACCCGCTTCCAGAACCGGGGTCCAGTTAAAGCGGTCGCGCAGCCCTTCGAGGACGGCTTTGACCGAGGCCTGGCCCTCATAGGGGACCGGCTTGCGGGTCGTGGTCAGCCAGCCGAATTTCTCATGCTCGGTCCCGATGCGCCAGGCGTCGCGCGGTTTGGAGCCCGATTCCATCAGTTCGGCAAGTTGCTCCGGACGTTCAATCGGCCCGCCGCCGGACTGAGGAATAGACATGCAGGACTCCGCCTTTAAACTGGTTTGCGATGAGAAGTGTCCCCTGGGCGGAGCCAAGTCAAGTCCGCCACAGGGATTAGGAACGCGGCCGAAACGGAAGCAGGACCGCGCTTTCGGCCTGCCAGAGAACCGCAATATCCTCCTGAGAGGCGAGTGCAGAGATCAGCTTTCCCCCATCGAGCCCCGGAAGCGCTGTGAGTGCGCCGAAAAGCTGCTCGGCACCGGCCGCGTCGACGGGGACCTGCAGGCGATTGCCGCCATCATCTGACAGCACCCAGACCCTTTGCCCGCCGTCAGATTGCAGCCCCACCCGGCTGAGATCCGAGAGCGCCAGAAAGCCGCCGCCGGACGGGCCGAACCAGGCGATCTGCCCCTCCAGCACCTCAACCGCGCCCGGCCCCTCTGCCTCGCCCTGAAAGCGCAGCCGCTGAAAGGCATCGCGCGCGAGGATAAGTCCCAGAAGCGCCAGCGCGATGCCAAAGCCCGCCAGCAGCCAGCCCCCGCGCGTGCCAAGCCAGAGCCCGCAGAGCACGAGAGCCAGCGCCCCGCCGACCCCGGACCAGCGCCACAAAAACGCCTGTGCCTCGGGGCGGATCATGGCTTACGCCCCCGCCCAGTCGCCAAGCTCGGCCTGCCAGAGGCTGAGGGCGGCGACGGCGGCGGTATCGGCGCGCAGGATGCGCGGACCCAGCGAGACGGGGGTAACAAAGGGAAATGCGGCCAGTTTTGCCTGTTCCGCCGGGGAGAAGCCCCCCTCAGGGCCGATGAGAATGGCCCAGGGCCCGCGCTCCAGCCCCTTCAGGCTGTGGACCGAGCCGACCCTTGCCTCATCGCACCACAAAATCCGGCGCGCCGGATCCCAGGAGGCCAGCAGCTTCGCCAGCGGCTGCAGATCCGCCACCTCGGGCACATAGGTGCCGCCGCATTGCTCGGCGGCTTCCAGGGCATGGGCCTGCAGGCGGTCCTGGCGCAGCCGCTCGGAATTGGTGAAATCGGTCTGCACCGGCAGGATCCGGGCCGCGCCCATCTCAGTCGCCTTTTCGACGATGAAATCGGTGCGGGCCTTTTTGATCGGCGCGAAGAGCAGCCACAGATCGGGCGGCAGCTGCACGGGGCGGGTCTGCTCGCGCACGACCAGCGCGCCGCCGCGTTTGGAGGCCTGGGTGACTTCGGCCACCCATTCCCCGTCCCGGCCATTGAAGGCCAGAATAAGGTCACCCGGCGCAAGCCGCATGACTGCAAAAAGATAATTTGCCTGATCGCGGTCGGGTGCGAGCAGTTGCCCCGGCGCGAGAGGCTGGTCTAGATGGAGGCGAACCTTGGGTGTCATGGGAATAGCTGTATGACCGGAGCCGCGAAATTGCCAGAGCCGGAAGGCCGCGTTGCCGACGCCTCCCGTGACAACTGGGTCGACCGCTATGCGCCGGCACCCGCGCGGCCCTATCTGCGGCTGTCGCGGGCGGACCGACCCATTGGCACCTGGCTTTTGCTGCTGCCCTGCTGGTGGGCGATTGCATTGGCGGCGGCGGCGGATGCGCCTTCGCTTTGGGATCTGTGGCTGGCGCTTGGCTGTGCGATTGGCGCTTTTGTGATGCGCGGGGCGGGCTGCACCTGGAATGACATCACCGACCGGAAGTTTGACGCCCGGGTGGCGCGCACCCGCTCGCGTCCGATCCCCTCGGGCCAGGTCAGTGTGAAACAGGCCGTGGTCTGGATGGGGGTGCAGGCGCTTCTGGGCTTTCTGGTTTTGATCACGCTGCCGCCTCTGGCGATTGGCCTCGGCGTGGGGTCGCTGGCACTTGTGGCGATTTATCCCTTCGCCAAGCGCTTTACCTGGTGGCCGCAGCTGTTTCTGGGGCTGGCCTTCAACTGGGGCGCCCTGCTGGCCTGGGCGGCGCATGACAATTCCATCGGCTGGCCTGCGGTGCTGATGTGGGTGGCGGGCATCTGCTGGACGCTGTTTTATGACACCATCTATGCCCATCAGGACAAAGAGGATGACGCGCTGATCGGGGTGAAATCCACCGCGCGGCTCTTTGCCGAAAATACCGGCCGCTGGCTCTTTGGCTTTCAGATTGCCGCGGTGCTTTTGCTGACGGCCTCGGTGCTGCTGGCGCTGCTTCCGGCGGGGGCTTCGGGGCTTTCAATCGGGCTGGCGCTGGCGGGGGTCTGGCTTTTCGCGGGCCATCTCACCTGGCAGCTTGGCCGGCTGGAAACGGAAAATACAGATCTCTGCCTCAGGCTCTTTAAATCCAATCGCGAAGCCGGGCTGATTCTTGCGCTGTTTCTTGCCGGTGCCGCGCTGGCCGCATTGATCCCGGCATAAGCCGCCCCTACCAAGAGGTCTTCCAAGCCGGGAATATCGGATGCAGCGCCGCAAAGCCTTACTGACCCTCGCCGCCTTTCTTTTTGCCGCCGCCTTTTCGCTGGTGATGGCAACCTTTGTCGGCGGCGCGCTGGAAAGCCGGTCAGAGCGTCATTCTCTGCGCGCGCTCAACGCGGCGGGCTTCGACTGGGTTGAGGTCTCGGCCGATGGCCTGCTGGTCACCCTGACCGGCACCGCCCCGACCGAGGCGATACGCTTTCGCGCCGCCAAAGTGGTGGCGGATACCGTGGGTGCCAGCCGGGTGATTGACCAAATTGAGGTCACTCCGGCCCGGGCCCTGACGGCCCCGCATTTCTCGCTGGAGCTGCTGCGCAATGACGATGGTGTCTCGATCATCGGTCTGGTCCCCACCGCCTGGGAGGGGGAGGCCTTTGTCACCGCCGCCGACAGCCTGAGCGAGCAGGATCTGACCAATATGATCGAAACCGCCGATTTTCCGCCCCCCGAGGGCTGGGACCCGGCGATCGCCTTTGGCTTTGAGGCGCTGAAAACGCTGCCGCGCTCAAAGATCTCGATCTCGGCGACGCAGGTGAAAATCACCGCCATCGCCGACAGCCCCGATCAGAAGGCGGGCTTTGAGCGGGCTTTGAACCGGGTCCGCCCGCGGGGCCTGAACGTTGTCACCGAGATTTCCGCGCCCCGCCCGGTCATTACGCCCTTCACGCTGCGCTTTGTGATCGAAGACGGCAAGGCCCGCTTTGATGCCTGCGCCGCCGATACCGAACGCGCCCGCGCGCGCATTCTGACCGCCGCCCGTCAGGCCGGGGCCGAAGACAACCCTTCCTGCGTGATCGGCCTTGGCACCCCTTCGCCCAGTTGGGCGGATGCGGCGGTGCAATCCATCGGCGCGCTGGCGAAACTCGGGGCAGGCTCGGTGACGATTTCAGATGTCGATCTGACGCTGATCGCCGACAGCACTGTTTTGCAAAGCGAATTTGACCGCGTTGTGGGCGAACTCACCACCGCGCTGCCGGATGTCTTCTCGCTGAAAGCCACACTCACCCCGCGCGAGCAGGCAAGCACAGGCCCCGCCCAGTTCACCGGCATTCTGGCCGCAGACGGCAAGCTGCAACTGCGCGGCCGTCTGGCCGATGACCGCATGAAGACCGTGGTTGAGGCCTATGCCCGCGCGCGCTTCGGGGCGGAAAACGTCTATATCGCGACCCGCCAGGAAGACACCCTGCCCCAGGGCTGGGGCCTGCGGGTGCTGGCGGGCCTTGCGGCGCTGTCGGAGCTGAACAGCGGCGGCCTGCTGGTCGAGCCGGATCTGGTCGCCGTCAAAGGCGAGACCGGAAGCCAGGGTGCGCGGGCTGAAATCTCGCGGCTCCTCTCCAACCGTCTGGGTCAGGGCGCGGAATTCCGGGTCGATGTCACCTATAATGAGCGGCTCGACCCGACCCGTGGTCTGCCGTCCGCGCATGACTGCCTGAAATTCGCCGAGAACATTCTGGGCGCACGTCAGATCAAATTCGCCCCTGGCTCGAAACAGCTTGAGGGCGATTCGCTGAAGATCGTGGAAGATATGGCCGCCGCGCTGAAGGACTGCCGCGAAGTGCAGCTTGAGATCGGTGGTCACACCGATTCTCAGGGCCGCGCCGAAAGCAATCTCGCCCTGTCGCAGGAACGCGCGGATGCGGTTCTGGAAAAACTCGCCGAGCTTGGCACCGATGTCAGCGAGATGAGCGCGCGCGGCTATGGCGCCTCCCAGCCGCTGGCCGACAACGGCACCGAGGCCGGGCGCGACGCCAACCGCCGCATCGCGGTGAAACTCCTGAATGAAATTGAAACCCGCCCCAGCCTGCGCGACCTCCTGCGCGAGCTGGAGCAGGAAGATGACGGCGAGGCCCTGCCCGATGCCATCACCGGCGACGAGACAGACGATCTGATCCCCGAGGGGGAAGAGCCCATGGGCGAAGCGGGTGATCTGGAAGTCGGCAGTGACGGGGAAGTCACCCCTGCGGAGGAGGAGGAACCCGCCTCCCCGGCAGAGACATCGGTTGACGCTGAACCCGCTCCCGCCCCGGAAGAAACCGCACAGGAACCGGCGGACACAGCGCCCGAAACCGCCCCTGAGGCGGTTGACGATGGCCTCTGGACACCGCACCCTGAAGTGGAAAACCTGCGCCCGCGTCCGCGCCAATAAGGAGAGCCCTGATGAACCGCACCGAGCTGATTATCGGGATGGCCGTCATTCTTTTCGTCTCCTTCGCCCTGGGCTGGTTCGCCTATTGGCTGATGCAGCGCTTCACCCGCGTTCCGGGCGAAGAAACGGGTGAACTGGAGCGCCTGGCCCAGGCGCTGCATGAAGCCGAAGAGACCCGCGATGAGGCGATCCTCTATCTGCAGGAGCGTGAGGCCGAGCTTGCGAACCGCATCTCGCAGACGGAGGCCGAGTTGCGCGCCGCGACGGACGGCCTGCGGAGCGCCCGCCAGGAGGCGGCCTCCCTGCGCGGTATCGCGACGACCTGAAGGGACAGCCGCCTCAGCCGATCGGCCCGGGGCGGCCCTCCTCAGACAAAAGGACATTGGCCTCAACCTGCCCCACGCCGGGCAGTGTCATGATGCGGCGGCGCAGAACCCGTTCGAAATCCGTGATATCCCGGGCGACCACCCGCAGGCGGTAGTCAAAAAGCCCTAAGACATGCTGCACCACCTGAACCTCAGGAATGGCTTTCACCGCACGCTCAAAATCCTCAATACTGACCCTGCCCTTGGTGGCCAGTTTGATGCCCAGAAAGACCGTCACTCCGAACCCAAGAGCCACGCGGTCCACATCAAGCCGCCGCCCGCGGATGACCCCGGCCTCTTCCAGCCGTTTTATGCGCCGCCAGGCCGACGGCTGGCTGATGCCAACCGCCTTGCCCATCGCCCCCGCCCCGGTCGTCGCATCCCGGGCCAGCATGGCCAGCAGCGCGCGGTCAATCTCATCAAGATCCGTCATCCGTTCCGTCTTCCTCAGCGCCCGAAACCCGGGCTCAAAGCTGCTCTCTTCATGACAGTGAGCCCGACTGCACCGGAAAGGCGCCCGCTGCCATCTGACCCCACCGACATAGCAAACCCCTGTGACCAATCGATTAACATGTCAGATTGGCAGGGCCGATTCGTCCTTCAGGGTTGCCACCAGCATCAGGGCTTCGATGTCGGAAATATGCGGCAGGCTCAGGATCCGGCTGCGGTAGACTTCGGCATAATGCGCCATATCCCGCGCGATCACATTCAGCCGCAGATCCACACGGCCCAGAAAGGTCTCAATCCGGATGACCTCAGGGACCAGGCGTGCGGCCTCAATGAACTCGTCGAAAGCCCGCGGGTGCGTTTTATCAAGGTTAAAGCGAAGGGACACCTCCACCTCATAGCCCATCGCGCGCCAGTCGATGACCGCACGGGGCACCCCGACCACCCCGGCCGAGCGCAGCCGCTCCAGCCTGCGCCAGCAGGTGGCGGTGGTCACCCCGGCCCGCGCGGCAAGATCCGCCGTGGTCATCTCCGCATCGGCCAGAAGCTGGCGCAGGATCCTGCGGTCCGTGTCATCAATCTGAATAGTCATTTCACCAGAATACCTATGTAAGAATAAATAATCCAGACAAGCGCAAATCTCTGCAGAGATTGTGACCAGACTTTTGCGAAAACCGGTAGATTAGGCGCAACAGAACCCGAAAGGATGCGGACATGCGCGTTTATTACGATCGCGATTGCGATGTGAACCTGATCAAAGACAAAAAAGTAGCCATCCTCGGCTACGGCTCGCAGGGCCACGCCCATGCGCTGAACCTGCGCGATTCGGGTGCAAAGAACCTCGTCGTCGCTCTGCGCGAAGGCTCGGCCTCGGCGAAGAAAGCCGAAGCGGAAGGCCTGAAAGTCATGGGCATCGCCGAAGCGGCTGCCTGGTGCGACGTCATCATGTTCACCATGCCCGACGAACTGCAGGCCGACACCTACAAAAAATACGTCCACGACAACATCCGTGAAGGCGCTGCGATTGCTTTCGCTCACGGGCTGAACGTGCACTTCGGCCTTATTGAGCCGAAAGCCGGCGTTGACGTCATCATGATGGCCCCGAAAGGCCCGGGCCACACCGTGCGTGGCGAATACACCAAAGGCGGCGGCGTTCCCTGCCTGGTCGCCGTTCACAACGACGCAACCGGCAAAGCGATGGAAATCGGTCTGTCCTATTGCTCGGCGATCGGTGGCGGCCGCTCGGGCATCATCGAAACCAACTTCCGCGAAGAATGCGAAACCGACCTCTTCGGTGAGCAGGCCGTGCTCTGCGGCGGTCTGGTTGAGCTGATCCGCTGCGGCTTTGAGACCCTGGTCGAAGCCGGCTACGCCCCGGAAATGGCCTACTTCGAGTGCCTGCACGAAGTGAAACTGATCGTCGATCTGATCTATGAAGGCGGTATCGCCAACATGGACTACTCGATCTCGAACACCGCAGAATACGGCCAATACGTCACCGGCCCGCGCATTCTGAAGTACGAAGAGACCAAAGCCCGCATGAAAGAAGTCCTCACCGACATCCAGCAGGGCAAATTCGTGCGCGACTTCATGCTCGAAAACGCTGTCGGCCAGCCGACCATCAAAGCCTCGCGCCGCGCCAACGACGAGCATCTGATCGAGCAGACCGGTGCGAAACTGCGCGAAATGATGCCCTGGATCTCCAAAGGCAAAATGGTCGACAAAGCCCGCAACTGATCGCGGCCTTTTCAATCTGCACAAAGACCGGGCGGGGATCTCCCCGCCCGGTTTGCATTTTAAGCACCAGCCATGCAATTTACGCATAGCTGATACCCGCGACATTCTTTCACCTTTCAACCCTTTGCCCTGACGGTTACCCGGTCATCAGTCGCTTCGATTTCAAAAATCGAACCCATAACGAAATAAAATTACCCGGTGACCAAAGTGTCTTCTCAAAGCTCTCCCGCCGGTGCCCAAAAGGCAGCGCCGCGGAAAAACTCCCCCGCCCAGGTGCTCTCAGCCTCACTGATCGGCACCACGATCGAATTCTTCGACTTCTACGCCTATGCGACGGCGGCCGTGCTGGTCTTCCCGGTGCTCTTCTTCCCCGGAAGCGACCCGATGACCGCGCTGCTTGCAAGCTTCGCAACCTTCTCGATCGCTTTCTTCGCCCGCCCCTTCGGCGCGCTGGTCTTTGGCCACTTCGGCGACCGCGTGGGCCGCAAAGCCACTCTGGTCGCGGCCCTTCTCACCATGGGGGTCTCAACGATCATCATCGGCCTGCTGCCGACCTACGAACAGATCGGCGTCGCAGCCCCGCTGCTGCTCGCGCTCTGCCGCTTTGGTCAGGGCTTCGGCCTTGGCGGTGAATGGGGCGGCGCGGTGCTTCTTGCCACCGAGAACGCACCCGAGGGCAAACGCTCCTGGTATGGCATGTTCCCGCAACTCGGCGCGCCGGTCGGGCTCTTCCTGTCGTCGGGCTTCTTCTGGATCCTGCTGCATGTCATCGACGAAGAGGCCTTCCTCTCCTGGGGCTGGCGCCTGCCCTTCCTCGCCTCGATCCTGCTGATCGGGCTTGGCCTCTGGGTGCGCCTGTCGATCACCGAGACCCCGGAATTCACGGATGCGCTGAAGAAAAAAGAGCGCGTAAAGCTGCCCGCGGCAGAGGTCTTCACCAAATACAAGATGACCCTCTTCCTCGGCACCTTCGCCGCTCTGGTCACCTTTGTGCTCTTCTATATCTGCACCGCCTGGCTCTTGTCCTATAACGTCAAAGTTGTGGGCATCCCCTTCAAAGACGCGCTTCTGGTGCAGATCTTTGGCTCGGTGATCTTCGGGATCGGCATCATCCTCGCCGGCAAAGTCGCCGACAAAACCGGCCGCTACGCCTTCCTCCTGGTGGTGACCGCCGCGATCGGCCTCTTCTCCTTCGGCCTCTCGCCGCTGATGTCGCCTGGCGCCGACGGCGCGCTGAACATCTATCCCTTCGTCACCATCGGCATGTTCCTGATGGGCCTGACCTATGGGGTGATCGGCGCGACCCTGGCGGCCCCCTTCCCGGCCTCCATCCGCTACACCGGCTCGTCGATGACCTTCAACTTCGCAGGCATCTTCGGCGCCTCGCTGGCCCCCTATGCGGCGACCTGGCTGCAAACCAACTACGGCATGACCCATGTGGGCTATTACCTGCTCGCCTCTGCGGTCATCACCTTCCTCTGCGTGCTCGCGCTCGGCAAAAACAAAGTCTGAGCCACGGCACTGAAACAAATAAGGGGCGGCGCCGAAACGCGCCGCCCCTTTGCCATTGGCTTTTTCCAAATACTCATAAAACGCCCGCTCCCGGCCCCCCCGGCAGCCCGACCCTACCCCTGCAGGCTTCGCGCAATCACCATGCGCTGAATATCCGAAGTCCCCTCATAGATCTGCGTGATCCGCACATCGCGCCAGATCCGCTCCACCGGGAAGTCTTTCGTATAGCCGTAGCCGCCAAAAACCTGGATCGCATCCGAGCAGACCTTCTCCGCCATCTCCGAGGCAAAGAGCTTGGCCTGTGACGCCTCGACCAGCGCGGGCGCGCCGCTGTCTTTCACCGCCGCCGCATGCAGCACCATCTGCCGCGCCACCGCCACCTGGGTCGCCATATCCGCCAGCCGGAAGGCCACCGCCTGATGGCCGATCAGCGTCTTTCCCATCGAGATGCGCTCATTGGCATAGGCCACCGCCGCCTCCAGGGCCGCACGCGCCATGCCCACCGACTGCGCTGCAATCCCGATGCGGCCGCCCTCCAGATTGGCGAGGGCAATCTTATAGCCCTCACCCTCGGCGCCCAGCATATTGCCCTCAGGCACCTCCAGATCCTCCAGCGCGATCTGCGCCGTATCCGACAGATGCTGCCCGATCTTGCGCTCAACCGAGGCCACCCGCCAGCCCGGCAGGGCCGTCTCCACGATAAAGGCCGAGATGCCCTTTTTACCGGCCGCCGGATCCGTCACCGCAAAAACGATCGCCACATCTGCGTTTTTCCCGCTGGTGATGAACTGCTTCACCCCGTTCAGCCGCCAGCCCCGATCCGTGCGCAAAGCCCGCGTCTGCAGCGCCGCCGCATCAGAGCCCGCCTGCGGCTCGGTCAGACAAAAAGCCCCGAGCCACTCGCCCGAGGCCATACGGCGGAGGTATTTTTCCTTCTGTGCCTCCGTCCCAAAGCGCAAAATCGGCACGCAGCCCACGGAATTATGCACCGACATAATGGTCGAAAGCCCGCCCGCACCGGCGGCGATCTCTTCAATCGCAAGGGCATAGGCCAGCGTATCCGTAAAGGTCCCGCCCCAGGCCTCGGGCACCAGCATGCCCAGCAGCCCCAGCTCGCCCATTTCGCGCAGGACCTCTGCGGGGAAAACATGCCCCTCATCCCAGGCGGCGGCCTGCGGGGCCAGACGCTCCGCCGCAAAGCGGCGCGCCATATCGCGGATCAGGACCTGATCTTCAGACAGCAGCATGGTCTTTCCTCCCGTTGACGCATGATGTTCTCATAGGTAATATCTATACTGACAAGTAAGTTTGTGACGCAACAGTATCATCAGGGTATCACCGCGTCCCCTCAGAAGCGAGACCGCCTTGGCCCGTACCGCCCGCCGCAGCGCAAGCCCCTCTCCCTGGACCAGCGCCGATGAGCGTGAGCGCGAGCGCGAGGCCAAACGCGAAGCCGTGCTGCGCACCGCCGCGCGCTTCTTCAATGAAAAGGGCTATCACGCCACCTCGCTCGATGATGTGGCCTCCGCCCTCAGCGTCACCAAGCCGACGATCTATCATTACTTCGCCAATAAAGACGAAATCCTGATGGAATGCACCCGGCGCGGGCTGAATGCTCTGGCCGATTCCATGCGGGCCACCGATCAGGAGGGGCTGTCGGGCGCTCAGGCGCTGGAGGCGATGATGATGGCCCATGCCTTTGAAATGATGGATGATTTCGGCATCTGCGTCGCCCGCACCCAGGATCACCTGCTCTCGCCTGAAAGCCGCGCGCAGTTCCGCGCCCTCAAGCGCGAGATCGACGCTCTGATCCGGCGGACCATTTCCCGCGGGGTGGAAGACGGCTCGCTTCGGGTCCCGGATGTGCGGATTGCGGCCTTCACCCTTGGTCTGGCGCTGAATTCATTGGGCAGCTGGTTCCGCCCCGATGGCCCGATGGGGCGGGAAGAGACCGCAAAGCTGACCGTTGCCACCCTTTTGACCGGCCTTCGCAGCCAAAAATCGTGAATTTTCACAGTCCGACTGTTCAAGTCATCAAAAATGTCTGACAATCTCATCAGACTATTCAAGGGAGGAATCATCCGTGATTATTGACGGACAGGCAGCGATCGTAACCGGCGGCGCATCGGGCCTTGGCGGGGCCACGGCGGCGCGGCTGGCGAAAGCGGGCGCAAAAGTCACCATCTTTGACATGAACGAGACCCTTGGCGCTGCGAAAGCCGCTGAGATCGGCGGTCATTTCATCAAACTCAATGTCACCGACGAGACGGCGGTTGAGGCCGCGATTGCCGAGGCCGAGGGCCTGCACGGCAAGGCGCGCATCCTGGTGAACTGCGCGGGCATCGGGCCGCCGGCCAAGGTGATCGACCGCGACGGCAAGGCCATCCCGCTGAAAGAATTCACCAAAATCATCGACGTGAATCTGGTCGGCAGCTTCAACGTCCTGTCGAAATTCGCCGCTGCCGTCCATACCGCAGATCTGATCGGCGAAGAGCGCGGCGTCATCATCAACACGGCCTCGGTAGCCGCTTTTGAGGGCCAGATCGGCCAGGCTGCCTATGCGGCCTCGAAAGGCGCCATCGTGGGCATGGCGCTGCCGATCGCGCGGGAATTCTCGCGCTATGGCATCCGGGTGATGACCATCGCACCAGGCCTGTTCCTGACGCCGCTGCTGGCCTCGCTGCCGCAGGAGGCCCAGGACAGCCTTGGCCGTCAGGTGCCCTTCCCGGCACGCCTGGGCAGCCCGGAAGAATATGCGCAGCTCGCACAGTCGATTGTTGAGAACCCGATGCTCAACGGTGAAGTAATCCGCCTTGATGGCGCAATCCGGATGGCCCCGAAATGAGCTACAGCGCATATTCCGTCGAACGCTTCGGCATTTCCGAACGCGCGCTGGCCCTCGCCGATCAGATCGAGGCTTTTGTGCGCGACACGGTGGTGCCTTACGAAAAAGACACCCGCCGCGACAGCCATGGCCCGCTCGAAGAGATGGTCGTGGAGATGCGCGAAAAGGCCAAGGCCGCAGGCCTTATCACCCCGCATATCCCGGGCGGCACCGGCCATCTGACGCAGCGCGAGACCGCGGCCGTGCTGATCCGTTCAGGGCTGTCGCCGCTGGGGCCGGTGGCGCTGAACACCTCTGCCCCGGATGAGGGGAATATGTTCCTGCTCGGCAAGGTCGCCTCGCCCGAGCTGAAAGAGCGCTTCCTCAATCAGATGGTGGCGGGTGATGCCCGCTCGGCCTTCTTTATGACGGAACCCGCCGATGAAAACGGCGCGGGCTCGGATCCGTCGATGATGCTGACGACCTGTGTGCCGGATGGCAATCACTGGGTCATCAACGGCCGCAAGACGCTGATCACCGGCGCCCTGGGCGCAAAGGTGGGCATCATCATGGCAAAGTCGGAGGAGGGCGCCTGTATGTTCCTCGTCGACCTGCCGCATCCGGCGATTAAGATTGAGCGCGTGCTTGATACCATCGACGGCTCGATGCCGGGGGGCCATTCGGTCATCCATATCGACAATCTGCGCGTCCCCGCCGATCAGATGCTGGGTCAAAGCGGCGAGGGGTTCAAATACGCCCAGGTCCGTCTGGCCCCGGCCAGGCTCTCGCATTGCATGCGCTGGCTGGGCGGCTGCATCCGCGCCCATGAGATCGCGGTCGATTACGCCTGCCGCCGCAAGGCCTTTGGCAAGCTGCTGATTGAACATGAGGGCGTGGGCTTCATGCTGGCCGAAAACCTGCTGGATCTGAAGCAGGCGGAACTCATGACCTATTGGTGCGCCGATATCCTCGACAGCGGGGCGGATGGCGGCACGGAAAGCTCAATGGCGAAAGTGGCGGTCTCAGAGGCGCTGATGCGCGTGGCGGACCGCTGCGTGCAGGTCATGGGCGGTCAGGGCGTGACGCGCGATACCATCGTGGAAACGATCTTCCGCGAAATCCGCGCTTTCCGCATCTACGACGGCCCGACCGAGGTCCATAAATGGTCCCTGTCACGCAAATTGCGCCGCGAGTATCTGAAGGCGCATCAGGTCTGACCTGAAGCACAGACCGGCCCCCCTCCCCGGGGGCCGAAGACGACGGCCAGCGGAGGAGCGAACATGGCGATTTCAACCCGTATTACCGAGATGCTCGGGATTGAGCATCCCATCGTGCAGGGGGGCATGATGTGGGTCGGTACCGCCGATCTGGCAGCGGCCGTCTCCAATGCCGGGGGGCTTGGCATCCTTACCGCGCTGACGCAGCCCACCCCCGATGAGCTGCGCCGCGAGATTGAGCGCTGCCGCAGCCTGACCGACAAGCCCTTTGGCGTGAACCTGACCGTGCTGCCCTCGGTCAATCCGCCGCCCTATGCGGATTACCGCAAAGCCATTATCGACAGCGGCATTCAGATCGTTGAAACCGCCGGTGGCCGCCCCCAGGAGCATGTTGAGGATTTCAAATCCCACGGCATCACGGTGCTGCACAAATGCACCTCGGTGCGCCATGCCCTGTCGGCTGTGAAAATGGGCGCCGATATCATCTCGATCGACGGCTTTGAATGCGCGGGCCACCCGGGCGAAGATGACGTGCCGGGTCTTGTGCTGATCCCGGCGGCCGCCGATCAGATCAAAGTGCCGATGCTGGCCTCGGGCGGCTTTGGCGACGGGCGCGGGCTGGTGGCGGCCCTGGCGCTTGGCGCGGAAGGCATCAACATGGGCACGCGCTTTTGCGTGACCAAAGAGGCGCCGATCCATGACAACGTCAAGGAACTGCTGATCAAAAACAACGAGCGCGATACCGCGCTGATCTTCCGCGGCTTTAAAAACACCGGCCGCGTAACGAAGAACTCGGTCGCCGAAAAGGTGCTGGAAATCAGCGCCCGCCCGGATGTGGAATTCAAAGACATCCAGCCCCTCGTGGCCGGGGCAAAGGGCCGTCAGGCGCTGAACTCCGGGGATATTGATGCAGGGCTGATCTGGGGCGGCCAGGTCCAGGGCCTGATCCATGACATCCCGACCTGCCAGGAACTGATCTCACGCATCGTCGCAGAGGCCGAAGAGATCATCCACACCCGCCTTGCCCGCTTTGCGCGCGGCTGATCACAAAAAGCGCCGCCCCCCGAGGTAGTTTTGCAGCACCTCGGGCGGATCGACCAGGAAAGGGCCTGTGTCCTGCGGGGCGCGGGCCACGCCCTGCGCCACCAGCACCGTCTGCGGACAAAGCCTCAGCGCATCCTGCGGATCATGGGTGACCATCAAAAGCGTGATCCCCGTCGCCGCGCAAAGCTCTGCCACCAGATCAAGCATCTGTTCCTTCAGCCCCGGGCCAAGTGCCGCGAAAGGCTCATCCAGCAGCAAAAGGGGCCGCGCGCGCAGCAGCACCCGCGCCAGCGCCACCCGCGACTGCTCTCCGCCGGAGAGTTGCGCCGGACGCCGGGGGCCAAAGCCCGCAAGGCCCACCCGCTCCAGCGCCGCCGCGATCCGGTCGCGGTCCGCCGCGCTGAGCCGCAGATCCGGAGAGATCCCGAGACCCAGATTATCCGCCACGCTCAGATGCGGAAACAGATTGCCGTCCTGAAACAGCATCGACAGCGGCCGCGCGCCAGGGGCCAGCGCGCCGATCTCGCGCCCCGCCCACAAAATGCGCCCAGAGGCCGGGGCGTAAAACCCCGCAATGGCCGAGAGAAGCGAGGATTTTCCCGCCCCTGAAGGCCCGATGACCGCAACACGCGCACCCGCCTCAATGGTGAAATCGGCGCTCAGACGGAAGTCATCCTGCACCAGCGTCAAAGCCTCAAGCCGCAGCATTGCGTCGCCCCCAAAGATCAAAAAGCGCAAAAAGCCCGAAGGAAAGCAGCACCAGCAGCAGCGCCGCCGCTTCGGCCTGGGCGCTGCGATAGGCCCCCATCAGGCTCCAGACCTGCAAGGGCAGGGTCAGGCTCTGGTCGCTGGCGAAAAGGGTAATGACGCCCAGATCCCCCATCGACAAAGCCGCCGCCACCCCAAGCGCCATGCCAAAGGGCCGGCGCAAACGCGGCAGCAGCGCGAAACGCAGCCGCGACATCCCGCGCATCCCCAGGCTCTCGGCCAGCCGCCCCTGCCCCGCCTCTGCCGCAGCCCAGGCGGGCATCAGAAGCCTCAGCCCAAAGGGCAGCGCCATGAGAACATTGACCAAAACCGTGATCGGCAGCGACAGCGCGGAAGGCGCCACAAAGGGATGCAGGATCAAAAAGAGCCCCGCCCCCAGTGCCAGAGCCGAGGTCGCCATGGGGGCCATGGCCGCCAGCTCTACGCCGCGCCGCCCGGCCACCGCCGCGGGCGTCAGCGCCAGCAGGCACAGCCCACAAAGAAAGGCCGCCGCCAGCGCCATCAGCACCGAAGTCAGCGCCGCCTGCCAGACCACCGGCGGCAGGCTCAGCAGCCCCGGCAGGCCGCGCAGCACCACCACCGCCAGGGGCGCTGCCAGAAACAGCGCCGCAAGACCAAGCGCCAACGCATCAAAGCCCAGCCGCCAGCCCCCGGGCCTTGGCAGCGCCTGCGCCCGGTCGAGCCCGCCCCCCATCGGCAGCCGCGCCCGCCCCCCCGCCAGCAGCACCGCCAGCGCACAAAGGCCAAACTGCACCAGCGCCAGCGCCGCCGCCCGGGGCAGATCAAAATCAAAGCGCACCGCCTGATAGATCGCCAGCTCCAGCGTGGTGGCCTTTGGCCCGCCGCCCAGGATCAACACCAGCGCAAAGCTGCTCAGACAGACCAGAAAGACCGCCAGAAGCGCGCCAGGCAGCACCTGACGCAGCATCGGCCCCTCCAGATGGCGAAACTGCGCGCGCGGGCCAAGGCCTAAGCTCTCCGCCAGCCGCACCTGCTCCTGCGGGATGGCCTGCCAGCCGTGCAGCAGCATCCGCACCGCCAGCGGCATGTTCAAAAACACATGGCCCAGCAGCACGCCACTCAGGCCATAGATCTGCACCCCCGGCAGCTCAATGGCCATAAGCGCCTGATTCAACAGACCATTGCGTCCGAAAACCCCCAAAAGCCCCAAAGCCGCCACCAGCACCGGCAGCAAAAAGGGCGCGCCCATGGCAGCAATCAACACCCCCCGCCCGGCAAAGCGCCGCCGCGCCAAAGCCCGCGCCACCGGCAAAGCCAGGGCCACCGACAGAAGGGCCGAAAGCACCGCCTGGAGCAGCGAAAACCGCACCGCCCCCCAGTCCGAGGCCGAAAGCACCGGCCGCCCCGACTGCAGCGCCAGCGCCAGCGCCGCGCTGCCCATCAGCAGCGCGATCAGCAGCGCCAGCCCGCGCCCGGCCAGATTCCGGCTTAATTTGAAAGCGCGCTGCGCCATTCATCCACCGCCTCACCCCGCAGGGCCGCCGCCTCTTCCGCCGTGAACAGCAAAGACTTTTCCGGACGCATCAGGGTCTCAAAGCCCTGAGGCAGCCCCGCCGCCGGAGTTTTCGCCGGATACATCCAGTTCGTCTCAGGGATCGCGGCCTGGAACTCCCCGCTCAGTAAAAAGGCCATGAACCGCTGCGCAAGCTCGGGATCGCGCGCTGATTTCAACTGACCCGCCACCTCGATCTGCAGATAATGCCCCTCGGCGAAACCGGCCGCCGCCTTGCTGTCATCCCGCTCGGCGATCAGATGATAGGCCGGTGAGGTGGAATAAGAGAGCACCATATCCGCCTCGCCCTTCAGGAAAAGGTCATAGGCCTCGGACCAGCCGGGGGTCACGGTCAGGATATTGTCGGAAAGCCCCTCCCAGATCTCAGGCGCCCGCGCGCCATAGGCGGCCTTAACCCACATCACCAGCCCCAGGCCCGGCGTCGAAGAGCGCGGATCCTGGATCACCACCTTCAGATCCGAGGCCGCCAGCTCCTCAAAAGAGGCAGGCGGCGCGGGAAGCCGGGTTTTGTCATAATTGAAGGCGAACCAGCCCCAGTCAAAGGGCAAAAACAGCGGATCCTCATAGGGCACCGGCAGATCCGGCGCCGCTGCCTGACCGTGGGGCACGAAAAGCCCGGTCTGAGCGGCCTGCGCCGTCAGCGCCGTATCGAGCCCCAGGACCACATCCGCCTCAGAGCGCGCGCCCTCCAGCCGCAGACGCGAGAGCACCGCCGCCCCGTCGCCGCCCGGCAAAAACCGCAGATCGCAGCCGCAGACCGCCTCAAAGGCCTTCTCCACAATCGGCCCCGGCCCCCAGTCGGCCGCAAAACTGTCATAGGTCAGCACGGTCAGCACCGGCTTTTGCGCCAGGCCCGCGCCCGCGGTCAGGGTGAGAAGTGAAGCTGCACAGATAAGGGCTTTCATCCTTGCCTCCTTGTGGCAGCGGAGAAAGCAGCGCCGGCAGGCCCGATGCACCTTCCCTCCGCCGGTATGAGCCGGTTCAGGTTCAACGGGTTCGCCACTGCGTCTCAGCCAGGACAAGCCTGACACCCCGAGGTGCCGCCAGCATAGAGGAACGGGCTGCGGTGACAAGATGTCGCTCCGGGAGAGGCGCCGCCGGAAGACGCCTGAAGCGGATTGCCGGCCCCGTCGCTCTGCACGTGTTTCTCACAGGTCGTTATGCCCATATGAACGAACCGCTGTCACAGACGCGTTTCGCAGGCAGAGTTTCCGGCCCTGGCAGCAGGGGTGGTCCGCTCCGCTGAACAGCACTTTGTGGTTTGACGATATGTGGTGACACACCGGTTCCGCAACAGCCTGCAATTTGCTTTGACCTGCCCGGCTCTATCGGTTCTTTCGGCGCGCCTTGCCGTTGCAATGCGAAGCCTTTGCGCCGGATCGACTGCATGTGTGAGCCCTGTGTGATCCTCACAAGCAGAGTGCAAAGCAGGATCTGCCCGCACTTGGGTCACCATCGCCACGGACGCCTTTGTGCGGCGGCTCTGTAACCGCCAGGACCAGGATGTCCGGGGCGGACGACAATCCGATCTGCGGCAAGCGGACACCTGATCGGGGGACAATCCGCGCACAGGTGGAGCCAAATCGCTCTACAGAAAAAGCACGGCAGGGGATGGATGCCTGGCTGGCAAGGCGCTTATGTTTTTGGTGAGGTCCGCCTCACCGGAAGGAATTGCCCCGGAGACCTTCGCAGCAACAGCGGGCCCGCGCCCGCCGCCACTCTTTATCCGACAGGATCAGGGCTCTCCTGTCAGTCCGATAGTCCGGCGCTGGCGGACAATATCGCGAGGCCGTGCCCCCCCCCTGCCGTCCGGCGGGAAGCAGGTCAGATACGTGCCAACGAGCTGAGTTCTCAGCGAGGACCACAGCGGCTGCGCCCCCACGATCGAAACCCAGGGGCCGCTTTGTGACCGCCAGAACCCGAGATGCAGCGCCAGGAGCCAGGAGCCAGGAGCCAGGAGCCAGGAGCCAGGAGCCAGGAGCCAGGAGCCAGGAGCCAGGAGCCAGGAGCCAGGAGCCAGGAGCCAGGAGCCAGGAGCCAGGAGCCAGGAGCCAGGAGCCAGGAGCCAGGAGCCAGGAGCCAGGAGCCAGGAGCCAGGAGCCAGGAGCCAGGAGCCAGGAGCCAGGAGCCAGGAGCCAGGAGCCAGGAGCCAGGAGCCAGGAGCCAGGAGCCAGGAGCCAGGAGCCAGGAGCCAGGAGCCAGGAGCCAGGAGCCAGGAGCCAGGAGCCAGGAGCCAGGAGCCAGGAGCCAGGAGCCAGGAGCCAGGAGCCAGGAGCCAGGAGCCAGGAGCCAGGAGCCAGGAGCCAGGAGCCAGGAGCCAGGAGCCAGGAGCCAGGAGCCAGGAGCCAGGAGCCAGGAGCCAGGAGCCAGGAGCCAGGAGCCAGGAGCCAGGAGCCAGGAGCCAGGAGCCAGGAGCCAGGAGCCAGGAGAATTTCTCTCCGTCGGCCTTTGCGCAAGCTCTCATATGCGCTTAGCAGGCTGCTGAAAAAGTCAGGTCGGCAGAATATTTCAGCTGTCGCGCCAGTTTGTCACGATCTGAGCGGCAACTGCTATGTATCACCGGTCTCACCGAGCAGACACTTGCTGTGACGCCCCAGGAGGTGATAAAATCGTTGTATAAACCCAATAAATCAAAGTGGTTTTTTGCCTTTGATTGCAACGGAAGTGTCGATTGATCGCTGTTTGCAGGATTGGATTTCATTCTGGCCTGTCAGGAGATCCTGGCTGCAGCAAACGAGCTAAAGCGCATATTTTAAAGTTCACAGGGCAAGACAGTAAGATTTTTCTTATCGCCTGACTTTTTCAGTACCCTGTTAGGCAGGGAAATTTTGCGCGGTGTGAGTGCCACAAAGATACGCGCTTCTGCACCACGCAAGGGGGGGCCTTACCCTCCGCCTCAAGCGGCTTGTCACACCACATCGCAGAGCGGCGCTCCGGCAGCAAAACGGGGGAGCGTTGCCCCGTGATGGTTCAGGCGGCCGCTTCGGGGCGCAGGCAGAAGCGGAGTTGATTGGCGCCCCGCACACGGTCAAAGCGGATGTCGCTGGCGAGGGCACGGATCATGTGCCAGCCAAAGCCACCCTCCGGCAGACCGTCGAGGCCTGCGGTGGTGTCCGGCAGGTCGGGCAGGCGCCCCTCGGGCAGGCGGCCGTCGGGGAGAGGGCGGCCTTTGTCCGTCACGAGGCACATGACCCCGCAGTCAATCGGCAGCACGGAGAGTTCAATATCGCCGCCCTGCCCGTTGTAGCCATGCTCGACGATATTGTTCAGCACTTCTGCCAGCACAATCTCCAGCGCGACGCGCAGATCTTCATGAAGGGCGACGCCGGCAATCGTGCCCGGCAGTTCCTGCAGGGTGCGGCGCACCTCAAAGGGATCAGCGGTGATCACCCGGCGAAGGCCCTGAAATTCCGGAACCGGATCAGTGGCCATCGCCCCTCCCTGCCTGAGGCACCCCAGGATGAATGGTGAAGACCTGATCCATGCGGGTGAGCCGGAACACTTTCTGCACGGTAGGGGTCAGGCCTGCGAGTTCCAGCCGCCGCTCTGGCCCGGCGAGTTTCATCACGGCCACCACCGCTCCGAGGCCGCTGCTGTCGAGAAAGCCGACCTGCGACAGGTCCAATACGATCCGTTCTGAGGGGTTTTGCAAAATTTCACGCATCCGCTCTTTGAAACGGAGGGCGACGGCGGCATCGACCCGGTCCTCACAGACCCGTGCCACCATGGCCCCGCCGGTTTCTTCGCAGCTGATCTGCATCCTGATTCCCCCGCCTGCTCAGGAGCCACTGTGACAAAACCATCTTAACAGAAAGTAACCGCCGCCCCCCGCGCGCCGGGACGCGTCGCGGGTCTTTCCCTTTATCCCCCCCGCGCCTATTCTGGCCCGATCGTGAGGGAGATGCTGATGACCGCCGTTTTCGTTCAGTTCCGCTGCCAGCCCGGCAAAACCTATGAGGTGGCCAGCGCCATCTGGGACCGCGAAGTGGTCTCGGAGCTGTTCTCAACCTCGGGCGAATACGACCTGATTGCAAAGGTCTATATCCCCGAAGGCGAGGACGTGGGGCATTATCTCTCGCGGGCCCTTTTTGACATTCCAGGGATCGTGCGGACGCTGACCACGATGACCTTCAGGGCCTTCTGAGATGAGCCGCTGCGCGATTGTCACCGGGGCCTCGGACGGGATCGGGGCGGCGGTGGCGCGCCGGCTTTTGTCGCAGGGCTGGCGGGTTACACTGCTGGCGCGGCGCGAGGACCGGCTGGGGGAGGTGGCATCGGGCTTTTCAGAGGCGCTGCCGCTGGGCTGCGATGTGACCGATGCGGCTCAGGTCGCGGCGGCCTTTCGGGCGACCGTGGAGCGCTTCGGGCGGCTTGATTTTCTGTTCAACAATGCCGGAATTTTCACGCCGGCGGGGCTGATTGATGAGATCGACCCTGAGGACTGGGCACGCTCGGTCGCGGTCAATCAGACGGGGATGTTTTACTGCGCCCGGGAGGCTTTTGCGATCATGCGCCGGCAGGATCCGATCGGCGGGCGCATTCTGAACAATGGCTCGGTGGCGGCGCAGTCGCCGCGCTGGGGGTCTGTTTGTTATACGGTGACGAAACATGCGGTGACGGGGCTGACCAAGCAGCTGTCACTGGACGGGCGACCCTTTCGGATCGCGGTGGGGCAGATCGACATCGGCAATGCCCGCACTGAGCTTTTGAATGCCCATGTAACGCGAATGAAGGCGCTGGACCCGGCTGCGGAGGAAACCCCGATGATGGAGTTATCGACCGTGGCGGAGACGGTGGCGCATCTGGCGGCACTGCCGCTGGAGGCCAATGCGCAATGGACCACGCTGATGGCGAGCGCCATGCCGCTGATCGGGCGGGGGTGAGGGCGGCGGCCGGAATTTAAAAGATGAGTATTTAAGAAAAGCCAAAGTCGGGGCCGCGGGAGACTGTCCGCGGCCCTTTTGCAGTTCAGGGGCGCGGCGCGGATCTGCGGAAGCGCCAGATCAGGCAGACCGCGGTGAGCGAGAGGCCGATCACGAGGCCCAGCCAGATGCCGGGCCCCCCCATGCCGAATTTGAAAGCCAGCAGATAACTCGCGGGGATGCCGATGCCCCAATAGGTGACCGCGGCGATATACATCGGCACCTTCGTATCCTGGATGCCGCGCAGCAGGCCCAGCGAGACGGCCTGGGCGGCATCTGCCACCTGAAACATCGCCGACATCATCAAAAGGACCGAGCCATAAGCGATGATCTCGGCGGCGCGGGGGTTGGCCTCGTCGAGAAAGAGGCCAATCAGCTGTTCCGGGAAGATCAGGAAGGCCGCGATGATGAAGAGCCCGATGCTCTGGCTGACGCAAAGTGCCGTCCAGGCGCCGTCGCGTAAGAGCCGCGCATCGCCCGCGCCCTGCGCAAGCCCCACCCGCACGGTGGCTGCATTGGCGAGGCCCACGTGGATCATGAAGGTGAGCGAGGTGATCTCAAGCGCGATGCCATGGGCAGCGAGTTCGACCGTGCCGACCCAGCCCATCATCAGCGCGGCGGCGTTGAAGAGCCCGCCCTCCATGAGAGAGGTGAAGCCGATGGGCCAGCCGAGGCGGAAGACCTGGGCCAGCGCGCCGGGATCGGCGCGCCAGAACCGCTGGAAGAGGCGGAAATGGCGGATCTTCGGGTGAAACCCGGCCCAGAGAGAAATGGCGATGAAACTGAAGCTTTGCACCATGACCGTCGACAGGCCCGCGCCCTGAATGCCGAGCTTTGGCATGCCGAGATTGCCGAAGATGAAGATCCAGTTCAGCCCGGCATTGATAAAGGCCGCCGCCACCGTCACCCAGAGCACGATCTGCGCGCGCCCCTGGGCGGCGAGAAAGCTCTTCATCACCATGACCAGAAGCGCCGGGGCCATACCGAGGCCGATGACGCGCATGAAGGCCTGGGCGTTTTCGGCCACCTCATGCTGCTGACCGAGGGCCATCAGGATGTCATAGGAGAACCAGAAGACCGGATAGATCAGCACCGAAAAGCCGAGCGAAAGCCACATGCCCATCCGTGTCGCCCGCCGGACCTGGGTTTCATCTCCGCGGCCAAGTGCCTCAGCCGCCAGCGGCATGACGGCTGCCGCGAAGCCCGCCCCCAGCAGGAAAACGATAAAGAAGGTCGAGGCCCCGAGCACGCCGCCGGCGAGGGCTTCAACGCTGTACCAGCCGAGCATGACGGTATTGGTGACATGCAGGATGACCTGCGCCACATGGCTGCCAATCAGCGGCAGGGCAAGAATCAGAAGCGCACGGATATGCGCGGGTATTGATAAGCGGGGGATCATGGCAGCCATCCGGCAGGGACCGCGACGGGCGGCCGTAAAAGACCTGCCATAGCCGCGATCGGTTGATTCCTCAAGGAGCCGCCCCCCGTCCTGCGCAGGAGGTCCCGGCGGCCGCGCTGCGGATGCGCGGAAAACGCAGGTGCTCCCCCGTTATTGACTTGCGATCCGTCGGCCCATGCCTATAACCCCGATCAATTTGCCGCCTGAAACGCCAGAGGATCCCATGCCGAAAAGAACCGATATCAAGTCCATTATGATCATCGGGGCAGGGCCCATTGTCATCGGCCAGGCCTGCGAATTCGACTATTCGGGCGCTCAGGCCTGTAAGGCTTTGCGCGAAGAGGGCTACCGGGTCATCCTGGTGAACTCGAACCCCGCGACCATCATGACCGACCCGGGTCTCGCGGATGCGACCTATATCGAGCCGATCACCCCGGAAGTCGTCGCCAAGATCATCGAGATCGAGCGTCCTGACGCGCTGCTGCCGACCATGGGCGGGCAGACCGGTCTGAACACCTCGCTTGCTCTGGCAGACATGGGCGTGCTGGAGAAATTCAACGTTGAGCTGATCGGCGCCAAGCGCGAAGCCATTGAGATGGCTGAAGACCGCAAGCTCTTCCGCGAAGCCATGGACCGTCTGGGCATCGAGAACCCCAAGGCGACCATCGTTGCCGCACCGAAGCTGCCGAACGGCAAATATGACATCAACGCAGGTATCGCCCAGGCGATGGCGGATCTCGAAGAGATCGGCCTGCCGGCGATCATCCGTCCCGCCTTTACGCTGGGCGGCACCGGCGGTGGCGTGGCCTATAACCGCGACGACTATGAAGCGATTGTGCGCTCGGGTCTCGAAGCCTCGCCGATGGCGCAGGTGCTGGTCGATGAATCGCTGCTCGGCTGGAAAGAATATGAGATGGAAGTGGTTCGCGACAAAGCGGACAACGCCATCATCGTCTGCGCGATCGAAAACATCGATCCGATGGGTGTGCACACCGGTGATTCGATCACCGTGGCCCCTGCCCTGACGCTGACCGACAAAGAATATCAGATCATGCGCAACGGCTCGATCGCCGTGCTGCGTGAGATCGGCGTTGAGACCGGCGGCTCGAACGTGCAATGGGCGATCAACCCGAAAGACGGCCGTATGGTCGTCATCGAGATGAACCCGCGCGTGTCGCGCTCCTCGGCGCTGGCCTCGAAAGCCACCGGCTTCCCGATCGCGAAGATCGCGGCGAAACTGGCTGTCGGCTACACGCTCGATGAGCTGGACAACGACATCACCCGCGTGACCCCGGCGTCCTTTGAGCCGACCATCGATTATGTCGTCACCAAAATCCCGCGCTTTGCCTTTGAGAAATTCCCCGGCTCGCAGCCGAACCTGACCACCGCGATGAAATCGGTGGGTGAGGTTATGGCGATCGGCCGGACCATCCACGAATCGCTGCAAAAGGCGCTGGCCTCGCTGGAAACCGGTCTCTCGGGCTTTGATGAGATCGAGATCCCCGGTGCCCCCGACCGCGCTGCCATCTCGAAGGCGCTCTCGGAAGCCACCCCGGACCGTCTGCGTGTCATCGCCCAGGCGATGCGCGAAGGCTTCACCAACGATGACATTCAGGCCATCACCTCCTTTGATCCCTGGTTCCTCGCCCGCATCCGCGAAATCGTGGACGCTGAGAACGAGATCCGCAAAGAGGGTCTGCCGGTCACCGAAGCGGGCCTGCGCCGCCTGAAAATGATGGGCTTTACCGATGCCCGTCTGGCCATGCTGACCGGTCGCGATGAAGGTCAGGTCCGCCGGGCCCGCCGCAACCTTGGCGTCACCGCCGTCTTCAAGCGCATCGACACCTGCGGTGCCGAGTTTGAAGCGCAGACCCCCTATATGTATTCGACCTACGAAGCCCCGGCGATGGGCGATGTGGAATGCGAAGCGCGCCCCTCGGATGCCAAAAAGGTCGTCATCCTGGGCGGTGGCCCGAACCGGATCGGTCAGGGCATCGAGTTCGATTACTGCTGCGTCCATGCCTGCTATGCGCTGACCGCGCAGGGCTATGAGACCATCATGATCAACTGCAACCCCGAGACCGTGTCGACCGACTATGACACCTCGGACCGGTTGTACTTTGAGCCGCTGACCCTGGAGCATGTGCTGGAAATCCTGCGCGTTGAGCAGGAAAACGGCACCCTTCACGGTGTGATCGTGCAGTTCGGCGGCCAGACCCCGCTGAAACTGGCAAACGCGCTGGAAGAAGAGGGCATCCCGATCCTTGGCACCACCCCGGACGCCATTGATCTGGCGGAAGACCGTGGCCGCTTCCAGCAGCTGCTGAACGATCTGGGCCTGAAGCAGCCGGTCAACGGCATCGCCTCGACCGGCGAGCAGGCCTTTGAGATCGCACAGCGCGTCGGCTATCCGCTGGTCATCCGCCCCTCCTTCGTTCTGGGTGGCCGCGCGATGGAAATCGTGCGCGATGATGCGCAGCTGAAGCGCTATATCACCACCGCCGTTCAGGTTTCGGGCGACAGCCCGGTGCTTCTGGACAGCTATCTCTCGGGCGCCATTGAGGTCGACGTCGACGCGCTTTGCGATGGCAAAGACGTGCATGTCGCCGGCATCATGGAGCATATTGAGGAAGCGGGTGTGCACTCGGGCGACTCGGCCTGCTGCCTGCCGCCGCATTCGCTCTCGGATGAGACCGTGGCCGAGCTGAAGCGCCAGACCATCGAGATGGCCAAAGCGCTGAACGTGGTCGGTCTGATGAACGTGCAGTTCGCGATCAAAGACGGCGTGATCTTCGTTCTGGAAGTGAACCCGCGCGCCTCGCGCACGGTGCCTTTCGTCGCCAAAGCGACCGACTCGGCGATTGCCTCGATCGCAGCCCGTCTGATGGCCGGTGAGCCGCTGACGAACTTCCCGCTGCGCGCGCCCTATGCGGCAGACGTCGGTCCGGACACCCCGCTGCCGCTGGCCGATCCGATGACCCTCGCCGATCCGAAAACCCCGTGGTATTCGGTCAAAGAGGCGGTGCTGCCCTTCGCCCGCTTCCCCGGTGTCGACCCGCTTCTGGGGCCGGAAATGCGCTCGACCGGCGAAGTCATGGGTTGGGACCGCACCTTCGCTCTGGCCTTCCTGAAGGCACAGATGGGCGCAGGCGTGACCCTGCCGGAAAGCGGCCGCGTGTTCCTGTCGGTCAAAGATCAGGATAAATCGGAAGCTCTGGCCGATGCCGCCCGCGATCTGATCGCCCTTGGCTTTGAGCTGACCGCCACCCGCGGCACCGCGAAATGGCTGGCCGCCGAAGGCATTGCTGCCACCGCGATCAACAAGGTCTACGAGGGCCGTCCGAACATCGTCGATGCGCTGAAGAACGGCGATATCGCTATGGTGATGAACACCACCGAGGGCACGCAGTCGGTCTCTGACAGCCGCGACATCCGCCGCTCGGCGCTGATGGATAAGATCCCCTATTTCACCACCGCCGCCGCCTCGATCGCGGTCGTGGCTGCGCTCAGGGCCCGCGGTGAAGGCTACGGGGTCCGCACCCTCCAGGGTTGACCCCCCCTCTCTCAAAAATTTCAAAGCCGGGCAGCCAGGTTGCCCGGCTTTTCGGTTGCCCTGAGCCGCGCTGGCGGGCTTTCCTTTCGTGATTTTGGCAGACTTCCCTTTGTTGTCCCAAAAGATTTAGCTGATCTCAGGTCACTGTCGCTGCCGTTACATTCTTATGCGCCCCTTTCGACACCGCGCCAGCGAGAGTTTGTCCTGAACAAAGCGCCCGGCCAGCCATGTCGGGTTGATGTCCCTCACTTCCCATCGCCGCAACTGCGAAACTCCCGCGAGACTGCAGGCAAAGCAAAGTCTGAGGCAGGAGAGAATGGAAGACCGCAGCCGCAGAAAACCGCGAACGTCTGCGCCTCTCTGAATGCACCGGGTCAGGCTGCCATCGATGGCATTTCTCCGCTTTCGAACTCCACAGCGCTCCGACAGCGAAGCTCAGCGACAGGCCTTGGCGTCGGCTCCCGCCCTTATGTCAGGGGGGCTCGCCCTGCCCTGGAAAGGGGCGTCGCGATCGGCAATGGCAGATTGCGGTTGTTGACCGGTGAAGACTGCGCAGCGCTTCAAGCTTATGCCGTCACAGGGGCTTCCTGAGAAGCAGCGCAGTCCCAAAAGAAGCTTTGGTCGAGACTCGTAGTGATACTGAGCAGATGGGGCGGTTGCCGCCCGCCCCCTTATCCGCAGGCGACAGACTGCAAACGATGCCGGGTCGCTTGCGGTTGAGGCCTTCACACAAGTTCCCCTCCGGACGCGATTTTCTGCATGGCTGGGGCTGGTGCCAGGCCCACATTCATCAGGGGCGAAGAGCAGTGTGTCCTGTGTCAAAGCCCGACATCTGACGCCTCCCTAACATCGGCGTCAGGTCACGGGTCACAGACAAGGCATCCGCAGCTTTGCGGCTTCGGGTCGGGTCGGACAGCTGAGCGCAGGATGTCAGCGGCAGTCGCCCTCGCAAACAAAAGAACGCGCCCGCTTTGGCCCATGCTGACGCAGACCGCTGATGACCGGGATCCGGTTGCAAGGGGGGCGGTATGACCCAGTCATGGATGTAACTGCGAAGAAGACACTGCCTGTAGGGGAAATGATCGATCAGATCAGGATTGGGAAAACCAGTTAAGGCTAAGGGCCCGGCAGCTCGCGGAACAGATCCGGGCCCGATCATGCTGATCTCCATATCGACCCATGGCCTTTGGAAAAGCCACAGCGCGACCGGAGACCGCAGGCGTTCTGACCCGAAGTGCACAAACTTCCTGCTTCAGGGAGGGCAACCCCAGCAGGCCCGGGTTTCTCAGACACCTGCGCGGCACATCATCGCCCCCCCTCCACTCTCAGCGGGCGAGAGCATCCCGTTCTTCGCGTCTGTACGCCTGGCGCCGTCGCAATCAAACACGTCCCGCCCTGCCTTTTAACGGGTCCCGTCAGTCATACGGCCGATCCGCTCACGCCAGAAGAAGCTCCCGACGATCGCAGTATCGTGTCACTTACAGCGGCGACTCATGGAATGAGCGGGCCTCTGTGCGCGCAAAATGCAGTCCGGTCCATGCTGGTGAACCGGCCGCCGTGATCCGAATGACCCGGCACTTTTCTGATTGATTTGCGCCGCAAGACGGCCAGAGCAGGCCTCTGGAACGAACCCCTTGTCTGCCGGCTTTCCAGCGACCAGCGGGCCACACGCCGGGGCTACAGATCGATGCCCGAGCCATGACTACCCCATTTGTTCGAGCAACCATGGCAGGGCGCAGGGTCAGCAAAGCCTTCCGGCGTTCGGATGAAGGTGATGTCGGGCCCCCAAACCCTGCCTGGTGCATCGGTGTCGAGCGGCCAGCCGAGGCTTCGCCGGTTCCTCTCGAACCGTTCGCGTTCCACAATGATTGCAGATTTGCCGCCATAGCTGCCAGGGCGACGTTTACAGCCGATCTCCCGCTTAATCCCTGTAAGCTGTATCAGGCAGGCGCCGGGGGTGACGGGCAGATGCTTTCGCCCCCTGCCATCAGATAGCCATGTACTGTGCGATAGCCACAGATTTTACCGCTCTCAGTCCAGGCACCGCGCAGAAATTTGATCTGATACCCACCGCCCTGAGCCGCCGCTGGCCGTATTCTTTAGCCACACCGGGCGCCTTCATCATAAGGCAAAATCACTATATTTTCACGCAATAATATTCATTATAATATCATAATGACCGTTATTAAGTGATATTTAAAATTACTGATATACGATCAAACTCTTCAACGCAGTCAGCATTGCACCCTGGCAGGGCCCGACCTTCGATCGACGGGACATTCATCCGCTATCGTCGCTGCAGGTCGGTCCGGGCGCCAGCTGCAGCGTCAGGGCCCGGCCTGCCGGTCCGGCCCGCATTCAACTTATTCTTCGGCTTCAGATCTGACTGGACAGTGACGCTACCCCGATTGGTGTCAGTATGGCTCACATGCGACGACGGATCCCGGTTGCGGGTCCCCTGATCTGCATCTGACCTCAGCCTGACCAACAGACGCCAAATCGCGTCACCATCTGGCAACGGCGCCCAGAACAAACACCATTGGCCGCAAGCGCGCTCAGATCACAGGCCTCCCCCGCTCTATATTGGAGTGTGCAATCCTCGAAACGGCGAGACCGGCTTTCTAAAACACCCACCCTGCCCTGCGGATACTGCCTGCGCATCTGCACCTCTCGGGCATCAGGCCTGAAGAGAGTGTGGCCAGTGCTGCGCTCGATGGGACGAACAATTTTCCATCCTGGAAACAGGCCCTCCCCCGCTCCTGCGCTCAGGCATCAGCCCCATTCGCCCTTACGAATCAGACGGTTTGCGGACCGCTCGGCGTCGGCAGAGGCACATGCCCCCGGTTCTCCCTCACGCGCCTCAAAAGCCGCGGATGCCACAGCATTCTCCCAGAGGCTCAATGCCTTTTTACTATGCCGACGATCAGCGTATAGCGCATCAAGGTCTTTAAACCGAGATATTTAATATATCGAGTAATATCCATTAATCTCATTTTTCAATTCTAATAGATAATTCATGCATATTTTTGGAATAGTTTTCTGACTGCATCCTTAGGTGTTTGATCCCACGGTTTGATGGTGTGATCCTTTCGCAGGAATGGAAGGATGCCCTATGGGACAAATTCGTCATAGAAGCGCCACGATCGAGCCATGGCACGCCACTGGTTCGATCGTGGCGAGGGCACGCTGTCCAAGCAGCAATAATGAGGGCTTGCCCGCCATCGGATCAACGGCAGGCCCGAATGATCGCAAGACGAAAGCCTGCCTGCCATTGGTTCAAAGGCAGGCTTGAGTGCTCGCGGAGCTGAGCCGGGAACTCGGGATCAATCCGAAGACGGTCGCCAAATGGCGTAAGCGATCCTCCGTTGAAGTTCAGAAGACGGGGCCAAAGGAGCCCCGTTCGACCGTTCTGACCGAGGGAGAAGAGGCTATTGTCGTGGCCTTCCGGCGCCACACTCTGCTTCCCCTGGACGATTATCTCTATGCCCTCCAGCCCGGCATCCCGCATCTGAGCAGATCGGCTCTTCATCGGTGTTTACAGCGCCACGGGATCTCAAAGCTGGAGGATATCAGCGGCGATAAGCCCAAGCGGCAGCAGTTTAAGCGCACCCCGATCGGGTTCTTCCACCTCGATATAGCCGAGGTGCAGACGGCGGAGGTATGAGGAGGGTCAGCCAACGATCCGGGGGATCGTTTGCCCGACGCTTGGCTGTATCTCTTTGTGGGCATTGACAGAACCAGCAGGTTCGCGTTGACCCAACTGGTCGACAAAGCCGATCGGAAAACCGCCTGGGAGTTCCTCGAATATCTCCTGCAGGTGGTGCCTTATCGGATCCACACCATCCTCACTGACTGAGCCATTGAGGCGCCATTGGTTCAAGCCCAATGGCGAAGGGCATCCGGTTCGCAGATCAGCCGCGCAACAGAAATCAGGTCTGGTTCCGCCCCATGCGCTTCGACATGATCTGTGACGCGCATGGCATTGAACACCGGCTGACGAAGCCCAACCACCCCTGGAGTTTGGAGGATCAGAAAACAGTCCGGGTATGAGCAGGGCAAGCATTTGATCCGGGGGATCAAATACCCTGCGATTGGTTTTCCCGACAAACGGTCAGGTCGAGCGGATGAACCGAACGATCAAAGACGGTGAAGCAGATCAGAAAACGATCCGGGGGATCGTTTTCCTGCTGAACGTCAAACGCTTCCACTATCAGGATCATCAGCAGCTCAGGGCGCACCTTGGCGACCATATGGCTGCCTATAACTACGCCCGCAGGCTGAAGACCCTCAACGGCCTCACGCCTTATGAATACATCTGCAAAATCCGGACTTCAGAGCCGGAAAAATTCATCCTCGATCCGATCCACCAGATGCCGGGACTGAACACCTAAACAGCCCGGCCAGCGTCTCATGGCCAGGGACTTCGACAGGCAGGTGGAAAAGCTCCAGGTCCGTGCCCTTCGCAATCCTTCCCGGACCAGTGGCGCTCGACTGCTCAGTCCTCAACCCTATCGCAGGAGAAAGAACAGCGATGACCGTTCGTGCTGCATAACCCGCGAGGGGGCGCAGGGGCGGTCTGGCCCATGGCCGGGCTGTGTAACAGCAACAGCGCCTCCGCAAAGGACAGCGGCCCCGCCCTCGCAAGTCAGCGCGGAAACTGGCACGCTTCTCCACACCAATACAGCGCGTCTCACAGCTGCCTCACGCGAAATTTTGCCCGCAGCACTTGCCAAACGCCCCTTACTCAGGCCAGGTGCGGCCGGATTTCAGGAATATCGCATGATGAGCCCTCTCGCCGAACGTCTTCCCCCCGCCACCCCGGCGCTGCACCGCACGGGCCTTCTTCTGGGTCTGGCCCTGCTGCTTGCGGGCTGCGCTGATATGACGTCGACCTCTGCGCCGCGCCTTACCAAAGACGGGGCGGCCGCCCGCAGCAACTATGCTGTCACCCCGAAGAATATCGATGCGGTGCGCGCACGTGCGCTGGACACCGTCAACAACACCCGCAGTTCGGCAGGTCTGGGGCCGCTGGCGCTCGACGGATCGCTTAACAGCGCGGCAGAGCGCCACTCGGCTTCGATGTCGCGGCAAAAACGCGCCTGGGCCTTTGGTGAGGACGGCTCGTCGCCGATCCACCGGGCAAGTCAGGCCGGTTTTCAGGGCGGCTTCCTCGGTGAGATGGTCTCTGAGACCTACCAAAGCGAGGTGCAGGCCATCGCAACCTGGGCCGCAAAGCCCGAGTTGCGCGCAATCCTGCTTGACCCGCGCGCGACCCGCCTGGGCATCGGGGCCTTTCAGGACCCGGATATGAAACTCTGGTGGACCCTGAATGTGGGTCAGTAAAACGGAACAAGAGATGGCACAGAGCTTCAACCGCCGCCGCCTGCTGGGCTATGGCGCATTTGCCGCTGCGGGCCTTGCGGCCCCCGGCCTTCTGCGCGCACAGGTGACCATGGTGCAGCCGACCCAGGGGCATCATCACAATGTCGCCGGCTTCAGCGCACAGCGCTGGCAGGACCACTTTCAGCATCTGCGCAAGGGTGCGATCCTGTGTGATCTGACCTCGCGGGTGCTGCACTTCTGGTCGGAGGATGAGCAGACCTATCTGGTTTATCCCTCCTCCGTTCCCCGGGATGAGGAGCACACGCAGCTCGGCTATACCGAGATCGTGCTGAAGCGCCGGAACCCGACCTGGGTTCCGACGCCCACGATGCGGGCCGCAGACCCGACCCTGCCGGCAAGCGTCCCGCCCGGGCCGGAGAACCCGATGGGCTCTCGCGCACTGAACCTTGGCTGGCAATATTACCGTATCCACGGCATCGACAATCTGGATAAAATCGGTCGTCCGGCCTCGTCCGGATGTGTGGGGTTGTTCAACCCCAACGTCGAAGAACTCTTTGAGCTGGTTCAGGTCGGCACCCAGGTGCGCTTCCTGTGATCCTTCGGGCCGGGGGCTAAAGCCAGCCGCTGGCCCGGAAACTCACCTCCCTTTCGCGACCGATGATCAGATGATCATGCAGCACAAGGCCAAGTGCCTGCGCCGCATCCCCGACCTTCAGGGTCATGGCGATATCTGCGTCTGAGGGGGTGGGATCGCCGGACGGGTGATTGTGGACCAGAATGAAGGCGCTGGCATCGAGTTCAAGCGCCCGCTTCACCACCTCACGCGGATAGACCGGAACGTGATCGACGGTGCCGCGCGCCTGTTCCTCATCCGCGATCAGCACGTTCTTGCGGTCGAGATAAAGCACGCGGAACTGCTCAATGCTGCGGTGCGCCATGGCGGTGTGGCAGTAGTCCAGCAGCGCCGCCCAGCCAGTGAGGACCGGGCGGTTCAGCACCCGCGCCCGCATCATACGGGCGGCTGCCGCTTCGGTGACCTTCAGATGGCAGGCGACGGCCTCGCCCACCCCGGCAAGCGCCAGCAGACGTGGCAGGGGGGCCGCCAGAACGGCGTTGAAGTCCCCGAATATTTCCAGAAGCTTATGCGCCAGTGGCTTCACGTCCTGCCGGGGCAGAGCGGCGAAAAGCACCAGCTCCAGAAGTTCATAATCCGGCATGGCGGCCGCCCCGCCCTGCATAAAGCGGGCCCGCAGCCGCTTGCGATGATCGCGGATATAGGAGGGCACAGGCCCGGGGGCCAGCGCCACCGGTTCAGCCTCTGCGTCAAAAAATGTGGGTGAGATATCCGAAAAGCCCCGGGTCATCCCCGCAGTCTGGCGGCTCAGGGTTAAAATGCGCTTAACATACTCTCCCGACAGCCGGGCCCGGTCAAAGAAAGGGCGCCCGAAGGCGCCCCTTTGATCAGTTTTTCTTATCCCAGAAGCTTTTCACCTTGGAAAAGAAGCTGTTGCCTTCCGGGTTGTTATCCTCGGCCAGGCGCTCAAACTCTTCCAGCAGCTCGCGCTGACGGGCTGAGAGATTCACCGGGGTCTCAACCGCCAGCTCAATCAGCATATCCCCGCTGCCGCCGCCGCGCAGGGCGGGCATGCCCTTGCTGCGCAGGCGCATCTGCTTGCCGGTCTGGCTGCCCGAAGGCACTTTGACGCGGGCTTTGCCACCATCAATCGTCGGCACCTCAACCTCACCGCCAAGGGCGGCAGTGGTGATCGAGACCGGCACGCGGCAGTAAAGGTTCACGCCATCGCGCTGGAAGATCTGGTGATCGCGCACTTCGATGAAGATATAAAGATCACCCGTCGGGCCGCCAAGCATCCCGGCCTCGCCCTCGCCGGTCAGGCGAATGCGGGTCCCGGTCTCAACCCCGGCCGGGATATTGACCGAAAGATTGCGCTCTTTTTCAACGCGACCGGCACCGCCACAGGCGCGGCAGGGGTTCTTGATCGTCTGACCGGCACCCGAGCAGGTCGGGCAGGTGCGCTCAACCGTGAAAAAGCCCTGCTGTGCGCGGACTTTGCCCATGCCCTGACAGGTCGGACAGGTCACCGGCTCTGAGCCGTTTTCCCCGCCTGAGCCATGACAGACGTCACAATTCACCGCCGTCGGCACGTTGATCGCCTTCTGGACGCCGTGAAAGGCCTCCTCCAGCGTCACGCGCAGATTGTAGCGCAGGTCCGATCCACGCCGTGCCCGGCTGCGACCACCGCCGCCACCGCCACCGCGGCCGCCCATGAAATCCCCGAAAAGATCTTCAAAGACATCCGAGAAGGCCGAGGAGAAGTCACCGCCGCCGCCGCCGCCAAAGCCGCCGCGACCGCCGCCCATGCCCCCTTCAAAGGCCGCATGTCCAAAGCGGTCATAGGCCGCTTTCTTCTGCTCATCCTTCAGGGTTTCATAGGCCTCATTGACCTCTTTGAACTGCGCCTCTGCATCCGGATTGTCACGGTTGCGGTCGGGGTGCAGCTCTTTCGCCTTGGTGCGATAGGCCTTTTTGATTTCTTCGGCCGAGGCGCCCTTAGCAGTGCCAAGCACCTCATAGAAGTCACGTTTTGCCATTCCGTTCCCCGTATCGAAGCAAAGGCAAAGGGCGGTCCTTCTTCAGGACCGCCCCCGCTTCGCTTTGTGCTGTCAGCGACGCTTGCGGTCTTCGCCGAGATCTTCGAAATCGGCATCAACGATGTCTTCATCGCTGTCACGTCCGCGTGCGGGGCCTTCGTCGTCGCCATCTGCGCCGCCCTGGGCATCGGCCTGGGCTTTGTAGATCGCTTCGCCGAGCTTCATGGCAGCCTCGGTGAGGTTCTGGATCGCCGATTTGATCTTACCGGCATCGTCTTTCGCCAGAGCCTCTTCCAGCGGGCCCATGGCCAGCTCGATGACTTCAACGGTCGACGGATCCACCTTATCGCCATGCTCTTTCAGCGACTTTTTGGTCGAATCGAGCAGGCTTTCGCCCTGGTTTTTCGCCTCGACCAGCTCTTTGCGGGCCTTATCGGCTTCGGCATTGGCTTCGGCGTCGCGGATCATCTGTTCGATATCCGCATCCGACAGACCGCCCGAGGCCTGGATGGTGATCCGCTGCTCTTTGCCGGTGCCTTTGTCTTTCGCCGAGACCGACACGATGCCGTTGGCGTCGATGTCAAAGGTCACTTCGATCTGCGGCATACCGCGCGGAGCCGGCGGGATCTGTTCCAGGTTGAACTGGCCCAGCATCTTGTTGTCAGCCGCCATCTCGCGCTCCCCCTGGAAGCAGCGGATGGTCACAGCGTTCTGGTTGTCTTCAGCGGTCGAGAACACCTGCGACTTTTTGGTCGGGATGGTGGTGTTGCGATCGATCAGACGGGTGAACACGCCGCCCAGCGTCTCAATGCCCAGGCTGAGCGGGGTCACGTCGAGCAGCACCACGTCTTTGACGTCGCCCTGCAGAACACCGGCCTGAACAGCCGCGCCCATGGCCACAACTTCATCCGGGTTCACGCCTTTGTTCGGCTCTTTGCCGAAGAAATTGGTGACCGCTTCGATGACTTTCGGCATGCGGGTCTGACCACCGACGAGGACAACCTCATCGATATCGCCTTTCGACAGGCCGGCATCTTTCAGCGCTGCAATGCAGGGCTTCAGCGAGGCTTTGACCAGATCGTCGACCAGCGATTCCAGCTTTGCACGGGTCAGCTTCACCATCAGGTGGAGCGGCTGTCCGGTGTTTTTGTCCATCGAGATGAACGGCTGGTTGATTTCGGTCTGCTGCGAGGAGGACAGCTCGATTTTGGCTTTCTCAGCGGCTTCTTTCAGACGCTGCAGAGCCATTTTGTCGAGGGTCAGATCAACGCCATGCTCTTTTTTGAACTCGTCCGCCAGATAGGTGACGATGCGCATGTCGAAGTCTTCGCCACCCAGGAAGGTGTCGCCGTTGGTCGATTTCACTTCGAACAGGCCATCATCGATCTCAAGGATGGTGATGTCGAAGGTACCGCCGCCAAGGTCATAGACCGCGATGGTTTTGCTGTCTTTTTTGTCGAGACCGTAAGCCAGTGCAGCAGCGGTCGGCTCGTTGATGATGCGCAGAACTTCCAGACCGGCGATTTTGCCGGCATCTTTGGTCGCCTGACGCTGGGCATCGTTGAAGTAAGCCGGCACGGTGATGACAGCCTGGGTGACGGTCTCGCCGAGGTAGGACTCAGCGGTTTCCTTCATCTTTTGCAGGATGACAGCCGAGACCTGCGCGGGCGAGTATTTCTCACCGCGGGCCTCAACCCATGCATCGCCATTGCCACCGTCAACGATGTCATAGGGCATGTTTTTCTTGTCTTTTGCCAGTGCCGGATCATTGGCACGACGGCCGATCAGACGTTTCACTGCAAAGATGGTATTGGTCGGGTTGGTGACAGCCTGGCGCTTGGCGGGCTGACCGACGAGACGCTCGCTCTCGGTGAAGGCAACGATCGACGGCGTGGTACGCGCGCCTTCCGAATTCTCGATCACACGGGGCTGCGAGCCGTCCATGATGGCGACGCAGCTGTTGGTCGTGCCGAGGTCGATACCGATGACTTTGGCCATATTGCTTCCTCTTCAGGCGATATGCAGGAGCCGGACCCTCACATGTGGCATCCGGCGCCAATCCCAGATTACAGGTCCGGAGTGATCCGGGCCCCTTACGTTCGGGTATATATGGGGGGGCTTATCGCCCTGCAAGTGTCACGCCGCTGTGATTTTGTCGCGACATCCCTCAGCGGGCGCAAAGCCTGCCATCTGCCTGATTTATTTACCCGCACCCCAGCTCAGCGAGGCATGGCGGCGGGTGTAAAATTCCAGCATCAGCCCCAGCATCAGACAGCAAAGCGTCACAATGACCGGATAACTCAGGTTGGTATAACGCGGATCATAGTTCAAAAACATCGCGCCGCGGGCCTGATCGATGCAGTGAAACAGCGGATTCCAGTCAAAAAGCGCGATCATGCTGCCCGGCAACATATTGGCGACAAACATCTTTCCCGAGGCGATCATATTCACCCGCTGATAGATAGTTGAGATCATCATAATCCCCGACGGCCACCAGGGCTTGGCCGCCAGCAGCACCATGCCGATCGCCGCCCCCGAGCCCCAGGCCAGCAGAAAAATGCCTAAAGTTTTCGCAGGATTGTGAATGGTGATCGGCTGCACCGCCGCATGATAGCCGCCCAGTACAATCGCCGCCGATAAAAGCTGCAGATAAAGCGACGAAAGTGCCGCCGATGTAATGGAGATCACTGTGTTCATCGGAGCATGTTTCATCATGGGAGAGGTCGGCCCCTCTGCCCCGGAAACTGCGCCCACCGCTTTGGTGTGGGTCAGGAACATAAAAACGCCCGACATCACATATAAGAGAAAATCTCCCCGGATCGCCAGGCGGCGCATATTTAACAGCTCAAACATGATGTAAAAAACGCCGACCATCAGCACGGTCTGAAAGATATTCAGCAAAAGGCCCACCATGGCATTGCCATGGGATTTGCGCACATTGCGCACCGTTGCATGATAAATCCGCTCAAGCAGTGAAAATGCACCGCCCAGCCGCCCCGTCTTTGTGCCGTCTGCCGCTTTAAACATGCATCGTCCGTATACTTGCCCTGACCGCGCGCCTGCGCCTAATGTAGAGCCTGATTGCGGCATCACGAAGACATTTGCGCGTGAGAGAGGATTTCCATGACCCTGACATCCGCACAGCGGCAGGCTCTCGTCACGACCATGCGGCGTCTCGCGCTTCAGGCAGGCGAGGCCATTCTTGAGGTTTATCACTCCGGTGAGAGCGGCACCCGGCTGAAGGCCGATGCCAGCCCCGTCACCCTGGCGGATGAGGCCGCCGACCGGCTGATCTCAGCCGGGCTGCGCGCAGATTTTCCCGATCTGGCGCTGATTACCGAAGAACAGGCCGAGAGCCATGAGCTGCAGGCCTCGACCTTCCTGATCGTCGATCCCCTTGATGGGACGAAGGAATTTGTGCAGCGGCGCGGCGATTTCACCGTCAATATCGCCTATGTCGAGAACGGCGTGCCGCAGCTCGGGGTGGTCTATGCCCCGGCCAAAGGACGGCTCTTTTATACCCCCGCAACCGGCGGCGCGGTGGAAGAGGAAGGCCCCTTTACCGATCAGCCGGGCGCTCTCACCCCGCTGCGGGTGGCGGATCCGGACCTCAGCGCGCTGCGCGTCGTCGCCTCCAAATCGCACCGCGATCAGGCGACGGATGACTATATTGCGGGCTATCCGACGGGGGATCTGAAAAGCGCGGGCTCCAGCCTGAAATTCTGCCTTGTTGCCTGCGGCGAGGCCGATCTTTACCCGCGCTGCGGGCGCACGATGGAATGGGATACGGCCGCAGGCGATGCCGTTCTGCGCGCGGCAGGTGGCGTTATGGTCCATATGGAAGACCTGCGCCCCTTTACCTATGGCAAACCCGGCTGGGAGAATGGCTTTTTTATTGCCGCAGCGCCGCAGATCCCTTTAAAGACCGGTTAATCAGCGGAAGATTGCAACCCAGGGTTTGTCCTGAAACAATTCCGTTGCGAGAGCATTAGCACTGATCTACGCCGGAACGGTCCTGCACTGAACCGGCACCCGCCCCGAACGGACAGCATTTAAACCCGAACGGGGCCAAAAGCCTTTCCGCAGACTCAATTTTAAGGATTCCTCCAGATGCAAAAGAAGGTAACGAAGGCCGTCTTTCCGGTTGCCGGCCTCGGCACGCGCTTTCTGCCCGCCACCAAATCGATCCCGAAAGAGATCATGACGCTGGTAGACCGCCCGCTCATTCAATACGCCATTGATGAGGCACGCGCCGCAGGCATCCGGGAATTCATCTTCGTAACCTCACGCGGCAAATCCGCGCTTGAGGATTACTTCGATCACAACCCCGAACTTGAGACCGCGCTGCGCGCCAAGGGCAAGACCGAACTTCTGGAAGAGCTTCAGCACACCAATATGGATTCGGGCGCCATCGCCTATGTCCGTCAGAACAGCCCGCGCGGCCTGGGCCATGCCGTCTGGTGCGCGCGCCGTATGATCGGTGATGAGCCTTTTGCCGTGCTGCTGCCCGATGATGTGATCGCCGCCGACAAGCCCTGCCTTGCGCAGATGGTGGAAGCCTATGCGGAAACCGGCGGCAATATGGTCGCGACCATGGAAGTGGCCGAGGACAAAGCCTCGTCTTATGGCGTGCTCGACATCGGCGAAAACATGGGTCGTGTGGTGCGTGCCAAAGGCATGGTGGAAAAGCCCGCCAAAGGCACTGCCCCCTCGAACCTCGCCGTGATCGGCCGCTACATCCTGACGCCCGAAGTGCTCAAGCATCTCGACAAGGCTGAGATTGGCACCGGCGGTGAGATTCAGCTGACCGATGCCATCGCCAAAGAGACCGCCAAGGGTCAGGTCTATGGCCTGCGCTTTGAAGGCGAGCGTTACGACTGCGGCTCCAAATCGGGCTTCCTGCAGGCCACCGTGGCCTTCGGCCTGAAGCGCCCCGATCTGCGCGATGAGCTGCATGACTTCCTGCGCTCGCTCGATCTGTCGAAATAAGCGATGACAGCCCGCCGGATCCTGCCCCCTGCGGGTCGGGCCGGGGGGCTGCCTGCTGTCAGTCCTGCCGTCGCCCTGCGCCTGCGCGGGCGACGGCAATATCTCATCCTGCGCGGCCAGCGCCGCCGCCTGCGCGAGTTGACCTCTGTCACCGACCGCACCCGCGCCATTGCCCCCGGCGCGATCCTGCTCTTTGCCACCCTGCGCAATGAAGAGAATCGCCTGCCCTGGTTTCTGGCGCATTACCGCCGCCTCGGCGTCACCCAGTTCCTGATCGTCGCCAATAACTGCACCGATGGCTCTGAGGCGCTGCTGAGAGATCAGCCCGATGTCTCGCTCTGGCGCAGCACAGCCTCCTATAAAGCCTCGCGCTTTGGTATGGACTGGATGAACGGGCTGCTGGCGCGCTATGGCCATGGCCACTGGTGCCTGACGGTCGATGCGGATGAGCTGCTGATCTATCCGCATTGGGAGACCCGCCCCCTGCCCGCGCTGACCGACTGGCTGGACGCGCAGGAGATCCCCGCGCTTGGCACCATGATGCTCGATCTTTACCCCGAGGGGCCTCTGGGCGAGATGCCCTCGCGCCCGGGGCAGGATCCGCTGGAGACCATCCCCTGGTTTGACAGCGGCAATTATACGCTGAAGCGCCAGTCAAAGCTGGGAAACCTCTGGATCCAGGGCGGGCCGCGCGCGCGGGCTTTCTTCAGCCCCGCGCCGCACCGCGCCCCCACGCTGGGCAAGGTGCCGCTGGTGCGCTGGCACTGGCGCTATGCCTATGTCAGCTCCACCCATACGCTGCTGCCCCGCCATCTGAACGACCGCGCTGCCACCACGGGGGGCGAAGACATCTCGGGCCTGCTGCTCCATACGAAGTTTCTCAGCACCATTGTCGAAAAATCACGCGAAGAAGCCATTCGGGGAGAGCATTTTGAAAACTCTTCCCTTTATAACGGGTATTACACAGCCCTGAGTTCGGCACCGCAGCTTCAGACGAAGCATTCGATGCGCTATCAGGGCTGGCGCGGGCTTGAGGCACTTGGCCTGATGTCGCGGGGTGGCTGGCTCTGAGGGGAGCCGGGGAAGAGTAACGAGGGGGCGGAGCAGCGTTTGGGGCTTTGGCAGTCATATCGTCTGCGCTGGAAAAGACGGCGGCGGCTCTTTCTTGCGCGACAGCGCGGGCGGGAGTTGCGGGCGCTGCGCGACTGCACCGCGGGGATCCGTCCCGGGCAGATTCTGCTGTTTTGCTGTCTGCGCAATGAACTTGTGCGGCTGCCGTGGTTTCTGGAGTATTACCGAAACCTCGGCGTGAGCCAGTTTCTGATCGTCGACAATGGCTCTGACGACGGCTCAACGGATTATCTCTGCGCGCAGGAAGATGTTTCTGTCTGGCACACCACGGGCTCTTATCGCGGCTCGCATTACGGCGTGGACTGGATGAACTATCTGCTGCGCCGCTATGGCAGCGGGCACTGGTGCCTGACCGTCGATCCCGATGAATTCCTGGTCTATCCTTTCAGCGACAGCCGCCCCCTGAGGGCGCTGACCGACTGGCTGGATGCCTCGGGCACCCGGGCCTTTCCGGCGATGATGCTGGACATGTATCCCAAAGGGCCGATCACCGCGCAGCCCTACCGCGCCGGGACCGATCCTTTTGAGATTGCCTGCTGGTTTGACAGCGGCAATTACACCTGCCGCCGCAATCCCGCGATGGGCAATCTGTGGATCCAGGGCGGGCCGCGCCAGCGGACGTTCTTTACCGACACTCCGGCCAAAGCCCCGGCGCTGAACAAAATTCCGCTGGTGCGCTGGCGGCGCAGCTACACCTATGTCAGCTCCACCCATATGATGCTGCCGCGCGGGCTGAACCTCACTTACGAACGCTCAGGCGGGGAAATCATTTCGGGCTGCCTGCTCCATGCCAAATTTCTCGACACCCTCAGCCACAAAGCCGAAGAAGAGACACAGAGAGGCCAGCATTTCGCCGCAGGTGCCGAATATCGTGCCTACCTTGAGGGGCTGCGCGCCCAGCCCGATCTCTGGAACCGCTGGTCAGAGAAATACATCAACTGGCGTCAGCTTGAGATCCTCGGGCTGATGTCGAAAGGCAACTGGACGTGAGCGCATGACGGTCGGCTATATCATGCTCTGCCACACCGCCCTGCACCGCGCCGCGCAGGTGGCCACGCATTGGGCTGAAAGCGGCTCTCCGGTGGTTATTCACCTTGATGCCCGGGTGCGCGGGGCGCAGGCAGAACGGCTGAGCGCCGATCTTGCTGTCTGTGACACCATCCGCTTCTCGCCCCGCCATGCCTGCGAATGGGGGATGTGGGGGATGGTCGAGGCGACACTTGATGCCGCCCGGCTGATGCTGGAGCAGTTTCCCGGCGTACGCCACATCTGTCTGGTCTCCGGCTCCTGCCTGCCGCTGCGGCCGCCGCAGGAATTTGCCGACTGGCTGGCCGGACAGCCCGAGACTGACTTCATCGAATCCGTGACCACGGCGGATGTCGGCTGGACCATGGGCGGCCTTGATGCCGAGCGCTTTACCCTGCGCTTTCCGTTTTCCTGGCGGCGTCACCGCAGGCTGTTTGACGGTTATGTGCGGCTGCAGCGCCGCCTGCATATCCGCCGTCATATCCCCGAGGGCATGGTCCCGCATATGGGCAGCCAGTGGTGGTGCCTGACGCGCCAGACCCTTGCTGCCATCCTGGATGACCCGCGCCGGGCGGAATTTGACCGCTATTTCTCACGCGTCTGGATCCCCGATGAGAGCTATTTTCAAAGCCTTGTGCGCCTTCATGCGCGGCGCGTCGAAAGCCGCTCACTGACGCTCTCCAAATTCGATCATCAGGGCAAGCCGCATGTCTTTTATGACGATCACCTGCAACTCCTGCGCCGCTCGGACTGCTTTATCGCGCGCAAAATCTGGCCCCAGGCGAACCGGCTTTACCGCGAATTCCTGAAGCCTGAGGCCGAGGCTGCCCCCCGCGCGGAGCCGAACCCCGGCAAGATCGACCGGCTGTTTTCCCGCGCGGCCGAGCGTCGTCTGCGGGGCCGCCCCGGGCTTTACATGCAAAGCCGCTTTCCCGCCAGGGGCCGCGAAGGCGCGCTGACGGCGCAGCCCTATACGGTCTTCGCGGGCTATGACGATGTCTTCGACGGCTTTGAAAGCTGGCTCTCGAAGTCTCTGGGTGCCCGGGTCCACGGCCATCTCTTTGCGCCGGAGCGGGCGGAATTTGCCGGGGGAGAGACGATCTGGAACGGCTGTCTGACCGACAGCGCCGCTTTGCGCGACTATGATCCGCAGCGGTTTCTGACCTCGCTGATCTGGAACAGCCGCGGAGAGCGGCAGACCTTTCAGTTCGGCCCCCGCGACCACCAGGACATTCTGCCCTTCCTTGCGCGCGATCCCCATGCCCGGATCTGTATGATCTCGGGGGCCTGGGCCGTGCGGCTTTTCAGGCAGGGCGGTGATTTTGAAAGCCAGCGCCGCGAGGCCGCACGGCTGCAAAAGATCGAAACCGCGATGATTGACCGGCTGCGCGCGGCACAGATGCCCGCCCGCATCGACATCCGCCCGCTGGCGGAGTTTCTGGAAGATCCCTTCGAGCCGCTGGAACTGCTGCTCAATGAGCTGCGCCCCGGCCCGATCCGCGCCCTGAGTGAGCCGCCGCGCTTAGGCGAAATGGCCGGATTTGGCCGCTTTGTACAAAATCTGCGCAACCAGGGCATGAAACCCGTTCTTCTGGGCGATATCCCGCTTGATGAGCCGGTCACCCCCGGACGCCGCGGCGCGCGCAGTCGTCTGACCGAGGAGAGAGGGTCATGAGCCGCCCCTTTGACCGCTTCATCCTGCTGGCCGATATGCGGACCGGCTCTAATTTTCTTGAGGCGAATCTGAACGCCCTGCCCGGCGTCATCTGCCACGGTGAGGCCTTTAACCCGGTCTTCATCGCCCGCAAGGATCATGAAAGCTATCTCGGAATCACCCTGGAGGAGCGCACCGAGAATCCCCACGCCCTGCTCAGCGCCATGGAGGCCGCGACCGAAGGGCTTGCAGGTTACCGCTTTTTTCACGACCACGACCCGCGCATTCTGGAAACGGCTCTGGCTGACAGACGCTGCGCCAAGATCGTGCTGACGCGCAATCCGCTGGAAAGCTATGTCTCGCTGCAGATCGCGCGGGCCACGGGGCAATGGAAGCTCGGCGATGCCCGCCGCCGCCGCGAGGCAAAGGCGACTTTCGACGGCGCCGGATTTGAGGACCATGTCACCCGCCTTCAGGCCTTTCAGCTGCAGATACAACGCGCGCTGCAGACCTCAGGTCAGACCGCCTTCTGGATTGATTACGACGACATTGGCGAGCTGTCCGTCATTCGCGGTCTGGCGGTCTTTTTGGGCGTCGCCGCGCCCGAAGCCCTTGATGACAGTGTCAAAAAGCAAAACCCCGAAAGCCTTGAGGCGCTGATCGAAAACCCTGAGGCGCTGAGTGAGGGGCTGGCGCGGCTTGACCGTTTCAACCTCTCACGGACCCCGAATTTTGAGCCGCGCCGCGGCCCGCAGGTGCCCTCTTTCATGGCGGCGCGGGATCTGCCGCTGCTCTTCATGCCGATCCGCTCGGGCCCGGTTGAGGGGGTGCGCGACTGGCTCTCCGAGATCGGCGGCGGCTTGATTGAAAATTTCGACCGCCGCTCGCTGCGGGCCTGGCTGAAAGATCAGGACGCGCCGCGCAGCTTTACCGTGCTGCGCCACCCGCTGCTGCGGGCGCTGACGGCTTTTGAAAAGCGCATTCTGCGCGGCCCGAAATCGGAAACCCGTCAGATCCTGCGCAAAAACTGGAAGCTGATACTGCCCGAGACGCCTGCCGAGGCAACGCCTGAGGAGCTTTCTGCCGCTTTTGCCACCTTCCTGCGCTTTCTGAAGGGCAATCTGGCCGGGCAGACGCCGTTGAAAACCGATCCGGCCTGGGCCAGCCAGGCGGCGGTGATTGAAGGCTTTTCCGGCTTTCTGCCCCCCGGCCATCTCTGGCGCGAAGAGGATCTGGGCGAGGCGCTGCCGCTGATGGCAAAGCTTTGTGGCCAGACCACCCCGCCCCCGCGTCTGACGCCCCCCGCCCTGCCGGATTGGGTGACATCCGATCATGAAACCGCCGCCCGCGAGGCCTATGCCCGCGATTACGCCGCCTTCGGCTTTGGCGATCTGCTTTAAGTAAACTGCTCAGAGATCAGCCGCTCTTCGAGGCCGTGGCCCGGATCAAAGAGGATGCGGTGCTGCACGCCCGGCTCTGAGCGGATTTCCACCGCCAGCACATCGCGCACCGAGCGGCCATCGGCATCGGCCATGACGGGGCGTTTTTCTGCCTCCAGCACCTCAAAGCGCACGAGGGCGGTTTTGGGCAAAAGCGCGCCACGCCAGCGCCGGGGCCGGAAGGCCGCCACCGCCGTCAGCGCCAGAACATCAGAGCCGATCGGCAGGATCGGGCCATGAGCGGAGTAGTTGTAAGCGGTCGATCCGGCTGGCGTGCACAAAATCGCGCCGTCGCAGACCAGCTCGGCCATCCGCTCGCGCCCGTCGACCACGATCCGCAGCTTGGCCGCCTGGGGGCCTGCGCGCAGCAGCGAAACCTCATTGATGGCCAGCTTTTCGACCTCGCCACCGTCCAGAGTAAAAGCCTTCATCCGCAAGGGGTTGATCAGCTCTTCTTCCGCCGCGTCCAGCCGCGCGATCAGATCGTCTTCGGCATAAGCATTCATCAGAAATCCGATGGTGCCGCAGTTCATGCCGTAAACCGGCAGGCCCAGTTTTTGCGTGCCATGCAGCGTGTCGAGCATGAAGCCATCCCCGCCTAGCGCCACGATCACGGAGGCCGCTTCCGGCGCGCATTGCCCGTATCTCGCGGTCAGCGCCGCCAGTGCCTCCTGAGCCTGCGGTGCGCGCGAGGCGAGAAAGGCGATGGAACGGGGCGATTCCCCAAAACGGGACAACACGGAACAGGACCCTCCGGAGGCAAAGCCGCCCCATGTTGCGCAATGCCCCCCCGGACGCAAGCAATCTTGCCGTGACCCGGCCAATTTTGACAGATTCGCGCATGGGTCCGGTTTCCCCGCTTTTCCCCGCGGGCTTTGCAGGATAAGGGGTCGCCATCCGCCCAAAGCTCAGAGGAAAGCAGATGACCGCGTCGCACCTTGAAAACGGATTTTTCACCCAGGATCTCGCTGACCGCGATCCCGAGCTGTTCGGCTCGGTCACCAAAGAGCTTGGTCGCCAGCGCGAAGAGATCGAGCTGATCGCTTCGGAAAACATCGTCTCGCTGGCCGTTCTGCAGGCGCAGGGGTCGGTTCTGACCAATAAATATGCCGAAGGCTATCCGGGCAAGCGCTACTACGGTGGCTGCCAGTTCGTCGATATCGCCGAGACCCTGGCGATCGAGCGCGCGAAAGAGCTGTTCGGGGCGAAATTCGCCAATGTGCAGCCGAACTCGGGTAGCCAGATGAACCAGGCCGTGTTCCTGGCGCTGCTGCAGCCGGGCGACACCTTCATGGGTCTTGATCTGAACTCGGGCGGTCACCTGACCCATGGCTCGCCGGTGAATATGTCGGGCAAATGGTTCAACGTCGTCTCTTATGGCGTGCGTCAGCAGGACCAGCTGCTTGATATGGAAGAGATCCGTCAAAAGGCGCTGGAATCGCGCCCGAAGCTGATCCTTGCCGGTGGCACCGCTTACTCGCGTGAGTGGGACTGGGCGGCTTTCCGTGCGATCGCCGATGAGGTCGGTGCTTATCTGCACGTCGATATGGCGCATATCGCAGGCCTCGTGGCAGGCGGCGTGCATGCCTCGCCGGTGCCGCATGCTCATGTGGTCACCACCACCACCCATAAATCGCTGCGCGGCCCGCGCGGTGGTATGATCCTGACCAACGACGAAGATATCGCCAAGAAGATCAACTCGGCCGTCTTCCCGGGTCTGCAGGGTGGTCCGCTGATGCATGTCATCGCCGCGAAAGCTGTGGCCTTTGGCGAGGCGCTGCAGCCGGAGTTCAAAGACTACGCCGCTCAGGTGAAGAAAAACGCCGCCGCCATGGCGGATGAGCTGATGAAGGGTGGCATCGATATCGTTTCGGGCGGCACCGACAACCACCTCTGCCTTGCAGACCTGCGCCCGAAAAAGGTGACCGGGAAAGCGGCTGAGGCGGCTCTGGGCCGGGCGCATATCACCTGCAACAAAAACGGCGTGCCGTTTGATCCGGAAAAGCCGTTTGTGACCTCGGGCATCCGTCTGGGCGCACCGGCGGGCACCACCCGTGGCTTTGATGAGGCAGACTTCCGCCAGATCGCGCGCTGGATTGTGGAAGTGGTCGATGGTCTGGCCGCCCATGGCGAGGCTGGCAATGCGGAAGTCGAAGCGCGTGTGAAGGGTGAAGTCAAAGCCCTCTGCGCCCGCTTCCCGATGTATCCGACTCTCTGATCGTCAGAGCTGATGGTTTTTAAGGCGGCCTTCCGGGGCCGCCTTTTTTGTTGAGGGAGGCGCGGGGGCTGCCGCCCCCGCCCCCCGCTTCAGGGGGAGGTTCCCTCCCCCTGAAAACCCCCGAGGGGTGGCTGCCGCGCGCAGGCTCAGAACGGGCCGCGGAACGCCCAGATCGCCAGAAACACGCCGCCGAGCACCAGAAGCATCAGCGCAATCGTGCCCGCAAAGTTCAGCGCCGCTGAGACGAAGCGCTCTTTGGAGCCGAGCGGGCGGAGATGGTTCATGCAGATCTCATAGGCGGCTTCGGCCCGGCCCTGGCTGACCATCATGGCGCCTTTCGGATGACGGGCCAGCCCCTCGAAGGAGGCAAGTTCCTGAGCGGCGCGGCGCACCTTGCGGGGCAGTCTGCGGCCCGCTTTGCGCACCAGAACGGCCAGAGTGGGACCCCGGACCCGCAGGCGGCTTTCAAGAAGGTCGGCCACCTTTGCCGCCATCTGCTGCACATCCGCCATCAGAGCACCCCTTCGCATCCACACCGCCCCGAAGGGTAGCGGGGCGCTGCGGGACACTCAAGTCACTCGACCCCGTCGCGGCGCAGCGCTAGTCTGCGCCAGTCTCAGGGCCACCGGGGGTTTGCCCCGCTGCCCTGCCCGTGGCCCGATGCGCCGCGGAGCCTTTCTCACGCCCCCTGCGTGGCAATTGCCGCCCACTGAAGGTGCTTTATGTCTGAGCCGCAAACCATCCATCTCGCCGATTACCGCCCCTTTCCCTTTACCCTGGGAGAGGTGCAGCTGACCTTCCGCCTTGCCCCTGCGGCGACGCGGGTGCTGTCGCGCTTCACCTTGGCCCCGAAGGGCGGGCGCGAAGATCTGGTGCTTTTTGGCGCGCATCTGCGGCTGATCCGGGCTGCGGTAAACGGGGCGGAGATCCGTGCAGAGCCCAAGGACGGCCAGATCAGAATTGCGGCGGCCGATCTGCCGGAGGGTCCCTTCACCTGGGAGGCTGAGGTTGAGATTGATCCCGCCGGAAATACCGCGCTGGAGGGGCTTTATATGTCCAATGGCATGTATTGCACCCAATGCGAGGCCGAGGGCTTTCGCCGCATCACCTTTTATCCCGACCGCCCCGATGTGATGACCACCTTCCGGGTCCGCATTGAGAGCGATCTGCCGGTGCTGTTGTCGAACGGCAACCCCGTGGCTGAGGGCCCCGGCTTTGCGGAATGGCATGACCCCTGGCCGAAGCCCTCTTATCTCTTTGCGCTGGTGGCGGGGGATCTGCGCGCCCATCCGGGGCAGTTCACCACCCGCTCGGGCCGCGAGGTGGCGCTGAACATCTGGGTGCGTCCGGGCGATGAGGACCGCTGTGACTGGGCGCTGACCTCTCTCAAGGCCTCCATGCGGTGGGACGAAGAGGTTTACGGGCGCGAGTATGATCTCGATATCTTCAATATCGTCGCCGTGGATGATTTCAACATGGGCGCGATGGAGAACAAGGGGTTGAATATCTTCAACTCCCGCGCGGTTCTGGCCCGGGCGGATACCGCCACGGATGCCGATTTCATGCGGATTGAGGCGATCATTGCGCATGAATATTTCCACAACTGGACCGGCAACCGCATCACCTGCCGCGACTGGTTCCAGCTTTGCCTGAAAGAGGGGCTGACGGTCTTTCGCGACCAGCAGTTCACCGGCGATCTGCGCGGGGCTGCGGTCAAACGCATTGAAGACGCGCTGACGCTGCGCGACCGGCAGTTCCGCGAAGACACCGGTCCGCTGGCCCATCCGGTGCGCCCTTCGAGCTTTGTCGAGATTAACAATTTCTACACGGCCACGGTTTATGAGAAAGGTGCGGAACTCATCGGCATGCTGAAGCGGCTGGTGGGGGATGCGGGCTATAAAGCGGCGCTGGATCTTTATTTCACCCGTCACGACGGTCAGGCCTGCACCCTGGAGGACTGGCTGAAGGTCTTTGAAGAGGCCACGGGCCGCGATCTGACGCAGTTTGCCCGCTGGTATTCCCAGGCCGGCACCCCCCGGCTGGAAGTCAGCGAAGCCTGGGATGAGGCGGGGGTCTTCACCCTCACCCTCCGTCAGAGCCAGCCTGAGACCCCGGATGGGGTGGAAAAACTGCCGCTGCATATCCCCGTGGTGACCGGGCTTCTCAATCCCAACGGCGATGAGCTGGCCCCCTCCGTCACGCTGGAGCTGACCGAAACAGAGCAGAGCTTCCGCTTTGAGGGGCTCTCAACCCGCCCCATCGCCTCGGTCCTGCGTGATTTCTCGGCCCCCGTGATCCTCAGCCACCGTCAGAGCGATGCCACCCGCGCCTTCCTGCTGGCCCATGACAGCGACCCCTTCAACCGCTGGGAAGCGGGCCGCACCCTCTCACGCGAAGTGCTGGCACGGCTGATTTCAGAAGGCACGCCCCCTTCGGCGGACTGGCTTGCAGCTATGGCCGCGCTGCTGCGCGATGAAAGCCTCGAGCCGGCCTTCCGCGCGCTCTGCCTGCGCCTGCCGGGCGAAGATGATATGGCCGCCACGCTTGCGGGCAGCGGCCTTGTGCCCGACCCCCATCACATCCACCGCGCAAGACGCAGCCTGCAGACCACGCTGGCCCGCCACCTTGCCCCGCAGCTGCCGGGGCTGATCCGCGCTATGACACCGCAGGGCCCCTATAGCCCCGATCCCACCTCCACCGGGCAGCGCAGCCTGAAGAACATGGCGCTCGCGCTGCAAACGCGGCTGGACGGCGGGGCGGCGGCGCAAAGCGCCTGGCAGGCGGCGGATAATATGACCGATCAGATGGCCGCCCTGGCCTGCCTGATCGAGGCGGGCTGCGCCGGGACCGCGCTCCGGGCCTTTGAAGCGCGCTACGGCGGGGACCGCCTCGTGATGGACAAATGGTTCATGACCCAGGTGCTCTGTGCCCCCCCGGAGACCGCCGCAGACGTGGCCGAGGCACTGACCGCGCATCCGAAGTTCGATCTGAAAAACCCCAACCGCTTCCGCGCGGTCTTCGGGGCGCTCAGCGCGAACCACGCGGGCTTCCACCGTGCGGACGGCACAGGCTACCGCCTGCTCGCCGACTGGCTCCTGCGCCTCGATGCGCTGAACCCGCAGACGGCGGCACGCATGTCCACCGCCTTTGAGACCCTGCCGCGCTATGATGCCGACCGTCAGGCCATGATGCGCGAGGAACTCCAGCGCCTCAAAGCCGCCCCCCGCCTCAGCCGCGATCTGGGAGAGATGGTCAGCCGTATGCTCGGCTGATCCGGCCCCGCAAAAGAAAACCGGCGCTCACAAAAGCACCGGAGACGGCCTCGGGGGTTTTCAGGGGGAGGGAACCTCCCCCTGAAGCGGGGGGCGGGGGCGGCAGCCCCCGCGCGCCCCTCACTCTTCGTTCAGACGGTTCAGCCGCGCGCGCACCGACAGCCCATGGGCCTCCAGCGATTCCGCCCGGGCCAGCCGCTCAGCCGAAGGGCCAATCGCTGCCAGCGCCGCCGGGGTCATCTTCGCCATGGTGGTGCGCTTGACGAAATCGAGCACCGAAAGCCCCGAAGAAAACCGCGCCGAGCGCGCCGTCGGCAGCACATGGTTCGGCCCGCCGATGTAATCGCCGATCGCCTCGGGCGTCCAGGCCCCAAGGAAGATCGCCCCCGCATGGGTGATCTCTTCGGCCAGGGCCTCCGGATCCGCCACACAAAGCTCCAGATGCTCCGGTGCCACCCGATTGGACAGCGCCGCCGCCTCCGACAAATCCTTCGTCACGATCACCGCGCCATAATCACGCCAGCTCGCGCCCGCGATCTCCGCGCGCTCCAGCGTCGGGATCAGCCGCTCAACAGCCGCCGTCACCTCAGCGGCAAACTCCGCATCATCGGTCACCAGGATCGACTGCGCTACCTCATCATGCTCCGCCTGGCTCAGCAGATCGAGCGCCAGCCACTCCGGATCATTGTCGCGATCCGCAATAATCAGGATCTCCGAAGGGCCCGCGATCATATCAATGCCGACCTTACCAAAAACCCGCCGCTTGGCCGCCGCCACATAGGCATTGCCCGGCCCGGTGATCTTATCAACCGGGCGCAGGCTCTCAGTGCCATAAGCCAGCGCCGCCACAGCCTGGGCGCCCCCGATGCGGAAGATCTCATCCACGCCCGCGATCTCACAGGCGAGGATCACCAGCGGATTGACCACGCCACCCGGGGTCGGGCAGACCACCACCAGACGCTCCACCCCCGCCACTTTCGCCGGGATCGCATTCATCAGCACCGAAGACGGATAGGCCGCCTTGCCCCCCGGCACATAAAGCCCGGCTGCGGAAACCGGCGTCCAGCGCCAGCCAAGGGTCGCCCCCGCCGCATCGGTCCAGGAGGCATCTTCGGGCATCTGCCGCGCATGATAGGCCCGGATCCGCTCTGCCGCGAGCTCCAGCGCAGCGCGATCCTCCGGGGTGACCTGCGCCACCGCCGCATCAATCTCTGCCCGCGAGAAAGCCAGCGTCGCGGGCGTCAGCTCCAGACGGTCGAATTTCGCAGTCAGCTCAATCACCGCCAGGTCGCCCCGCGCGCGCACATCGGCGATGATCGCGGCCACAGCGGCATCCACATCCGGCGCATCTTCGCGCTTCATCGAAAGCAGATGCTCAAATCGCGCGGCGAAATCCGGGTCGGTCGTGGTCAGATGTTGCGGCATGAGAGGCCCCCTTTGTGGCATGGCAGGGTCGTAACGCCCCCCGCCCGCCCGTGCAAGCCGCGCTCAGACCTCCTTCGCGCTTTGCGCCCGTGAAAGCTGCACCGCCAGAATGCCTGCCGCGATCACCACAACCCCCACCACATCCCAGACCCCAAGGGTCTCCCCCAGGAGCGCCCAGGCGATCAGCACGCCAAAGAAGGGATTGAGAAAGTGAAAGGTCGCCGCCTTCACCGCCCCGATGCGCTGGACCAGCAAAAACCAGATCCAGGTGGCCAAAAGCCCCGGCGCATAAACGGTATAGAGAAACGCCCAGACCAGCCGCGGCGACCAGTCCACCGCCCAGCTCTCAGTGGCCAAAGCCACCAGCCCCACCGCGCCGGCCCCGACCAGCATCTGCAGCGAGACTATGACAAACAGACTGTTCCCGGCCCCCGCCGCCCCGCGCATCGACAGCGTCGCCCCGGTCAGCGCCAGCGCACCAAAACAGACCAGCATCAGCCCAAAGGGATCCACCCCGCCCTGAATGCGCGCGCCCATAATCAGCGCCACCCCCAGAATGCCCGCGACCAGCCCCCCGGCCGCCATCCCGCTCAGCCGCTCGCCATAAAAAGCCCAGCCCGCCAGCGCCACCAAAAGCGGCATGGCCGAAGCCACGATCGCCGCCACCGAGGCCCCGGTGATCTTCATGGCGACGAAATTCAGCCCCAGATAAAGCGCGTTCTGCAACAGCCCAAAGACCAGCACCACCCGCCACTGGCCCCGCGTCAGACGAAAACTCTGCCCGAGCGCTTTGGCGATCAGCACCCCCGTCAGCCCCGCCAGCAAAAAGCGCAAAGCCAGCGCCATCAGCGGCGGCGCCGCCTGCACGATCATCGTGGCCGAGGTGAAGGCCGAAGACCACATCACCGCAAAGGCGATCCCCATGGCCAGTGCTTTTACGTCCATCTCACCCCCGACAGCCCAACCCATGAGCAGGCCATAAAAAAGGGCCGCCCGCAGGCGACCCTAAAGCTTCACTCAGCCTCCGCAAGGGGGCTTGAGGGATCAGCCGTTGACGCTGTCTTTCAGCGCTTTTGCAACGGTGATTTTTACCTGTTTGTCCGCCGCTTTGGTGACCATCTCACCGGTTGCGGGGTTACGGACCTGACGCTCGGGACGCTCTTTGCAGGCCACTTTGCCGATGCCCGGCAGGGTCACGGTGCCACCGGCAGCGACTTCGCGTGCCACGACTTCGGCCACTGCGTCCAGAGCAGCAGCAGCAACTTTGCGGTCCGAACCCATTGCTTCTGCGAGAGCAGCCACCAGCTGGGTCTTGGTCATCGGTTTCGCGGTCATACTCGAGTCCTTTCTGCCCCGGCCTGGCCGGGTTAAACCTCTTTGTCCCATGGGCGCGGGACATCCGAACGCCTGAACAACTTTTGTCGCCTCAATTCAAGTCCGAAAGCCACGAAAATTTGCCCCCGCGCGGAAATCCGCAGCTTTTGCCGCAGGGAAACCCCTTCAGAGGAAGGCGGTTTCCTCAAAACTCCGGAGTTTGCGGCTGTGGATCCGCTCCGGCGGCATGGCGCGCAACAGCTCCATCGCCCGCATTCCAATGTCGAGATGCCGCGCCACCTGAGCGCGGTAGAACTCCGTCGCCATCCCCGGCAGCTTCAATTCCCCATGCAGCGGCTTGTCGGACACGCAGAGCAGCGTGCCATAGGGCACCCGAAAGCGGTAGCCATTGGCCGCGATGGTCGCGCTTTCCATATCCAGCGCAATCGCCCGCGCCTGAGAGAGCCGCGCCACCGGCCCGGACTGCTCGCGCAACTCCCAATTGCGGTTGTCGATCGTGGCCACGGTCCCGGTGCGCAGAATGCGCTTCAGCTCATAGCCCTCCAGCTGCGTCACCTCCGCCAGCGCCTGCTGCAGCGCGATCTGAATTTCCGCCAGCGCCGGGATCGGCACCCAGACCGGCAGATCCTCATCGAGCACATGATCCTCGCGCAGATAGGCATGGGCGAGCACAAAATCCCCCAGCCGCTGCGAATTCCTGAGGCCCGCGCAATGGCCCACCATCAGCCAGGCATGCGGGCGCAGCACCGCAATATGATCCGTCGCCGTCTTGGCGTTGGAAGGCCCCACCCCGATGTTCACCAGCGTAATCCCATTGCCATCGGCGCGCTTCAGATGCCAGGCCGGCATCTGCGGCAGCCGCGCCAGCCCCGGCATCTCGCCATCCGGCGCGGTGATGACCTGATTGCCCGGCCCCACAAAGGCCGTATAGCCCGAGCCGCTCCGCCCCAGCATCTCCCGCGCCCGCGCCTCGAATTCATCAACATAGAACTGATAATTCGTAAACAGCACATAGTTCTGAAAATGCTCGGGCAGCGTGGCGGTATAATGGCTCAGCCGCGCCAGCGAATAATCAATCCGCTGCGCCGTAAACGCCGCCAGCGGCCGCGCACCATCAGGATTAAACACCCGGTCGCCATTGACGATATCATCACTGGTCGTCGACAGATCCGGCACATCAAACACATCGCGCAGCACAAAGGTCAAAACCCCCTCCTGCGGCACCACCTGCGGCTCCCCCGCGCCCAGCGCAAAATGCAAAGGAATCGGCGTCTGCGAGGGGCCGATCTCCACGCTGACCCCGTGGTTCTTCATCAAAAGATCAATCTGTTCCGTCAGATAGCGCCGATACAGATCCGGCCGCGTCACCGTCGTCGCATAGATCCCCGGCCCCGCGACATGACCAAAGGAAAGCCGGCTGTCGACCGGCTGAAAGCCCGTCACCTCAAGACGGATCTCGGGATAAACCGCCCGCACCCGTCCCTCTGGCACCTCGCCCGCCAGAGCCCGCGCAAAGCCCTCGCGCAGCACCCCGACTGAGGCCTCATAAAGCCGCTCCAGCTCTGCCACCGCCGCCGCCGCATCGTCAAACCGCATCACGCACTCCTCACACCACCCGACCCGGCTTTGGCTTTTTAAAAATACTCCCGGGCGGGGTCCGGGGAGGGCAGGCAGCCCGCCCCGGCGCTTTCAGTCAGACCCTTACTCAGCCGCGGTTCATCCGGTTGGCCACCAGATCTTCCACCACCGACGGATCCGCCAGCGTCGAGGTATCCCCAAGGCTGCCGTGATCATTCTCCGCGATTTTGCGCAAAATCCGCCGCATGATCTTGCCCGAACGGGTCTTCGGCAGCCCCGGTGCCCATTGAATCAGATCGGGCTTGGCAATCGGGCCGATTTCATGGCGCACAAAGGCCTCCAGCTCGCGCTTCAGCTCCTCTGAGGGCTCCACCCCGTTCATCAGGGTGACATAGGCGTAAATACCCTGGCCCTTGATCTCATGCGGGTAACCCACCACAGCGGCCTCCGCGACCTTCTCATGGGCCACCAGCGCCGATTCGACCTCTGCGGTGCCCATCCGGTGGCCCGAGACATTGATCACATCATCAACCCGGCCGGTGATCCAGTAATAGCCATCACCATCCCGGCGGCAGCCGTCCCCGGTGAAATAATAGCCCTTATACTGGCTGAAATAGGCCTCCTCAAAACGCGCATGATCGCCCCAAAGCGTGCGCATCTGCCCCGGCCAGCTGTCTTTGATGCAAAGAACGCCTTCGGCCTCAGTGGCGCTCTGCACCTCAGCCGTGGCGGGATCAAGAATCTCCGGCTGCACCCCGAAGAAGGGCTTGGTGGCCGAGCCGGGCTTCGTAGCAATCGCCCCCGGCAGCGGCGTGATCAGATGGCCCCCGGTCTCGGTCTGCCAGAAGGTATCGACGATCGGGCGCGTCCCCTTGCCGACATGGGTGTTATACCAGTTCCAGGCCTCCGGGTTGATCGGCTCCCCCACCGTGCCCAGCAGCTTCAGCGAGGAGAGGTCATATTTCTCCACCCACTCCGGCCCCAGCCCCATCAGCGAGCGGATCGCCGTCGGTGCGGTATAGAACTGATTGACCTTATGCTTTTCGCAGACCGCCCAGAAGCGCCCCGCATCCGGCCAGGTCGGCACGCCCTCAAACATCAAAGTGGTCGCGCCATTGGCCAGCGGGCCATAAAGGATATAGCTGTGCCCCGTGACCCAGCCGACATCGGCGGTGCACCAGAAGACATCGCCATCATGATAATCAAAGGTCATCTGATGGGTCATCGCGGCATAGACCAGATAGCCGCCAGAGGTATGCACCACCCCCTTCGGCTTCCCCGTAGAGCCGGAGGTATAAAGGATGAACAGCGGATCTTCCGCCCCCACCTCCACATAGGCGCAATAGGGCTTTGCCGCCGCCATCTCGGCCTTTACGTCGATGTCGCGGCCCTGCACCCAGGAGATCTGATCGCCGGTGTGTTTCACCACCATGCATTTCACATCATCGCGGCAATCCAGCAGCGCCTTATCGGCATTGGACTTCAGCGGGGTCTTTTTGCCGCCACGCGGCGCATAATCGGCGGTAATCAGCATCTTCGCGCCGCAGTCATTGATGCGGCTTGCCAGACTGTCGGGCGAGAAGCCCGCAAAGACCACCGAATGCACCGCGCCAATGCGCGCACAGGCCAGCATGGCATAGGCGGCCTCGGGGATCATCGGCAGATAGATCACCACCCGGTCGCCCTTTTGCACGCCCTGGGCCTTCATCACATTGGCCATCCGCGAGACCTGCTCAAGCAGTTCGGTATAGCTGATGTGTTTCGCCTCGGCCTGCGGGTCATCCGGCTCCCAGAGGATCGCGGTCTGACTGCCCCGGGTCGCCACATGGCGGTCGATGCAATTCGCCGCCACATTCAGCGTGCCATCGCCAAACCAGCGGATCGAGACGGCTCCGGGGGCGAAGCTGGTGTCCTTCACTTCGGTATAGTCGCGGATCCAGTCAATGCGCTGCCCCTCCTGCCGCCAGAATGCCACCGGGTCCTGTACCGATCGGGCATAATCGCGGGCATAGCTCTGCGCCGTCACATGCGCATGGGCGGCAAAGGCTGCGTCAGGCGCGTAAACGGCGCCCTGCTGCTGTTCAGTCATCGGGTCCTCCTTATCCCGGTCTTCCGGGCCGGGCAGGTGCACTTTTTGAAAAAGCCCCCGTCAACACCTGTCCTGCCGCTGGCTGAGCCTAAACCAGAATGGATCCGGGTTGTAAGCCCGCAGGTGAGGGCAGTGCCGCGATCTGCCGTTGCGTAAATTTCCGATAAATTTCAAAGACCTGATTTGCACGCCTTCAGGATTTCCTCCCGGCCGCTTCAGCTGCCCCCTTCCCTGCACCCGCCACCACAGCCTGATGATTCGCCCCTGGCCGCGCTTGCCAGCCGCCCGGGCCTGCGCGAGACTGCCGCCGCCCTGCCCAGCCCCTCACGAGATCCCGGCCATGTCAAAAGACCCGATCCGCCCTACGGACCCCGAGGCCCGTGCCCTGGCCAAAGCGCTGATGTCAAAGGCCCGCCACGGAGCCCTTGCCGTGACCGAGGCCGAGAGCGGGCTGCCTTTTTGCAGCCGCATCGCGCTGGCAAGGGATGAGGACGGGGTGATGCTGGGCTTTGTCTCAGGTCTCGCGCAGCATACCCGCGCCTTACGGGCAAATCCGGCCTGCTGCCCTCTGATCGGAGAGCCAGGCCCCCGGGGCGATCCGCTGACCCATCCGCGGCTCTCGCTTCAGGCCCGCGCGGTCTTTTCCGAAACGGGGCATGAGGCGCGGCTGTCGCTCTGGCTCAGGGCACATCCGAAAGCCCGGATCTATGCCGGGCTTCCCGATTTTCGCTTTCTGCGCTTTGAGCCGCTGGCGGCCTTCCTCAATGGCGGGTTTGGCCGCGCCTTCCGCCTGACGCCCGGGGATCTGCGCCCTTAAGTCGGGCTGTCGGCGCGCATCGTCACATAGGCAGCACCCTTGCAGTTCACCGGCCAGCGCAGCGTGACCGAGGCCTGATCGGCCCCCTGCAGGCTCTGCGTGGCAGGCAGATCATAGCGCGTCACCGCCCCTTGGGTCACCGAGCCATCGGCCACCACCCCCGAGACCACCCGCGCCCGCCCGCCAAAGGGCAGCATCCCCTGCGAGGCCACCGTCCAGACGCTCGCCTCTGAATTCTGCGCGTGGCGCAGGGTCAGCGGGTTCTGAAAGGCCGAAGTCACGCCGTTGAAGTTATTGCCGTGTACGGTGAGGTTGCGAAAGCGGCTGTAGTCCAGATCCGACCAGGTGGTATCGACCTTCTCCACCCGCGCAATCGCGCCATTGAGGGTGCGGAAAGTGTTCCCCGTGATGGAAAGCCCGTGCAGATAATGCCCCGCGCCGCGCGGCGTCACCACCAGCCAGCAAAAGGCGCTGACGACGTTATTGGCGGTGAAAATATTGCCCGTCACCGTCAGCCCGCCAAAGCTGAACTGCGTGTTGAAATCCGGCTCCGGCTCGCGCTCATTGGTCATTTCAATGAAGGAGTTATCGACGTAATTCCCGGTCACCAGGGTTTTGACATTGATCCCCGTCAGCACCAGCCCCGCCGAGCGCACCCCCGGCGTTTCGCTGTCGCCCTGAAACCAGTGGTTGCCCACAAAAAGATGCCCGGTGCCATGCAGCACCCCGAAATGGCGAAAGCGCACCGCGCGGTTGTCGCGGATCTTCACATCATTGGCGTTGACGTTGAAGGCCACGGTGTTGCGGTCCTGCACCTTCAGGGGCTGCTCATCCGAGAGGAACTGGCATTCATCCACCATCATCCCCTGACAGCCCGTCCCGATGGAGGTGATGGCGCGGTTGCGCGGACGGTTGAAGACGCAGCCCTGAAAGCGGGTGGTGATCCCCGAGGGCGGCAGCATCACCGCGCTGGCATGACCGCCGCAGAGAAACTCCAGATCCGCCATCTCAAAGCGGTCAAGCCGCCCGAAGCCCGAGAAATCCAGCATATAGCGAAAGCGCGTAAAGCCATAAGTCCGCGTCCCGCCCTGCGAGCCGGGGGGCAGGCTCAGCTCAATCGTGCCCGCCGCCACATTCTTTGAGCGCACATAGGTTTCGCGCGCGACCCCGGTGCCGGTCACCAGCGCACCCACCTCAATATTGGCGATATTGACCACCCCCGTCAGCGTATAGGGCGCAGAGGTCGCATAGGCGGCCTGAGAGGTCACGCTCACCGGGGCCCAGGCCTCTCCCGCCACGGCGGCAAGCTGGCCGTTGTCGAGCACGCGGCGCTGTGCGTAGCTCGCGCCCTGAAGGCCTGCGTTTTCCGCGATCATCAGCGGGGCTGTCACCCCCACACTGCGGCCCTTCAGATCAAAAGAGACGTGATCGCTGAAGTGAAAGATGGCCTGCAGACCGCGCTTCAGCCCCTCCTCTTCGCTGCCGAAGGCAGAGGTATAGGTGTCGATATCGAAATTGCGGGTCAGCGCCAGGCGGTGCCCCGCAGCCATGCTGACGCGGCCCTCAAAGCGAACGGCGCTGGCCAGCGAGAGGGTGCCGCCCAGCGCATAGACACCCTCCGGGATCAAAAGCACCCGCCCCGCCGCCAGCGCCGCCGCATCCGCCGCCTGAAAGGCCGCCAGATCATTGGTGCTGCCATCGCCCTTCGCGCCGTAATCCATCACATCGGTCAGCGCCAGCATCTGGCGGTGAAAGACCGAAGTCACATCCTCCACCACCAGATTTTCAATCCGCAAAGTCGCGCCGTTCGCGCCGGTGAACTCAATGCCGACATGCGCGCCGGTGGGCGTGGTGCCCCAGACGAGATCCACCCCCGGACGCGCGCCCGAGCCTAAGATCGCGCGGATCGTGACCACCTCGCCGTAGCTGCTCAGGGCCTGCGCGGTGGCCGTCTGCGTCAGACCGCTGATCGCGCCCGAAGCCCCCATGGGCAGGCAGGAAACCCGCACCGAAGGCATCGCGCCAGAGAGCACCTTCACCCGCGCCGTGACGCGCAGATACATCCCCACCTGAAAAGGCGTGACCCCCATAGCGCGCAGCCGCTGGGTGCCGCTGGTCTTCACCAGCTCGAGGCAACTGCCGAAATCGGCATCCCCGGAGACCAGCCCCGCATTGGCCGCGCCCGCATAGCTCGCCGAGCCAGACGTGCCATCGCCCGAAGCCCAGGCCGACAGCCCGGCCGCAAAAGCCGGCGGCATCAGTGAAAGCCCGTGCGTTACTGCCATATTCATCCGCAATCCCCCGCCAATATCTGTCCGGTCACCCTGCCGCCTGACCGCCCCTCGGGGTCGCGGCACCTGAGGCCCATGAGGCGCGGGAAAGCTTAATTCCTCTTCACACCTGCGTGCGCAGCGGCCCGGGCTTGCAAGCGGGGGGCGGCTCGGGCATCACAGGGGGCGAGAAGCCCGGAATGCGACATGACCCGTATCTGCCACATCGAAATCGATGAAAGCGGCCTTGCCGCCCCCACCGCCGCCATCGAGCAGGAGCGGCGCGTAGCTATTTTCGATCTGCTTGAAGACAACAGCTTTTCGCTGCCCGCCCGCGAAGGCCGTGAGGTGCCGCCCGGCCCCTACCGCCTTGGCCTTGCGATCCGCGAGGGGCGGCTGGTCTTCTCGCTGGCCTCAGAAGACCTGCAGAAGATCGGGGAATTTCATCTCTCGCTCGGGCCGTTCCGCCAGGTGGTGAAAGACTACTTCCAGATCTGCGAAAGCTATTTCGACGCCGTAAAGCGCCTGCCCCCGAGCCAGATTGAGGCGATCGATATGGCGCGGCGCGGCATTCACAACGAGGGTGCGCGCACGCTTCAGGAACGCCTTGAGGGCAAGGCTGAGGTGGATATCGACACGGCGCGGCGGCTCTTTACCCTTATCTGCGTGCTGCACTGGGGGTAAGATTGGCCGAAGAGTTTCCGCAGGCGATCCTCTTCTGCTGCGATCACAACGCAGTCCGCTCCCCGATGGCGGAGGGTCTGATGAAACAGATCCATGGCCAGCGTGCCTATGTGCAGTCGGCGGGTGTTGAAAATGATATGGAAGTCGATGGCTTTTCCATCGCGGTCTGCCGCGAACTGGGGATAGAGCTCTCGCGCCACCGCTCGCGCTCATTTCAGGAGATGCAGGACTGGGGCGATGATCTGGGGCAGTTTGACCTGATCGTGGCGCTGTCCCCCGCCAGCCGCGATCTGGCGCTGGATCTGACGCGGCATTCGGCGGTCGAAGTCGCCTATTGGCCGGTCCCCGATCCCACCGCCACCGGCGACAACCGCGACCAGAAGCTCGATGCCTACCGCGCGGTGCGCGATGATATTGCCGCAAGGATCCGCGCGCGCTTTGGCCCGCCCGCCTGAGACGGTGCCGCGCCCTTCCGCCTGGCCTTTTTGAAAGCCCGCACCCTCCTGTTGCCTGGCGCGCAAGCCCGCCCGCTCAAACCGAAACCATCCCCCACCGCCGCAATCGACAGAAGCCGCGCGGCGTGACAGACTGCCCGCATGGCAGATCTGTTCAGTTCCTTTTTCAGCAATTATTGGCCCCATATCCTTGCCATAGCGGGCTTTGCGATGTCCGTCCTCGCGGGCTGTCATGCGATTTTGAACAAAAGCGATGCGCGGGCGGCGGTGGGCTGGGTCGGGGTGGTTCTGCTCTCGCCGATCCTGGGGCCGCTGATTTATCTGGCCGCAGGGATCAACCGCATCCGGCGCGATTCGCTGCGCGAAAGCCGCGAGGCGGCGGGGCTGCCGCTGCTGTCGGAGGAGCTGACCACCGCGCCGGACCACATCATCTCTGAGCGGTTTGGCCGCCGGTTTCAGGCGCTCCGGACCCTGGGCGACAGGGTGACCGATCTGCCCCTCACCACCTCAAACCGCATTGAGATGCTGCTGGGCGGAGACGAGGCCTATACCCGGATGCTGGCTGAGATCGACGGGGCCGAACGCTCGGTGCTGATCGAGAGCTATATTTTCGACAATGACCACATGGGCCAGCGCTTTGTCGGGCGGCTGGCCGCAGCCCAGGCGCGCGGCGTTGAGGTCAGGGTGCTGATTGATGCGGTCGGCGTGCGCTACAGCCTGCCCGCCATCACCCGCGATCTGGCCCGGGCGGGCATCCCTTCGGCGCTCTTTAACGGGCGGCTTATCGCGGGGCTGCGGCTGCCCTATGCCAATCTGCGCACTCACCGCAAACTGCTGATTATCGACGGAAAAACCGCTTTCACAGGCGGGCTGAACATCCGCGAGCATTTCACCTCGGAGTGGTGGGGGGACGAGGTTTCTCACGACACCCATTTCCGCGTCGCCGGTCCGGTTGTCGGAGAGTTGCTGGCCATCGGGGCGGGCGACTGGGCCTTTGCCGCGGGCGAGCGGTTGAGCGGTGCGGCCTGGGCCCTCACCCCGGTTCCCGCGGCCCCCACCGCGCCGGTTCTGATGCGCGCGGTGGCCTCAGGCCCCGATGACAGCCTGGGCTGCAGTCACCGTCTGCTGATGGGGGCCTTCAGCACGGCGCGCCGCTCAATCCGGATTCAGTCGCCCTATTTCCTGCCCGACCGCGAGCTGACCGCCGCGCTGACCACCGCCGCGCTGCGCGGGGTCACCATCGACATTCTGGTGCCGGGGCAGAACAACCTGGCCTTTGTGGACCGCGCGATGCGGGCGCAGTTTGACCAGCTGCTGGTGCAGGGCTGCCGGATCTGGCGCAGCACCGGGGCGTTTGATCACTCAAAACTTCTCTGCGTGGACAATACCTGGTCCTTCGTCGGCTCGACCAACCTTGATCCGCGCTCACTGCGCCTGAACTTTGAGGTCGATCTTGAGGTCTATGATGCCGCCTTTTCCGGTAAAATCGCCGCGCGGATTCAGCAGGGTCTGACCACCGCCGAGCCGGTCACCCTCGAAAGTCTGGCCCGGCGCCCCTTCCTGACGCGGCTGATCGACCGCACCATCTGGCTGGCCTCGCCTTATCTCTGAGCCCTTGATCGCGGGCGCAGGGCGCTTACCTGATAGAGACCCAGAATGAGGAAGTCCCTTGCGCCGACCCGATCTGCCTGCCCCACCGCGTCCGCGGTTTCCGATCACCGGCCTGCCCGCCTCGATCCGTGCGGTGCTGAAACCGGTTCCGGCCATCCCTCATGCCGCTGAAGCGCCCCACCGCGCGCTCAGGGTTGCAAGCTATAACGTGCATAAATGCATCGGCACCGATGGCCGCTTTGATCCCGACCGCATCCGCGAAGTGATCCGCGAGATCGACGCCGATATCATCGCCCTGCAGGAGGTGGACCGCCGCTTTGGCACCCGCGACGGGCTGTTGAACCTGGCCGAACTGGAAGCCCGCACCGGGCTTGTGCCGGTGCCGGTGAACGGCATCCGCAATGCCCATGGCTGGCACGGCAATCTTTTGCTGGTGCGCAGCGGTCTTGTGCATAACGTCGAGCAGATCGCTCTGCCCGGCCTTGAGCCGCGCGGCGCCATTGTCACCGATCTGCGCTTTGACGATCACGGGCCTTTGCGGGTGGTTGCGGCGCATTTCGGCCTGCTGCGGCAGTCCCGCGCCCGTCAGGTGGCGCGGTTAAGCAGCTATCTCAGTGCCACGCAGGATATGCCGGCGCTGCTGATGGGCGATCTGAACGAATGGCGCTCAGATCACGGCTCGGTTCTGCACGGGCTGCATGCGGGCATCGACCGCCTGCCGCCTGCCGTGGCGAGTTTTCCCGCCTCGCGCCCGCGGCTTCCGCTCGACCGGATCATCCCCTTCGGGCGCAGCGATATTTCGCCCGTCACCGCCCATGACAGCGATTTGGCCCGCATGGCCTCGGACCATCTGCCAATCAAGGCCTGGCTCTCGCTTCCCGCCTGAGGCCTCCGACTTTTGGCCCCGTTGCAGGCCGCCGCGCGCTGTGGCTCTATGCCGCTCCGACGCAAGGGGAGACCGCCATGAGCCGCCAGGAAACCGAAAACCTGATCGCCCGCTATTACGCCGCCTTCAACGCGGGCGACGCCGCGGGCATGCTGGCGCTGGTCAGCGATGACATTGAGCACCGCGTGAATGAGGGCGCGACCCGCAGGGGCCGCGCGAAATTCGAAGAGTTCTGCGCCCATATGGGGGTCAGCTACCGCGAAGAGCTGCGCGATCTGGTGATCTTCGCCTCCGAAGACGGCCGCCGCGCGGCGGCGGAATTCACCGTGCATGGCGAGTATCTGCAGACCGACCCCGGCCTGCCTGAAGCAAAGGGCCAGCGCTATATCCTGCCCGCAGGCGCGTTCTTTGATGTGAAAGGCGCGGCGATCACCCGCATCACCACCTTCTACAATCTTGCGGACTGGACCGCCCAGGTCTCGGCATGATTGAGGTTCGTGTCCTGACCGGAGAGGAGCTTCTCGCGCGGCTCGATGATGTGGCACGGCTGCGCATCGAGGTGTTTCGCGCCTTTCCCTATCTCTACGACGGCGATCTTGACTATGAGCGCGGCTATATGCGCGCCTATCGCGAAAGCCCCCGGGCCGTGGTGGTGGCGGCTTTTGCCGATGGCGCGGTTGTGGGGGTTGCCACCGGCACGCCGCTCAGCGACCATGACGGCCAGTTCATCCAGGGCTTCCGCGCCAGCGGCTATGAGCCGGCAGAGGTCTTTTACTGCGCCGAATCGGTCCTGCTGCCGCAGTGGCGCGGCCATGGCATCGGGCATAAATTCTTCGACGCCCGCGAGGCCCATGCCAGGGCGCAGGGCTTTAAATACTCCGCCTTCTGCAGTGTGATCCGCCCCGCCGATCACCCGGCACGCCCTGCAGATTACCGCCCGCTTGACGCCTTCTGGGAGAAGCGCGGCTACCGCGAACTGCCCGGGGTCCTGGCGGAATTTTCCTGGAAAGACGTCGGCGCTCTTGCAGAAGACGCCAAAGCCCTGCAATTCCGCATTCGCCCCCTCTGAGCGACCCGGAGCCTGCCGATGTCCCGCCCTGTTTTGCGATGTGATCTGCCACCCGCCCCTGCGGGTCAGGTGATCGGCCTGCTGGGCGGCTCGTTTGATCCCGCGCATGAGGGTCATGTGGCGATCACCCGCGCGGCCTTTCGCAGCTTCGGTCTGGACCGCATCTGGTGGATGGTCTCGCCCGGCAATCCGCTGAAATCAGAGGGGCCCGCCCCGACAGAGCGCCGCATCGCCGCCGCCCGGCAGCTGATCACGGACCCCAGAGTGACCGTCACCGCCATTGAGACCGTGCTTGGCACCCGCTACACCGCCGACACCCTGACGGGGCTGCGCCATCTCTGGCCGGGGCAGCGGTTTGTCTGGCTGATGGGCTCGGACAATCTGGCGGGCTTTCACCGCTGGGACCGCTGGCAGGAGATTGCCGCGCATCACCCGATCGGGGTGCTGGCGCGGCCGGGCTCGCAGCTTGCGGCGCTGTCCTCTCCAGCGGCACGCTTTATGGCCGATGCGCGGCTGAACGGGGCCGCCATGGCCCGGCTCGGCCGAAGCGCCGCCCCGGCCTGGGCGCTGGCGGGACTGCCGCTGAACGACAGCTCGTCAACCGCGATCCGCAACAGCGGGGCCTGGTCGCGCCAGAGCTGATCCCCCGTCCGCGCCCCATTGCAACCCCAGGTTCCAGGCCGCAGAATGATGCCCGGTCCCCCATCCCGGAGAAATTTCCGTGTCTGACGCCAAATCCGCAGCCGTCCTTACCCGCCGTCTGCTGATCGGAGGACTTCTCGGCGGGGCCGCCCTTGCCGCCGCGCCTGCGCTGGCCAATGCCCCCGGCCAGTCGCTGCGCCCGCGCCCGCGCGGCGGGCTGACCCCGGCCGCTGCCCCTGCTGCTGCGGCGCAGCCCGCCTCTGCAGGGGCGCTCATTGAGCAGGCACGCCTCGGTGGTCAGGTCAGCTATGTCGTCCTTGATGCCCGCAGCGGTGAGGTGCTGGAGGCCCGGGGCGAGAGCCTGGCCCTGCCCCCCGCCTCGGTGGCGAAAGCCGTCACCGCCCTTTTCGCGCTGGAGCGTCTGGGCGGCGGCTACCGCTTTGCCACAAGGGTTCTGGCCACCGGCCCGGTCTCAGGCGGGCGGGTGCAGGGCGATCTGATCCTCGCGGGCGGCGGCGATCCGACGCTTGATACCGACCGCCTCGCGGATCTGGCCCAGGCCCTGAAGGCCCGCGGCATCCGCGGCATCACGGGGCGGTTTTTACTGCAGGACAACGCGCTGCCGGGCCTCAGCCGCATTGATGCGGGCCAGCCTTTGCATGTGGGCTATAACCCCGCCATTTCGGGGCTGAACCTGAATTTCAACCGCGTCCATATGGAGTGGAAACGCGCCTCCAAAGGCTGGCAGATCGCCATGGATGCCCGCGGCGCGCGCCACAACCCCGCCGTGCGGATCGCCCGCGCCGCCATTGCCGAGCGGCAATCGCCGATCTTCACCTTCGAAGAGCGCGACGGTACCGAGCGCTGGACCTTGGCCTCTGCCGCGCTTGGCAAGGGCGGCAGCCGCTGGCTTCCCGTCCGCCGCCCCGCCGCCTATGCGGGCGAGGTCTTCCAGACGCTCTGCGCAGCCCAGGGGATTACCCTTCCCAATCCGCGTCAGGGCGGCGCGCAGGGCTCGGTTCTCGCCGAGACCCTCAGCCCGCCGCTCACCAGCCTGCTGCGCGATATGCTGCGCCATTCAACCAATCTGACGGCAGAAGTGGTGGGGCTGACGGCCTCGGGCCAGACGAGCCTGCGGGCCTCGGCCGCGATGATGAACGCCTGGGTGCGCGAGCGTCACGGGGTGGATCTGGCCCTTGTGGATCACTCCGGCCTTGGCGGCGACAGCCGCGTGAGCGCGGCCTCCATGGCACGGCTGATGCTGCGCAACCCGCAGCTGACTGAGATCCTGCGCCCCTATCAGACCCCCGCCAAAGCCCCCGCAGACCGCGCCCCGGTGCTGGCCAAAACCGGCACGCTGAATTTCGTCTCGGGCCTTGCGGGCCATGTGCAGACCCGCCGCCCGCTGGCCTTTGCGATCTTCTCAGCCGATACCCCCCGCCGCGACGCCCTGCGCGGAGATGAACGCGAACGCCCCCGCGGCGGCCCCGAATGGACCACCCGCGCCCGCAACCTGCAGGGCCTGCTGCTGGAACGCTGGGCGGCAGTTTACGGCGGGTGACAGGCATGAAAGATGCACCACAGGGTCCTGAAGCCAGACCTTTACCTGCCCCCGAAAACCCTGCCGAAGAGCAACTTCTCCGGCTTTGGACCAGCGGGCAGTCCTGCCTTCTTGGCGACGGAAGCCTGCCAGCAACACATGAGCACAGCGGACAAAGGAGAATAGGCGCCCGCTTTCTGAGCGACATGCTCACTCTGGCCGGGGCCAGCAATGACCTCACCCTTGAAGGGGCAGTAATTACCGGCCAACTCGAATTTTCTGGTAAAGAAAGCCGCCGCTGGCTTCGCTTCACCAACTGCCGTTTTACCCATGCCCCGCTATTAAGCCGCTCCAAACTCGTCGGTGCCGAGTTCACAGGCTGCCACCTGCCCGGATTGCACGGCTATCAGGTCCATGTGGCAGACGCTTTTTTGCTGATCGACTGCCAGGTGGACGGTTTTTGCAACCTGGAGCACGCACGCTTCGGCTCAGGCGTCAGCCTTCAAGGCACAGCCTTCACCGCCAGCCGATCAGAACATTTGCCTTCGAGCAGAACCGATAACGGCCATGCCGGTTTCGCGCTGTCGATGCAGGGCGCAACTATTGAAGAAAGCCTCAGAGCCGTTGATATGTCCGCGAAGGGGGCCTGTTCCCTTGCCGGAATGACAATCCGCGGGCAACTTGAGTTGCATGGCGCAAAATTTGACAGCGCCTCAGGCCCGTTTGCTCTGACGTTACAGCAAACGCGCGTCGGGCAGGATCTGTTCTGGCTTCAAATTCAGGTAGCAGGCGGCGAAGTCAGTTTCAGCAGGGCCGAGACTGACGTGCTGATCGATGATCCGCAAAGCTGGAAAGCCTGCACCGGCGGTCTGGATCTGGATGGATTTCGCTACACGCACATCCGGGCCGAAAACATCGGTGAGATCCGGAACCGTATATCCTGGCTCGCATCAGCCACCTGCGGGAAGCTGACCTTCTCCAGCCAGCCCTGGCGTCAGTTCGCGCAGGTTCTACGTGAAAACGGCGACGATTCGGCGGCCCGTAAAGTGCTCATGGCCCGCGAAGCGCAGTATATCTCCCACGAACAGACCCAGATGCGCGCCCGCTATGAGGCGGCTCGCACCTGCGACTGGCAGCAAGGGCCAGCCTTTTTGAAACAGTGCCTGCGTGCGGACGGACTTTGGCTGGAGTATCAGGTGCACCGCCTCTGGTCCTGCCTGAAACGCCTTGTCATCGGCTATGGCTATGATCCCAAGCGCCCGCTTTATTGTTCCGTGGCGCTGATCGCACTCGGCGCAATGCTTGCGCATCTGGGCTGGCAGGCCGGGGTTTTCGCCCCTGCCTCAGATCAGATCCTCACCTCACCGGACTGGCTGACCGCCATGGCCGCAGACCCGGTATCGCCGACACAGCCCTGGCTGAGCAGCGCCTCGGCGCAGCATTATGAGGCGTTTTCACCCTTTCTCTTCGCGCTTGATACCTATCTGCCGGTCATGGATCTCGGGCAGGAGCGGTCCTGGGCGGTGACCACCGTGACCACAACCGGCTCGATCGGCCGCGCGCTTTGGGTCGTGCTGCAGGCGGCGGGCTGGATTGTCACCTCGCTGGGGATCGCAGCGGTGGCGGGGCTGGTGCAGAAGGGGCGCAATGACTGAAGGGGCTTCGCCTCATGAAGCGCCCCCGGACTGGCCGGTTGCAGGCGCCTCAGGCGGCCTGAAAGGTGACGCCCTCAGGCGGTTTCGCGCAGGACTTTGGGGACTTTGAACTCGACGTTCTCAACCGCCGTCTCGACCAGCTCCACCGTCGTCTCAAAGCGGGCGCGGAAGGCGTCGATGACCTCATTGATCAGCACTTCGGGGGCCGAGGCCCCGGCGGTGATGCCGACCGAGGTGATCCCCGAGAGGGCACGCCAGTCGATATCCGCCGCGCGCTGCACCAGCTGGCTGTAAGCACAGCCCGAGGCGCTGCCCACTTCCACAAGCCGCTTTGAGTTTGAGGAATTCGGCGCGCCGATCACCAGAAGCGCGTCGATTTTCGGCGCAATGGCTTTGACCGCCGCCTGACGGTTGGTGGTGGCATAGCAGATGTCATCCTTGGCCGGGATGACGATGGCCGGGAAGCGCGCCTGCAGGGCGGCGGCGATGTCTTTGGTGTCATCGACGGAAAGCGTGGTCTGGGTAATCATCGCAAGCTTCGCGGGATCGCGCACCTGAAGACCCGGCACATCCTCAACCGTCTCGACCAGAAGCACCTCTCCGGGCGGCAGCTGGCCCATGGTGCCGACGGTCTCGGGATGGCCCTCATGGCCGATCATCACCATCTGCAGGCCATTGGAGAAATGGCGCGCGGCCTCATTATGAACCTTGGTCACCAGCGGGCAGGTCGCATCCACGGCGATCATCTCGCGCCGCGCCGCCTCAGCGGGCACGGCTTTCGGCACGCCATGCGCGGAAAAGATCACCGGGCGATCATTGGGGCAATCGTCGAGTTCTTCAACGAAAACAGCGCCCTTGGCGCGCAGATCATCCACGACATATTTGTTGTGCACGATCTCATGACGGACATAGACCGGCGCGCCCCATTTCTGCAGCGCCATCTCAACGATGCGGATCGCCCGATCGACGCCTGCGCAAAAGCCGCGCGGTGCGGCAAGATAAAGGGTCAGCGGCGGCAGAGACATGGCAGGTCCTCAGATCACTTGCGTGCAGCGAACCTAAGCCCATCCGGGATGAAGTTAAAGGCTCAGCCGAAAAGGCCCAGCGTCAGCAGCGCAAGGGCCGCAAAGCGCAGCGTTTTGGCGAAGGTCAGAATGGCGGTCACGGCCACAATCGGCGCACGGGCCAGACCTGCCAGGATCACCAGCAGATCGCCGCCGGGGATCCAGGCCAGCAGAAGGGTCCAGAGACCCCATTTGCGATACCAGGCTTCCAGCTTCTCGCGCTTTTTGCCCGAGACCGGCATCCATTTGTCGCCGCCTGCAGCCCCCGCAGCCCGCGCCATCATATAGGTGGCGACAGAGCCTGCGGTATTGGCGATCGAGGCCACCAGCACAATCACCAGCGGCAGACCAAGCCCCGAGACCAGAAGGCCGATAAACAGGGGCTCAGATGTAAAAGGGAGCGGCGTTGCCGCAGCGAAACTTGCCACGGCCAGGCCTGCAAGGCCGGCTGCCCCCCCGACGCTCATGCGCCGCGCTCCGTGTGACGGAAGATATATGCGCGACGCTGTGTTCTCACCGGACCTCTGCCATAGGCTGCTCTGGTGCATCTTCACCCGTGGGGCGGTCAGATGCAACCCGCGGATCACGCGGCGGTCGGCCGATAACGTCCCGAAGTTCATCGAGTTCGATGAAATTATCCGCCTGACGGCGCAGCTCATCGGCGATCATCGGCGGCTGGCTGCGGATGGTCGAGACCACCGAGACGCGCACACCCTGACGCTGCAGGCTTTCCACCAGCGGCTTGAAGTCACCATCACCCGAGAAGATCACGACATGATCGACATGCGGTGCGAGTTCCATCGCATCCACCGTCAGCTCAATATCCATATTGCCCTTCACCTTACGGCGGCCCTGGCTGTCGGTATATTCCTTGGCCGGCTTGGTGCGCATGGCGAAGCCGTTGTAATTCAGCCAGTCGACCAGCGGCCGGATGGGTGAATACTCTTCATTTTCCAGCAGCGCGGTGTAATAAAACGCCCGCACCAGCTTTCCGCGGCGCATGAACTCCTGACGAAGGAGCTTGTAATCAATATCGAACCCGAGGGTGCGTGCCGCTGCATAAAGGTTGGAACCGTCAATAAACAATGCCAACCGGTCGTCTTTGTAAAACATTTGGTGTCCCCTGAAACCAGCCCTGGGCGTCGCTGACGGGAAAAATGGCAACCGTCAGGTGCTGCCGTCTCCGGGCTGCAGAACTTAAATCGTGTAAAACATCGGCTGCCGCAACATACCTCAATCGAAAGTGTAACATTGCTGTCACCTTCCGCAAAGCGCGTGATCATCGCCGCAGGCGCAAATCTGCCTGTAAAACCTGGTGAAACCGGCCTTTGTTCTACGGGTCCTTATGGGACAATCAGCCGCGTTATTGAGCAGCTTCAGTCTGCAGGCTTTTCGGGACTGCGCGCAAGCCCGGTATACCGTACCCAGGCCTTCCCCGCGGGCTCCGGGCCGGACTATGCCAATGCCGCGTTTTCAGCCTGCTGGAGCGGGACCGCCGCTGAGGCCCTGGCCGCGCTTCATGCAATCGAGGCGGAGGCGGGCAGAGAGCGGCTCACCCGCTGGGGGGCACGGACGCTGGATCTGGACCTCATTGCCATGGAAGATACCGTGCTGCCCGACCGCGCAGGCTTTGCGCATTGGCTGCACCTCGCCCCCGAAGACCAGAGCCGCCTCAGCCCCGATCAGCTGATTCTGCCGCATCCGCGCCTGCAGGATCGGGCCTTTGTGCTGGTGCCTGCGGCCGATGTGGCCCCCGACTGGCGCCACCCGGTGCTGGGCCGAACGATCCGCGAACTCTGCGATGCGCTGCCCCCGAAAGATCGGGCAGAGGTGCGGCTGTGGGATCACAGCGAAACGTGACCGCGCTGCGCCAGGGCTGCCCTTGTCAAGCCCCGATATTTCCACTAAACGATTCCTTCCCATGCCCTATCCAAACCGGAGTACCACATGGCCCGCGTGACGGTCGAAGATTGCGTTGACAAGGTCCCGAACCGTTTCGAGCTGGTGATGCTCGCTTCGCATCGTGCCCGTGAGATTGCTGCCGGTTCCCCCATCACGGTTGACCGTGAGCGGGATAAGAACTCGGTTGTTGCCCTGCGCGAAATCGCAGAAGAAACCCAGCTTGCCGACCCGCTGCGCGACCGCATGATCGCCAGCCTGCAGACCCAGATTGAGGTCGATGAGCCGGAAGAAGATAAAATGTCTCTGCTGATGAGCGCCGAGATGGACCGCCCCGCCTCTGACGATATGTCGGAAGAGCGGATGCTGCGGATGCTCGTCGAAGCTCAGCGCGAAGACTGACGCGCCCCCACACATAAGACCCGGACGGACCTGCGATGATTGATGTTGAAGATCTGATCGCGCTGGTCCGTCTTTACAACCCGCATACCAATGCAGCGCTCATCCGCGAGGCCTATGCCTATGGGATGAAAATGCATGACGGGCAGTTCCGCCGCTCGGGCGAGCCCTATTTCACCCATCCCGTTGCCGTCGCCGCCATCCTGACTGAGATGCGGCTTGATGATGCGACGCTGATCACCGCGCTTTTGCACGACACGATTGAGGATACCAAATCCACCTATACCGAGGTGGAGCGGATGTTTGGCTATGAAGTGGCCGAGCTGGTCGATGGCGTGACCAAGCTGACCAATCTTCAGCTCTCCTCCACCCAGTCGAAACAGGCTGAAAACTTCCGCAAGCTCTTCTTCGCGATGTCGAAGGATCTGCGCGTCATTCTGGTCAAACTCGCGGACCGGCTGCATAATATGCGCACCATCCGCTCGATGAAGCCGGAGAAACAGGCGCAGAAAGCCCGCGAAACCATGGAAATCTATGCGCCCCTCGCCGGTCGCATGGGGATGCAGTGGATGCGCGAAGAGCTGGAGGATCTGTCCTTCCGGGTGCTGAACCCGGAGGCCCGGAACTCAATCCTGCGCCGCTTTATCACGCTGCAGCGCGAATCCGGCGATGTGGTGCATGTCATCACCAATGACATCCGCTCGCTGCTGGAAAAGGCGGAGATTGAGGCCAATGTCTATGGCCGCGCCAAGAAACCCTATTCGATCTGGCGCAAGATGCAGGAGAAGGACCTCGCCTTCTCGCGCCTGTCAGACATTTATGGCTTCCGCGTCATCACCGACAGCATGGAGAACTGCTACCAGATCCTTGGTCTGGTGCATCAGCGCTGGCGCGCGGTGCCGGGGCGCTTCAAGGATTATATCAGCCAGCCAAAGCAGAACGGCTACCGCTCGATCCATACCACCGTCTCGGGCCGCGACGGCAAGCGCGTTGAGGTGCAGATCCGCACCCGCGAGATGCATGAGGTCGCGGAAGCCGGTGTGGCTGCGCATTGGTCCTATAAGGACGGCGCGCGCACGGTGAACCCCTTTGCCGTCGATCCCGCGCGCTGGATCGCGCAGCTGACCGAGCGTCTGGAAGAGACCGATCACAATGAGTTCCTCGAGCATGTGAAGCTTGAGATGTATCAGGATCAGGTCTTCTGCTTCACGCCGAAGGGCGATGTGGTGCAGCTGCCGCGCGGGGCCACGCCCCTCGATTACGCCTATGCGATCCACACCCGCATCGGCAATGCCTGCGTCTCGGCCAAGGTCGACGGCATCCGCGTGCCGCTCTGGACCCGGCTGAAGAACGGGCAATCGGTTGAAATCATTACCGCCGAGGGGCAAAAACCCCAGGCGACCTGGATCGATATTGTGGTCACCGGCCGCGCCAAGGCCGCGATCCGCAAATCCCTGCGCGAAGAAGACCGCGAGCGTTTTGTGAAACTGGGCCGTGAACTCGCGCGGGTCAGCTTTGAGCGCGTCGGCAAAAAGGCCACCGATAAGGCGCTGGAAACCGCCGCCCGCACCCTTTCGCTCCCCGATGCGGAAGAACTGCTGGCGCGTATCGGCTCGGCGGAACTCACCGCGCAGAAGGTGGTGGCGACGCTTTATCCCGAACTCTCGGTCAGCAATACCGAAGTCGACAAAAGCCGCCCCGTGGCGGGTCTTGCCGATGATCAGACCTTCCACCGCGCCAATTGCTGCCAGCCCCTGCCGGGTGAGCGCATCGTCGGCATCACCTATCGTGGCCGCGGTGTGGTCGCCCATGCGATCGACTGCCCGGTCCTTGAAGAATATGGCGATCAGCCCGGACGCTGGATTGACCTGCGCTGGCATCCCGGCCGTCACGCGGCGGTCAATACCGTCTCCCTCGATGTCACCATAGCGAACCACTCGGGCGTGCTGGGCCGGATCTGTACGCTGATCGGCGATCGTCAGGCCAATATCTCGGATATCGTCTTCACCGACAAAAAGCCGGATTATTACCGCATCCTCTTTGATGTGGATCTGCGCGATCTTGAGCATCTGCACACGCTGATGATGACGCTCGATGCCGAGACCGATGTCGCCCGCGTCTCGCGCCGCCGTGATCCGACCCGCAAGCCGGGCAGTTAAGCGGCGGGCGTCGTTAAAATCCCGCCGATTACCCGATTGTGATGGCGAGGGGGCTGCGCCATTTCTGCCGGAGCACCCAGATATGAGAGCTGCCGTCACCCGCCCGGGTTCTGCCGGACGTCTGCCAGAAAAGGACTGTCCCCCTGGTTTTCAAACGTCGCGACAGCCGCCCGCTCTGGCGCTCTGCACTGGAAATGATCTGGCCCAGCAGCGGCTGGAAGCGGGCCGCGACCTATGTCTGGCACCGCATGCGCCGCCTGCCCGACACACCCGAGCGGATTGCCCGGGGCTTTTTCGCCGGGGTCTTCATCTCGTTCACGCCGCTTTTTGGCTTTCACTTCCTCGGCGCGGCCGGGATTGCCTGGGCGATGCGCGGCAATGTTCCGGCGGCTCTCTTTGGCACATTCGTCGGTAACCCCCTGACAACGCCGATCTTTATGACCCTCTCGCTGGAGACGGGCTATTGGCTTTTAGGCACCGAGAACCGCATGACGCTGTCGCAGGTGCTGCCGTTCTTCTCCGAGGCCTCTGCCCAGATCGCGCGCAACCTTTTGTACTTCTGGACCGGGGGCACGCCGGACTGGACACCTCTGCGCGAGTTTTTCTGGCGGATCTGGCTGCCGATGCTGGCAGGCTCCGTGATCCCCGGCACCATTGCCGGGCTGATGTTCCAATGGGGCAGCCTGCCGCTGATCCGCGCCTGGCAGCGCCTGCGCGCCCGCCACCGCGACGCCCGCATCAGCGCGGCGAAAGCCCGGAGCCCAAAGCCGTGAAAGCGGTTTCCTTCCCGGGGCCCCAGGGCTAATCTTTGCCAAAATTCGCTTCTCACCGGAGTTCTGCAATGTCCGCAGCTCAAGCCCTTCGCCTTGGCGTCAATATCGACCACATTGCCACTTTGCGAAATGCCCGCGGCTCGGCCTATCCCGATCCGGTGCGCGGAGCGCTGCTGGCCCAGGCGGCGGGTGCCGATGGCATCACCGCCCATCTGCGCGAAGACCGCCGCCACATCATCGACAGCGATATTGAGCGGCTGATGGCGGTCATTGCGCTGCCGCTGAACTTTGAGATGGCGGCCACCGATGAGATGCAGGCCATTGCGCTGCGCCACAAACCCCATGCCGTCTGCATCGTGCCGGAAAAGCGCGAAGAGCGCACCACCGAGGGCGGTCTCGATGTGCTCTCCGATGAGGCGCGCCTCACGGATTACATCGCGCCCCTGGCTGCTGCAGGCAGCCGGGTGTCGCTTTTCATCGGCCATGATCCGCGTCAGATCGAAGCAGCCGCCCGCGCAGGGGCTGCGGTGGTCGAACTTCACACCGGCCATTACTGCGATCTGCACGCCGAAGGCCGCATGGCTGAGCGCGATGATGAGCTTCGCGACCTGATGGGCGGCGCGGCGCTGGCCGCCTCGCTGGGCCTTGAGGTCCATATGGGCCACGGCCTCAGCTTTGAAACCGTTGAGCCGATCGCCGCCATCCCCGAAGTGGTTGAGCTGAACATCGGCCATTTCCTGATCTCGGAATCCGTCTTCATGGGCCTTGATCCGGCGATCCGCGAAATGCGCCGCCTGATGGATCTGACCCGTCAGGCCATGGCCTGATCGTGCGGACACCTGGCGGAATGATCCTCGGCATCGGCACGGATCTGGCGAATATCGAACGGATTTCCGGCACGCTTGACCGCTTTGGCGACCGCTTTCGCAACCGCGTCTTCACCGAGGCCGAACAGGCCCGGGCCGAGCGGCGCCGCGAAACGGTGGCCACCTATGCCAAACGCTGGGCCGCCAAAGAGGCCTGCTCCAAAGCGCTTGGCACCGGTCTGCGCATGGGCATCGCCTGGCGCGATATGGAGGTGTCAAACCTGCCCTCCGGCCAGCCGGTGATGAAAGTCCATGGCTGGGCGGCCGAGCGTCTGGCCGCCATGACGCCCCCGGGGCATGAGGCCATTATCCATGTCTCGCTGACCGACGATCACCCCTGGGCCCAGGCCTTTGTGGTCATCGAGGCGCGCCCCAGGCCGCCCGCAGCCGTCGCTTGACAGCCGCCCCCCTCACGCGCACATAGCACCGAAGCTCAGGAAAGACGGAAATGGCAGCCAAAGCAGAAAAAAAAGACGGCATCTTTGAAACGGTCAAGACCGTGGTCTACGCGGTTGCGATCGCGGCTGTCTTTCGGACTCTGCTGTTTCAGCCGTTCTGGATCCCCTCGGGGTCGATGAAAGAGACGCTGCTGATCGGGGATTTCCTCTTCGTCAACAAGATGTCCTACGGCTATTCGCGCTATTCCTGCCCGATGGGTCTTTGCCCCTTCGAGGGCCGTCTCTTCGCCTCTGAGCCTGAGCGCGGTGATGTGGTGGTCTTCCGCCATCCGGTCAACGGCTCTGACTTCATCAAGCGCCTGATCGGCCTTCCGGGTGACACCGTGCAGATGGTGGACGGCAAAGTGGTGCTGAACGGCACCGAACTGCCCCAGACCCCCGCGGGCGATTTCACTGAGACCTATGAGCCCCAGGGCCCCATGGGCAATGAGCCGCGCTGCGCCAATGCGCCGGTCGGTGCGGGCGGCACCTGCATCAAACCGCGCATGATGGAGACGCTGCCCGGTGGCCACAGCTATCCGGTGCTCAATATCGACGACGGCGGCTTTGCCGATAATACCCCGGTCTTCACAGTTCCGCCGGGGCATTACTTCTTCCTTGGTGACAACCGTGACAACAGCCAGGACAGCCGTTACGGCCGTGCCGTGGGCGGCGTGGGCTTCGTGCCGGCGCAAAATCTGATCGGTCGCGCGGACCGCATCATGTTCTCCTCGGCGGGCAAGTCGCTTTTCTTCTTCTGGACCTGGCGGTCAGATCGTTTCTTCAAGGCAGTACAGTGAGACTCTCGGCAGACCTTCAGACGTTTCAGATCACACTCGGGCATCATTTCCGCAGGCCCGAGCTTCTGGTCCGTGCCCTGACCCATCCCTCCATCGCGACCGCCACCCGGCCTGACAACCAGCGGCTTGAGTTTCTCGGCGACCGCGTGCTGGGCCTTGTGATGTCGGAAGCTCTGCTGATGGCGGATCGCGCGGCCTCAGAAGGCCAGCTGGCCCCGCGCTTCAACACGCTGGTGCGCAAGGAAACCTGCGCCGAAGTCGCCCGCGAGCTGGGCATCGGCGACGTGCTGCGCCTTGGCCGCTCAGAGATGCTCTCCGGCGGGCGCCGCAAAGAGGCGCTGCTGGCCGATGCCATGGAATCTGTGATCGCCGCCGTCTACCGCGATGCCGGCTTTGAAGTGGCCAAGGCCCTCGTGCTGCGCCTCTGGGGCAGCCGTGTCACCGATGTGCGCGCCGATGCCCGCGACCCCAAGACCTCGCTGCAGGAATGGGCCCAGGCCCGCGGCCTGCCGCCCCCGAGCTATACTGAGATCGCCCGTGAGGGTCCCCCCCACGAGCCCCGCTTCACCATCGCCGTCCGCCTCGCCTCCGGCGAGGAGGAGCAGGCGAAAGCCGGTTCCAAACGCGCCGCCGAACAGACGGCCGCCCGCACGCTTCTCGCGCGCCTGGAGACTACCTCATGAACGACCAGAACGACGAAATCCCGCACATCGCCCCCGCTGAAACCGCCGTTGACCTCCCGAAAGGCCCGCAGCGCGCGGGCTTTGTTGCTCTCATCGGAGAGCCCAATGCCGGCAAATCGACCCTGCTGAACCGCGTGGTCGGGGCGAAAGTCTCGATCGTGACGCATAAGGTGCAGACCACCCGCGCCCGCATCCGCGGCGTCGCCATGGCACCCGGCGCCAATGCGCAGATCGTCTTCATCGACACCCCCGGCATCTTTCGCCCGCGCCGCCGCCTTGACCGCGCCATGGTCACCGCCGCCTGGGGCGGTGCTGCCGACGCTGACATCGTGGTCCTGCTGATTGAGGCCCACCGCGGCCTCACCGAAGGCACCAAAGCCATCCTTGAGGCGATCCGCGACAAACTGCCCGGCAAGACCCAGGTGGCACTGGCGATCAACAAAATCGACCGCGTCAAAGCCGAAACCCTGCTCGCCCTGACCCAGGAAATGAACGAAGCCTATCCCTTCGTCAAAACCTTCATGGTCTCGGCAGAACGCGGCTACGGCGTTGAGGATCTGCGCAACTGGCTCGGCAATCAACTCCCCGAGCATCCCTGGCTCTACCCGGAAGACCAGATCGCCGATCTGCCGATGCGCATGATCGCCGCCGAAGTCACCCGCGAAAAGCTGACCCTGCGTCTGCACGAAGAGATCCCCTATCAGCTCACCGTTGAGACCGAGAAATGGGAAGACCGCAAAGACGGCTCCACCCGGATCGACCAGCTGATCTATGTCGCGCGGGATGGCCACAAGGGCATCATCCTCGGCTCCGGCGGCACGACGATCAAAGCGGTCTCCACCGCCGCCCGCCAGGATCTGAGTGAGTTCCTCGGCCGCCCGGTCCACCTTTTCCTGCAGGTGAAGGTCCGCCCCGAGTGGCTCAATGAAAAAGAGCGCTACTCCGAGATGGGCCTCAATTTCAAAGACGGCGACGCCTGACTTTGGCTTTTTAAAAATACTCCGGGGCCCGGGGCAGCGCCCCGGACCTCTCCGCCAGGATCCCGCTCTGACGGATCCCCCGGCAACAGTTTCGCCCCACTCCCCCCCTCCCCGCAGGTTTCTGATGTCCGCTCCCCGCCTCACCGCTGAGTTCTGGGTCAAAGCCTATCTCACCCGGCTGCGGCTGGCGGATATTGCGGCCTATGTCACGGCAAAGGGCGATGCGGATGCGGGAACGGTGCTGGTGAAATGCGCCACCCTCGACGGTCAGGCCCGCGCCTTCAGCCGCAGTTATGATCTGATGACCGGAGCCCGCGTCTGGCTGGAACTCGCCTCCGGCCCCGAGCGCGACGTCGATGAGGCGCTGACCCGCGCCCGCAGCCGCGACCGGGATCTGTGGATTATCGAGCTGGAAGACCGTGCCGGGCGCACCCTTCTGGATGAGCCCGGCCTGAAAGACTGACGCCGCCGTTTGCACCTGCAGACAGAGGTCCCCGCCTCAGCCCGCCACCGGCACGCAGATCAGGATCTCCGCATCATCGGGCTGAATCCCCGGCTCCATGCTGTCAGCATAAAGCTCAAAGGGCTTGCGGCTGTCATCAATCTGCTCACCCGAGCCGGGCATCCAGTCTTCATAGAACCAGCACCAGGCCTTCATCAGGCTGTCAAAGCCGCCCTTATGGGTCAGAACGGCATAGCGCCCCGGCGACAGTTCTGCCGGGGTCATGCCCTCAGGGGCAGCCAGGATCTCAGACATCAGCACCCCCAGATCGGCGCGCTGATCCGCAGGGGGCGTGGTGCTGGGATCATCGAGATAGATCCCGACAATGGCCTCAACCTCGGGCGCGAAAACCCGGGCACCGGCCAGGATCTCTTCAAGCTTTTCGAACCCTTTTTCGACTTCCGCATAGGGGCCCGTCCAGGGCATCAGCAACATGGGTTGTGTTTCAAGCGTCGTTACTCGTACCGGATACATGGGGTGCTCCTCACACTACCTCCGGCTAACGCCCGAGGATCAGGCAGAGTTTCCCATGCGAAAATTTTACAACAACGTTTCCGCACCCATTCACGTAATGTTGAACAAATAAATCAGGGCGTGTTTATGCAGCATTATAAACAACTTATGGGTAAATAGCGAACCATACCAATCGCCTGCCGATCGCAAAATCCGTCCCAACTCCGGTCCCTGGCCCCGAAGGCCCCACACCTACTGTAACAGACGGCAGAGCCGGATGTTCCCGACATTTCGCCAAGATCAAGGGCTGCCCACCTCAGGTTGCAAAGGATCCGGCCTGTCCGCAGCGGAAAGAGAATCACCGGGCAACCCGCCCGCTGCCCCCCGAAGGCCACACGGGCCCTGCCCCTCCGCCGCATCCGACGCCCGCGCGCCGCTGGCAATCGTCCCCCGCCAGGGCCCTTCAGCAGCCCTTTTGCCGCTGTGACTTCTCATCGGGTTGATCCTGCCGCAACACTTCTCCATATAGACAGGGTTCCTCCGGAGGTCCGTGTTGATGCAATATCTCGAATTCGAAAAACCCCTCGCTGAAATCGAAGGCAAGGCGGAAGAGCTGCGTGCCATGGCACGGGCGAATTCTGAGGCTGACGTCAGCAAAGAAGCCGATGCGCTTGACCGCAAGGCCGAAGCGCTGCTGAAAGACCTCTATAAAGACCTGTCGGCCTGGCGCAAATGCCAGGTGGCCCGTCATCCTGACCGGCCGCATTGTAAAGATTACATCGACACGCTCTTTACCGAATATACCCCCCTCGCCGGGGATCGCAATTTTGCCGATGACCATGCCGTCATGGGCGGTCTGGCCCGTTTCAACGACCAGCCGGTCGTGGTGATCGGTCAGGAAAAAGGCCATGACACCAAGTCGCGCATTGAGCGCAACTTCGGCATGGCCCGTCCCGAAGGCTACCGCAAAGCCGTGCGCCTGATGGAAATGGCCGACCGCTTCGGCCTGCCGGTCATCACCCTTGTCGACACCCCCGGCGCCTATCCCGGCAAAGGTGCGGAAGAGCGCGGGCAGTCGGAAGCCATTGCCCGCTCGACCGAGAAATGCCTGCAGATCGGCGTGCCGCTGATCTCGGTCATCATCGGCGAAGGCGGCTCGGGCGGCGCTGTGGCCTTTGCCACCGCCAATAAAGTCGCCATGCTGGAGCATTCGGTCTATTCGGTCATCACGCCCGAAGGCTGCGCCTCGATCCTGTGGAAAGACGCAGACCGCGCCCGCGATGCCGCCGAAGCGCTGCGCCTGACCGCGCAGGATCTGCTGAAGCTGGGCGTGGTCGACAAGATCATCCGCGAGCCGCTGGGCGGCGCACAGCGCGACCGCGAGAGCACCATTGCGGCTGTCGGCGATGCCATCACCGCCATGCTGAAAGACCTGAACGAGAAATCCCCCGATGCGCTGGTCAAAGCCCGTCGGGAGAAATTCCTCGGCATGGGCGCGCGCGGCCTCGCCGCCTGAGCCACCCGTCCTCCAGATAAAAACACCGGCAGCGCCCTTCGGCCTGCCGGTGTTTTCATATCTGACAGCGCCTTACTTCAGGCAGTCGCTGATTTTCTGCGCCAGATCACGCATCAGCGCCGCATAAAGCCCGGGGCCTTTCTCCAGCGTTGAGCCTGCCGGATCGAGGGCCGCGCCCTTCTGAACGGCACTCCCCTCCAGAACGGTGTCCAGAAGCCGCTCGGACTGCCCGACCTCGGGAAAGGCGCAGACGACCTCCTCCCCGGCCAACTGCATCCGAAGCGCGCTCAGATGCTGTGCACCGGGGCCTGCGGCATCCCCCGCAGCCACGGTGCCTGCGGTGTGCAGCCCGTAATGCCCGGTGAAATAGCCATAGGCATCATGGCCCAGCACGAAAGCGCGGTCCTTCACCGGCTCCAGCAAAGCGCGCAACTCTGCGTCAAGGCCGCGCAGGGTGGCAGCGGCCTCTTTGGCGTTGGCGCGGTAATGCGCGGCGTTCTCCGGATCAGCTTCAGCCAGACGGCGCGCGATCAGATCGAGCCAGTAAAGCGCATTCGCAGGCTCCAGCCAGGCATGGGGGTCGGTGTCGCCATGGGCGTGGTCATGCCCCTCATGATCATGCTCGTCATGCGCGTGGCCCTCATGGTCGTGAGGCTCATGCTCCCCATCACCCCAGGCACGCAGCCGGGTGCCGGGGGCCTGCAAAAGCGGCAGCGAGGCCTTTTTGCCCCCCTCCAGCGCGCGCGCCATCCAGGGCGCCATCTCCGGGCCGGTCCAGATCACCAGATCCGCCCGCGCAAGCGCCGAGGCCTGGCTCGGGCGCAGCGCGAAGGTGTGGCCGTCCCCGGGCTGATCCATCATCAGAACCGGCACGGCCCTGTCGCCCGCCACCAGCGAGACAAGCGAATGCACCGGCGGCAGATCCGTCACAAGGCGCAGCTCCGCCGCCTGAAGCGCCAGCGGCATCAGGCAGGCCACCGCGGAGGTCCTTACGAATTTCAGCATAGCGGGGTCCTTTGCGGGCTTTCCTTAGGGCGTCAGTTTCTGTATGTGATAATATAACATGTCAAGCGGTGAAATTCGAATGCAGACCCCGGCCTTTCATCACCACGAACATCACCATTGCACCGGCACGGTCCTGGCCGAAGCCGAGCAGCGCGCGCGCCGCTCTGGCGTGCGCCTGACCCCCGTGCGCCGCCGCACCCTTGAGATTTTGCTCGAAGAACACCGCGCCATGGGCGCCTATGAGGTGCTGGACCGCCTGGCCGCCGAGGGCTTTGGCCGCCAGCCTCCGGTCGTCTATCGGGCACTGGAATTTCTTGTGGATCAGGGGCTTGCCCACCGGGTTCAGCGGCTCAATGCCTTTGCCGCCTGTATGCACCCGGCCGAAGATCATGAGCCCGCCTTCCTGATCTGCCACCTGTGCAAGCGCATCGCTGAGGCCCCCGCCGACGAGATCCGCGCCGCCCTTGTCGCCACGGCTGCGGCCTTTGGCTTCACGGTTGAGGGCATGAGCCTTGAGGCCACCGGGCTTTGCCCCGACTGCAGCGAGGGCAATGATGCTCGTTGAGGCAAAGGCACTGACCATCCGCCGCGGCAGCGAGACGCAGCTTTCGGCAGTCGATTTTCACATCAAAGCGGGCGAAATCGTCACCGTGCTCGGGCCGAACGGCTCGGGCAAATCGACGCTGATGCGCGCGCTTTTGGGGATCCTGCCGCCCTCCTCGGGGGAGGTGCGCCGCGCGCCAGGTCTGGTGATCGGCTATGTGCCGCAGAAACTGGCCGTGGATCACAATCTGCCGATGACGGTGCGGCGCTTTCTCTCGCTGCCCAAACGGGTCAGCGATGCTGAGGCCATGGCCGCGCTCGCCCGGACCGGCGTCGATGCGGGGCTGGCGCAGCGGCAGATGTCGGCGCTGTCGGGCGGACAGTTGCAGCGCGTGCTGCTGGCCCGCGCTCTGCTGGCGAAACCGCAGCTTCTGGTGCTGGATGAGGCGACCCAGGGGCTCGATCAGCCCGGAGAGGCCGCCTTTTACCGCCTGATCGCCGAGATCCGCGCCGAGACCGGGGCGGCTGTGCTGATGGTCAGCCATGATCTGCATGTGGTCATGGCCGCCTCGGACCGCGTGGTCTGCCTCAATGGTCATGTCTGCTGTGAGGGCACGCCGCGCGTGGTCTCTAACGCGCCGGAATATCGCGCGCTCTTTGGCCTTGGCACCCAGGGCGCGCTGGCGCTTTACCGCCATGAGCATGACCACGGCCATGATCACAGTCACGCCCATGATGGCGCGCTGCTGCCCGCCACCCATATCCACGGCCCCGGTTGCAACCACGGACATGCCCATAATGCCTGATGATTTTCTGATCCGCGCGGGCCTTGCAGGCGTCGGCGTGGCCCTGGCGGCGGGGCCGCTGGGCTCTTTTGTGATCTGGCGGCGCATGGCCTATTTTGGGGATGCGACCTCACATGCCGCTATCCTTGGTGTGGCCATGGCGCTGGCGCTGAATCTGCCGGTGCTGGCGGGAACGGCCATTGTGGCGCTTGCCATGGCGGGCACGGTCTCTGCGCTGGCGGGACGGGGCTGGGCGATGGACACGCTGCTGGGGGTCATCGCGCATTCGGCGCTGGCCTTTGGTCTGGTGGCCGCCTCAATGATCCCCGGCGCGCGCATGGGGCTGGAGAGCTGGCTTTTCGGCGATATTCTCGCGGTCAGCCGCAGTGATCTGGCGGTGATCTGGGGCGGAGCGGCATTGGTGGTGGCGCTGCTGGCCTGGCGCTGGCAGGCGCTGCTGACCTGCACGCTGCATGAAGACCTGGCCCAGTCATCCGGTCTGAACCCGGGGCGCGAGCGGCTGATCCTGACGCTGGCGCTGGCGCTGACGGTCTCGGTCTCGCTGAAGGTCATCGGGGCGCTGCTGATTGCGGCCATGCTGATCATTCCGGCGGCGGCGGCGCGGGTCGTGACCCGCACCCCTGAAGGCATGGCCATGGCAGCCTCCGGGCTTGGAGCCGCGGCCGCACTTGGCGGACTTTTCCTGTCGTTTCAGCAAGATACGCCTGCAGGACCCTCGATCGTAGCGGTGGCGGCGGTGATCTTTGCGGTGCTTCTCGCCGGCAGCGCACTGCGGCGGGGACGTTAAACGCCCAGACCCGGTCCGGGACAGCTTAAAGGCGCTGTGCTGCGCGAGACTTCCTGAAGCTGCCGGTTGTGGCCCAGGCCGAGAAACTCTGCCCTCAGCCCGCTGCCCCCGATTTCAAAGCGCCAGCATTGTCTGTCGTTGCCGTTGTCATAGAGAAAGCAGATCTGCCCCGGCTCAGGGTCGGACCAGGTGCCGTATTGGCAGGGGCCACCCTCAAACTGCCAGATCACCCGGCGGTCCGGCAGATATTGCTCTGCGCCATAGGGGATGCCGTGGTTTTGCCACTCCAGGGTCTGCCCGGTCACCGCAGCCTCAAAGCCCGCGCCATCCAGCGCGGCGGCGGGCGCGGCCAGCAGAAAAACCAGGGCTGCGGGCAGATGCATCAGAGCCTCCTGTCGCGGTTGGATCAGAGTGGCAGAGCCTTGGCCCCCATGACCAGTCACATTTCAGCGCGGCAGATGCGGATGCATCACCCGAAACCAAAGGCGCGGCACCAGGGCGAGGGCCGCCATGACCGGCAGGCTGTAAGGCAGCCGCAGCCCCCGCTCTGGCAGGGTCAGGCCGGGATAGGCCCTGAGGGGATTCGCGTGGTGATCGGAATGGCGCGGGGCGTTCAGCATCAGTGCAGATGAGGCCCACTGCGCCGCGTCCCAGGAGTGCTGCGGCCCCACCGCCTCCAGCCGGCCATCGGCAAGCCGCTCCCGGCGCAGGCCGTAGTGCTGGACGTAATCCGACAGCAAAAGCTGCAGCTGCGCATAAGCCGCAAGCCCCGCCCAGATCAGCACCCCGCGCCCGCCCGCAAGGGCAAAGGCCAGGGCCGCCGTGGCAAACGTCAGCCCTGCGTAAATCCGATAGGGTGTGACCGGGCCCTGACGCAGTTCCGCTTCGGCGGCGCGGCCGGCGCGGTATTCTGCGGGCCAGACCCGCAGCAGATAGCGCCAGAACCCTTCTCCGCGCCGCGCGGTATTGGGGTCGCGCTCACTGGCGACATAGCGGTGATGCACCAGCCGATGGGCCGAGGCGTGATGCCCGTAACCGATTGTCGAATAAAGAAGAACCCCAAGCGCGCGCAGGAAGCGGCTGTTGCGGTGGATCAACTCATGCGCGTTGGAATTGGAGACCTGCCCCAGCCAGAGCGCGAAGCCCAGAAACAGCGCCACCCTTGCACCGAGGCCAAGCGCAGGATCGGGACCCGACAGCCGCCAGATCAGCCAGGGCAGCAGCAGAAGATGCAGCCCCCCCAGCACCACACAAAGCGCCGGGGCCGCCGGAAATTCATCCGCCTCCGGCACGGCAGGGGCGGCGCGCGCGGCAAAGCGGTCAAGCACCGCCACCATGCCCGCGATAAAGGCCAGCGCCAGCACCGCCGCAGCACCGCCATAAGCTGCGCCAAACAGCAGCAGAGCCACGGGCAGAAGCGTCATCGCAGAAAACAGCGACAGCGCCCGGCGCGTGGCGGCACTCACAGCAGTCTCAGTCACGGCTTTCACTTTCTGACGGTCCCGGTCTGTTACGGAACCGTCAGTCTCGCAGTCAGTTCCTGCGAAAGCGTTACACGCAGGCCGGATCAGCGCAAGGTCGCGAGAATCCAGTCCAGGGTGACCGGCATGGCGATCATTTCGCTGGAGCCTGCGCGGCGCATCAGCGCCAGCCGCGAGGCGGGCCGCAGCCAGGCCAGCGCCTTCGCGCGTTTGACCAGCGCCTCTGCCATCCCCTCGGGGGCCACCGAAAGCCAGCCCTTCAGCGCCAGCCGCGCTTCCGCATCCCCTTCAAGGCGCAGCGAAAACAGCGAATGCAGCAGCACCAGCATATCCTGGGCCATCAGCTTTGGGCTGCTGTTGTCGCGGCGATAGCGCTCAAAGTCGATCAGCCGCGCCTGATCGCCATCCCAGCAGATGTCGCGCAGCTTGGGGCGGCCATGGACCACACCCGCGGCATGAAAGGCCCCGAGCGCGCGCCCCGCAGCCTCCAGCGCGGGGGCCAGCTCTTCTGCATTTTGCGCGCCGCGCAGCAGATGGGCAACCGGGGTGCCAATCTCGGTGGTGGCGAAGAAATCCGGGCCTTCAGCGCGGATGGCGGGCACCGGAAGCTGTTGACGGGCCAGATCTTTCAGCGCTAGGCGGTCGGCCTCAAAGGCGCGGCGGCTGTTGCCCTTCAGGATCCGCCACCAAAGCGACAGGCTGTCTTCCGTGCGCTTGAGCCAGAGCGCCTCACCGCCGCCACTGACCCGCTGCACCCGCTGGGGCGGCGCTTTCAGCGCCTGGGCCAGTGCCTCGCGCAGCGGGGCGGGAAGGGCGGGATCAAAATACTCGGACACGGGTTGCATAAAGACATCAGATCCAAAAGCAGCCACAAAGGGCCAGGGCCTGCGCCATATAGGCCGGACCAGCCCGATTTTCCACCACCTGCGTGGTTTGGGCCGCTTTCCACCGCGCCAGCCTTGCGCTAGCAGAAGAAAAGCCATCACGACTGAGGGGCAGGCCATGTCATTTTTCGGAAAGCTCAAGGAGCGTCTGTTCAAATCTTCCTCCCGCCTCTCGGACGGGCTTGATGAGATCGTCGCCGACCAGAGCAGCACGGCCGCAGTAGCCGAACCCACGCCCGCAGCCCCCCCGGCGCAGGCCGCGCCGCAGAGTGCCCCGGCAGAGCGCCCGGTCACTCCGGCGGCACCCGCAGCCCGGCCGGAACCTGTGGCTGTCGCTGAGCCCAAGCCTGAGCCGGAAGAGCCTGCTGCAAAGCCCGGCTTCTTTGCCCGTCTGGCCGGAGCCGTCATCCCGGAAGCCGAGCAGCGCCGTCTGGTCGATGATGAGATGCTGGAGACGCTGGAGGATCTGCTGATCCGTGCCGATATGGGGGTCGAGACCGCCGCGCGTGTCACCGCCAATATCGCCGAGGGCCGGTTTGGCCGCCGCATCAGCGCGCGCGAGCTGCGCGAGGCGCTGGCGGGCGAAGTGGCCCGCATCCTGGAGCCGGTGGCCAAACCGCTGCCGATCTATCCCCGGCGTCCGCAGGTGGTGCTGGTGGTGGGGGTCAATGGCTCGGGGAAAACCACGACCATCGGCAAGCTTGCCGCGCAGTTCCGCGCGGCGGGCAAGAAGGTGGTGATTGCCGCAGGCGACACCTTCCGCGCAGCGGCAGTCGAGCAGCTTCAGGTCTGGGGCAAACGCGCTGATGTGCCGGTGCTGACGGCGGCCCAGGGCTCGGACCCGGCTTCACTGGCCTTTGATGCGCTGACCCAGGCGCAGCGTGATGGCGCGGATCTTTTGCTAATCGATACCGCAGGCCGTCTGCAGAACCGTCAGGATCTGATGGAAGAGCTGGCCAAGATCGTGCGGGTGCTGCGCAAGGTGGACCCGGATGCGCCGCATAACACCCTGCTGGTTCTGGATGCCACCACCGGGCAGAATGCCCTGGCCCAGGTTGAGGTCTTCCGCCGCATCGCCGATGTGACGGGGCTGGTGATGACCAAGCTTGACGGCACGGCGCGGGGCGGTGTGCTGGTGGCGCTGGCTGATAAATTCGGCCTGCCGATCCATGCCATCGGCGTGGGCGAGCAGATCGACGATCTGGCGCCCTTTGATCCGGAAGATTTCGCCCGCGCCCTTGTGGGGGCTTCGGACTGAGTAAGCTGCGGCAGCCGCTGTTTTAATGTGCAGCGCCGGGGGCTTTGCGCCCCCGGACCCCCGCAGAGTATTTTGAAAAAGCCAAAGATCAGCCCCTCTGACGCGAAAGGATCACGCCTGTGACTGAGCTGATCCTTGCGCTGGAGGGCACCCCTGAGGGGCGGCAGATCGCGCTGTGGCTGGCGCTGCTGGCGGCCTTTTGTCATGCGCTGATGAGTGCGCTGCAAAAGGGCCGTTTTGACCCCTGGCTGATGCGCGGCGGGATGGATCTGACCTATGGGCTGATCGCTTTGCCGCTGGTGATTTTTGTGGCGCCCTTCCCGGCGCCGCATCTGTGGCCCTTTCTGATCGGGTCTTTTGTGCTGCACAGCCTGTTCAAGCTGGCCCAGGGCGCGGCCTTTTCGCGCGGGGCGTTCACGGTGGTCTATCCCACCAGCCGCGGCACCGGGGCGCTGGTCTCTGTGGCGCTTGCCTGGGTGCTTTTTGGCGAGACGCTGGCGGGCTGGCAATGGGCGGGGCTGGCGCTTTTGATCGCGGGGATCGGGGGTCTGGCGCTTTGGAACCTGCGCTATGTGGCGCTGAGCCGCGAGACCCTGGCCCCGGCCCTGGGTTTTGCGGGGCTGACCGGCGCGATGGTGGCGATTTACACCGGCTTTGACGCCTGGGGGCTGCGCGCTTCGGGCAGTGAGCCCTTCAGCTTCATCGCCTGGTTTTTCCTGCTCGACAGCCTGTTGATGCCCTGGCTTGCGCGGCACCGCTTTCGTGCCCTGCCGCGCGCCGATCTGCGCCCGTGGCTTTTGCGCGCAGTGGCCGGGGGCGCGACGGCCTGGATCAGCTTTGGCTCGATCCTGATCGCCACGCGGATCGGCAATGTGGCCGAAGCGGCGGTGGTGCGGGAAATCTCGACGGTTTTTGCGGCGCTGCTTGGCTTTGTGATCCTCGGCGAGCGCTCGCGCCCGGCGCAGATTGCGCTGATGGGGCTGATCGCGCTTGGGGCCATTGGCGTCAAGGTCTTTGCAACCACTCCGTGACAGCGCCCCCTGTGGGGCGTTATGGTTGAGGGAAAGTGATCGCCGCCCGCTTGTGCCGCCCCGCTGGGACTGCGAGAAAAGCTGCGATCCAGCCGGGAGTGCCATGAAGGATGTCTGAGACAATGTCGGAGAAACGCGCGGTCAGCCCGCTTGTCAAACTGGGGCTGGAGCTGGGTCCGGTGGTGTTGTTCTTCATCGCCTACAGCCGCTGGAAAGATCAGGTCTTCACCCTTGGGGGCACCGACTATTCCGGCTTCATCGTGATCACCGCCGGGTTTATCCCGCTGATGGTGCTTTCGACGCTGGTGCTGTGGAAGCTGACCGGCCATCTGAGCCGGATGCAGATGATGTCGACTCTGCTGGTGGTGGTTTTTGGCGGGCTGACGGTCTGGCTGAATGACGACACCTTCTTCAAGATGAAGCCCACGATCATCTATGCGCTTTTCGGCACCCTGCTGGGGATTGGTCTTTTGCGCGGCGAATCCTGGCTTGCCAGTGTGATGGAGAGCATGGTTCCCATGACCCATGCAGGCTGGATGGCGCTGACGAAGCGGATGTGCGGCTTTTTCTTTGGCCTTGCGGTGCTGAATGAAGGGGTCTGGCGCTTCATGTCGACCGATGCCTGGGTCAGCTTTAAGACCTTTGGGCTGCCGTTGGCGCTGTTTGTCTTCATCATGTCGCAGGGCGGGCTGATCGCGCGCCATCAACTGCCGAAAGATCCGGGGCAGTGATTGCCACCCTTGGCGCGCTCGGGACCGGATTTGCGCTGGTCTATTGGCTGAAAGGCCGCGGCGCTGAGGGCGAAAAGGGGCTGCCGCTGGTGGTGGCCAAGACCGCCTCAACCGCCTGTCTGGCGCTGGCGGGGCTGCTGGCGGGGATCAATCCCTTTCTCACCGCCGGTCTGGCCTTTGGTGCTCTGGGGGATTTTGCCCTGACGCAGAGGGGCCAGCGCGCCTTTCTGGCGGGGCTGGTGGCCTTTGCCATCGGGCATCTGCTTTATATTCCGGGCTTTCTCAGCACCTTCGGGCCCCCCGTGGCACCGCCCCTCTGGGCAGTGGCGCTGCTGCCGCTGTTTCTGAGCACGTTTTACTGGCTTTTGCCCCATGCCGGGGCTTTGCGGCTGCCGGTCATGGGCTATGCGGCGATCATCTGCCTGATGACACTGGCCGCCCTTTGCGCCCCGGCTGAGGGCCCCCGGGGGCTTTTGTGGCCGGGGGTTCTGCTCTTTGTCGCCTCAGATGTGATCCTGGCGCTGCGGCTGTTCCGGCTGAAAGCGCCGCGCGCAAGGCAGATCGCTTCGCTTGCCCTCTGGCCTTTGTATTTCGCAGGCCAGGGGCTGATTTTACTGGCGGGTCTGAACGCTTAATCGCGTTTGCCGAAGAGGGTCTTCTGCGCCTCTTTGCTCATCGGCGCGTTGGAGCGCCTGTCGGCGCCCACATCGCGCCCCGTCGCAAAGCCCGGCCGCGCGGCCAGAGCGTCCAGCCAGCGCTTCAGATGCGGCTTATCGGAGATGTCCTGCTCCTGACGCTCCCAAAGCACCGCCCAGGGCCAGATTGCCATATCGGCGATCGACAGGAAGTCTCCGGCCACAAACTCATGCTTCGCCAGCTGACGGTCGAGGACGCCGTGCAGCCGGTTCACCTCGCTGCGGTAGCGGTCTTTGGCATAGGGCAGCACCTGCGGCGGATCGAGCTGCGGCGCATAGCTGAGGAAGTGATGCGCCTGCCCCGCCATGGGACCCAGGCCGCCCATCTGCCACATCAGCCATTGCTCGACCGCGGCCTGTTCGCGCGCGGTCGAGCCGCCGAATTTCCCGGTCTTACGGGCGAGATACTGCAGGATCGCGCCGCTTTCAAAAAGGCTGATCGGCTGGCCGTCGGGGCCATCCGGATCGGTGATCGCGGGCATACGGTTGTTCGGCGCGATGGCAAGAAACTCCGGCGCGAACTGCTCTCCGGCGCCGATGTTGATGTATTTCACCTCATAGGGCAGCCCCATCTCTTCGAGCGCGATGGAGATTTTCCAGCCATTGGGCGTGGGCCAGTAATAAAGTTCAATGGGTTGAGCCATGGGACCTCCTGATTTGCGCCGGACCGGGAACCCGGCAGGGCCTCGCGGGCTTTTCCCCCGCAGTTCCGGCGTCAGTCAGAAGGAAAGGACGTCAAATGTCGATACTCAATTCTCTGGTCACAGCCCTGACCGGCGGAGGGGCGGGCGGCTCTTCCAAAGGCGGCACGCTGGCCAATATCGCGCGGGTCGCCATGCGAAATCCGCAGCTTCTGGCCGTGGCCGCCGCCATGTTCACCAGCGCCAATAAACACGGCGGCCTTTCGGGGATGCTTGATAAGTTCAAACAGCACGGCCTTGGCGATGTGGCGCAAAGCTGGGTGGGCCAGGGCGAGACCAAAGAGGTCAATGCCGAGCAGATCCGTGAGGTATTTGGCACCGAAGGCATCGAGCGGATCGCGCAGAAATCCGGGGCCTCGCCCCAGGAGACGCCGGATCTGCTGGCCTCGGTGCTGCCGGGTCTGGTGAATATGCTGACCCCTGAAGGCCGCACCCCGCCTCAGACTGAAGCCCCGAAAAGCAGCGAAGATGTGCTGGCGATGCTGCAGAACATGCTCAAAGGGCGCTGAGCCGGCTCAGGCGGGGGCGTGGAGACGCGCCCCGCTTGACCTTCCGGCATGAGGGGCGTAAGCGCGGCATGTGGCGCTTTGTTTCCGGATTGCGGGCCACGTTAAACAAACCGCTAAAGAGGAGCCATGGCCCCGGACAGAAACTGTCCCCGACCCGGCCCCCTCATCTTCCGGAGGCTTGTGTCGAAGGGGATACCTTATGAGCACCGACTGGAAAACGCGCACGAAACTCGTTCATGAGGGCGTTCGTCGCAGTCAGTTTAACGAAATGTCGGAAGCGATCTTCCTGACCCAGGGCTTTGTCTATGACAGCGCTGAGCAGGCCGAAGCCCGCTTCATCAATTCGGACCCGAACGAGTTCATCTACGCGCGCTACGGCAACCCGACCACCCGCACCTTTGAAGAGCGTGTCGCCGCCCTTGAGGGCACGGAAGACGCTTTCGCCTGTGCCTCGGGCATGGCGGCCGTCAACGGCGTGCTGACCGCGCTTCTGAAGGCCGGGGATCACATCGTGGCCGCCCGCGCGCTCTTTGGCTCGTGTATTTACCTGATGTCGGATGTGCTGGGCCGCTACGGCGTGAAGGTCACCTATGTGGATGGCACCGATCTGAACGCCTGGGCAGCGGCGGTGACCGAAGAGACGAAGCTCGTCTTCTTCGAATCGGTCTCCAACCCGACGCTGGAAGTGATCGACATCCGCGCTGTGGCTGAGATTGCCCATGCCAAAGGCGCGCTGGTTGTCGTCGACAACGTCTTTGCGACGCCGGTTTTCTCGGATGCGGTCGCCCAGGGTGCCGATATCGTGGTCTATTCGACCACCAAACATATCGACGGCCAGGGCCGTGCGCTTGGCGGTATCATCTGCTCAACCACCGAGATCATCCGGGGCAAAATTGAGCCCTATATGAAACACGCCGGGGCCGCGATGAGCCCGCATACCGCCTGGCTGATGATCGGCGGTCTGGTGACGCTGGATCTGCGCTGCCGGGCCATGGCTGAATCGGCGCTGACCATTGCCCGCGCGCTGGAAAACCACCCCAATGTCGGGCAGCTGATCTATCCGGGCCTCGAAAGCCACGCGCAGCATCAGCTTTCGATGGAGCAGATGAACGGCTCGGGCGGCACTTTGATCGCGATTGACGTGAAGGGCGGCAAGGAGGCGGCCTTTAAGGTGCTGAACGCACTGACCATTGCCAAGATCTCGAACAACCTTGGTGATGCGAAATCCATCGCGACCCATCCGGCGACCACCACCCACCAGCGTCTGCCGGAAGACCAGAAGGCGCTCCTGGGCATCACCCCGGGCCTGCTGCGCATCTCGATCGGGCTTGAGGATAAAGACGATCTGATCGCGGACTTCAAAGCCGCGCTCGACGCGCTGTGATGACGGACGGCTGCGGGAAACCGCAGCCGTTTCACTTTGCGGCTGCAGGCCTGCAGGTCAGCCCCTGCCCCTCCTCCGGCACAAGCCCGCCGTCTTTTTCGCGCAGCCGGAAGGCAAAAGTGATCCCCGGCCCTGAGGGAAAGGTGCTGCTGCCAGCGTAAAGAAAGATCACGCCATCCTTACGGCTTTCGGCCCTGCCCGCCCCCAGAAGCACGCCGCGCGGGCTTTGCAGGAGGAAGCTTCCGTCGCGGTCCAGGGTCAGGCGGATGTTGCGGCGGGTCTCGCCCTCCTGCCAGCGGCAGTCAAAGGCCCCCTCCGGCAGCGCCTCAGCCGAGAGAGGCCAGAGCAGCAGGAGAAGCGCCAGCGCTTTCATCTGAGGTTCAGCCCTTCCAGCGGATCCGTCAGCACAGCTTTCATCCGCGCCGCCACATAATCAATGAACAATCGCGTTTTCGGATCCTGCAGCTTGCGGTGCGGCGTCAGAACCGAAAGCTGCACCGGCAGCGGCGGGGTCTGTCGCGCCACCGGCACCAGGGTCCCTGCGCGCAGGTGATCGGCCACCTCAAAGATCGGCTTCATCACCACGCCACGGCCATCCAGCGCCCAGCCGGTCAGCACATCGCCATCGTCAGATTCAAAAGGCCCTGTCACTTCAAAGCGTTGCGGGCCTTCAGCGGTCACCAGGGTCCATTGAAACTCCCGCGCTCCGGGGTAGCGCAGGTTCAGACAGTCATGGCCCTGCGACAGCAGATCCGCACCGTTTTCCGGCAGGCCCCGTTTGGCGATATAACTAGGTGCCGCGCAGAGAATGCGCGGGCAATCGGCCAGCACCCGCAGTTTCAGATCCGAATCCTGCGGGATGCCGAGATGGAAGGCGAGGTCCAGCCCCTCAGCCGTGACATCAATCCCGCGATCCGAGAGCCGCAGGCGCACGTCGATCTGCGGCCATTCATCTTTGAACTTTGGCACCAGCGGCGCGATGAGCCGCCGCCCGACGCCTAAGGGAGCCGCGATAAACAGCGTCCCGCGCGGGTTGGCGCCCGCATCGGTGACCGCAGCCTCAGCCTCTTCAATGGCTTCAAGGATGCGGCGCGCGCCGTCATAGAAGATGCGGCCATTGCCGGTGGGTTGCAGCATGCGGGTGGTGCGGTTGAAAAGCCGCACGCCGAGATGCTTTTCCAGTTCCGAAATCCGCGCCGAGGCCACCGCCGGAGAGGTGCGCTGGTCGCGCGCCGCAGCCGACATGCTGCCCAATTCATAGACACGCACGAACATGCGGATGGTGCTGACATAGGACATCGGCAGGCCCCCCGGGCGTCGGTTACGTTTTTCGGTGATTTTTTGAAACTGCCTTGCGATTATCCAAGGTAACGAAAGGGTGTGCAACCGTATACCATCGGAAGCGAAGCGGAGAGGAATGACCATGTATGATCTGATGGTTTTTGGCGCCTGGGCGGAATTTGCAGTGCGCTGGCTGCATGTGATCACGGCAGTCGCCTGGATCGGCTCAAGCTTTTACTTCATTGCGCTGGATCTGGGGCTGCGCAAAGCGCCCGATCTGCCCGAGGGCGCGCATGGCGAGGAATGGCAGGTCCACGGCGGCGGGTTTTATCACATCCGCAAATATCTGGTCGCCCCGGCCTCGATGCCCGAGCATCTGACCTGGTTCAAATGGGAGAGCTATGCGACCTGGATGTCGGGCTTTGCGCTTTTGGTGCTGGTCTATTATCTCGGCGCGAATTTCTATCTGGTTGATCCCAATGTGCTGGATATTCCGGTCTGGGGGGCGATCCTGATCTCAATGGGGTCGCTGGTCTTTGGCTGGCTGGCCTATAACCAGCTCTGCAAAATCTTTGTGAACGCGAATCAGACCGTGGTCATGGTGGCGCTGTTTTTTGTGCTGGTGGCGATGGCTTACTTCTATACCAGCGTGTTTTCGGGTCGGGCGGCGCTGCTGCATCTGGGGGCTTTCACCGCCACCATCATGTCGGCCAATGTCTTTATGGTGATTATTCCCAACCAGAAGATCGTGGTGGCGGATCTGATTGCCGGGCGCAAACCCGATCCGAAATACGGCAAGATCGCCAAGCAGCGCTCGACGCATAACAACTATCTGACGCTGCCGGTGCTGTTTTTGATGCTCTCGAACCACTATCCGCTGGCTTTTGCGAGCGAGTATAACTGGATCATCGCGAGCCTTGTCTTCCTGATGGGCGTCACCATCCGGCATTATTTCAACTCAAACCACGCCCGCACCGGCAATCCGATCTGGACCTGGGGCGCGACGGCGGTGATCTTTGTGCTGATCATGTGGCTGTCCTCGGTGCCCTTCCGGGCGCAGGAGGAGGCCGCGCTTTCGCCGGCGGCGGCGCGGTTTGCGCAGGCCCAGGGCTTTGACCAGGTGGCGGAGATCGTCATGGGGCGCTGCGCCATGTGCCACACCGCCGAGCCCGCCTATGAGGGGCTGATGTGGGCGCCGAAAGATGTCCATCTCGACAGCCCCGAGCGGGTGGCGCATCACGCCCGCGAGATCTGGCTGCAGGCGGGGATGACCCATGCCATGCCGCCCGCCAATCTGTCTTTCATGGAAGACGAAGAGCGCGCTGCGATCCGCGCCTGGTTTCGCCGCGCGGCAGAGGGCTGAGGCGGCTGAAGGGGCCGCTGCGCGGCGGCCTCCGGCGGGAGTATTTTGAAAAAGCCAAAGCGTGCGGGCCTGCCCCCGGTCAGGGGCGGGCGCTTTCTTATTTGAAGCGGGCTTTGAACCTTTGCCAGCGCGATCCGGCGCGGGTGCGGGCGGCAGCGGCGCGGGCATCCATCGCATCCATGCGGTCGGTGACACGGTCGCTCATCGGGTCGATCACGCGTTCGCGGAATTGTGCCAGCATGCGCCAGATCAGGACGACGAACAGAGCGAGGGCGATCAGGATGGAGACGGCGGCCCAGGGGAAGATGGAGACATCGGGTCCGGCGACGGGTCGGATGGAGACCGCATTGGGGAAGATCGAGAAGAACTCATTGCGCCAGCCGTAGTGTTTGACGGCCACCCATTTGGGGTTTTCGGCGGTGGAGTTCAGCGAGGACGACAGCGCCTGAAGATCGAAGCTGTTGAATTTGAAATAGGGCGGCCAGCCCCAGGCGGTGTCTTCATTGCGGTAGACCATGGGTTTGCCGTTGGGCTGGATGGTCTCGATGAAGAAGACATCGCGGGTCATGCCATCGCTGGCCATGCCGCTTTCGGGGGCGGACCAGAAGAAGGAGTTCTCGCCAAAGTCGATGCGCTTGGTGCCGGCGCCGACGATGCGGACCACATCGGTCTGCGGCAGGTTGTAGTGGAGAACTGAGCCGATCAGCAGAACGACCACGAGCAGCAGGCCGCGCAAAAACCAACGCATCGCCAGATCCTTTCAGTTAAAGTTTGTCAGCCAGATCAATACAGCAATTGTCACCGGAGGCACGATCCAGATCGCCCCAAGGAGCCGGCGGCGGGCGGATTTGTCGTAGAGCCGGAGGCCTGCGGCGATGAAATCTTCGCGCCGTCCGGCATGGGGCTTTGCTTCCCAGCGTCGCTCCAGCCGCTCGCGGGCGAGGGAGCGGGCGTAAATTGCGACAAGGACATAGAGAACGCTGAGGACGATCAGCAGAAGGACGAGGAGCCGCAGAAAGCCGATCATGGCTGCCTTCCTTTGCGGCGCACAAACCTGACGGTGAGGACGGCGACTGCCGACCAGAGGGCCAGCCAGAGCAGAAGATCCGCGGCGAGGAAGGGCAAAAGCCCGCCGCCGAAGGCGTCAGATCCGGAGGGTTTGCTGAGCACCACATCTTCCCACCAGAAGACCATGGCGGAGGAAAGCGCGCCGAGAAAGACCAGCACCAGGGCCGGGGTGGTGACGCGCCCGCCCTTGCGGCCAGCGGCCTCAACAAGCGCGCGGAAGGCCGTGACGAGCATCATCAGCGGCATGGCGATGGCGAGAAATGATCCCATGGCGGAGCCTGCGGGGGCCATTGGTGGTCCTTTGCGAATGCGTGCCTTTGCAGCATAGACCCGGGCGGGCCTGCCGCGCCACGGCTTTCCGCAGCCTGCCCCGAGAGAAGGCTTGCCTTGCAAAATCACCTCGCGCATCGTTGCGCCATTATGACCGAAACACGCATCCTTTCCGAGATTACCGCGCGCCGTGACGATCTGATCGCGCTGACGCAGGGCCTTATCCGCATCCCGACGCTGAACCCGCCGGGGCGCAATTATCGTGACATCTGCGACTATCTTGCCGCGCGGCTGGAGCCGCAGGGCTGGAAGGTCGAGTTTATCCGCGCGCTTGGGGCGCCCGGGGACAGTGAGACTTATCCGCGCTGGAACCTTTTGGCCCGCTATGAGGGCGGGTTGCCGGGCGACTGTGTGCATTTCAACAGCCACCATGATGTGGTGGAGGTGGGCCACGGCTGGACGAAAGATCCCTTTGGCGGCGAATTGGAAGACGGCAAAATCTACGGGCGCGGCGCCTGCGATATGAAGGGGGGCCTTGCGGCCTCTGTCATCGCGGCGGAGGCGTTTATTGCCGCCTGCCCCAAATTTAAGGGCGCGATTGAGATTTCTGCCACCGCCGATGAGGAATCGGGCGGCTTTGGCGGCGTGGCTTATATGGCGCAGAAGGGCTATTTCAGCCCTGAGCGCGTGCAGCATGTCATCATTCCTGAGCCTTTGCACAAAGACCGCATCTGTCTGGGCCATCGCGGGGTCTGGTGGGCGGAGATTGAGACCAAAGGGCGGATTGCCCATGGCTCGATGCCTTTCCTTGGCGACAGTGCGATCCGGCATATGGGCGCGGTGCTGGAGGAGATGGAGCATGAGCTTTATCCGCATCTGACCACCAAACACACCGAGATGCCGGTGATCCCGCTGGGGGCGCGGCAGTCGACGATGAATATCAACTCGATCCACGGCGGCGAGGCCGAGCCGGAGCCGGGCTATACCGGCCTGCCCGCGCCCTGTGTGGCCGACCGCTGCCGGATGATCATTGATCGCCGCTTCCTCATTGAGGAAGATATCAACGAGGTGAAGGGCGAGATCACCGATCTGCTGGAGCGGGTAAAAGACAAACGCCCGAGCTTTGACTACTCTGTACGTGACCTTTTTGAGGTGCAGCCCTCGATGACCGATACGGAGGCCCCGGTGGTGAAAACCGTGGCGGGGGCGATCGCGAAAGTGCTGGGTACACAGGCAGAATATGTTGTCTCTCCCGGGACTTACGATCAAAAGCACATCGACCGTATTGGCAAGCTGAAGAACTGCATCGCCTATGGGCCGGGGGTGCTTGATCTGGCGCATCAGCCCGATGAATGGGTGGGCGTTGAGGATATGATCGACAGCGCCAAAGTCATGGCGCTGACGCTGCAGGAACTGCTTTTGTAACGATGCGCGGGCGGCAGGTTCCGCCGCGACCAACAGCAAAAGGGCCCCGGAGAGGCCCGTGAGGAGGATTGATGTTCAACCGTCTGAAGCTTTCCGTGGCCGCCCTGGCGCTGATGGCAGCGCCGGCTTTCGCCGCGAATGACAGCGTGATTATCGGTATTGCCCTGGAGCCGCCGACCCTGGATCCGACCAGCGGTGCCGCTGCGGCGATCCGTGAGGTGACCCAGGTCAATATCTATGAGGGTCTGACCCGCTTTGGGCCCGATGGCTCGATCCTTCCGGCGCTGGCAAAGTCCTGGGACATTGAGGAAAACGGCAAGGTCTGGGTGTTCCATCTCAATGAGGGTGTGAAATTCCACGACGGCACCGCCTTTGATGCGGATGACGTGAAATTCACGCTGGAGCGCACCACGGCCGAAGGCTCGACCAACGCACAAAAGCAGCTTTTCAACGGCATTGAGACCATTGAGGTGGTCGACCCGAAGACCGTGAAGATCACCCTCAAGGCGCCGGATGCGAATTTCGCCTTCAATATGGCCTGGGGCGATGCGGTGATGATGGCCCCGGAATCGGTGGCCGAAAATGCCACCAAGCCGGTCGGCACCGGGCCTTACAAGCTGGGCGAATGGATCAAGGGCGACCGCATCGATCTGGTGGCGAACCCGGACTACTGGGGCGCAAAACCGGCGATCTCAAAGGCGACCTTCAAGATCATCGCCGATCCGACCGCGGCGCTGAATGCCATGATGGCGGAAGATGTCGATGTCTTCCCGATCTTCCCGGCCCCGGAAACTCTGGCGCAGTTTGAGGGCGATTCGCGTTTTCAGGTGCTGAAAGGCACCACGGAGGGCGAGACGATCCTGGGGCTGAACAACAAAAAAGCCCCGCTGGATAACGTGAAGGTCCGCGAGGCGATTGCCCATGCGGTGAACCGTCAGGAGATCATTGACGGCGCGATGTTCGGCCTGGGCACGCCGATCGGCACCCATTTTGCGCCGCACCATCCGGCCTATGTCGATCTGACCGCGCAGTCGGCCTTTGATCCCGAGAAGGCAAAGGCGCTGCTGAAAGAGGCGGGCGTTGAGAACCTGAAGCTGCGCCTGGCGCTGCCGCCGCCGATGTATGCCCGCCGTGGCGGGGAAATCATCGCAGCACAACTGCGCAATGTCGGCATTGAGACCGAGATCTCAAACCTTGAGTGGGCGCAGTGGCTGGAGCAGGTCTTTAAGGGCAAAGACTTTGATCTGACGATCATTTCCCACGTCGAGCCGATGGATATCAATATCTATGCCCGTCCGGATTACTACTTCGGCTACGGCAAACCTGAGTTCGTAGCGCTCCTTGATGAGCTGGCGGTGACCGCAGATGACGCGAAACGCACCGAGCTGCTGCAGTCGGCGCAGAAGATGATCGCGGATGATTATGTCAACGTCTACCTCTTCCAGCTGGCAAAAGCTGGCGTGGCAAAGGCGGGCCTGAAGGGACTGTGGCAGAACTCGCCGGCACCGATTATCGACGTCGGCGCGCTGTCCTGGGACTAAGACACCCGCGTGAAAGATCAAAGGCCGGGGGAGACCCCGGCCTTTTCCTGTCCCCGGCCCCGCCTGCAAGGAGCAGCCATGCTGATTGAGAAACTGACCCGCGAGGGCATTGCCCCCGAGATCACCCGCCCCGATCCGGAGAGTGTCGTCTCAGGCGATCCGGTTCACACCACCTGGAACCGCGATGAGGCCGAGGGGCTTTATGCCGGTCTCTGGCAGTCCACCCCCGGGGCCTGGCGGGTGAATTATGAAGAGTGGGAATATATCCGCATCCATGAGGGCCATTCGGTCCTCACCGGCGATGACGGCAGCCGGGTAGAGCTGCGGGCCGGAGACAGCTGGCTGATCCGGCCCGGCTATTCGGGCGTCTGGGAAGTCCTTGAGACCACGCTCAAGGACTATGTGATCAGGCTCTGATCACACCCCGTTCATTCCTGGACTTTGCGCACGAATTCGGACTTCAGCCCCATCTGGCCGAAGCCCGGGATCTTGCAGTCGATGTCGTGATCGCCATGCACCAGGCGGATGCCACGCACTTTGGTGCCGACCTTCACCATATTGCTTGAGCCTTTGACCTTCAGGCTTTTGATCACCGTCACGGTGTCGCCGTCCTGCAGGATATTGCCCACGGAATCGCGGATCTCGCCCAGGGCTCCGGCCTCTGCGCCGGCGCCGGGCTGCCATTCATGGCCGCATTCCGGGCAGGCCAGCGCTTCGCCGTTTTCATAGGTGAAGTTGGATTTGCACTCCGGGCAGGGCGGCAGGTCTTCGGACATGATGGCTCCTTTCAGGGCGATCTAAAAAGAAACGGCACCGGGTTGCCCCGATGCCGCGAATATCGCTGTGAATGAGCTTACTCGATCACAGTGTTCGGGTCGAGCGCGAGAGCCGCATCGACCGCCTCATCGCCTTCCATCTGACGCGATTCCGCGACCGAGCGGATCCTGACGGTCGCGCGCGGGTCCACCTTGTCATGCAGATCAAGGATGTCCTGGTTATAAAGCCGGATGCAGCCCGCCGAGGTGGCATTGCCGATTGAGGTGAAATCCCCGGTCCCGTGGATGCGGAACATGGTGTCCTTGCCGCCGCGATAGAGATAAAGCGCACGCGCACCCAGCGGGTTCAGCGGACCCGGCTCCATGCCATTGACCTTATCGGCATAAAGCTCGGGCTGGGTGCGGATCATGTTGCGCGTCGGCGCCCAGCGGGGCCATTCGGCTTTGCGGCCGACATAGGTCGTGGCTTTCAGACCACGGCCCTCTTCGCCCACCGCGATGCGGTAGCGGTCTGCCGTGCCATCGGCGCGGACATGATAGAGATATTTGACTTGCGGATCGACGACGATGGTGCCGGGGCGCTCATCGCCGGAATAGGCCACATTGGTGCGGCGGTTCTCCGGGGGCACATATTGCGCGGGCACGGCCGGAATGGTGAAGCCACCGTCCTCGATAGCGCCGTATCCCGGCACCTCCTGAGGGGTAACGGAAGCCGGCGGGCCGCCACAGGCAGCCAGAAACGCCGCGGTGCTTAAGGCACAGACGGCTCGAATAAGAGTGACAGACACGTAATCTATTCCCCCGGGGAAATGAACGTTGGGCAACTGCGCCCATTGCACCGGCTCACACCGGCCCGGTCAAGGGTTGCAAAGCCGCAGCGGCGATGAAAGGCCACAGGCGTTACCCCCGAGCCGCAGCCCGGTTCCGCCGCCCCTCACGCCAGAGCGTGAAAATTCCCGAGGCCACAACGACCGCTGCCCCGAAAAGCGTCAGCGCATCGGGGAAATATCCCGAGATCACCCAGCTGAGCATCAGCGCCCACAAAAGCGCCGAATAGCGGAAGGGCGTGACGAAGCTGACATCCCCGGTCCGCATCGAGCGAATCACCGAGATATAGCCGGTCACAACCGCCAGGGCCGCCCCACAGAGCATCGGGATCGCCGCAACCGGCACCTCGCCCCAGGGCTCGCGGGCTGAGATCACCAGCGAAACCAGCAGGACCCCCGCCGCCGCAAGAAAGGCCACGCTGGCCGAGGGGATGTCTTTCGGCAGCCGCCGGGTGCTTAAATCGCGCAGCACCACAAAGCAGACCGAGATCAGCACAAAGACCGTCGGCAGACCAAAGCCGTCCGAGCCGGGCCGGATGATGATCAGAACGCCGCAGAACCCCGCGCAGATCGCCAGAAAGCGCGGCAGCCCGACCTTTTCCCCCAGAAAGAAGGCCGCCGCCGCCGTCACGGCCAGCGGCGTCGCCTGCAAAATGGCCGTCACAATCGCCAGCGGCAGCGCCACAAGGCCAAGAAAGAAGGTCACCGTAGAGGCCACTTCGGCAAAGGTGCGCAGCCCGGTCAGTTTGCGCTCACGCCAGATGCGGTCGAAATGCAGCCCGCCGCTGACTTTGCCGAGCAGCAGCAGCAGCGGCAGTGTCAGCAGCCCGCGCAGCGCAACAGCCTGATAAAGCGGCATCATCTGTGAGACCTGCTTCATCAGCGAATCGCCGATGGTAAAAGCGGCCATGGCCAGCAGCATGAAGCCGGCGCCCTTCAGATTGTCCCTGGACGCCAGACCTGCGCCTTCCGGACTGCCTCTGCCATTCATCTGCGGATCTTCCCCCTGCCCTCCGCTGAGGCCTAGCATGCCGCTATTTACCCGGCCAGAGCGGTCCCTTTCACAAGGCCGGACGGCGGTATTTCGGCAACGCTGTGGCCCCCGCCTCAGTCAAAGCGGAAGCATTTTTCGCGTGAGGTGGCACCGCGGATCAGCGTCAGGCGGCTCGGTGCCACGCCCATGGCTTTGGCCAGCAGACGCCGCACAGCCTCATTGGCTTTGCCGTCTTCGGGCGGGGCGGAGACGCGGATTTTCAGCCCCTCTGCGCTCTCTTCAAGGGCGTCGCGGCCGCCGCGCGGGGTGACGCGCAGGCGGATTTCGGTGCCAGGTTCAGCCAGGCGGGAAAGATCGGGCAGGCGCATGCCCGGGCATTTTGCCGCGCCTTTCATCTGCTGGCAAGAGAGCGGGTCTAAAATGACGCAACCGCGTTAACCCAAAGCGAGCAGGCGCGGCACCACGACAGCAGGATCAGACCGATGACAGCACAACCCTCCGGGCGCACGGCCCTTGTTCTCGGCTCCGGCGGGGCGCGGGGCTGGTGTCATATTGGCGTGTTGCGCGGGATTGAGGCGCTTGGCCTCAGGCCGGATATGCTGGTCGGCTGCTCGATGGGGGCGCTGGTGGGCGCGGCCTGGGCGGCGGGGCAGCTGGACGCGCTGGAAGATTTTGCCCGCGGCCTGACCCGCAGCCGGGTGCTGCGGATGCTGGATCTGCGCCCGGGCTCTGGCGGGCTGATCGGTGGCGGCGGGATCACGCATCTGCTGCTGGGGGAGCTGGGCCTCAGCGGCAGTTTTGCAGATCTGCCGCTGCCCTTTACGGCTGTGGCTGCGGATCTGGACCTGGGCCAGGAGATCTGGTTGCAGCGCGGCGATCTGGCCCCCGCGATCCGCGCCTCTGCCGCCATGCCGGGCATTCTGGCCCCGCAGTGGCTGGAGGGGCGCTGGCTGATCGACGGGGCTGTGGTCAATCCGGTGCCGGTCTCAGTGGCGCGCGCCATGGGGGCGGCGAGTGTGGTGGCGGTCAATCCGACCACCCGGGTGCTGCGCCCCGCCAGCCATCCCCTGCCCCCGGAAGGAGACACCGCCGCCCCGGCGCCGTCGCGCTTTGCCCGGCTGATCCCGCTCTGGTCTGAGAAAGCGCCTGCCGCCGTGCCGCCGGCCCCGGGCTATCTCACCCTCGTTGCCCAGGCGCTGGACATTATGTCCGAGCGGATCCGGCGCAGCCGCCTGGCCGGGGATCCGCCCGATCTGCTGATCGGCGCGCGGCTGCAGGATCTCTCCGCCCTTGATTTTCACCGGGCGGGAGAGGCGATTGATGAGGGCCACCGCATTGCCGAGCTGCACCGCGATGTGCTGCGCGAATGGCTCAGGCCGTCAGCTTCGACAGCAGGAAAAACACCGCCCCCGCCAGAGCCGCCGTCAGCGGAACCGTGATGATCCAGGCGGTCAGCATGGTCAGCACATGCGAGCGGCGCACCAGCCTGCGGCGGTGCCGCTCTTCTGCCGGGGCGTGGATGTCGTCGCGGATTTTGCGACCCCGCGCGGCCTCGCGCCACTCGCGGTAAAAGCCCAGACCAAAGATCGCGCCCACCGCGATATGGGTCGAGGAGACCGGCAGCCCCATGGCCGCCGCCGCAATCACCGCCACCGCCGTTGCCAGCGCCACGCAAAAGGCGCGCACCGGGTTCAGGCGGGTGATCTCTTTGCCGACCAGCAGCACGAGGCGCGGACCAAAGAGCAAAAGCCCCAGCGCAATCCCCGCGCCGCCAATGGCCATGACCCAGAAGGGCAGGCCCACGGCTTCCATATAGGCACCGCCACCGCCCGCAGAATAGACGCTGACAATGGCCGCCAGCGGCGCCACCGCGTTGGAGACATCCGACGCGCCATGCCCGAAAGACAACAGCGCCGCCGAGATCACCAAAAGCGGAGAGAAGAGCTTTTTCAACGCTTTGCGCTTGTTCGACAGCCCCTCGGCCTGACGTCGCACCAGGGGGCGCGCGAAAGCCCAGGTCAGCAGCGCCACCCCAAGGCCCAGCACCAGCGCCGTGCGCCAGCCGCTGCCGGTATGAACCGCAAGCCCCCTCGCGCCCAGATAGACCGTGAAAGCCCCCGCCATCAGCGCCATCAGAACCGGCAGCCAGAGGCGGGCTGCCGCCAGACGGTCCCCGGCCTCGGCGATGAAGCGGTTGATAAAGGCCAAAAGCGCCGCTGCCAGCACGCCGCCCACCAGGGGCGAAGCCACCCAGCTCAGCGAGATCACCGCCAGCAGCCCCCAGTCCACCGCCTGAGGCCCTGCCGCGGCAATGGCCGCCCCCGCAACCCCGCCCACGATGGAATGCGTGGTTGAAACCGCAGCCCCCGCCCAGGTCGCCAGATGCAGCCAGACCGCCGTGGCCAGCAGCGCCGCCATCATGGCCCGCACAAAAGCCCCCTGAGAGGGAAAGGCCTCTGCGTGAATGATCCCGTCCGAGATCGTCGCCACCACATCGCTTCCCGCGATCAGCGCCCCCGCCACCTCGCAGACGGCGGCCAGGATCAGCGCCCCGCCCAGCGTCAGCGCCCGCGCGCCCACCGCAGGACCGACATTATTGGCCACATCATTGGCCCCGATGGTCAGCGCCAGATAAGCGGCAAGAATTGACGCAAGAATGACCGGCAGCCCGCCGCCCTCTGAGACCGGAACAATGCCCGAGCCCAGCGCCACGATCGCCATAAAGGCCAGCGCCAGCCCCGGGGCCAGCAGCGGCCGTGCCACATGACGCCCCGCAAGCTCCATCGTGCCGATACGGCCGAGGTCTTTATCAAGCGTTTTCCATTGCGGATCGGGCGGCAGAGCCATGGCGGTCTAAGGTCTCCGGGGTCGTCTCAGGGGGCCTGCGACCTTCGGCGAAAGCGCAGCAAAGGGCAAGTGCGGCGGATCAGCCCGCAGGCCGCCCCCCGTCCAGCCGGTCCCGAAGCGTCCCGATCACCTCGCCCAGCGCCTCAACATCGGCGCGGCGCGCGGCCAGATCAATCGGCCACATCTGCCGCTCGCGCCTGCCTGCTTCGGGATAATCCTCGGTGAGCTGGGTGTCGGTCATAACGAAGATCGCCAGATCCGTCGGCACTTCCAGCCCGTCATTGCGCCGCTTGTTCGAGGGGATGCGGGCAAATTCGCCCGGCATCATCCGCCCCGTCGCGCCCGCTTCTTCCCAGGCCTCAATCTCCGCCGCCTCGGCCAGGGTTTTACCGTCCATCGGCCAGCCCTTGGGAATGATCCAGCGCCCGGTGTCGAGGGTGCGCACCAGCAGCACCTCCGGGCCCTGCGGCCCCTCGCGCAGGCAGATGACCCCGGTCTGCAAGGCCCGGGGCCGGAAAATCATACCACGGAGAAATGCCATCAGGCCCAAGGATCTGCCTTTCCGTCCAATACTTTGCGCGCAAATCCGACGGCCCGTGCGATATGGCTTTGCTGCACCGGGTGCTCCATCGGCAGCCGGGTCATCACCCAGCCCACCGAGGCACAGCAGCGCGCCAGTGTCATCACCGGCAAAAGATCCACATCCAGCACCCGCACCGCGCGATACCCCTCACAAAGCGCCTGCACGAGATCCGGCAACCCCGGCTCGGCCAGACTTTGGCTGAGCAGTGTGCCGGGATCATAGGCGCGCAGGCCAAAGCCTGAATCGTCAAAGTCGATCAGGGAATAGCCCTTTGGTCCGGAAAGAACATTCTCGCGCAGCACATCGGCATGGATCAGACCGCAATCGCCCGAAATTTGCGCAGACTTTGCCCTGTCAAAAACAACTGCCTGAGATTTGTGCAAAAGATCGCGCTCTGCCGGGGTCAGCAGCGGATGATCGGTAAAGCGCCCCCAAAGCGGGGCCGCTCCGGCCAGCCCTTCGGCATCCCAGGCGGGCCGGGTGAACCCCTGCGGCAGGGCCAGCCCGTCAGTGGCCTGATGGCAGGTGGCAATCAGACCACCGACACCCGCCATCAGAGCCTCTTTCGCCGCAGCCGTTCCCGCCAGGGGCACAGCCGCCGCGCCAATGGCCGCGCCCTCCACCCAGTCAATCACCGAAGCGAGCCGCCCGCCGGAAAGCTGCTGCAGAAGATCCCCCGAGAGGGCCGGAAGCGGTGCCGGAACCGGCGCCCCTGCCCCCGCCAGCGCCGCGCACCACCACAACTCAGAGCGGATGGCCGCCGGATCCTGATAGCCCCGGCGGTGCAGCCGCAGGGCAGCCGGACGGCCCCCCGGCAGGGTGATGGCATAGACGGCATTCTCCCGCTCGGTGATCGGGCGGGGGTCACGCGCACCCCAAAGCGCCGCGGCCTCAATCGCCTCCGGGCTCATGCCCGCACCGGGGTTTTCTCCAGCGCATCCTGGAGCGCCGCGATCAGCAGATCGGCATTTTCGCGCGAAAACGGCATCGGAGGCCGCATTTTCAGCGTGTTACGGTTGCGCCCGATATTATTGAGGATCACGCCACGCTCCAGCATCGCCTCGATGACATCGGCGACAAAAGCGGTGGCGGGCGCGCCCTCAGGCGTCAGAAACTCCAGCCCGAAGAAGAGCCCCTGCCCGCGCGCCTCTGCGATCCAGGGGTGCGAAAGGCTGCGCAGACCGTCGAGCGTATAGGCCCCGACCTCACGGGCGTTCTGCTGCAACCCCTCCTCCTCCATGACATCCAGCACCGCCATGGCCGCCGCCGCCGAGACCGGATTGCCGCCGAAGGTGTTGAAATAGGCGAAAACTTCACGGAAGGCGCGCATTACATCCGGGCGCGCAAAGACCGCGCCGATGGGATGGCCATTGCCCATCGGCTTGCCCAGCGTCACGATATCGGGCGCGAAACCTAAGAGATCATGGCCCCAGAAGGTCTCTCCCGCGCGGCCAAATCCGGGCTGCACCTCATCGCAGATGATGACGCCCCCCGCCGCACGCACCGCCGCCACGGTCGGATCAAGAAAGCCCTTCTCCACGCAGGGCAGCCCCTCATTGGCGAAAAGCGGACACAGGATCAGCGAGGAAAAGCCAAAGCCCCGCGCCTCCAACCCGGCAATCGCCGCCTTCACGTGACCGGCAAAGGCCTGGGCCTGACCCTCGCGGCTGCCCCCCACCGGGGCCAGGCTGTCGGGCGCGGGGATGCGGATGATGTTCTGCGGATAGCCCCCCACCGGAGGGCGGCGCGACGACAGCCCCGAGGTCAGGGCCGAATTGCCGTGATAGGTATTGTCGGTGGCAATGATCCCGGTTTTGCCGTTCACCGCCTGGGCCATGCGCAGCGCGAGGTCATTCGCCTCTGAGCCGGTGCAGACCATGATGGCCTGACTGGTGCCATGGTGAAAGGTCGCGCCCAGCCGCTCGATATAATCGAGAACGCCTTCATGCAGATAGCGGCTGTGGGTGTTCAGCGTCAGGGCCTGGGCGGTGATCGCCGCAACCACTTTGGGATGCGAATGCCCGACATGGGGGACGTTGTTGTAGCAATCGAGATAGCGCCTGCCCGCTTTGTCCCGGAGCCAGACCCCCTCGCCCTTCACCAGATGCAAAGGATTGCGGTAAAAGGTCGGCACCTCCGGCCCCATCAGCCGGGCGCGGCGCGCGAGCAGATCTTCGGTCATTCGTCTTCGTCCCCCACTTTGGCGCGGTTGGATTTCAACGCGCCCCTTGCCTGTTTCGTGGCCACCCGTCTGCGCTTGCTGGCCAGGGTGGGTTTGGTGGCGATGCGCCGCTTGGGTGCGATCAGGGCCGCGCGAATCAGCTCGATCAGCCGTTCCCGCGCCATCTCGCGGTTGCGGGCCTGAGAGCGGGTCTCTTCGGCCCGGATCAGGATCGCCCCATCGTCCAGCCAGCGCCGCCCCGCCAGCCGCTTCAGCCGGTTTTTCACCGGATCCGTCAGCCCGGGAGAGCGTGCCGCCTCAAACCGCAGCTCAACCGCGGTTTCCACTTTATTTACATTCTGTCCGCCCGGACCCTGAGACCGGGTGAACTGCTCTGACAGTTCCCAGTCTTCGATCCGGATTTCATCCGTTATCCGCAACATACCCCACGCTACCGCGTCTGCACGGGCGGCGCAAAGGCTCTGGCAAAAACGGAGCGGCGGTCCCATATGACCCCCGAAGGAGCCCGCGATGACTGCACAGATGATCCCCGCCTATAACGCTGACGGCCGCCTTGGTCCGGTGGAAAAACTGGAGGTGCACCGCAGAGGCCTGCGCCATCCGGCCATCTCGGTCTTTGTGCGGGCGGGGGATGAAATTCTGCTGCAACAACGGGCCTTTGGCAAATATCACACGCCAGGTCTCTGGGCCAATACCTGCTGCACCCATCCGCATTGGGGCGAAGACATGCGGGCCTGCGCGCTGCGGCGTCTGCAGGAAGAACTGGGGATCACCGGGCTGGTGCTTTCACCGGCGGGCGAGATCGAATACCGCGCCGATGTCGGCGCGGGACTGACCGAGCATGAGGTGGTGCAGATCTTTACGGCTGAAGCCACGCGCGATCTGCCGCTTGCGCTGAATCCCGATGAGGTCGCCTCCATCCGCTGGATGACGCCCGAGGCGCTGCGCGAGGCGATCCGAATCACCCCAGAGGCGTTCACCCCCTGGCTGCGGATCTATATGGACCAGCAGTTCGCCCATATTTTCAGCTAAACGCCCAACAAAAAGGCACCGCAAATTGCGGTGCCGTTTTATTTTATCGATCGGGTGCCGACCTCTGCGCTTAGTCCGCGCCACGGAAGGGCTGCACATATTGCAGCGCCATATCCCAGGGGAAGAAGATCCAGGTGTCCTGGCTCACCTCAGTGATATAGGTATCGACCTGCACGCGGCCCGCCGGTTTGGCGTAAACGGTCGCGAAATGCGCCTTGGGGTAAAGACGGCGCACCAGCTCAATGGTTTTGCCGCTGTCGACCAGATCATCGACGATCAGAATGCCCTCACCATCGCCCAGCAGCTCAGCCTGGGGCGCTTTGGTGACCATGGCTTCCGCGCGATCCTGATGCGAATAGCTTTTGACCGAAATGGTATCGACCACGCGGATATTCAGCTCCCGCGAGACGATCATCGCCGGAACAAGACCCCCGCGGGTGATGCCGACCACAGCTTTCCAGGTGCCGCCTTCGCCAGGGCCGCGGCCGTCCAGACGCCAGGCCAGGGCACGGGAATCGCGGTGGATCTGGTCCCAGGAAATGTGGAACCCTTTTTCATGAGGCAGACGCTCGGGAGCCATAGGATCCTCTCAGGTAATGGCGATATGAAAGGCGCGCAGCCCCGAAGCACCACCATCTGGCCCCGCAGCGGTTCTGACGCCGAAATAAATACGGCGGCTGCCCTCAGGGAGAACAGCCGCAGCAAGGAAGCCAGTCAGGCGACCCCATGCCGGAAGTGTGCCACAGGACCCGCGCCAAGCCAAGCGCCGAGCCATAGTCTGCGGCAAACTGACGGAAAAAATCGCGCCGCCCGCGCCACCAAAAGGCGCGCAGACCGGCAGTTTTGCAGATAAATTGCACCGGCCTGAGCCTTTGCAGATCTTCAACTTGCCCGGGCCAGGGTATAGATCTGAGACATGCGCCTGCAGCCGCGATGGGGGGACGACCATGGACCGCACTGGTATTTTCGCAGGGGACAGCCCCTCAGAGATCGCGCGCCGCTGGCTGGCTGAGGCTGAAAAAACCGAGGTCAATGACCCCAATGCCATCGCGCTTTCCACCGTGGACGAAAGCGGCCTGCCCAATGTCCGCATGGTGCTGCTGAAAGACATCGGCCCCGATGATTTCACCTTCTACACCAATTACAATTCCGCCAAAGGGCGGGAGATTGAGACCAGCGGCAAAGCGGCTTTCGTGATGCATTGGAAAAGCCTGCGCCGCCAGATCCGGGTCCGCGGCCTTGTCAGCCGCGCCGAGGGGCCGGAGGCGGATGCCTATTACGCCAGCCGCAACCTGCAGTCGCGCCTGGGCGCCTGGGCCAGCCGACAGTCAGAGCCGCTCGACTCCCGCGCCACGCTTCTGGCAGAGGTTGCAAAGATCACGCTGACCCATGGTCCCTCTCCGAAACGTCCGCCGTTCTGGGGCGGCTTTCGCATCACACCGCTGGAGGTCGAGTTCTGGGCCGATGGCGCCTTCCGCCTGCATGACCGCTTTCGCTGGCATCGCGCGACCCCGGAAACACCTTGGGAAATATTGCGTCTCAACCCATGATGATGGCGCATCACTCTTTCGCATAGATTGCGCCGGGGCAAACTTTCCTAAACCTGACGCGGTCACTCGTGGTGATTGACCTTGATATGTACATCATGCAAGGGCACAACCACGGAGTGTGAGCTGAGACTGGGGAAAAGGCTCGAACAATGGAAGATAACAGCAAGGTCCTGGAGCGGGAACGAATCCAGGGCCGGGTAAAATGGTTTGATCCGGTAAAAGGCTTTGGCTTCATCGTAACGGATGAGGGCGGCCCGGATATTCTTTTGCATGCGAATGTGCTGCGCAATTTCGGACAGGGCTCGATCGCCGATGGCGCCGAGATTGATGTCGAAATTCAGCGCACCACACGCGGAACGCAGGCAGTTGAGATCCTGGCCATTCGTCCGCCCGAGGGGACCGGGCCGGCGCTGACCGAGGATCTTTCGCCCGAGATGGCCGAACGGATCGGCGATCTTGAGATCGAGGCGGCACGGATCAAATGGTTCGACAAAGGTAAGGGCTTCGGCTTTGCCAATGTGTTCGGACGGTCTGAAGATATTTTTGTGCATATTGAAATTCTGCGACAGTCAGGTTTTGCTGACCTTCAGCCCGGCGAAGCCGTAGGTTTGAGGATCATCGAAGGGAAGCGCGGTCGTATGGCCGTGCAGGTGCTGTCATGGGAAGCTGCGTTACGCGATATCTGACGGGGGCTTTTGTCGCCGTATTTCTGGCGGGCGCTGCTGCTGCGCCTGCCGTGGCCGAGACCTGCCGCCCGGATCTGGTGGAGCTGAAAGGCCCCTCCGGCCAGGCGCGCTTTCGCGTTGAGGTGGCGGACAGCGACGCCACCCGCGCGCGCGGTCTGATGTGGCGCGAGCATCTCGATGCCGGCGCCGGAATGCTCTTCATCTATGAGCGCCCCGGACGCGGGCAGTTCTGGATGCGCAACACGCTGATCCCGCTGGATATGATCTTCGCTGACCCGACCGGCACGATTCGCCATATCCATTCCAATGCACAGCCGAAGGATGAAACTGTCATCGACGGCGGGGATAACGTGCTGGCCGTGCTGGAAATTAACGGCGGTTATGCCCGGCGGATGGGGATTAAGCCCGGCGATGTGATGCGACATCCGGCCTTTTCTCAGGAAACTGCAGCCTGGTCGTGCGACTGACCTTTTCAAGCCGCAATTCCTTCGCTAAGGAGAGCGCAGTCGGGGCGTAGCGCAGCCTGGTAGCGCGACGGTTTTGGGTACCGTAGGTCGAGAGTTCGAATCCCTCCGCCCCGACCATTTATCCTTAAATGATAAAACTGCACCCGGTGCCTCAGGCGCCGGATCTGCGTTTCTGCCACGGTCCTGGCCTGGCCTGCAAACCCCGGTCCATTGCCAAAGGCCGTGGTTGCCGGGCGCCATACCTGGCTTATCCCGGCGCACGCATGCGGTTGGTGGCGCTGACAAGCCCTGCGGCGATCCCCGGCTCTGACATCGCGTGGCCTGCCATCGGGATCATCTGCAACTCAGCCGCTTCCCAGCCCTCCGCGAGGCGGCTCGCCGAGAGCGGCGGGCAGATCATGTCAAAACGGCCCTGCACGATGATCGCGGGCAGATGCTCAATGCGGTGACGGTTTTGCAAAATCCAGCCGTCCGCCTCCAGAAAGCCCGCGTGCTGAAAATAGTGATTCTCCAGCCGCGAGAAGGCGCGGGCATAGTCCCCCGGCACATCGCCTGACGCGATATAACGGGCCGAGGCGAGGGCATTCTCCCAGCCCGCCCAGATCCGGGCGTGGCGGATCTCTTCGCTCAGATGGCCACTGAAAAGGCGGGCGTGATAGGCGGCGATCAGATCGCCGCGCTCTGCCGCGGGGATGGGGGCGGTGAAGCGCGCCCATTCGGCCGGGAAGAACCGCGCCGCGCCGCCGCCGTAGAACCACTCCAGCTCAGCCGCCTCCATCAAAAAGACGCCGCGCAGGATCAGCCCGGTCACGCGGTCCGGATGGATGATGGCATAGACCAGCGACAGCGTGGCCCCCCAGGAGCCGCCAAAGAGCAGGAATTCCGCGATCCCGAGGGTCTCGCGGATCACCTCCATATCCGAGACCAGATGCCAGGTGGTGTTGTTCACCACCGAGGCCGAAGGCTGCGAATGGCCGCAACCGCGCTGATCAAAAAGCACAATCCGGTAGGTCTCAGGGTCGAAAAAGCGCCGCATGGCCGGGCTGCTGCCGCCACCAGGGCCGCCGTGGACCACCAGAACGGGCACTCCCTGCGGATTGCCGCATTGCTCGACATAGATGCGATGGCCGTCGCCCATATCGATCATCCGCCGGTCGAAGGGCTCAATCGCCGGGTAAAGATAATCAAAGGCGGTCGGCTGTGCGGTTGTCCTGTCCATCGGCTCCCCTGTATATCTTTGCTAAAGTGGCCCGATCAAAGCCGCGCCGCAAGGAGCAAGCAGATGAGCAGCACCATCGACCCCGCCGAAGTGGCAAAGTTTGAAGCCATGGCCGCTGAATGGTGGGATACCAACGGCAAATTCCGCCCGCTGCATATGATGAACCCCTGCCGTCTCGATTACATCTGCCAGCAGATCGCCGGGGAATTCGGCCGCGATCTGAAATCGGAAAAGCCCTTTGCGGGGCTGCGGCTTTTGGACATCGGCTGCGGCGGCGGGCTGTTGTCCGAGCCGATGGCGCGGCTGGGCGCGACCGTGGTGGGGGCCGATGCGGCCGAGAAAAACCTGCCGGTGGCGCGGGTCCATGCCGCGCAGTCGGGGCTGGAGATTGAGTATCGCCACACCACGGCCGAGGCGCTGGCGGCGGCCGGTGAGCAGTTCGATGTGGTGCTGAATATGGAGGTGATCGAGCATGTCTCTGATCCGGCAGCCTATCTGCGGGCCTGCCATGATCTGCTGCGCCCCGGCGGGCTGATGGTCTGCTCGACGCTGAACCGCAACCCGAAGAGCTATATGATGGCGATCATCGGGGCGGAGCATGTGATGCGCTGGCTGCCGAAAGGCACCCATGACTGGGCAAAATTCATCACGCCGGATGAGCTTTATGATCTGATCCGCGCCGCGGGGCTGACCCCGGTGGACCGGCGGGGGATGGTTTTCAACCCGATCTCCTGGCGCTGGAGCCTTTCGGCGAAGGATCTGTCGGTTAATTACGCGACCACAAGCCTGAAGCCGCAGGCCTGAGGCGGGCGGCGAAGCGGGGGCTGCCTGCCCCCGCACCCCCGGGAGTATTTCTAAAAAGCCAAAAACAGCAGGGCGGGCGGTGGAAAATGCCTTTCCGCTTGACCTTGACGCCCCTTCTCTGTTGAACCACCTCACCAGAATAGCAGGTGGTTCCCCATGGACGATCAGAACAAAAACCTCATCCTGGCGACGGCACTGAGCTTTCTCGTGATCCTCGTCTGGTTTGTGGTTTTTCCTCCCGCAGACCCGGTGACGGACCCGAATGCTCCCGTGGCTGTCCAGGGTGAGACTTTGCCGCCGGCACTTGCCGGCAGCGCCCCGGGCGAAACCGCCGCCATTCCGGCGCCTGAGACCGCACGGCTGAAGCTTGATACGCCGCGGCTGACCGGTTCGGTCGCGCTGACCGGCGGTCGCCTTGATGACCTGCAGCTGCGCGCTTACCGCGAGAGCACCGACGACAACTCCGATATCGTCCGCCTGCTGCGTCCGATGGAAGGCTCCAATGCCTTTTATGCGCTTTACGGCTGGGCCCCGGGCGGCAGCCTGACCTATGATGATGTCCCGGGCCCGAATACGCCCTGGACGGCCGTTTCGGGCGAGGTTCTGGCACCGGGCACTCCGGTCACGCTGGAATGGGCGAACACCAAAGGTCAGACCTTCCGCCGCGTCTTTGCGGTGGATGAGGACTATATGTTCACCGTCACCCAGTCGGTGGACAACCAGAGTGCCGAGGCGATCCGTCTGGCACCCTATAGCATGATCTCGCGTCACGGCATTCCGGGCGATTATCAGAGTTTCTTCATCTCGCATGAGGGCCTTCTGGAAGTCGCGGACGGCATTCTGACCGAGACCGATTACAGCGAGCTGAAAGACGCCCGCACCTCTGAGACCGAAGGGGTGCCGATGACCTCGACCGAGGTCAAAGAGAGTGGCTGGCTGGGCTTTGGGGACAAATACTGGCTGACGGCGCTGATTCCGTCTTCGAGCCAGCCCTATACTTCGGTTCAGAAGTATTTCCCCGCCCGTGACGTCTATCAGGCCGAGGCCCGTCTTCCGGCGGTGACTGTGGAACCGGGTGCGAGCGCCAGTTCGGAGAGCCGTCTTTATGCCGGTGCCAAGGAATGGGCGACCATCCGCAGCTATGAGAACGACCCGGGCTTTCTTGCGAAGCTGACCGGTGCTGAGGTCGATCCCTCGAAGCAGAAGATTGAGCGTTTTGTCGATTCGATCGACTGGGGCTGGTTCTACTTCCTGACCAAACCGATCTTTGCCGTGCTGCACTGGCTCAATGGTCTGATCGGCAATATGGGCGTGGCGATCATTGCGCTGACCTTCATTCTGAAGGCCCTGGTGCTGCCGCTGGCCTATAAATCCTACGTCTCGATGGCGCGCATGAAAGAGCTGCAGCCGGAGATGGAGGCGCTGAAAGAGCGCGCGGGCGACGACCGGGCGAAGCTTCAGCAGGAGATGATGAAGCTTTACCGGGAGAAGAAGGTGAACCCGGCTGCCGGCTGTCTGCCGATGCTGCTGCAGATCCCGATCTTCTTCAGCCTTTATAAGGTGATCTTCGTCACCATCGAGCTGCGTCACGCCCCCTTCTTTGGTGTGTTCCAGGATCTCTCGATGCCGGATCCGACCTCGATCTTCAACGCCTTCGGCTTCCTGCCCTGGGCGGCGCCTGAGCCGACTTCGATGCTGGCCATGGTCTTCATCGGGATTCTGCCGATCCTGCTGGGCTGCACCATGTGGCTGCAACAGAAGCTGAACCCGGCGCCTGCCGATCCGATGCAGCAGCAGATCTTTGCCTGGATGCCCTGGATCTTCATGTTCGTGCTGGGTGGTTTTGCCTCGGGTCTGGTCGTTTACTGGATCACCAACAACATCATCACCTTCATCCAGCAATACGCCATCATGCGCAGCCACGGCCACCGGCCGGACATCTTCGGCAACATCAAAGCGGCGCGCAAACGCAAATCGCTGCGTGAGGCCCTGGCTGAGAAAGCGGCTGAGGCTGAAAAGGCCGCTGAGAAGAAAAAGAAATAAGGGCCAAAGCCCTGATTTTGAGCCGCGGACGCGAGGGGGTGCCCCCGCGTCCGCTTCTCATTTATAAGACCCCTGACACATTCCGTGCGGCCTCGTCCGCCCAAGCTCTTAAAGGTGCCCCAGGATGAGCCTGAAGTTCCCTCTCGCCCCCGAACCCGAATTTGAAGCCTCAGAAAAAGGCCGTCTGCTTTTTGCGGGTCCGGTGGATTTTCTGAAAGGCGTCGTTGCCATGTCCGGCATGCCGCCGGCCGACCGTATGGAGGTCTGCTTTGCCGGCCGCTCCAACGTTGGGAAATCGAGCCTGATCAACGCGCTGACCGGTCGCAAGACCCTGGCGCGGGCCTCGAACACGCCGGGTCGGACCCAGGAGATCAACTTCTTTACCCTGGGGGAAGAGCGCTATCTGGTCGACCTTCCGGGCTATGGCTATGCCGAAGCCCCGGTCGCCATCGTTGCGAAGTGGCAGGCGCTGCTGAAGCAGTATCTGTCGGGTCGCGCCACCCTGCGCCGGGCTTTCGTGCTGATCGACACCCGCCATGGTGTAAAGGCGGTCGATGAAGAAATCATGAAGCTGCTCAACCGCTCGGCGGTGACCTTCCAGGTGGTGATGACCAAGGCCGATAAGGTCAATGCTGCCACCCGCGAGGCCAATATCGCCCAGGTGCAGGCGGCGCTGGTCAAACATCCGGCGGCCTATCCCGAGATCATCATCACCTCTTCCGAGAAGGGTGAGGGCGTTGAGACGCTGCGCGCCATCATCGCGGGTCTGGTCTGAGACCCGCGGGCTCTGATTAAAAAGAAAGGCCGGGAGAGCGATCTCCCGGCCTTTCTTATGCTCAGCTGCGGGGGGCCGCAGCGCGTTTCAGCCGGTCGTTGATCGCGAGACCGATGCCCGCTGTGGGAACCGGGGCAATGGCGATCCGCCCGCCCGGCCCGGCCTGGCGGTCAGCATCGCGCAGCACGGCAAAAAGCTGTGCGGCAGCCTCATTAAGATCGCCGGTGGGCGAGAGATTGAACTCTGCACCCGTCCCCACGGCTCCGAAGCCGATGAAAACCTCATTCGCCCTGCGGCTCCCGGCGTTCAGGCGCACGAGGGCATCGGGGGCGTAATGCGACGACAGCTGTCCTGGCGCGACCGGGCGGGCCGGATCTTCCTCGGGGCGCAGCGGCAGGGTGCCAAGAACCGCGAGGATCTCTTCGGCGGAAATACCGCCCGGGCGCAGCAGATGCGGCGGCTGTCCGGGGGCCAGAATCGTCGATTCGACCCCCACCCGGCAGGCACCGCCATCGAGCACCGCGGCAATGCGGCCATCAAGCCCCTCAAGAACATGTTCCGCCGTGGTCGGGCTGATACGGCCTGAAGGATTGGCCGAGGGCCCCGCCAGAGGCACGCCCGAGACCTGCAGCAGCGCGCGGGCGACCGGATGGGCGGGAATGCGCACCGCCAGCGAGTGGTTGCCCGCCGTCACCCGCGGCGAAAGCCCCGCATCGGGGCGCAGCGGCAAAACCAGGGTCAGCGGCCCGGGCCAGAAAGCGCGGGCCAGCGCCTCAGCCTCGGGGCCGACTTCGGCATAGCGACGCACGGCGTCGAGATCGGGCAGATGCACGATCAGCGGGTTGAACGAGGGTCGGCCCTTGGCCGTATAGATCCCCGCGACCGCCGCGTCATTGCGGGCATCGCCGCCAAGGCCGTAGACCGTCTCGCTGGGGAAGGCGACAAGCTCTCCCGCCCGCAGCAGTTCCGCTGCGCGAAAGATGCCCGCTTCATCGGGTTTCAGACGTAGGGTCGTAAGCATATCTGACGCCGCGTATCAGTTGCGAGGAACGGGGCAGCGGCTAGTCTGCCCAAAAACACCCGTGCCACAGCCCCGCCGGTCCTGCAACCCGGCAGCCTTCCGGAGGACTCTATGCCCTATCGCGCGCCTGTCGAAGATTTCCGCTTTCTGCTCGATCATGTCGTTGATTTCGCTCAGGTCGCTGCGACCGAGCGGTTTGGGGATGCGACACCGGAGACCGTTGAGGCGATCCTGAGCGGCGCAGGCCGGCTGAGCGAGGAGGTGCTGGCACCGCTCAATCGCAACGGCGATCTGCAGGGCGCGAAGCTGGAAAACGGGGTGGTGCGCGCCAGCCCCGGCTTTGCCGAAGGCTACCGGCAGATCGCAGAGGGCGGCTGGGTCGGCACCTCGGCGGATCCGGAGTTCGGCGGCATGGGGCTGCCGCTGACGCTCAACAGCTGCGTGAATGATATGATGGGCGCGGCCTGCCTCGCGCTGCAGCTGAACCCGCTGCTGACCCAGGGCCAGATTGAGGCTTTGGAGCATCATGCCTCCGACGAGATCAAGGCGCTTTATCTGCCGAAGCTGATCTCGGGCGAATGGACCGGCACGATGAACCTGACCGAGCCGCAGGCCGGATCGGACGTCGGGGCTTTGCGCAGCCGGGCCGAGCCCAATGGCGATGGCAGCTATGCGGTTTCTGGTCAGAAAATCTTCATCTCCTGGGGCGATCATGATGTGGCCGAAAACGTCTGCCACCTGGTGCTGGCCCGCCTGCCCGATGGCGCGCCCGGCACCCGGGGGATCAGCCTTTTCATCGTGCCGAAATATCTGCCCGATGCTGAGGGCAATCCCGGCGTCGCCAACAGCCTGAAGGTCGTCAGCCTGGAACATAAAATGGGCCTGCACGGCAGCCCGACGGCGGTGATGCAGTTTGACGGTGCCACCGGCTGGATGGTCGGCGCGCCGCACAAGGGCATGGCGGCGATGTTTACCATGATGAACAACGCCCGCCTCGGCGTGGGCATTCAGGGCATCTCGGTCGCGGACGGGGCCTATCAGCACGCGCTCGCCTATGCGCTGGACCGGGTGCAGGGCAAGCCCGTGACCGGCACCCATGGTGGCATCATCGATCACCCCGATGTGCGCCGGATGCTGATCGGCATGAAGGCTGAGCTGTTCGCCGCCCGCGCCATTGCGCTGGCCAATGCCGTGGCCATCGATATGGCCCGCGCCACGGGGGACGCCGAATGGGACGCCCGCGCCGCGCTGCTGACGCCGATCACCAAAAGCTACGGCACCGATACCGGCATTGCCGTGGCCCAGGCGGGCATTCAGATCCACGGCGGCATGGGCTTCATTGAAGAGACCGGGGCCGCGCAATATCTGCGCGATGTCCGGGTCACGGCGATCTATGAAGGCACCAACGGCATTCAGGCCGCCGATCTTGTGGCCCGCAAAATGATGGACCAGGGCGAGGCCGCCTTCCGCCTGATCGAAGAGATCGAGGAAGGCGCAGAGGCCGCCCGCGGCCGCCTGCCCGATCTGGCGGGCGCGGTCTGGCTGGCTGCCGAATCGCTGCGCGACGGCACCGAGGCGCTGCTGGCCCAGGCGATGACGGATCGTCTGGCCGGATCGGTCGCTTATCAGCGGGCTTTTGCCCTGGTGCTGGGGGCGCATTTCCACCTGAAAGCCGCTCTGGCCGAGGGCGGCGAGGGGTCGCGCACGGCGCTGGCGCGCAGCTTTATCCTGCGCATGCTGCCGCAGCATGGTGCACTTCTGGCTGAGATGCGCGAAGGTGCGGCAGATCTTTATGCCCATAACATCGAATCACTTGCCTCATGACCCAAAAGACCACCTCCGGCCCGATCCGTTTTCCATTTCCTGACGCGCCGGAGCCTGGTCAGGCCATTGAAATTGCAGAAGGGGTGCTGTGGATCCGCATCCCGCTGCCCTGGGCGCTGGATCACGTCAACGTCTATGCCTTTGACGATGGTGACGGCTGGACCCTGGTGGATACCGGCATTGATACCCGCAAAATCCGCGGGGTCTGGGATGCGCTGCTGGCCGGGCCGCTGGCCTTCCGCCCGGTGCGGCGGGTGCTGCTGACGCATCATCATGTCGATCACGCAGGCCTTGCGGGCTGGTTTCAGGAGCAGGGCGCAGAGCTTCTCGCCTCCCGCACCTCCTGGCTGATGGCGCGGATGCTGCTTCTGGACGTGCAGGAGGTGGCTCCGCCCGAAACAATACGCTTCTGGAAAGCGGCCGGGATGGACGCGGAACGCCTTGAGGCACGCATTGCTGAACGGCCGATGAACACCGCCGATAAATCCGCCCCCATGCCGCTGGGCTATCTGCGTCTGCAGGAGGGGGAGCGCCTGCGCATGGGCGGGCGTGACTGGCTGATCCGCATCGGCCATGGCCATGCGCCTGAGCATGTCACCCTTTGGGAAGAGGGCGGCAGTCTGGTGGTTGGCGGCGATCAGATCCTGCCCGGCATCTCGGCCAATATCGGCATCTATGCCACCGAGCCTGAGGCCGATCCGATCTCGGAATGGATGGCGGCCAACGACAGTTTCATGCCCCATGCCCGGGAAGATCACCTGGTGCTGCCGGGTCACAAAATGCCCTTCACCGGCCTGCCCACCCGGCTGCGGCAGATGAGCGACAATCACCATGGCGCCCTCAACCGGCTGCGCCGCCACCTCAGCGCGCCGCGCAATGCCTGCCAGTGCTTCGTGCCGCTCTTTGGTCGCGAGATCACCGGCGATCAGTTCGGGCTGGCCATGGCGGAATCCGTCGCGCATCTGAACCATCTGTGGAAGGCCGGAGAGGTCAGCCGCACCCTTGATGAAAACGGCGTCTGGCAGTGGCAGATGCTGTAAGTGCAGGCGCGCTCTCGCGGCAACAGAGGCGTTTTTGCGCGGCGAAGGGGTAATGACACAGATGGACTTATCCGCTAGCACTGCGACAGATTGACTGAGGAGATTTCCGATATGGCCGAACACAAACACGGCAGCATGGACACCACCGTCCACCAGGCGACCTTTAACGGTTTCATCAAATTCGCCACCTGGGTGGGGATCATCTCAGCCGTCGTGCTGATCTTCCTCGCGCTCGCCAACGCCTGATCCGGGACAATCTTACATGGTGCGTTTTGTAACGGGTGTTCTGGTGGCGCTCAGCCTTTCGGGCTGTGCGGCCGAACGGGTCTGGGCTCCGGATGAGGCGGTGAAAGCCGCACGCTATGTCCATGCGGGCCCGCCTGAGCTGATGCTGGTCACCTCGATCAACGACCGCTCGGGTGAGGGGGCGCATACGGGGCTTCTCATCAATGCTTCCGAGCGTGTGCTCTTTGATCCGGCAGGCAACTGGGACGACTCCCGCGCACCTGAGCGCCATGACCTGCGCTATGGCATGACCCCGCAGATGCAGGCGAATTACTTCGCCTTCCAGTCTGCAGGTCCCTTCCATGCTGTCATTCAGCGGGTGCAGGTCAGCCCGGAAGTCGCCGAGCGCGCCTATCAGCTGGCCCGCGACAATGGCCCGGTGCCCTCGGCCTTCTGCACTTCGGCCACCTCGAAGATGCTGAGCCAGCTTCCGGGCTTTCAGAGCATCGAATCGACCATGTTCCCGAAAAGCCTGATGGAAAGCTTTGCCGCCCTGCCCGGCGTGCAGACGCAGATCGTCTATGGCTCCCCCGATCAGTCTGAGCCGGACCGCGTGCCGCAGATCTCGCCGGTCATTGCAAAGGCGATCCAGGGCGGCAACTGACGCGCCAGAGGGTCAAAGATGAAGGGCGGTGCCGCAGGGCGCCGCCCTTTTGCTTTCACAGTCCGCGATCAGCCGAAGACGAAAGCCTGCAGCAGGAAGAAGGTCACCGCGCCGCCGACGATCGCCAGCAGCATATTGCGCAGATACCAGCCAAGCGCCCCGGTGACCACGGCCGCGATCAGCCGCGCAGGCTCTAACTCGCCGCCCGCAGCCGCAGGCCAGAGCACGAGAGGCGCCACGATCCCCGGCAGCACGGCCACGGCCGTATAGCGCAGCATCCGCTGAAAAAAGACCGGAAGTTCGCGCGACCCGATCAGCCCCAGAAAGGAAAAGCGCAACAGGAAGGTGCCGACCCCAAGGCCGATGATCAGGAACCAGATTTCCGCGGTCGAATAGCTCATGCCCGCTTCTCCAGCGCCATCTCGGTGAAGGCTCCGGCCAGCATGGCGGTGATCGCCGCCACCAGAATGCCGCTCGACCAGGGCAGCCAGGTCAGCGTCAGCGCCAGGGTGACAGAGGTGAAGGCCGCCACCAGATGCGGGATCGTGCGCAGCATCGGCGCAGTCAGCGCGATGAAGCTCAGCGGCATCGCGAAATCAAGCGCCAGCTCCGGCGGGATCTGCGCCCCGAGGATCGCCCCCACGCCGGTCGCCAGATACCAGAAAGGGGCGACCAGAACGACCGTGCCAAAGAAATAGGCCAGCCGCTCGGCGTTGCTCATCTTCGGGTTGCGCTCATATTCCGCGACCGAAGCCGCATAGGACTGATCCACCAGCAAAAAGGCCACCCAGGCCCGCGACCACAGGCTCAGCCGCCCCAGCCAGGGCGTCAGCGCCGCCGAATACATCGACATCCGCAGGTTCACCGCCAGCGAGGTCGCAAGGATCACAGCGGCGGGCGCATTGTCCTGCATCAGTTGCAGCGCCGTCAGCTGCGACGAACCCGCAAAGACCGCAACCGTGAAGGCCATGACGGTCAGAAGATCCATCCCGGCTTCGGTGGCCAGCACGCCAAAGAGCATCGCAAAGGGCACAATCACCAGCAGGAAAGGCGATGAGATCAGCACGCCCCGCAGAAAGGCGCGGCGCACGGATGGGCCATCTCCGGCTGATCCGGATGTGTTCTGCTCTGCCTGCATTGCCCCCTCCCCACGGGATCTGTAAATCTCGATTAATCCTTCACTCTGAAGAGGGCAATGGGCCACAGAGGCAGTCACCGGTGAACCAGGACATCCGCATCCTTCCGCTGCATTTTCTGGCAGACGGCGCGCGTGACCAGGCCGCGGCGCTGTACTGGCAGGCGTTTCAGGGCAAACTCGGGCGGCTTCTGGGCCGGGGCGACCGCGCTTTGCCGGTGATCCGCGCCGCACTGGATCCGGGTCATGCTCTGGCTGCGGTAACGGCCGGGGGGACGCTGGTCGGGGTGGCCGGGTTTCGCAGTGCCGCGGGCAGCTTTGTCAGCCTGTCCCCGGAGCTGCTGCGGCGCTTTTACGGCCCCGCGGGCAGCAGCTGGCGGCTGGGTGCGCTGCGGCTGCTTGGCGTTGACACCGACAATGAGCGCTTTTTGATCGACGGGCTGAGCGTGTCGCCCGCCTTTCGCAGCCAGGGCATTGGCCGCGCGCTTCTGGAAGAACTCGCCAGCCTCGCCCGAGCCGAAGGCTACCGCGCGATGCGCCTTGATGTGGCAGAGAGCAACCCGCGGGCCCGCGCGCTTTATGAGCGCTGCGGGTTTCGCGTTGTTCAAAAGCAGCGGATGCCCTTTGCCGCCCCGGTCTTCGGGGTCTGGTCCTGCAACATCATGGAGCGCCGCCTCAGCCCATCTGCGCCCTGAGCGCAAGCGCGCCGTCGCGCAACAGCCCCACATCATGGCCGATCGCCACAAAGACCGCGCCGTTTGACAGCGCCTCTTTGCCCGCTGCGGCACCACCGACCAGAATCCCGCCCGCTTTGCCGTGGGATTTGATCCGGCCCAGGGCCTCTGCGATGGCGCTTTGCACCTCAGGTGCGGCCGAATTGCCCGGATAGCCCATATCCGCCGACAGATCCGCCGGGCCGATAAAGACCCCGTCCACGCCCTCAACCGCGCAGATCTGATCCAGCGCCGCCAGACCGGCGCGGCTTTCCACCTGCACCAGCAGGCAGACCTGTGCATTGGCGGTGGTGGCATACTCCGGGATCATGCCGTAACGCGCGCCGCGCCCCAGCATCCCCATGCCGCGCATCCCCTCAGGCGGGTAGCGCATGGCGCGGACCAGATCACGGGCCTGATCGGCGGTTTCCACCATCGGCACCAGCACGGTCTGCGCCCCGATGTCGAGCACCTGTTTGATCAGCCAGGCCTCTCCGATCGGCACGCGGACCACGCAATGGGTGCCGCCCTCAGCAGCCGCCTGAAGCTGCGAAAGCATCAGCGGCAGATCATTCGGCGAATGCTCGCCATCGATCACCAGCCAATCATAGCCGCAGTGGCTCAGCATCTCGGCCACATTGGGACTGCCAAATGAGACCCAAAGCCCGATCTGCGGCTGCCCCGCCTTAAGCGCCGCCTTGAACCGATTTACCGGTGCTGCCATTTTCTTCCCCCCTCCGGGCCAATCGGCCGTCTTCATCCCGGTGTAGAATGGATCGCGCGCAAGATTCTTCGAATTTACTGGCTATATATAGGATTTATTGCGCAAATGCGGGCAGGGGGTGGCCCAGGACGCAAGAATAGCCTATCACCACCGCAACGGGAGCCGGGCCGCAAACCGCCCTCTCCCGGGGTGTCAGCCGAGACAAAGGACGTCAGCAATGGCAGTGGGTGTGTTCGATTCCGGGCTTGGTGGCCTGACCGTTCTTGATGCGGTCAGCAAACGCCTGCCGGAGGTTCCCTTCGTTTACCTGGGCGACAATGCCCATGCGCCCTACGGCGTGCGCAGCCATGACGACATCTATAATCTGACCTGCGCCGCCGTTGAACGGCTCTGGGAAGAAGGCTGCGATCTGGTGATCCTGGCCTGCAACACCGCCTCCGCCGCCGCATTGAAGCGCATGCAGGAGACCTGGCTGCCGAAAGACAAGCGCGTGCTGGGCGTCTTCGTCCCGATGATCGAGGCGCTGACCGAGCGGAAATGGGGCGATAACTCCCCCCCGCGCGAGGTTGAGGTGAAAAACGTCGCGCTTTTTGCGACACCGGCCACGGTGGCCAGCCGCGCGTTTCAGCGCGAACTCGCCTTCCGCGCCATTGGCGTTGATGTTGAGGCACAGCCCTGCACCGGCGTCGTCGATGCCATTGAGCAGGGCGATGAGCAGCTGGCCGAAGCCCTGGTGCGCAGCCATGTGGAGACGCTGAAGCGCCGCATGCCTTATCCGGAAGCCGCCATCCTTGGCTGCACCCATTACCCGCTGCTGGAGGGCGCTTTCCGCAAGGCGCTTGGCCCCGAAGTGAAGGTCTTCAGCCAGGCCGATCTGGTCGCTGAATCGCTGGCCGATTATCTGGAGCGGCACCCGGAATTCATCGGCCCCGGCAAAGTGTCAAAGTTCCTGACCACCGGGGATCCCGAGGGCGTTTCTTCCAAGGCGACGCAGTTCCTGCGCCATCCGCTGCGGTTTGAGGCGGCCTGAACCACAGATACCACGACGCGGCCTTCAGGGCGGCGGCTGCGGCCTTCGCCTTTTGCTTTTTGCTTTTTGCTTTTTCGCGCAGTCGCAAACCCGGCTGTCAGGCCGGGGCACGCAAGTTGCTCTGACGTGTTATAAGGCATGAGTTCTTAAAGGATGACGATATGACCACCATTCTCGGCCTGTCCGGCAGCCTGCGGGCCGGATCTCTCAACACCGCACTTCTGCGCGCAGCCGTTGGCGTGATGCCCGAAGGCGCGCGGCTTGATGCCCATACGCTGCATGGCGTGCCGCTTTTCAACGAAGATGAAGAGACCGCGAAAGGTGCCCCCGCGCCGGTCGCCGCCCTGAAAGAGGCGCTGAAGGCGGCAGACGGGCTGCTGCTGGTGACGCCGGAATATAACAACGGCATCCCCGGCGTTTTCAAAAACGCCATCGACTGGATGAGCCGCAAGCCCGGTGGCACCGATCTTTTCCAGGGCAAGCCCGTGGCGCTGATCGGGGCCTCTCCGGGCGGTTTTGGCACCATTCTTGCGCAGGATATGTGGCTGACCGTGCTGCGCACCCTGGGCATGCGGCCTTATTTTGAAGGGCGTCTGATGGTCTCACGCGCGGGCGATGTCTTTGATTCAGAAGGCCGCATGTCTGATGCAAAGACCGAAAGCCGCCTGCGCGACTTCCTCGCGGGCTTTACCGATTTTGCCCGCCGTTAAAGCGGTCTGCGGGCGGTATAAAGCAGCGTGACAAAATCGCGCTCGACCTGACCGCCGAAGTCGCGATCAACCAGATCGGCGATGGCGCTCAGGAAAGCTGCCCGCGCAGGGGCCGCCATCTGCAGAACCGGCGAGAAACTGCGGCAGAGGTTCACCACTTCTGCCGTGCTCTGCCGGATTTTCCAGTCAAAGCGCTGCGCCCGCGCGCCCTCAAAGCCCGCTGCCGTCAGATTCTGCAACCGCGCCTCGCGTTGCAGGGCATAGGGCACCGCGCCCGAACTGCCCCGCCCGCGCCCCTGGCCCGCGAAAAACGGCTGAGAGGCGCGCTGAAAGTCATCCGGCGCGGCCGGATCGCCAAAGACGGTCCACCACATCGCAAAACCCGCCCCAGGCTTCAGCCAGCGCCGCGCCCGTGGCAGCGCAGTCGCCGGTTCCAGCCAATGCATCGCCATGGCCGAGACGCCGAAATCCGCCGCCGCCTCGGGCAGATCGGCTTCCTCCATCCGCAGGGGGATCACCTCTGCCCCCGGCACTGCGGCCCGCAGCCGCGCGGCCATCCGCGGGTCGGGTTCAATGGCCAGAAGCTGCAGCCCGCGCCGCATCAGCGCGCGCGTGGCAAGGCCGGTCCCGGCCCCAACCTCAAAGCCCCGCAGGCCGGGGCTCAGGTTAAGCTCTTGAAAAAGCGCTTCATAAAGCGCGGGCGGATAGTCCGGGCGACCGGCCTCATAGCCCGCAGCCTCAGCCCCGAAAGGCAAAGAGGAGGCCGAAGCCTCCCCGCTCATTTCGCCAGATGATCGCGGAATTCGGCGACCACTGTCTCATAAACCGCGCGTTTGAAGGGCACGATGCCCGCAACCATCTCTTCCGCGCCGATCCATTTCCAGGAGGAAAACTCGGGATGCTCACTTTCAATCACGATCTGATCGTCGGAGCCTTTGAAGCGGTAGAGATACCAGCGCTGCTTTTGTCCGCGGTATTTGCCGCCCCAGACCTTACCCAAAAGATGCGGCGGCAGATCATAGGTCACCCAATCGTCCGTCCGCGCGATCTCTTCAACCAGATCAGCGGTGACGCCGGTCTCCTCCCACAGCTCACGCAAAGCCGCGTCGCGGGATTTCTCGCCCTTGTCGATGCCGCCCTGGGGCATCTGCCAGGCGGGCACTTCGCTGTCGAGCCGCTGGCCGGCGAAAATCCGGCCCCCGGCATTGATCAAAACCACCCCCACGCAGGGGCGATAGGGCAGATCGCTCATCTTCAGTCTTTCTTCACGGCGGCCATGCCGCGCAGGATGTCGATGGCATAGGCCAGCTGGTAATCATCCTGACGCAGTTTCGCAGCGGCTTCGGCTTTGGCGGCCTCTGCCTCAATCATCTTGCGCTCATCTTCAGACATCGAATCGTTCGACAGCGTGCCACGCAGCTGCGCTTCTGAACGCGACAGACGCGATTTCGGCTCTTCAGTCACCGGGGCATTCGGGTCTTTGCGCGGCTGCGCCACCACGACATCGGGATGCACCCCCATGCCCTGGATTGAGCGGCCCGAGGGCGTGTAATAGCGCGCCGTGGTCAGACGCATCGCGCCATCGCCGCGCAGCGGCATGACCGATTGCACGGTGCCTTTGCCAAAGGATTTCATGCCCACAACGACCGCACGACCATGATCCTGCAGCGCACCGGCGACGATCTCAGAGGCTGAGGCCGAGCCTTCGTTGATCAGCACGACCAGCGGTTTGCCTCCGGTCAGATCGCCGGGGGTTGCGTTCATCCGCTCGCCCTCTGCCGCAGTGCGGCCCCGGGTCGAGACGATTTCCCCCTGTTCAAGAAAAGCATCGGCCACTTTGATCGCCTGGGGCAGCAGACCACCGGGGTTGTTGCGCAGATCCAGCACCACACCGTTGATCTTATCGGCCCCGCCCGCATCCGCGAAGAGCTGCTTCAGACCGTCTTCGAGACCCTTGTAGGTCTGATCGTTGAACGTGGTCAGGCGCATCACCGCAACATCGCCTTCAAGACGGGTACGGGCGACTTTCACCTTGATGCTTTCGCGGATGATCGAGACGTCAAAAGGCTCTGCGGTGCCTTCGCGCACCACGGTGATCACCACCTCAGAGCCGACCGGACCGCGCATCTTATCAACGGCCTGATCCATGGTCAGACCCAGCACCGATTCATTGTCGACATGGGTGATGAAATCGCCCGCCAGAATCCCGGCCTTATCGGCGGGAGTGTCATCAATCGGCGTGACGACCTTCACAAAGCCCTCTTCCTGGGTCACCTCAATGCCCAGGCCCCCGAATTCACCCCGGGTCTGAACCGACATATCCTCATAGGCTTTTTTCGGCAGATAAGACGAATGCGGATCAAGCGAGGTCAGCATGCCATTGATCGCAGCCTCAATCAGCTTTTCGGGCTCAACCTCTTCGACATATTGCGCGCGGATGCGCTCAAAGATGTCACCGAACAGGTCAAGCTGTTGATAGACAGAAGCTTTCTTCGCGGCATCCTGTGCGAGGATGGGTCCCGCAAGCTGCACGGCGATCACCGCCCCCGCTACCGTTCCGCCAAGCGCAGCCAGCACATGTTTCTTCATGGATGCGTCCTCATTCCCTCACATCGGCGAACCACTCGCCGGGATCGACGGGCTGACCGCCCTGCCTCAGTTCCATATAGAGCGTTTCCGAACCGGTTCTGCCAGTGCTCTCAGAGCCGCCCTGCAAAAGATCCCCGGTGCCGTCCGCGCCGCCCATCAGCCCCACGGGCGCATTGCCCGGGACGATGTCACCCACACCACCGTAGATGGTCCCGAGCCCGGCCAGAACCAGAAGATAGCCCGCACCGGGCTCAAGGATCATCACATTTCCGTAGTCGAGAAAGGGCCCGACATAGCGGATGGTCGATGGCCAGGGCGCGGTGACCAGCGCCTGAGGGCGCGTGGCGATCACCAGACCGGGGCGTTCAATCCCCGCGGCATCCGGCTCGCCGAACTGGCGCAGCACCTGGCCGAGCACCGGAAGCACCAGCTTGCCCTGCGAGGCGGCGAATTCCGTCAGCTCGGTATTTGCCAGCAGATCCGGCGCAAGCCCGGTCGCCAGCGCATCCAGCGTATCGGCGTCCGAGATCATCAGCTTCAGCCGCTCAGGATCTTCCGTGAAGCGTTTGGGCAGCGGCGAACGGGCGGCAATCGCCTGGCTTAGCTGCGTGCGGGCGACCTGCGCCGCCTCAAGGCCGCGCTGCAGCGTGGCTCCGGCGGATTTCTGCAAGGCCCTGAGTTCAGAGACTTCTTTCAACTCAGCCCGCAGGGTCTCGACCTCTGCCTGCATCGCCGGAGTGATCTCGGCCAGCATCATGCCCGACCGCGCCGTGCCCACCGGCCCCGAGGGGTGCAGCATCAAAAGCGGCGTCGGATCAGGGTCCATCCCCGACAACACGCCCAGCAGCTTGGAAACCCGCTCGCGCTTGGCCTCAAAGCGCATCTGCAGCGCGGTCTCGCGGATGGTGGCCTGGCGCAAAGCCTCGCGCAGGGTCGAAAGGCCGGTTTCATAGGCCTGAATGGTCCGGGTCAGCGCCGCGACCTGATCGCGGCCGCTTTCCGCCTGCTCCAGCGCCTCAACCGCGCCCAAAAGCCCCTCGCTCGCCGCCCGTGCCTGATCCGAGACCGGGCTTTCCGCAACAGCGGTCCCCCCGGCCATCAGCGCCAGACAGAGAGCCAGCGCCGCCCGCCTCATGCGAGGATCAGGCTCCGTCCGGTCATCTCTTCCGGCTGCGGCAGATCCATCAGCTGCAAAAGGGTCGGGGCCACATCGGCCAGACGGCCATCGCGCAAAGCCACGCCCTCGGGGCCGCCGATCAGAATGACCGGCACCGGGTTCAGCGTGTGTGCGGTATGCGGACCGCCGGTTGCGGGGTCAAACATCTGCTCACAATTGCCGTGATCTGCCGTCAAAAGCATCGCCCCCCCTTTGGCCAGCAGCGCCGGGATCACCCGGGCCAGGCCCCGGTCCACCGAGGCACAGGCCGCCATCGCCGCCTCCAGGCTGCCGGTATGACCTACCATATCGGGGTTGGCGTAGTTGACAACGATCAGATCGTAATCGGCCTCAATCGCCTCAAGGAATTTCTCCGTGACCTCTTCCGAGGACATCTCGGGCTGCAGATCATAGGTCGCCACTTTCGGCGATTTCGGCATGAAGCGGTCTTCGCCCTCTGCCGGGGTTTCCTGGCCACCGTTCAGGAAGAAGGTGACATGGGGGTATTTCTCGGTCTCGGCCAGACGGAACTGGCGCTTGCCCTGTTTGGCGACCCATTCGCCCAGCGTGTTCACGATGCTTTGCTTCGGGAAAGCCGCCTGCATAAAGGCATCATGGTCTTTGGAATAATCCACCATGCCAAAGAGCGTCAGCGCCGGACGGCCCGAGACATCAAAGCCGTCAAACCCGGGCTGGCCCAGCGCCAGCAGGATCTCCCGCGCGCGATCCGCCCGGAAGTTCAGGCAGAAAAAGCCGTCGTCATCCTTCATGCCCGCGTAACCGCCGATCACATAGGGCGTGATGAACTCATCGCTCAGACCGGCCGCATAAGCCGCCTCGACAGCCGCCACCGCCGAAGTGGCAGCCGTGCCCTGGCCCGAGACAAAAGCGCCATAAGCCTGCGAAACCCGCTCCCAGCGGTTGTCGCGGTCCATGGCGTAATAGCGCCCGACCACCGTCCCGACCTTTGCCCCGCGCGGCAGCCCCGCGACCAGCGCCTCCATATAGGGCACCGCCGAGGAGGGCGCGACATCGCGGCCATCGGTCACCGCATGGATCACCACCGGCACCCCCTGCGCGGCCACCAGATGCGCCGCTGCCTGCACATGGGTCAGATGCCCGTGTACGCCGCCATCCGAAATCACCCCCATCAGATGCGCGGTGCCGCCCGTGGCCTTCAGCCCTGCAACCCAGTCCAGGATCGCCGCGTTCTGATTGAAAGAGCCATCCTCGATCGCCAGATCGATCTGACCCAGATCCATCGCCACCACCCGGCCCGCGCCGATATTGGTATGACCCACCTCAGAATTGCCCATCTGCCCCGAGGGCAGACCCGCATCCGGCCCATGGGTCAGAAGCGTCGCATGGGGGCACTCCGCCCAGGCCCGGTCAAACGCCGGGGTCTCAGCCAGCGCCGGCGCATTGGCCGTGCGGTCATCCGACAGGCCCCAGCCATCAAGAATGCAAAGGACAACGGGTTTCGCGCGGGTCATCTTGGGGCCTCCGGTGATCTTCGCCCTTATCTATGCCGCTCCGGTGTCAAAGAAAACGCCCCCTGACGCGAAGTTGCACGAATTTGCTTTCGCCATGCGCTGCAGTGAAAAACGCGCGAGCGGTCTCCCCCTCGCGCGTCCTCTCACATCGGTTTTTGTGGCGGATCGGCCGGGGGCAACCCGTCCTCATCCCCGTCGTCTTCGACCGGAATGGCGTAAGAGCCCGTCATCCAGCGCGCCAGATCCACATCCGCACAGCGTTTGGAGCAGAAGGGGCGATAGCTCTGCTCTGCCGCACGGCCACAGATCGGACATTTGCTCACAGCAGATCCTTCAGCATGGCGCGGTCGCGTTTGCGCTGCAGCTCAAAATTGCCCAGGGGCGTCCAGCCTGCCAGCGTGGTCTCTGCCGCCTCGCCCTTGAAGGCCGCGCGCAGAACCTGCTCAAGCGTGCCGCGGTCTTTCTTCGGCATCGGCGCGAAATCCACCACGATCTGCCCCCCGAGGCCGCGCAGACGCAGCTGCCGCGGCAGATCCCGGGCGGCGGCAATATTGGCCTTCAGACCCGCCGCCAGCGAGGTATCCGGCCCGGTGTTGATATCCACCGCCACCAGCGCCCGCGTGCTCTCCAGCACCATCGAGCCCCCCGCCGGCAGATCCGCCACGACCGAGCGCAGAACGTCGATCGCATCCAGAACACCCGCGCGCTCAAAAGCGCCCTCTTCCTGCATCACCTCATCAGGGGCAGGATCGGTCCACTCGCGCCAGGCCAGCTCATGCGCATCCGGCGCATCCACCAGCAGCTCCGGCTCACCCGAAAGATCCGCCATCACCGCCGTCGCCAGCTCTTTGACCGTCAGGATATCCTCGGCCACGGCCTCTTCCCCCGCAGCCTCCGCCGCCGAGCGGATGATCAGCCCGAGATCCCCCGGCGCGCCTTTCATCGCCTCATCGGCCAGATCCTGCAGATCCTGCCGCACCTCCTCATCGCGGATGCGGCGCGAGATATTGATCCCCGGCGCCCCCGGCGTGGCAATCGCAAGCTGCGACTTAAAGAGAACCCGCAGCGTCACCGGAACGGCCTTGCCCGGCTCCGCCACACCCGAAACCTGCACGATCACCCGCTGACCCGGTGCCAGACCCGAGACCTGACGCAGGAAACCCGATCCACCCGGAAGCTTCACGAAAACCCCGCCCTGGCCCTTGACCAGCCGGTCCACAACCCCGCGCAGAACCGCGCCGGGCTGCAAAGGGCTTTCGCCTTTCGGATCAATGATCAGCTCTTCAAGATGACCATCCACCACCAGCGCAGCCGCCGCGCGGCCATCTTCCATATGGTCAAGAACGACAACACGTCCGATCATGCCTGCCTCCAGAGCGGCACGCCAGCGGCGGCCAGAAGTTGTGCGGTCTCCGCCACCGGAAGGCCAACGACCCCGGTGAAAGACCCCTGCATCCAGGTCACAAAAGCCCCGGCCAGGCCCTGAATGCCATAACCGCCCGCTTTTCCCTGCCATTCATTCGACGCGAGGTAAAAGTTCAGCTCATCATCCGAAAGCCGTTTGAACTTCACCACCGAGACCACGTCCCGCGTCCAGAGCCGCTCGCCTTTGCGCACCGCCACAGAGGTGATCACCTCATGACGGCGCCCGCCGAGCAGCACCAGAAACTTCGCAGCCTCGGCCGCAGAAGCGGGTTTGCCAAGAATGCGCCGGCCCAGCGCCACCGTGGTATCGGCGCAAAGCACGACGTCTTCCGGCCCCGCCGGCACCGCAAAAGCCTTTTCCTGGGCGATGCGGGCACAATAGGGACGCGGAAGTTCCCCCCTGCGGGGATCTTCATCAATGTCGGGGGGCAAAATCGCATCGGGCACCAGCCCGATCTGCGCCAGAAGGTCCTTCCGGCGCGGCGAGGCAGAGCCCAATATCAGCTTCATCTTACTTGAAGCGATAGTTGATCCGGCCTTTGGACAGATCGTAGGGGGTCATTTCCACCTGAACGCGGTCGCCTGCGAGAACACGGATCCGGTTCTTACGCATTTTTCCTGCCATCGTCGCGATCAGTTCATGGCCGTTGTCCAGCTCGACCTTGAACGTCGTATTCGGCAGGAGTTCCTTCACGACGCCGGGGAATTCGAGCAGTTCTTCCTTGGCCATGTTGACTCCATTGGATAGCACCCGCCAAAAAGACTGCGGGCAAGGAGCTAATGAGCTTCCTGCCGGAAATTTTCAAGGGCAAAGGCCCCTCGGCACCGCGAAACGGGCGGATTCGCCGCCCTTCGTGATCATTTGGCTTTTAAAAAATACTCTGCAGGGGGTCCGGGGGACGCAAAGTCCCCCGGCGGTTGCAAAACCGCGCTAGCCTGCGATCACCTCCACCGGCACCGCCACCCGCTCGATCTGCTCAGGCCAGTGCCGGCTCAGCAGCACCACACCATCCTCGCGGGTCTGCCGGATCTGCTCGCGCGTCACCTCCGCCACCACCCAGCCCGGCGCATTCAGCGCGCCCTCGGCCAGAACCCCGGTCTCCGGCCAGCCCGCATCGGGCGGGCCAAAGACCCCCGCACGTCCGGTGTTCTCCTCCACCCCGGCGCACCAGGCCGCCTCACCGACCAGCGGCGCCTGCACACTCACGCATTGGTTCTCCAGCGCCCGCGCCATCGCGCCGACCCGCACCCGCATAAAGCCCGCAAAGCCTTCGGTGCAGCAGGGTGCCAGCAACACCTCCGCCCCGGCCTCCGCCAGCGCCCGCGACAACAGCGGGAACTCACTGTCATAACAGATCACCACACCAATCCGCGCAAAGGGCGTCTCAAAAACCTTCAGCCCCGCGCCCGGCGCAATCCCCCAGTCCTCACGCTCAAAGCGGGTCATGATCTGCTTGTCCTGATGCCCGATCACACCCGACGGCCCATAAAGCACCGCGCGGTTGACCAGCCGCCCCTCCAGCCAGACCGGACCAGAGCCGCCAAGGATATGCACCCCATGCTCTGCCGCAAGCCGTGCCAGAACCCCGGAAGCGGCCTCATGATGCTTTGCCGCCTCGCGCACCGCGAGGTCCTGATCCCCCGCCACCGCGCGCCCGCCAAGCGAGGCCAGCTCCATCGCGCCATATTCCGGAAAGACCAGCAGATCCGCCCCCGTTGCAGCCCCCTCCGCCACCCAGGTGCTGATCTTGACCTCATAACCTGAGAAATCCTCAAAGAAGTCCAACGGATAGGCGGCCGCCGCAAGTTTCATCGCATCCCCCCGGGCGTGCGGAGACATTTCCGACACAGGCCCCATGATTTTCCCCGCTCAGCTTGCACAGCGCCAGGCCCGGTGACAAGGCAGGAGCGCGAGGAACTCCCGGAGAGCCGAGACATGCGCCCGCTGCGCGGCATTACCTACAAACTGATCTCGGTGCTGGTTTTCATCGCCATGGCCTCACTGATTAAACTGGCCTCAGACCATGTCCCCCCGGGAGAGGCGGTCTTCTTCCGCTCTTTCTTCGCGATCCCGGTCATTCTGGGCTGGCTCTGGCTCAGGGGCGATCTGAAAAACGGGGTCAAAACCTCACGCCCGGGCAGTCACTTCTTTCGCGCCCTGGCCGGCACCGCCTCGATGGCGCTGCAGTTTGCAGCCCTTGGCATGCTGCCCCTGCCGGAAGTGACGGCCATTATCTATGCCGCGCCCCTCATGGTGGTGGTGCTCGCCGCCATGGTTCTGAAAGAAAAAGTCGGACCCTGGCGCTACAGCGCGGTGGGCCTTGGCCTTGCGGGCGTTCTGATCATCCTCGCGCCGCGCTTTTCACTCTCCGAAGGCCTCAGCAGCGCACAAAGCCTTGGGGCGGCCATTGCGCTGGCAGCGGCGGTCTTTATGGCCTTCGCGCAGATCTCCATCCGCAGACTGACGGGCTTTGAGCCTGCCTCTACGATTGTCTTCTGGTTCACCATCAACGCCACGCTGCTGTCGCTGCTGTCGCTGCCCTTTGGCTGGGTCATGCCGCCGCCCGAAATCTTCGCGATCCTGGTTCTCGCGGGCTTCCTCGGCGGCATCGGGCAGATCCTGCTGACCTCAAGCTACCGCGAGGCCGAGGCCGCCGTGATCGCCCCGCTGGACTACGCCTCGATGATCTTTGCCCTCGCGATCGGCTGGTTCTTCTTCTCCGAAGTGCCAACCCTGCCGATGCTGGGCGGTGCGGCCCTGGTCATGGCCGCAGGCGTGCTGATCATCTGGCGCGAGCATAAACTCGGCAAAGACCGCAGCAAGGCACGCAAAGCCTCGACCCAGGGCGGCTGAGCGCGCCCCGCAGCCCTGCCACCGAAAAACAGCGTTTCTCCCCTCGGGGAACCGGCGAACCTGAAGGCTCACGGCCGGGGCGCGCCCGCCAAGGGTCGCTGCCGGAAAAGCCGTGAACCCGCAAAAACCCCGGCCAGGGCTTGCCCCCGACCTCTGCAGGGCGTAATCACACCCTATGAACAGCCCGCGCCCGATCTCAACGAGTGTTTATTATCCGCTGCCCTGACGCAGCGGAGCATCTGTTCACACCCCGCTGTCGTCTCTCCTGCCAGAGGCACAGCGCTGATAAGCCCCCCCGCTCCCCCTGGCCCGCCCTTCTTCCGGATCCAGGATCATGCAACACCCCACGCTCGCTCTCATTGGCTTTGGCGCTTTTGGCCGCCTGACGGCAGATCTGCTGAAAGCGCATTGCCGCATTCTCATCTGCGACCCCTCAGAGCCCGCCCGCACCGCCGCCCGTCACGCAGGCCTGCGCGTCATCTCCCTCCCCGAGGTGGCAGAGGCCGATATCGTGCTTTTGTGCCTGCCCCTGCCGCAGTTTGGCCAGACACTCTCCGCCCTGGCCCCCCATCTGCGGCCGGGGCAGCTTGTGGCGGATGTCGCCTCAGTCAAATCCGCCCCGGCCGCGCTGATGCAAAACCTGCTGCCCGATCATGTGGAGCTGCTGGCCACCCATCCGATGTTCGGGCCGCAAAGTGCCGCGGCAGGCACCCGCGGGCTGCAACTGGTGCTCTGCCCGCTGCGCGGCGGATCCTGGCGGCGCCGAGCGGCTTTTTTGCGCAAAACGCTGGGGCTGCGCCTGCTGATAACCACCCCCGACCAGCATGACCGCGATGCGGCGCGCACTCAGGGGCTGACCCATCTGCTGGCCCGCGCCCTGCGTGACCTCGGGCCCGCGCCAAAACTGCGCACCCGCAGCTTTGAGCTGCTCGATCAGGCCTTTGCCATGGTCCGCGATGACGCCCCCGAGGTCTTCGAGGCCGTCACCCGCGACAATCCCCATGTCGCGCCGCTCCAGGCCAGACTCGCAGATCTGCTCGCCGCAGCCTCCGGCTGATTTTGGCTTTTTCAAAATACTCCCGGGCGGGGTCCGGGGAGGGCGGAGCGCCTCCCCGGCGCTCTCCGGCAGCACGGACCCCTGATGCAGGGGACCCCCGCAAATCCCTTTGCGGAATAAAAAACGCCCCCCGGAAGACCGGAGGGCGCTTTACTCACAGGATCAGCGGATCACTCTTTCGAGCGCTCAACATAGCTGTTGTCATCGGTGTTGATGACAATGCGGGTGCCCACACCGATATGCGGCGGCACCATGACGCGCAGACCCGAGTCGGTCATCGCCGGCTTGTAAGACGACGAGGCGGTCTGACCTTTGACGACCGGCTCGGTCTCGGTGATTTCCACGGTGATCTTTTGCGGAACTTCGATCGAGATCGGGTTCGACTCAAAGGTCTTAATCCAGACGCGCATGCCTTCCTGGAGATAGACTTTGGTATCGCCCATCACGTCCGAGCTCACCACGACCTGCTCATAGCTGGCCGGATCCATGAAGTGCCAGCCTTCGCCATCCTCATAGAGGTAGTCGAATTCGCGCTCTTCAACGGTCGCTTTTTCCACCTGCTCGGTGGTGCGCCAGCGCTCCGAGACCTTGATGCCATCCGAGATGCGGCGCATGTCCACCTGGGTCACCGGAGTGCCCTTGCCGGGGTGGATGTTCTGAGCGGTCAGCACAACATAGAGTTTGCCGTCCATCTCGATGACATTGCCCTTACGGATCGACGAGGCGATGACTTTCACGGGTGATAATCCTTGTGATATCCGGAGAACGCGGGGCCACAGCCTGCGCGATTGGCACCGCGCGTAGCGCATTCCGGCCATGATTTCCAGCCGAAAGGCGTTTTTGCCCCCGAAAGGAGCCTAAGACATGGCCGAGACTTCCTGGTGGGATGCCGCCCGACATGCCGACCGCCGTCCCATGCTTCTGGCACGAAACCGCATCCAGTCCGGGCTGCGCCGCTGGTTTGACGCGGCGGGCTTCACCGAGACCGACCCCTGCGCCCTGCAGATCAGCCCCGGCAATGAGACGCATCTGCATGCCTTTGCCGCCGATGCCATTGGCAATGATGGCGAAACGCGGCGGCTTTATCTGCACACCAGCCCGGAATTCGCGCTGAAGAAACTGCTGGCGGCGGGAGAGCAAAAGATCTTCGCCTTCGCCCATGTCTGGCGCAACCGCGAGCGCGGGGCCCGCCACAGCCCCGAGTTTGTCATGCTCGAATGGTACCGCAGCGGCGAAAGCTATGAGGTGCTGATGGAGGATTGCGCCGCCTTTCTCGCCCTGGCCGCCCGTGCGGCGGGCAGCAGCCTTTTGCGCAAAGGCGATCTGACCTGTGATCCCTTCGCAGCGCCCGAGCGGCTGTCGGTCTGCGAGGCCTTTATGACCTACGCGGGCGTCGATCTGCTGGGAACCATGGATGCAGATGGCCTGCCCGATGCCGAAAAACTCCGCCCGCAGCTGCACGCCAAAGGCATGCGCACCGCCGCCGATGACACCTGGTCTGACATGATGAGCCGGGTTCTGACGGCGGATGTTGAGCCGCATCTCGGCCATGGCCGCGCCACCATTCTCGACCGCTACCCCGCCCATGAGGCCGCCCTCGCGCGCCGCTGCCCCGATGATCCGCGCCTCGCTGAGCGCTTTGAGCTTTACGCCTGCGGGGTGGAACTCGCCAACGGCTTTGGCGAGCTGACCGATCCCGTCGAGCAGCGCGCCCGCTTTATCGCCGAGATGGATGAAAAAGAACGCGTCTATGGCGAGCGTTACCCCCTCGATGAGGACCTCCTGAAGGCCCTCGCCCATATGCCCCCCGCGGCCGGGATTGCCCTCGGTTTTGACCGCCTGGTGATGCTGGCCACGGGCGCGCCCAAAATCGACGATATCATCTGGGCCCCGGCAGGCTGAACGGGCGGGCAAGACTTCCCTGAGCGGCCTGCCCGCAAGGGTCCGGATCTCCGGCTTTGCAGCCTGCTGATGACTGTCTCCCCGGAGAGGGTGAACACGCTTCAGCCGCGTCATCTGACGGCGGGCCCTGGCGTTTCGGCCCTGGTGACCGGGCGGGCGGCAGACCGGCTTTGGGTGGCCCATAGCTCTGCCGCGCCCGTCCATATGGCGGCGATTGCCCTGGTGACCGCGTCGCTGCTTTTGCAGCGACGCGGTTGAGTTCAGCGCGCGCTGCGCCAGAGATTATAGAGAAAGGTCAGCGTTCCAAGGACGAGGCCTGCCTCAATAAGCGGCATCACCGGCCCGACCGTCGCCTCCGGCATCCGCTGCGACAGCATCAGCCAGAGCGCGAGCATCAGCGCCAGAGATCCCGCCTGGTGCAGCCAGAAATGCACCTGCGCCAGACGCCCGCCCTCCATCTGCGGGAAGACATAATACAGCAGCCCGAAAATCGTCATCAGGGCAAAGCCCAGCAGATTGATATGGGCATGAACCGGGGCCAGCCGATGATCGCCCGAGGCCCCCATATAGCTTCCGATCATCATGCCCGTGATCAGATAAAGCCCGCCAATTAATAGAAAAGGTCTTGAAACACGCATTCGGAACACCTTCTGAAAGAAGCCCGATCCGTTTCGGACACGAATAATTTACCATATTTTACAGGCACTTTCGCCTGTCATGTGACGGCGCATAAAGAAAACCGGCGGGCACAGCCGCCGGTTGTCAAAGTCATACCCTCAGGCCTGCGCCTCAGTCCTGGCTGCCATCCCAGCCGGAGATGGATTTCGCCTCAAGGAACTCTTCAAGCCCCCAGACGCCGCCTTCCCGCGCGCGTCCCGAAAGCTTCACGCCGCCAAAGGGCGCACCGGCTCCGCGGCTCTCGCCATTCATCTCCACCATGCCTGCGCGCAGCGCGCGACCCAGACGGTTGCGGCGCGCGCCATCCTGGCTCTGGACGTAATTGGTCAGGCCATAGGGGGTGTCATTGGCGATGGCGACGGCCTCGGCCTCGGTGTCAAAAGGGATCATGGCCAGCACCGGGCCAAAGATCTCTTCGCGCTCAATGGTCATGCCCGGCGTCACATCGGCAAAGACGGTGGGGCGAACGTAAAAGCCCTTGTTCATCCCCTCCGGCAGGCCCGGACCACCGGCGACAAGGCGCGCGCCCTCATCAATGCCTTTGGCGATATAGCCCTGGATCTGATCCCACTGGCGTTTGTTCACCACCGGGCCGATGTGTTTGCCCTCTTTGGAGGCCGGAGCCACGGCAGTCGCCTCGGCCACTTCACGGGCAATCTCAACGGCGCGGTCATAGATCGGGCGCTCAACCAGCATCCGCGAGGGCGCATTGCAGCTTTGACCGGAGTTGTTGAACATATGGCGCACACCGCGTTTCACGGCATCGTCATCGGCATCGGCAAAGACCAGGTTCGCGCCCTTGCCGCCCAGCTCCAGCGTGACGCGCTTCAGCGTTTCGGCCGCCGCCAGGCTGATCGCGCGGCCCGCGCGGGTCGAGCCGGTGAAGGAGATCATCTCGACATCCGGGTGTTTCGACAGCACGGCGCCCACGCCCGCGCCATCGCCGTTCACCAGGTTAAAGACCCCGGCCGGGAAGCCCGCCTCATGGACAAACTCCGCAAAGAGCAGCGACGAAAGCGGCGCCTCTTCCGAGGGTTTCAGCACACAGGTGCAGCCCGCCAGCAGCGCCGGCACCACCTTCAGCGTCACCTGGTTCATCGGCCAGTTCCAGGGCGTGATCAGACCCACGACCCCGATCGGCTCCATAGCGATCCGGGCATTGGGCGCATGCGGACCCAGCGGGCGGACCCATTCGATATGATCGAAGGCCTTGATGAAATTACGGATATGCGAAGACCCCGAGGGCGCCTGAGAGCTGCGCGCCATAGAGATCGGCGCCCCCATCTCAAGGCTGATGGCCAGGGCCATCTCTTCGTTGCGCGCCTCATAGATCCCGAGAAGGCGCGTCACCAGGGCAAGGCGCTCTGCCGGGGGGGTGGCCGCCCAGGCCGGAAAGGCGGCTTTCGCAGCGGCCACGGCGGCATTGGTATCGGCCTCCGCGCCCAGCGAGATCGTCGCACAGACTTCCTCTGAGGAGGGGTCAATGACCGGGTAATCCTGCGGCGTGACCGGAGCAACCCAGGCGCCATTGATGTAAAAGTCGCGTTTCTCGATCATAAGACCGGCCCTCCGAAAGTCTGTTGTGCCGGAAATCTGGCAGGGCCGGGGAGATTGTGCAACTGCGCGCTGCGGAACAGGAACAGCCTCCCGAAGTTGTTAAGGGCCTGCTGCAAAGGCTTCCACAGCCCCTTTTGCGGCCTTATTTTCCTGACCAAACCCTCCTGAAAGGACCCGTCATGACGCTGCGCATCAACGACACTGCTCCGGATTTTGTGGCTGATTCCACCGAAGGCCGGATCTCTTTCCACGAGGCGATTGGCGATGGCTATGCCATTCTTTTCAGCCATCCCAAGGATTTCACCCCGGTCTGCACCACGGAATTCGGCGCCGTGGCGCAACTCGCGGAAGAATTCGCGAAGCGTAACACCAAAGTCTTCGGCGTCTCGGTTGACCCGCTGGACGCCCATGAGGGCTGGAAAGCCGATATCGAGAAATACTCCGGCAGGCCGGTGACCTTCCCGATGTTTGCCGATCCGGATCTGCAGATCGCCAAGCTTTACGACATGATGCCCGCAGAATCGGTGCTGCCCGATGGCCGCACCCCGGCGCATACCGCCACCGTGCGCTCGACCTTTATCATCGGGCCGGACAAGAAGGTCCGCGTCATGCTGATCTATCCGATGACCGTGGGCCGCAACTTCCAGGAAATCCTGCGCGCGCTCGATGCCGTCCGCGCCACTGAGGGCGTGCCTTTTGCCACCCCCGCTGACTGGAAGCCGGGCGACAAAGCCATTGTGGCGCTTTCGGTGCCGACCGATGAGGCGCAGCAGAAATTCCCCGATCTGGAAATCGTGCTGCCCTATGTGCGCAAGGCCTCGCTGCCGGCGAACTGATCCCGACTTTCCCAAAGGCCCCGCACCCACTGCGGGGCCTTTGGCGTTCCGGGGCGCAGTGTGCTGCACCTGCCCCCCGTGCATCTGCCGCTCTCCGGGCCTATATTCCTGAGAAGTTTCATCAAGGCAGGACATGGATATGTATTCCACCTCGGCGCATTTCCCCACCACCCATGGCTCGAAATACCTGCAGCAGCTTTGCAAACACCTTGGCCATAAGGTCGAAGTCACCTTTACCCCCACCGAGGCTGAGGCCGATCTGCCCACCGGCCATATGAGCCTGCGCGCCGATGAAACCGGGCTTTTCGCCCGCGTGACGGCCGAAGATCTGCCCGCCATCATCCAGGCGCGCTTTGTCATCGACAAACATCTGGTAACTTTCGCCTTCCGCGATGGATTTTCGGGCTTAGCCTGGGCGCTTGATCCGCAGGGCTGAGCCCCGGCGCATTGCGGCGCGGCGTCAGCCTTGACCCGTCGCCGCTGCGCGGTCAGGGAGAAGGGGCACCAGGATTAAGAAAAAGCCATGTATCCCTTCATCCGCCTTTACAGCGAAGTTTATAAATCGCGCCGCCTGCCGAAGCTGGGGCTCTTTGACGCGCATCGCTCGGTCCTGCACTGCTGGCCGCAGGATATTGACCCCTGGGTTGAGCTGAACAATGGCCGCACGCTGACGCTTTTTGATCTCGGCCGGGTGCCGCTGATCTCGCGTCTGGGGCTGCGCCCGCATCTCAAGGCCAATGGCTGGAGCATGGCCGTGGCGGGGGCCTCGGTGCGCTATCGGCGGCGGGTGAAGATGTTCGACCGGCTGGAAATGGTCTCACGGCTGGCGGGCTGGGACGGCAGATTTCTCTATATCGATCAATCAATCTGGCGGGGTGGCGACTGCACCACGCAGGTGCTGAACCGCACCGCCGTCTCCTCAGGTGCGGGGATCGTTGCCCCCGAAAAGCTGATCCGCGCGGCGGGCTTTACCGATCCCCGGCCTGACCTTCCCGGCTGGATCGCCGCCTGGGCCCGGGCTGAGGCTGAACGCCCCTGGCCGCCCGAAGTCGACCGGATCCGGGGCGGGTAACGCTAAACGGGCGCACAACCGCCACTCCACACGCGGATTTGCGCACAGAATGGTCCCGCCCCCTTTCAATGCGGATGTGGCGGCGATAAAAGAATGCCGCGACCCGATTAATGCGGTCGCGGGTTTCCCTCTAGCACCGGACAGGATCTCCACAGGATGTCGATTTTTTCGGGCCTTTTTTCGTCGGACATGGCCATCGACCTCGGCACTGCCAACACGCTGGTCTATGTCAAAGGCAAAGGCATCATCCTGAACGAGCCCTCAGTGGTCGCTTATCACGTCAAGGACGGCAAAAAGCAGGTCCTGGCCGTGGGTGAAGACGCCAAGCTGATGCTGGGCCGTACCCCCGGCTCCATTGAGGCGATCCGCCCGATGCGCGACGGCGTGATTGCGGACTTCGATTCCGCGGAAGAGATGATCAAACATTTCATCCGCAAGGTTCACAAACGCACCACCTTCTCCAAGCCGAAGATCATCGTCTGCGTGCCGCATGGCGCGACCCCGGTGGAAAAACGCGCGATCCGCACCTCGGTGCTGTCGGCAGGCGCCCGCCGCGCCGGTCTGATCGCCGAGCCGATTGCCGCGGCCATCGGCGCAGGCATGCCGATCACCGATCCCACCGGCTCAATGGTGGTCGATATCGGCGGCGGCACCACGGAAGTGGCGGTCCTGTCGCTGGGCGACATCGTTTACGCCCGCTCGGTGCGGGTGGGCGGCGACCGGATGGATGATGCGATCATCTCTTATCTGCGCCGCAACCATAACATCCTGATCGGTGAAGCCACGGCTGAGCGGATCAAATGCACCATCGGCACCGCCCGGATGCCCGACGACGGCCGTGGCCAGTCAATGACCATCCGCGGGCGTGACCTGCTGAACGGTGTGCCGAAAGAGACCGAGATTTCGCAGGCCCAGGTCGCGGAAGCTCTGGCAGAGCCGGTGCAGCAGATCTGCGACGCCGTGATGCAGGCCCTGGAGGCGACCCCGCCGGATCTGGCGGCAGATATCGTCGACCGCGGCGTCATGCTGACGGGGGGCGGTGCGCTGCTGGGGGATCTCGATCTGTCGCTGCGCGAGCAGACCGGGCTGATGATCTCGGTGGCGGAAGAGTCGCTGAACTGCGTCGCCCTTGGCACCGGGAAGGCGCTTGAATATGAAAAGCAGCTTCGCCACGTCATTGATTACGAAAGCTGAGGCACCCCTGCCCGGCCTGACCTGAGCAAGAGGCCGCTTTGGCACGCGACCGTGATCCGCAAGCCTATACCCGACCCGTCCGGCGCATCCTTGTGGCCGGGCTGGTCCTGTTGCTGCTTGGGGTTTTCCTGCTCTGGCGCATCGACAGCCCCCGGGTTGAGCGCTTCCGCATGGCGCTGATCGACCGCTTTGCGCCCTCGATGGAATGGGCCATGGCGCCCGTCACCTGGGGCAGCGGGCTGATTGAGGGCTTTCAGTCCTACAACCGCATCCATCAGCAAAACCAGGAACTGCGCCGCGAGTTGCAGCAGATGAAGGCCTGGCGCGAGGCGGCTTTGCAGCTTGAGCAAAAGAACGCCAAGCTGCTCGACCTCAATCAGGTGCGGCTTGATCCGAAACTGACCCATGTGACCGGCGTGGTGATTGCCGACAGCGGCAGCCCCTTCCGGCAGTCGGTGCTGTTGAACGTCGGCAGCCGGGACGGCATCCGCGACGGCTGGGCCACGATGGACGGTCTGGGCGTGGTGGGCCGGATCTCGGGGGTCGGGCAGACCGTCAGCCGGGTGATGCTTTTGACCGATGCCTCCAGCCGGGTGCCGGTGACGGTGCAGCCCTCAGGCCAGCGGGCGATTCTGGCCGGGGATAACTCCTCACTGCCGCCCCTGGACTTTCTGGAGAAATCCGACCTCGTGCGCCCCGGCGACCGGGTGGTGACCTCGGGCGATGGCGGGCTGTTCCCGGCGGGGCTGCTGGTCGGCCAGGTGGTGCAGGGCTCGGACCGCAGGCTGCGGGTTGCACCCTCGGCCGATTATCTGCGGCTGGAGTTTCTGCGGGTGCTGCGCAGCTATGAGCATGAAGAGATCGCCGATCCGGGTGATCTGATCTCGCCGCCCCCCGGCACGCTGCCGGTGCCGCAGATCGGGCCAAACACCCCCGAGCCCGCCGATGGCTGAGGCCGCCCGCAACAGTGTCTGGCTCTGGCGGGCGATCTTTGTGGCGGTCTTTGCGGTGCTGTTGTCGCTGCGGCTTTTGCCGTTGAACGCAGAGCCCGGCAAGCTGCCGGGGCCGGATCTTCTGCTGTGCCTCAGCTGCGCCTGGGTGCTGCGGCGGCCCTATCACCTGCCGGTTCTGCTGATCGCGCTTGTGGTGCTCATCGAGGATATGTTCCTGATGCGCCCCCCCGGTCTCTGGGCTGCGGTGGTGGTCATGGGGACCGAGTTCCTGCGCCGCCGCGCCGCCTTCATGCGCGAATTGTCCTGGCTGTCCGAGTGGATGCTGGTCGCCGCCGCCATGTTGGGAATGTTCCTTCTCAACCGCGTTATCATGGCGGTGACCATGCTGCCGCAGCCGGGTCTGGGGCTGACGCTTGTCGAATTCATCTTCACCGCGGCCGCTTATCCGGTGATCATCTTTGTACTGCGCCACCTGGCCGGGCTGACCAAGCCCGCCACGGGAGAGCGTGACAGTCTGGGGAGGCCGCTGTGAAACGCCGCGCCCGCGAAAACGACGAAGCCGCCCGCAAGGTCACCCGCAGGGCGCTGTTTCTGGGCGGCTGTCAGGCCGCTTTCATTGCCGTCTTAGGCGCGCGTCTGCGCTATCTGCAGGTCGATCAGGCCGAGCAGTTCAAGCTGCTGGCCGAGGAAAACCGCATCTCGATCCGGCTGATCCCCCCCGCCCGGGGCCAGATCTTTGACCGCAAAGGCGTGCTGATCGCCGGAAATGAGCAGAACTACCGCGTCACCATCACCCGCGAAGGAGCAGGCGATGTAGAGACCGTTCTGCGCCGTCTCTCCGAAGGGATTCCGCTCAGCGAAGAGGACATCCAGAAGACCATCCGCGAGACCCGCCGCCGCTCGGCTTTTGTGCCCCATATCGTGGCCGAGCGCCTGACCTGGGAGCAGCTGAGCTGGGTTTCGGTCAATGCCCCCGCCCTGCCTGGCGTCACGCCGGAAGTGGGTCTGTCGCGCACCTATCCGCTGGATGAGGATTTCGCCCATGCGGTGGGCTATGTGGGGCCGGTCTCGGAGAATGATCTCGCGCAGCTGGAAAGCCCCGATCCCGTTTTGCAGATCCCGAAGTTTCAGATCGGCAAGATCGGGGTGGAACGGCGTCTGGAAGATGCGCTGCGCGGCAAAGCGGGCTCGCGCCGCATTGAGGTCAATGCCGCAGGCCGCGTGATGCGCGAACTCGACCGCCGGGAGGGGGTGGAGGGGGCCGATATCGTCCTGACGCTGGATGCGCAGATCCAGAACTATGCCCGCATCCGGATGGAAGAACACAGCGGCAGCGCCGTGCTGATGGATGTGCGCAACGGCGATGTGGTGGCGCTGACCTCGGCGCCCTCGTTTGATCCGAACCTCTTTGTGCGCGGCATCTCGAACCCGGATTTCCGCCGGCTGATGGACAATGATCATCGCCCCTTGTCGAATAAATCCGTCCAGGGCGCTTATCCGCCCGGATCGACCTTCAAGATGGTCACCGCCCTTGCGGCGCTGGAGGCGGGGGTCATCACCGCCAATACCACCGTCTATTGCCCGGGCTATTATGAGGCGGGCGGGCGGCGGTTTCACTGCTGGAAACGGGCGGGCCATGGCTCCTGCGATCTGACCAAGGGTCTCGCGGAAAGCTGTGACGTTTATTATTACGACATCTCTCAGCGGGTTGGCATCGACGCCATCGCCGCGATGGCCGAGCGGCTGGGCCTCGGCGTGCGCCATGATCTGCCGATGTCCGCCATCTCGGAAGGGCTGAACCCCAACCGCGCCTGGAAACAGGAAAAGCGCGGCCAGGAGTGGCGGATCGGCGATACGATCAACGCCTCCATCGGTCAGGGGTACGTTCTGTCAACGCCGCTGCAACTGGCGGTCATGACCGCGCGCCTCTCAACCGGGCGGGCGATTGAGCCGCGCCTTGTGCATTCGATCGGCGGGGTGGAACAGCCGGTGGCCGAAGCGCCGCCGCTGGGGCTGACGCCGGATCATCTGCGCAATGTGCAGCGCGGCATGTGGGCGGTGCTCAACCAGCGCACCGGGACCGGCTGGTCCTCGCGCTCGGAAGACAAAGCCATGCTGATCGCCGGAAAATCCGGCACCGCCCAGGTGCGCAACATCTCAGCGGCTGAGCGCGCGCGCGGTGTCATCCGCAACGACCAGCTGCCCTGGAACCGGCGCGATCACGGGCTTTTCGTGGCCTATGCGCCCTCTGACAATCCGCGCTACGCCTGCTCGGTGGTGCTGGAGCATGGCGGCGGCGGCGGCGTGGCCGCGCCCATGGCGCGCGATATTCTGCTGTTTGCGCTCAGCGGTGGCATCCCGCCGCTGAGCGCCTATCCGCAGAACCAGCGCGGGCGCATCGAATCGCATCAGCAAAGCCTGCCGCTCAGGGCTCCGGAAACCTTCTCGGGCACGCGCCCGACCCGCGCCTGAGGGTCCGCAGATGAGCTATCTTGATTACTCCGTCAAACGCGCCCCCACCGGACTGCGTAAATTCCTGCATATGAACTGGGCGCTGGCGCTCTTGCTGGGCACCATCGGCTCAATCGGCGTTCTGATGCTTTACTCTGTGGCGGGGGGCGATTTTTCGACCTGGGCCGAGCCGCAGATGGAGCGGCTGATCATCGGGCTGGTCGCGATGATCCTGATGGGGCTGATCCCGATCTGGTTCTGGCGCAATATGGCGGGGCTCGCTTATGGCGGCACCTTCATACTGCTGGTCGGGGTGGAGCTCTTCGGCACCGTTGGCATGGGCGCGCAGCGCTGGATTGAGCTGGGACCCCTGCGGCTGCAGCCGTCGGAGCTGATGAAGATCGCCCTCGCGATGATGCTGGCGGCCTATTACGACTGGCTGGACCCGAAAAAGGTCTCCCGTCCGCTCTGGGTGCTGGCGCCCCTGCTGATGATCCTGCTGCCGGTCAGTCTGGTGCTGCGCCAGCCCGACCTCGGCACCTCGCTGATGCTGCTGGGCGGCGGCGCGGCCATCATGCTGGTCGCCGGCGTCCACTGGGCTTACTTCGCGGCGGTGCTGGCGATGATCGGGGGGGCGGTGTCCTCGGTCTTTATCGCGCGGGGCACGCCCTGGCAGTTTTTGCAGGATTACCAATACCGCAGGATTGATACCTTCCTTGATCCTTCGGCCGATCCCCTTGGCGCGGGCTATCACATCAACCAGGCGAAGATCGCCATCGGCTCGGGCGGCTGGGCGGGCAAGGGCTTCATGGAGGGCACGCAGAGCCGGCTGAACTTCCTGCCCGAAAAGCACACCGATTTCATCTTCAACATTCTGGCGGAAGAATTCGGCTTTGTGGGCGGGGTGTCGCTTTTGATGCTCTATGCGCTGGTCATCATCTTCTGCATCTGGACGGCCATTCAGGCCCGGGACCGCTTTGCCTCACTGGTGGTGATCGGCATCTCGGCGGCCTTCTTCTTTTACTTCGCGGTCAATCTGGCGATGGTGATGGGGATTGCCCCGGTGGTGGGCAAACCCCTGCCGCTGGTGTCTTATGGCGGATCGGCCATGCTGGTGGTGCTCATGGGCTTCGGGATTGTCCAGAGCGCCCATGTGCACCGGCTCAGATAGATCAGGCCGCGGCCACCACGGCCGGGGCGCGGTTTTCGCGCACCGGCAGATGGACGATCGCCGAAAACGCGCCAACCCCGATGCCGATCCACCATACCAAGGTGTAATCGCCCGTCAGGTCATACATCTTCCCGCCCAGCCAGACGCCGAGGAACCCGCCGATCTGGTGGCTGAGGAAGACGATGCCGTACAGCGTCGCCATATAGCGCATGCCCCAGATATGCGCGACGAGCCCCGCCGTCAGCGGCACGGTTGCCAGCCACAGCGCCCCCATCACCACCGAGAACAGCAGCACCGAGACCGGGGTAATCGGCAGCAGAATGAAGGTCGCCGCCGCAATGGTGCGCAGCACATAGACGCCCGCCAGCAGGTTTTTGCGGCTGTAGCGCGCCCCCAGCCAGCCCGCCGTGATGGTGCCGACAATATTGGCCAGACCAATGACCGAGATCGAGACCGCCCCCAGAATAGAGGTGGTGGTGATGCCGATCCCCGCCAGCATTCCATTGGGCGCAATCGCGCCGCACATCTCCGTCACCATGGCCGGGAAATGCGCGGTGATGAAGCCAAGCTGATAGCCGCAGGAGAAAAAGCCAAGGAAGATCAGGATATAGCTCGGATCTTTCAGCGCCCGGGCCAGAACGACCCCGAGAGGCTCTGCCGGTTCGTTTTCGCCATGGGCGTCGGGTGCATTCAGAAAAGGCACCGCGAGCATCGCCAGCAGGATAACAGCGGCAAAGATCAGAAAGACGCTCTGCCAGGACATATAGCCCAGCAGGATTTCGGCCACCGGTGCGCCAAAGACCTGCCCTGCCGAGCCTGCCGCCGTGGCAATCCCCATCGCCATCGAGCGGTGTTTTTCCGGGGTCGCGCGGCCCACGACGCCAAGGATCACCCCAAAGCCGGTGCCCGCAACGCCAAAGCCCACGATAATCTCCAGCAGCTGATGCTGTCCGGGAGTGATGGCAAAGGCGCTCAGCACCAGGCCCAGCGCATAAAGCGCGCCGCCGATCAGCACCGCCACGCGGTTGCCCAGACGCTCTGAGATGGCGCCAAAGATCGGCTGGCCAAAGCCCCAGGCCAGGTTCTGCAGCGCAATGGCCAGCGAGAACTCTGCCCGGGCCCAGCCGAATTCGCTGGCAATCGGGATCTGAAACACCCCGAAAGAGGCGCGGATCGAAAAGCCGATCATCAAAATCAGGCTTCCGGCGATCAGCACCGGTGTCAGAAGCGGGGGCGAAGCAGAGGCGTGTCGCATGGCAGCAGTCCTTGGGGCGGTTCTGCCGCGCAAGCTGTGCCCGCCTCATGGCCGCGTCAACTGCCTTTCCTGCGCCGCAGAGGCCATGGCGCAGAAAAAACCCCCTGCACGGGCTGGCAATTCCCCCCCATGGGCTCGTATTCTCTCCCTCCGAGGGGAGGGGCGGGGGCTTGCGGTGCGCCCTGGCGGCCCGCAGGCTTTCGAGCGGCTGTTCACAGGCGACCGGGACAGCTCAGTGAAAGACCGCAAAGCGGGGCCTCAGCCCTGGCCCCCAACGGCCGGTTTTGCGGGCGGTAAATTCTGCCGATCCGGGAAATGACCCGCGAACACTATGTCGGGGCGGGGCTTCCGGAGACATCTTCCCGCAGGCACAGTGAAAGTCAGCGCCAGACCTGTTTCAGACGGATGAGACGAGGCTGCTTTTCCGCCTTTGCAGGACACGCCACCGCTTCGTCCGATTTTTACAGCACCCTGCTCAGCGGCGCGTCACAGCACCGACACCATGTGACCGGGCGTGATCCCCTCAGGCGTGATCTCACAGCCAAGGCCCAGCATCTGCACGCCGGCGGCGCGGGCCTCTTCAAAGGCGCGGGCATAGGCGGGGTCGATATCACCGGCGATGGCGATCCGGTCGCAGTCACTGCGCGCCAAAAGATAAAGCATCGCCGCCCCCTCGCCGCGCCGGCGCGCCGCCGTCAGCCCCGCGAGATGCTTTGCGCCGCGCGCGGTGCGGCTGTCGGGAAATTCCGCAAGTCCGGGCTGGCGCGCCAGAGTGACGGATTTCACCTCCAGCCAGAACGGCCCCTCCGGGGTGGTCAGGCAAAAATCGATCCGGCTCTCTTCATCCATCCGCACCTCTGCGCGCAGGCTGCTGAAAGCGGGCAGACCCGCGATGCGGCCCAGCGACAGCGCCTCTGCGACCACACCATTGGCAAGGCCGGTGTCGATCACCGCCAGTCCCCCCTGCGGCAGCTCCGCCAGCTTCCAGCCCCGGGCGAGCTTGTTGCCCGGACGCGAGGGGGCCAGCCAGACCCGCATCCCCGGCTCTGCCAGCCCGGTCATGGCGCCGGGATTGGGGCAATGGACGGTGACTTCCTCGCCACCGGGCAGAACCACATCGGCGAGAAAGCGTTTATACCTGCGAAGCAGACGCGCTTCTGTAAGGGGTCTGGGAAACTGCATAATCCGCCCCTATACCCGAAGGGGTGATCTGGCAAGGAGGGCCTGAGATGACGAATCCAACCGCAGCAATGCTGGTCATCGGCGATGAAATTCTGTCGGGCCGCACCAGGGATGCCAACAGCTATCATCTCGCCGGAGAGCTGACGCGCCATGGCATCCGCCTGATGGAAATCCGCATGGTCGCCGATGAAGAGGCCGATATCGTCGCCGCCCTCAATGCGCTGCGCGACCGCTGGGACCACGTCTTCACCTCCGGCGGCATCGGGCCGACCCATGACGACATCACCGCCGATGCGGTGGCCGCAGCCTTCGGCGCCGGCATCGATGTGCGCGAGGATGCCCGCGCGCTGCTGGCCGCGCATTACCAGCGCTCGGGCCAGGAGCTGAACGCCGCCCGACTGCGCATGGCGCGCATCCCTGAGGGGGCAAGCCTGATCGAGAACCCGGTCTCTGTGGCCCCGGGGTTCACCATCGGCAATGTCCATGTCATGGCGGGTGTGCCCAATGTCTTTCAGGCCATGGTGGCCAGCGTTCTGCCCACCCTGACCGGGGGCGAGCCGCTTCTGAGCCAGAGCCTTTCGGTCCTGCGCGGTGAGGGCGAGATTGCCGAGGGCTTTGCCACCCTTGCCGCCGAATATCCCGACCTCTCGCTTGGCAGCTATCCCTTTCAGCGCAACGGCGCTTATGGCACCAGCCTGGTGATCCGCGGCACCGACCCGGTGCAGCTTGAGGCCGCGATGAAAAAACTGACCGCGCTTTTCGGGGAGCCTGCATGAACACGCCGCAGCTTCAGGACTGGTTTGACGCCCTCGATGCCACCTGGCCGGGCCGGGCGGTGCATGCGCTTGGGCCCTGGCGGATCCGCGAAGGCGCGGGCGGCGGGCAGCGCGTCTCCGCCGCCACCACGGCGGTCGGGGATGTCAGCGACGCCGAGATTGCGGAGGCCGAGGAGTTCCACCGCAGCCTCGGGCAAAAGCCGCTCTTTCAGATCCGTCCCGGCCAGGCGGCGCTGGATGCGAGGCTTGCGGCCCGCGGCTACCGGATGAATGACGCCACCGAGCTGCGCGCCGCCCCGGTGACGCAGTTCACCCCCCCGCCCCGGCTGCGCTCGATCATGCATTGGCCGCCGCTGGCCCTGACCCGCGAGATCTGGCAGGGCGACCACATCGGCCCTGAGCGTGTCGCCGTGATGGAGCGCGTTGAGGGCCAAAAGACCGCCCTGATCGGACGCGACGGCAATGACGCCGACCGGGCCTCAGGTGCCGCCTTTGTGGCCTGCTCGGGTCGGATCGCCATGCTTCATGCGCTGGTGGTGCTGCCGAATATGCGTCGGCGCGGATCCGCCAACTATATGATGTGTGGCGCGGCTGAATGGGCCCAGGATCACGGCGCAGACTGGCTGGCGGTGGCGGTGACACAAGCCAATGCCGGGGCGGCGGCACTCTATACTTCCCTGGAAATGCCGGTTGTGGGAGACTATCACTACCGAAGCCTCTGATCTGGTTGGGGCTTCTTTAATGTGCTGCCGGAACCGCTGCTGGGTCATGAGTTTTACGTTTGTGTTGCGAATAGCGCTGATTGCAGGCCTATTCCTGCTTCCCGTCCTGGCAAAGGCGGCAGGCACGCTTGTCCCTGCCGGGGCTGAGCGTGTGGCCCAGCATCAGGAGCCCTCGGGCAGCTATGCGCTGCCGATCGGACCCTGGGATGGCGGCTCTATGCTGACACGCCACAGCGAAGGTCAGGTCATTCAGACCGCATGGCGCTGGTCTGGCACGGGAAAATCCACCCTCGATCTCTTTGTCCCGCTGCGCGAGAAGCTGCAGGCAGAGGGGTGGTCGCTGATCTATGAATGCGAGGGCCGGGGCTGTGGCGGCTTTGATTTCCGCTATTCCACCCGCGTGCTGCCAGAGCCGGATATGCATGTTGATCTGGCCGACTTCCGCTATCTTGCGGCACGGCGGGGCCGGGGGGAGGAGACTTCGGTCCTGAGCCTGCTGGTCAGCCGCTCTGAAGGGGCGCAGGCGGGCTTTGCGCAGACTATCGAGGTGCAGCCGGCAACTGAGCCCCCGTCGCTTCCCATCCCCGCGATCCCCCTGCCCGTTGCCGCCGGAGAGATCGGCGCCGCGCTGGAGGCTGCCGCAAGGGTCGTGCTGCCGGGCCTCAGCTTTGCCTCGGGCGGGGCGGCGCTTTCGGATTATGACCGCGCGCCTTTGCAGGCGCTGGCCGCCTGGCTTCAGGCCCATCCTGACCGTGAGGTGACCCTGGTTGGCCATTCCGACGCGACCGGCAATCCCGAGAGCAATCTCACCCTCTCGCACCGCCGCGCCGAAAGCCTGCGCCTGCTGATGATCCGCGAGTTTGGCGTGGCAGAGAGCCGCCTGAAAGCCAGAGGCGAGGGCGATCAGACCCCGCTGGCCTCTAATGATACCGCCGAAGGGCGGGCGGAAAACAGACGGGTCGAAGCCATCGTGACCCCGACCCGCTAAAGTTTGCGCACTCAGACACTGGCCGCTGACCGGCCCTGACCCGAGCCTGGCAGATCACCAGGACTCCGGCCCCTTCTGCGCATAGGTCTGCACGAGGAAATCAATGAATGCCCGAACTTTGGGCTGCGTGAAGCGCCCTGGCGGATAGACTGCATAAATTCCAAGCGTCTCTCCGGGCAGCGCGGGCATGACATCTTCCACCAGCCCCTGGCGCAAAGCATCGGCGTAAAGAAACGACGGCAGCAGCGCGATGCCCAGACCCGAGATCGCGGCGTTCAAAAGCGACTGCCCGTCGTTCACCGTCAGCCAGCCGTTGGAGCGGATCTGCCGCTTTTCGCCCGAGGCCGCGGTGATCTTCCAGACATTCCCCGCCGCCTGGCTGGAGTAATGCAGCAGCTTGTGGTCGTTCAGATCTTCCAGCCGCTGGGGCCGGCCGAACTTCTGCAGATAGCCCGGAGCGGCAATCATCCGCTGCGAGGTCTCACACAGCCGGCGGGCGCGCAGGCTGCTGTCCTCCTGCTCACCGATGCGGATGGCCATGTCGAAACCTTCCGAGATCAGCTCCACATAGCGGGTGTTCAGCACCATATTGACGGTGATTTCGGGATATTCGGTCAGAAAATCACTCAAAACCGGCGAGATATGGTTCACCCCGAAATCCGTCGCCACTGAGATGCGCAACAGCCCGGAAGGCGCGCTTTGCATCGAGGTGACCAGCGCATCGGCCTCACCGGCGTCATTCAGCACCCGCCGCGCCCGGTCGTAATAGGCCAGACCAATCTCAGTCGGCGAGACCCGCCTTGTGGTGCGGTTCAGAAGCCGCGCCCCCAGACGCGCCTCAAGGGCCGAGACATGTTTGGAGACCGCCGATTTTGAGATGCCCATTTTACGGGCAGCATCGGTAAATCCACCCTGATCCACCACGGTGGCAAAGGCTTCCATCTCTGTCAGTCGGTCCATCATTTTCCCCTTCGGCGCACCATCGGGCCAGCTCCCTGAATGACGGCAGATTGAGGCCGGAATTGGGAAAGCCCGAGACGAGTCCAGGGAATCTGCCCATGTGCCGCGGCGCAGTGCCACCCCCGCTTCAGGGACCGGCAGAACCCGGAGATCCCCGCGAAGCTGCCCAAATTATCCATGTTTTGCTGAGGCCTGCAGGATCCGCGCATTAAGCGCACCCCGGAAACAGTCTTTGCGGGGCCTGGGGCCACTCTCCACATCTGCGCCACATTCCGGCCCATCTCTTCACCAGATTCGCCCGAAGGCAGGCTGCAGCCGCAGCGGTGGTTGTGCCTGCCCGCCATCCGCCTATAGTCTGAGACCAAGGCGTTCAGGGAGCCTCTGATGAGCATTGTTGAAATCTACACCACCCCCACCTGCCCCTATTGCCAGCGGGCCAAACGGCTGCTGACTGCCAAGGGCGTGGCCTTCACTGAAATCGACGTCAGCCGCGATCCGGGCCTGCGTGAGAAGATGACCCTGCGCGCCAATGGGGGCCGCACCGTGCCGCAGATCTTCATCAACGACCGCCTGATCGGCGGCTCGGATGACATCCATGCGCTGGATGCGGCCGGAAAACTCGATCCGCTGCTGAAGGACTGATCCCATGCGCGCCGCTGTCATTCAGCTCAATGTCGGGGAAGACCCCGCAGAGAACCTTGGCCCCACCCTCGCGCTGATCCGCGAGGCCGTGGCGGGGGGCGCAGACTTTGTGCTGACCCCCGAGTGTACCCATCTGATGAGTGCGCGGCGCGACTGGCAGCAAAAGGTCATCGCCCGCGAGGAAGATGATCTGACGCTGCAGGCTTTGCGCGAAGAGGCGGCAAAATCGGGGATCTGGCTGTTGATCGGCTCGATCGGGCTCCGGACGGAAGATGCGGATGGCCGGTTTGCCAACCGCTCTTTTCTGATCGGGCCGGATGGAGAGATTAAGGCGCGCTACGACAAGATCCATATGTTTGACGTGAATGTCTCGGAAACCGAGGTCTTTCGCGAATCTGCCGCCTATCGCCCCGGTGCGCAGGCCGTGGTGGCCGAGACGCCGATGGGTCCGCTGGGGATGTCGGTCTGTTATGATCTGCGCTTCCCGCATCTCTTTCGGGCGCTGGCGCAGAAGGGGGCGAAAATCCTTGCGATCCCGGCTGCCTTTAACCACATCACCGGGGCGGCGCATTGGGAAGTTCTGCTGCGCGCCCGCGCGATTGAGAACGGCGCCTGGGTGCTGGCTCCGGCGCAGACCGGGCATCACCCGCAGCCGGACGGACCGGGACGGCGGACTTTCGGGCATTCGATGATTATCGCGCCCTGGGGCGAAGTGGTGGCCGATGCCGGCACCGAGCCTGGGGTGATCTTCGCCGATATCTCCATGGAGGCCGTGGAGACGGCGCGCCACCGCGTGCCATCCCTCAGCCATGACCGCCCGTTTTCGGGCCCGTAAAGCATGAGTGACCGCACCGGTGATCTGGCCGTCGCTCTGTTCAGCGAACTCTTTATGGCCGACCAGCTGGCGCGGGCCGAGTTAAGCCGCGCCCTGCCAAAGGGCATGGAGCTGTCGCATTTCTCGGTGCTGAACCTGCTGGCGCGGGCGGGCGAAGAGCGCACGCCTGCGCAGCTGGCCCGGGCCTTTCACGTCACCCGCGGGGCGATGACCAATACGCTGGCGCGGCTCGAATGGGCCGGGCATGTGCATATCCGGCCTGACTGGGACGATGCGCGGCGCAAATTCGTGGCGATCAGCCCGGCGGGACGGGCTGCGCGCGATGCCGCCCTTCAGGCCATTGTGCCGCTGATTGCGGGCACGGTGACCGCGCTTGGCGAGGACCGCGTGCGCGCGGCGCTGCCGGTGCTGCGCGATCTGCGCCAGCGCTTTGGCGGCGAGGAGTAGCGCCCTCTCGCTTGCGAAGCCTTTGGATCCGTGGCCTAGTTCGCCCCAGGCTGACAGGAGGAACGGGATGCGGCTTCAGGGAAAAACGGCGATTGTAACCGGTGCGGGTTCGGGCTTTGGCGCGGGTATCGCGCGGCGTTTCGTGCAGGAGGGGGCGCGGGTCATCCTGGCCGATATCAACCCTGCGGCTGCTGAAGCTGTTGCCGCCGAGATCGGCGGGATCGCTGTGGCCTGCAATGTGGCGGATGGCGCTTCGGTGGCGGCCCTGGCCGAGGCTGCGAAAGCCGCTTTTGGCGGGGCACCGGATATTTTGGTGAACAATGCCGGGGTCACCCATCTGCCTGGGTTTATGGAAGAGATTTCTGAGGCGGATTTTGACCGGGTGCTCGCGGTCAATGCCAAATCCATCTATCTGATGGCCCGGGCTTTTGCCGGGGAGATGAAGGCGCGCCGCTCGGGGGCTATTCTGAATATCGCCTCGACCGCCGGGGTCAGCCCGCGGCCGAAGCTCAGCTGGTATAATGCCTCCAAGGGGTTTGTGATCACCGCGACCCGCGCCATGGCCGTGGAGCTGGCGCCTTTTGGCGTGCGGGTGAATGCGCTTAATCCGGTGGCGGGTGAGACGCCGCTGCTGGCGAGTTTCATGGGGGAAGATACACCGGAGATGCGGGCGAAGTTTCTCTCGACCATTCCTCTGGGGCGGTTCTCGACGCCGGAGGATCTGGCCAATGCGGCGCTTTATCTGTGCTCAGACGAGGCTTCGATGGTGACGGGGGTGGCCATGGAAGTCGACGGCGGCCGCTGCATCTGAGGCGGTACTTTGGGGCGACCCCGGGGGCGCTGCCCCCGGACCCCCGGAGTATTTTGAAAAAGCCAAAGCGCGGGGCGGGGCAGCGGATTTCCTTTGGGTGCGGCTGTCGCTATGGTCGCGCCCATGAGCAGCACTCCGAGCATTATTTTCTCCGACGACCAGGCTGAGGCCTTTGACCGCGTTCAGGCGCTTTTGCTGAAGGCGGGGGTGAATGCTGCCGACGGCATTCTGGATGCGCCCGATGGCAGCGGGGGCGGCGTTCTGGCGGTGACCGGCAAGGCGGGCTCGGGCAAGACCATGTTGCTCTCGCAGCTGGTGAAGGAGCTGACGGAGGCCGGTCTGGAGATCGTCTCTGGCGATTATGAGGGCAGGAAGCGGCGCGAGCGGCGCACGCTGGCGGTGCTGGCGCCGACGAATAAGGCGGCCTCGGTGCTGCGCTCACGCGGGGTGCCGGCGACGACGATTCACCGCATTCTTTACACGCCGATCTATGCGCCGGAATATGAGAAGCTGGCGGAGTGGCTGGCGGGGACCGGCGAGAAGCCGGTGATGGAAGAGCTGACCGAGCAGGCGCTGGAGCGGGCGCGGGCGTTTTTTGAGAATGTGAAATCCATTCCCGGTGCGCTGGCGGCGGCGGGGCTGCGGGGGTCGGATTTCATTCAGGGCTGGAAGCGGCGTGAAGAGCCTTTGGACATCGGTTTTATTGACGAAAGCTCGATGCTGGATGAGCGGCAGTTCGAGGATTTGAAAGAGATTTTCCCGACGCTGGTGCTGTTTGGCGATCCCGCGCAGCTGGCGCCGGTGGGGCTGTCGGGGGAGATGGTTTTTGACCGGCTGCCAAAAGAGCGCCGCGTGCATCTGGAGCGGATCCACCGCCAGCAGACCGACAGTCCGATCCTGGATCTGGCCCATGCGCTGGCCGATCCCGGGATCAGCTTTGAGGATTTTGAGGCCATGGTGGGTGAAGCCGCGCGGCGCGATGACCGGGTGGTCATGGCGGAGCGGGTGGATGCCGATCTGATGGCGCGCTCTCCGGTGCTGGTCTGGCGCAATGCCACCAGGATCCGGCTGATTACGGCCTTTCGGGCCGCCCATGGCGCGCCGGAGACCGAGCTGCTGACCGGGGAGCCTTTGATCTGCGACGGGATTGAGCTGCCCTTGAAGCATCGCAAGAAGCGCATTGATCTGGAGGCGCGGGGCCTGATTAAGGGCGCTCAGGTGATCTATCTGGGGCCGGGCAAGAAGGACGGCTTTGCGCGTCTGCATGTCTTTGGCGCGGATGATCCCCAGGTCTCGGCGGCCTCGATCATCAAGATTGAAAAACCTGATGAGGAAGAACCTTTTATCCCGGCTGCGGCCCGGATGGGGGCTACTTTCCTGCATGGGGCGGCGGTGACGATCCATAAGGCGCAAGGCTCGCAATGGCCTGAGGTGCAGGTTTTTGCGCCCGATCTTTGGGCGGCGGCGCGGGCCGGGCGCTCGGAGGCGGGCTTGCCGCTTTGGAAGCGGCTGGCCTATGTGGCGATCACCCGGGCCGAGAACCGGCTTTACTGGGTGGTGCGCAACCGGTTGGCGCGGCCGAAATATGAGCTGACGGTGGAGGATCTGAAGATCACCGCCCCGGCCACTCTGACGCTGACCTCCGAGAGCGATTGACGCCCTGCCGCCCTCTGCGCCAGCATGGTGGCGGGCGGGGGCCCAGCGGGAGAGCGATCCATGGAGATTACCATCAACCTCACGCGCCCTGAGGGCAGCCCCGGCAGTGGTCCGCTGCGGGTGGGGTGGTTTCTGAACTCTGATAAGGGGGCGGTGCTTTTTGATCCGCCGGAGCGGGTGAGCTTTCGTCAGACCAACCGCAGCCATGCGAAATCGGCGGCGCGCTGTCCGGGCGTGATCCAGCTGGAGAGCCGCTATTTCATGATCCGCTGTCCCTATGATCTGCAGATCGGCTTTGGCCGCGATGAGAAGGGCCAGGCGCATCTGATCAACCGCGCGGGCGCGGGATCGGCCATTCGGGGCAATAAGCTGAGCCAGGTTCTGGCGCTGGTGAGTGAGGCGGAGTGGCGCTACCCCGACCGCCCCACGGTGCAGCTGATGCTGCCCTATTGTTTTGTGGCCGAAGAGATCTGCTATATCACCCAGCTCGACAGTTTTGCCCATTACCGCGCCCAGCCGCTGCCGGGCACCATCTTTGGCGGGCGCTTTCCCATTCATGCCTGGCTGCGGCCGCTGATGTGGGCGATGGAATGGCATGACACCTCGAAAGATCTGATCCTGAAGCGGGGCGATCCGCTGTTTTATGTGCAGTTTGAAGGCGATGGCCCGGACCGCGCCGTGCAGCTGGTGGAGACCGAGCGCACGCCGGAGTTGATCGCCTGGATGGAGGCCATGTCGGGGGTGGTGAATTATGTGAACCAGACCTTCAGCCTGTTCAAAGCGGCTGAGGCTTTGCGGCCCCCGGCGCTGATCCGTCCGAAAGAGCGCGGCTGAGGTCTGGCGAAAAAATCATGCAACCTCAGGCGCATCGGGGTGTTGCATTTCCGAAGGGCGCTCCCAAATCTTAAGGCAAGGCCGCAGGGCCCGTGCCGGGGATCCGGGCGGGCCGGAGCGGTGCTTCACAGCAAGGAGAACCCGATGAACCTCGAAAAGTTCACGGAACGGTCGCGCGGCTTTCTGCAGGCGGCCCAGACGATTGCGATGCGCGAAACGCACCAGCGCCTGGTGCCCGAGCATCTGCTCAAAGCCCTGATGGATGATGACCAGGGGCTGTCTTCCAACCTGATCCGCCGCGCGGGCGGTGCGCCTGAGCGGGTGGCGGAAAGCGTCGATCTGACGGTCTCTCGCCTGCCGAAGGTGTCGGGGGGCAATGGCGAGGTTTACACGGACCAGACTCTGGTGCGGGTGCTGACCGAAGCTGAGGATCTGGCGAAGAAAGCCGGGGACAGCTTCGTGCCGGTGGAGCGCATTCTGATGGCGCTGGCCATGGTGCCCTCACGCGCGAAAGAGGCGCTGGAGGCGGGGGCAGTGACCGCACAAAAGCTCAATACCGCGATCAATGACATCCGCAAGGGCCGCACGGCGGACAGTGCTTCGGCCGAGGATGGCTATGAGGCGCTGAAGAAATATGCCCGCGATCTGACCGAGGCTGCGGCTGAGGGCAAGATCGATCCGATCATCGGGCGCGATGAAGAGATCCGCCGTACCATGCAGGTGCTGAGCCGCCGCACCAAGAACAACCCCGTCCTGATCGGCGAGCCGGGGGTGGGGAAAACCGCCATCGCCGAGGGTCTGGCACTGCGCATCGTCAATGGCGATGTGCCCGAATCTCTGCGCAACAAACGTCTGCTGGCGCTGGATATGGGCTCGCTGATCGCCGGTGCGAAATATCGCGGTGAGTTTGAAGAGCGGCTGAAGTCGATCCTGTCGGAAGTGACCGGGGCGGCGGGGGAGATCATTCTCTTTATTGATGAGATGCATACCCTGGTGGGGGCCGGGAAGGCCGATGGCGCGATGGATGCGGCGAACCTTCTGAAGCCTGCGCTGGCGCGGGGGGAGTTGCACTGCGTGGGTGCCACCACGCTCGATGAATACCGCAAGCATGTTGAGAAAGACGCGGCCCTGGCGCGGCGCTTCCAGCCGGTGATGGTCTCGGAGCCGACGGTGGAGGATACCATCTCGATCCTGCGCGGCATCAAAGAGAAATATGAGCTGCACCACGGCGTGCGGATCGCCGATTCGGCCCTGGTGGCGGCGGCGACGCTGTCGCACCGCTATATCACCGATCGGTTTTTGCCCGATAAGGCGATTGACCTGATGGATGAGGCGGCCTCTCGGCTGCGGATGGAAGTCGACAGCAAGCCCGAGGAGCTGGATGCGCTGGATCGTCAGATCCTGCAGCTGACGATTGAGTCAGAGGCGCTGAAGCGCGAGGATGATGCGGCTTCGAAAGACCGTCTGGAGCGGCTGGAGAAAGAGCTTGCCGATCTGCAGGAGCGCTCCAGCGAGCTGACCGCGCAGTGGCAGGCTGAGCGCGACCGCCTGGAGGGCGCGCGCGAGCTGAAAGAGAAGCTGGAGAAGGCGCGGGCCGAGCTGGATATCGCCAAGCGGGACGGCAATTTCGCCAAGGCCGGTGAGCTGCAATATGGCCGCATTCCCGAGCTGGAGCGCCAGATCGGTGAGGCTGAGGGGCATGAAAGCGCCAAGCTGGTCGCCGATGCCGTGCGCCCTGAGCAGATCGCCGAAGTGATCGAGCGCTGGACCGGGATCCCGACCTCCAAGATGCTGGAGGGCGAGCGCGAGAAGCTGCTGAAGATGGAAGAGGAACTCGGCCGCCGGGTGATCGGTCAGCGTGAGGCCGTTGTGGCCGTCTCCAACGCCGTGCGCCGGGCGCGGGCGGGGCTGAATGATGAAAACCGCCCGCTGGGCTCGTTCCTGTTCCTGGGGCCGACCGGCGTGGGTAAGACGGAACTCACCAAGGCGGTGGCGGAATATCTCTTTGATGACGATCAGGCCATGGTGCGGATCGATATGTCGGAATTCATGGAGAAACATTCCGTGGCCCGGCTGATCGGCGCGCCCCCCGGCTATGTCGGCTATGACGAAGGGGGCGTTCTGACCGAGGCTGTGCGGCGCCGTCCCTATCAGGTGGTGCTGTTTGATGAGGTGGAAAAGGCCCACCCGGATGTCTTCAACGTGCTGTTGCAGGTGCTTGATGACGGGCAGCTGACCGATGGCCAGGGCCGCACGGTGGACTTCAAGCAGACGCTGATCATTCTGACCTCGAACCTTGGCAGCCAGGCGCTGAGTCAACTGCCCGAAGGCTCGGACAGCCGGCTGGCGCGATCGGAAGTGATGGAAGCGGTGCGGGCGCATTTCCGCCCTGAGTTCCTGAACCGTCTTGATGAGACGATCATTTTTGACCGGCTGACCCGGGAGAATATGGACGGCATCGTTGAGATCCAGCTGCGGCGGCTGCAAAAGCGGCTGGAGGGGCGCAAGATTGCCCTGGAGGTCGATGAAGCCGGCAAGGCCTGGCTGGCGGATGCCGGCTATGATCCGGTCTTTGGCGCGCGGCCGCTGAAGCGGGTGATCCAGCGCTATGTGCAGGATCCGCTGGCGGAACTGCTGCTCTCGGGCCAGGTGCTGGATGGGGCGGTGGTGCCGGTCTCGGGCACGGCGGAGGGTCTGACGATTGACGGTCGGCTCTCTGTGACGCCGCCGGATCTGCTCCGTGGCGAGAAGAAGCTTCACTGAAGCCGCAGGGGAGGGCTGCCTGCCCTCCCCTGACCCCTCCCGGGAGTATTTCTAAAAGCCAAAAGAAAGCCCCCCGTGCGCAGTGGCACGGGGGGCTTTTGAAATCAGCCTGGGCCGGATCAGCCGCGGTATTTGCTGAGCACGAGCGTGGCGTTGGTGCCGCCGAAGCCGAAGCTGTTCGACAGCACCGAATCGAATTCGACATTGTCGACGCGGGTGGTGGCGATTTCTTCCGGTTTGATCTCGGGATCAAGCTCGGTGACATTGGCCGAGGCTGCGATGAAGTTATTCTCCATCATCAGGATCGAATAGATCGCCTCATGCACGCCGGTCGCGCCAAGGCTGTGGCCGGTCAGCGATTTGGTCGAAGAGATCGGCGGCACATTGCCTTCGCCGAAGACACGACGGATGGCTTTGACTTCCGTCACGTCGCCAGCCGGGGTCGAGGTGCCATGGGCGTTGATATAGCTGACTTTGCGGCCTTCCGGCAGGGTCGAGAGGGCCTGGCGCATCGAGCGCTCGCCGCCTTCGCCTGAGGGGGCGACCATATCGGCGCCGTCGGACGTCGCGCCATAGCCGGTGACTTCGGCGTAGATTTTGGCACCCCGGGCGAGGGCGTGCTCAAGCTCTTCGAGCACGACGATGCCGCCGCCGCCGGAGATGACGAAGCCGTCACGGCTGGCGTCAAAGGGGCGCGAGGCGGTTTCGGGGCTGTCGTTATATTTCGACGACATGGCACCCATGGCATCGAAAAGGCACGACAGCGTCCAGTCGAGTTCCTCGCCGCCGCCGGCAAAGACGATGTCCTGCTTGCCGAACTGGATGAGCTCGGTGCCATTGCCGATGCAATGCGCTGAGGTCGAGCAGGCGGAGGTGATCGAATAGTTCACGCCCTTGATTTTGAAGGGTGTCGCAAGGCAGGCCGAGTTCGTCGAGGACATGCCTTTGGTGACACCGAACGGCCCGATGCGCTTGGGCGAGCCGCTGTCGCGCACGATGTTATGGGCTTTGTAGAACGACTTCGTCGAGGGCCCGCCGGAGCCCACGATGATGCCGGTACGCTCATTGGAGACATCCTCGGGGGAGAGGCCCGAATCCTTCACCGCCTGATCCATGGCGATGAAGTTATAAGCCGCGCCGTCGCCCATGAAGCGCAGGTCGCGCTTGTCGATATGGTCTTCGAAAACGATCTTCGGCTGGCCGTGGACGCGGCTGCGGAAACCATGCTCTGCATAGTCTTCCGACGCCACGATGCCCGAACGGCCCAGACGCAGGCTTTCGGTCACTTCGGCGGCATTATTGCCGATGGGGGATACGATGCCGATGCCGGTAATGACGACGCGACGCATAGGGATCTCCTTTCCGGAGGAAGTATCAGGAAGCCGAAAGGGCGACTTTCATGTCTTTGACCAGATAGATGATCTCGCCATCCGCCTCAACGCGGCCATCCGCGACACCCATGGTCAGGCGGCGGGTCTGCACGGCTTTGGTGAAATCAACGTGATAGGTCAGAAGCTTACGCTCAGGGCGGACCATGCCGGTCAGCTTGACCTCACCCACGCCCAGCGCATAGCCGCGCCCCAGCCAGCCGCGCCAGCCAAGGTTAAAGCCCGTCAGCTGCCACAGCCCGTCCAGACCAAGGCAGCCCGGCATAATCGGGTTGCCGGGGAAGTGGCAGTCGAAGAACCACAGGTCCGGAGTGATGTCGAATTCGGCTTTGATGTGGCCTTTGCCATGCTCACCGCCATCCGCCGAGACCTCAGTGATGCGGTCCATCATCAGCATCGGCGGAGCAGGAAGCTGCGCGTTGCCGGGGCCAAACAGCTCGCCGCGGGCGCATTTCAGAAGGTCTTCCTTGTCGAAGCTGGTCGGATACACGTGTCTCTTCCTGTTCAGGGTCCAGATTTTTCTGTAACACCGCCCCCCCCGAAAGGGCAAGTGTCGCGGCCTTTTGGCCCCGGAAAGGGGCGACAAAAGAGCCCGTAATATGGGTCCGCAGGGGGGTACGATCAATAGGCGTCTGAGATGCAGACCCGGATGCCGGTGGCAAGCTGCATCTGATAGGCCGGGATCAGCACCTCGGCAGAGGCGGGTTTCACCTCGATAAGGTCATCCACCAGCGTCAGCCAGCCCGCCGCACAGGTGCAAAGCGCCTCGCGGTCGCGGTCGGCAGCGCGCATGTCGCGCAGGGTGGCCTTCAGATCCAGCCCGGGGAGTTTTGTGGCGCCGTCCAGCACCTGACCGCACTGCCAGTAGTCGTCTTTGGTGACATGCAGATCGCCGTAAAAACGCCCGCCCGGCTGGCAGATCAGCATATTGGAGCGGATAATCTCCACCAGGGCTTCGGCGGCGGCATCGCCACCTTCGGCCTCCATGCGGGCTTTTTGTGCCGGATTAAGGCCGAATTCCTCGCCCACGCAGTGGCAGAACTCTGCGCGGTCCCAGCCGAAGGCATCAACGCGCCCGATCAGTTCCGCGGTCCCCGGAACCGGCAGATCACCGTCGGAAATCTGACCGCAGATGCTGCGCCCCAGATCGTAAAGCTGACTGTTCATCGGCGGGGCCGCCTGGGCCACTCCCGCCAGTATCATCAAAATCGCTGCCGCAAATCCGCGCATCGCTGCCTCCGCCTTTCACCGAAGGCCCTTTGCTAAGGGGGGCGACAGGGGACGGGATACCCCTCCTGACGGGCGATCGGGCCGCGGCCGGAGGCCGCATCATCTGTCAGGGGATCAGCGCAGAAGATCCGCGCGGTAGCCATTATAAGCCAGCATATCCCGCGCCGCTTTGCGACGGTCGCCGGGCATCACCCCGCGGTCGAGCACCGAGGCGAAGCTGCCGGAGGGGGTTGCAAAGATCACCGAGCGGCTGTCGTAATCGGCCCAGATCACCCACCAGGCCTCGGCCTCGCCTTCGACCTGCAGCCGCCCGTTGCCGATGTAACGCGCGGTTTTATTGAGCGGCGCGGCACGGCCCGCCCGGCAAAGCTGCCCGCTGAGCCGCAGGCGGTCGCCCTCGGGCGTGATGCTGAGGCGACCGGGCCCGCAGGCCGGAGCGCCGGGGGCGGCGAGATGCGCAGCCTCGGTCCAGGTGCCGTGCAGACGGGCAGGATCGAGCCCGGCGATGGAATAGACCGGGACCGTTTTGTCGTGCAGGCTGACCTGCGGCGGCGGCGCGGCGCTGCAGGCGGCCAGCGACAGGACGGCCAGCAGAGGCTTCAGTCGCGGCATTGTTTCGCCCTCACGCCGTTTTCCATCAGGATCTCATGACAGCCAAAAAGCGGTGAGGCCGGGGCGCAGGTGCCGCTGCGCGCGAGGCACTCGCCCTCACAGTCCAGGGCCGCACGGCATTGTTTTCCGGAGTCTTTATGCAACTGCACGCAGACCCGGGCTTTGCCGCCTGCGGCCTTCAGAAACTCGCCCCCTGTGCGGGTGCAGGCCACTTCTGCTTCCGCCAGTGGCGCGAAAGATGGGGCAGCCGCCGGTTCCTCCCCGCGGCAGGCCATCAGCGCCAGAAGGCCAAGAAGCGCGAAGGCCGCCCGCATCAGAAGGGCATCGGATGCGCGCGGCGCACCGCGGCAATATCGGCCAGCACCTCGGGTGACAGCGTGATCCCGGCCGCGCCAAGGTTGGTCTTCAGCTGCGCCAGCGTCGTTGCGCCGACAATCGGAATCACCGGAACCGGGCGCGAGCGGCAGAAGGCCAGCGCCATCTGGCAGGGGTCAAGGCCATGCTCAGCGGCCACCCGCAGATAGGCGGCAACGGCCGGAAAGACCTGCTTTGTCACCCGACCGCCCAGAGCGGGCGTGGCGACCCGGCGGGTGTTGTCGGGCGTCACATCGCCGGCGTATTTGCCCGATAAAAGCCCGTTCGCCAGCGGCGAATAGGCCAGCAGCGGCACATCTTCATGATGGCACAGCTCTGCCAGATCGGTGTCAAAGAGACGGTTCAGCAGCGAATATTCATTCTGGATCGCCGAGACGCGCGGCCAGCCGTTCAGATCCGCCAGACGCAGCCACTGCGCGGTGCCCCAGGCGCTCTCATTCGACAGACCAAAGGCGCGGATCTTGCCCTCGGCCACCAGGCGTCCGGCCTCGGCCAGAATTTCCTGCATATGGGGGATCACCTCGTCGCGGCGCTGCGCCGAGGGGTCAAAGGCCCAGTTCTGCCGGAAGTGATAGGAGCCGCGGTTCGGCCAGTGCAGCTGGTAAAGATCGATGTAATCCGTGCCGAGACGGCGCAGAGACTCCTCAACACAGCGGCGCAGCACGGCGGGCGAAATCATCTCACCGCCGCGGATGATGTCACGCCCGCCGCCCGAGACTTTGCTCGCCAGCACCACATCGGCGCGGTTGCCACGGGCGGCAAACCAGGAGCCGATGATCTCTTCGGTCCGGCCAATGGTTTCGGCGCGCGCGGGGTTTGTGGGATACATCTCAGCGGTGTCGATGAAGGTCACGCCCATGTCGCGGGCAAGGTCCATCTGGGCATGGCCGTCGGCTTCGGTGTTCTGTGATCCCCAGGTCATCGACCCGAGGCAATATTCACTGACCATGATCCCGCTGCGGCCAAGTGGTAGTCTGCGCATGATATTCCCCCTGCTGCAGTTGCAGCCTAGCCCTCCCTCTCTGCCCCGCCAAGCGGAATTCGCCAAAGCGGGCCGGAGCGGCAGGAGCCTGTCTTCCGGGCGGCGAAAGCGTGCTTATATTGCGAAGGCGGGCGTGGCTGTGTATTTCATCGCCCTTAACTGGTTTTGACAAGGAGATGCGGATGCGTCGTGTCGTCGTTACGGGTCTGGGTCTTGTCACCCCGCTGGCCTGCGGTGTGGAAGAAACCTGGTCGCGCCTGCTTGCGGGGCAATCGGGCGCTGGTCCCATCACCCGCTTTGATGCAAGCAATGTCGTCACTCAATATGCCTGCGAGATTCCGCTGGGCGATGGCAGCAACGGCACCTTCAATCCTGACGACTGGATGGAGCCGAAAGAGCGCCGCAAAGTCGATGATTTCATCCTCTATGGCGTGGCGGCCGCGGTGCAGGCCGTTGAGGATTCGGGCTGGAAGCCTGAGACCGAGGAAGACAAAGAGCGCACCGGCGTCATGCTGGGCTCGGGCATCGGCGGGCTCTCGACCATCGCCGAGACCGCCGTTCTGATCAAAGAGCGCGGCCCCAAGCGCGTCTCGCCCTTCTTTATTCCGGGCGCGCTGATCAACCTGATCTCGGGTCAGGTCTCGATCCGTTTTGGCTTTAAGGGCCCGAACCATGCGGTTGTGACCGCCTGCTCGACGGGCGCCCATGCCATTGGCGATGCCGCCCGCCTGATCGCCTTTGGTGATGCCGATGTCATGCTGGCCGGTGGCGCGGAAAGCCCGATCTCGGAAATCGGCATTGCGGGCTTCAACGCCTGCAAGGCGCTGTCGACCAAACGCGGCGATGAGCCGACCAAAGCCTCGCGCCCCTATGATGCCGACCGTGACGGCTTTGTGATGGGCGAAGGCGCCGGCGTTGTGGTGCTCGAAGAATATGAGCACGCCAAAGCCCGCGGCGCGAAGATCTATGCCGAAGTGCTGGGCTATGGCATGTCGGGCGACGCCTATCACATCACCGCACCTGCTGAAGATGGTGACGGCGGCTTCCGCTCGATGTCGGCGGCGCTGAAGCGGGCGGGGCTGCAGCCTTCGGACGTTGATTACATCAACGCCCATGGCACCTCGACCATGGCTGACACCATTGAGCTGGGCGCGGTTGAGCGGCTGATGGGCGATGCGGCCTCTAAAGCCACCATGTCCTCGACCAAATCCTCGATCGGTCACCTTCTGGGGGCTGCGGGCGCGGTTGAGGCGATCTTCTGCGTGCTGGCGATCCGTGACCAGATCGCGCCGCCGACGATCAACCTCGACAATCCGGCCATCACGCCGAAGCTGGATCTGGCGGCTAACAAAGCCGTGAAGCGTGAGATCAATGTGGCGCTCTCGAACAGCTTCGGCTTTGGTGGCACCAATGCCAGCCTAGTTCTCGGGAAAGTCAAAGCCTGATGTGGAAATCGATCGCCTCCAATGCGCTGACCCTGTTCATCGTTGCACTGATTGCCGTCGCGGGTTTGATTGCCTGGGGCAAGCGGCAATATGAAGGACCGGGGCCGCTGGCGGAGGCGGTCTGTTTCCGGGTTGAACGCGGAGCGAGCTTTGCCTCCTCCGCCGCCGATCTGGAACGTCAGGGCGCGGTGTCTGATGCGCGGATCTTCCGCATCGGCTCGCGCTATGCAGAGCTTGATTCCGGCCTGAAAGCAGGGTCTTACCTGCTGCCCGCCGGGATCAGCATGCAGGAAATCGCCGGAGCCATCACCAGGGGCGGCCAGTCCAGCTGCGGCTCGGAGCTGAACTACCGGATCGGCGTCAATGCCGCTGACGTGGTGCTGCGTGAGCTGGATCCGGCCACGCAGAGGTTCACCGAGGTCGCCAAACGCGATCTCAAAGACACCTCCGAGGTGCCGGCAGAGCTGCAGGCCGCGCTGGATGATACCGGCATCCGCGCCCGGGTGACGGTCGCAGAAGGCACCACCGTCTGGCAGGTTCTTGAGGCGCTGAAAGGCGTGGATCTGCTGAAAGGGGAGGTGAAGGACAGCCCGTCAGAGGGTGCCCTGGCCCCCGACAGCTATGACATCACCCGCGGCATGGACCGCGCGGCCCTGGTGGCGGAAATGGCCGGGCGCCAGACCCGCATTCTCACTGACCTCTGGGCCGCACGCCAGGAGGGGCTGCCCTATAAGGACATCAATGAGGCGCTGATCATGGCCTCGATTGTTGAGAAAGAGACCGGCGTCCCGGATGAGCGTGGCGAGGTGGCGGCGGTCTTTGTGAACCGCCTGCGGCAGGGCATGAAGCTGCAGACCGACCCGACGGTGATCTATGGCGTCACCAAGGGTCAGGGCGTGCTGGGCCGCGGCCTGCGCCGCTCTGAGTTGCAGGGGCGCACGGCCTGGAACACCTATGTCATCGACGGCCTGCCGCCGACCCCGATCGCCAACCCCGGCAAGGCCAGCATTGAGGCGACGCTGAACCCGCCGGAGAGCAAATATCTGTTCTTCGTGGCGGATGGCACGGGGGGGCACGCCTTTGCCGAAACCCTGGCCGGGCATAACGCCAATGTCGCCAAATGGCGCCAGATTGAGGCCGAGCGCGCCCGTCAGGCTCCGTCCTCGGGCAATTGATCCTGAAAAACCCGCCCCTCGTGGCGGGTTTTTTATGCGCCAGGCGGGTTCAGACCGGCCCTCTGCCGGTCTGCGGTGCGATTGGCTTATCGCCCGAAAGGCCCCGACCAACGGGGCTGCCCCCCTGTCTGGCGGATCCTTCGGTGCAAAGGTCAGAAGCGGCCCCCCGGACTTCAGCCTCCGTGAAGCGGCCTCAGGCCAGATCCCAGACCACCCGCAGATTATCCGAGCGCCAGAGCGGGCCGGGATCGGTGAAAGCCAGATCCTCGCGCCCGCCGCAGCGGCGGTAAAAGGCGCGGGCGCTGTGGTTTTGCGCCACCACGGCCAGCGCCGCGCGGCGGTGGCCCGCAAGCCGCAGCGCGCCAAGCGCCTCCTGCAGCAACTGCTGCCCCAGGCCCCGGCCCTGCTGGTCAGGGCGGATATAGAGATGACAAATCTCGCCACAGCCGCCCATAATCTCTCCCGCTCCCGGCGCGGTATGGATCAGGCCGATCAGATCGCCCCCCTCCCGCAGCACCCGCAGCCAATGCGCGGGATGGGCCAGCACGGCCTGCCACTGCGGCAGACGCAGCGCCTCATCGAGGCGCGCGTAAGCCTCTGCCGGGGCGAGATCGCGATAGGTCGCGCGCCAGACGGCGACGTGAAAGGCCGCGAGTTCTTCCGCGCTGACCTCTCTGTCTGGTCTGCCGATATTGTCTGACATTATATTGACCTCCCCGCTGCTTCCGCGCAGACTGTCACAAAGGGGAGAGAGATGCATGGCCGAAGCAGAGCTTCACATCTGGATGCAGGAACATGTGGCCGGGTTTCAGGGCCCGATGCAACTGCACCGTCTGGCGGGCGGGCAGTCCAATCCGACATGGCGGGTGGATACGCCGAACCAAAGCTATGTTCTGCGCCAGAAGCCGCTGGGGCCGGTGCTGCCCTCGGCCCATGCGGTGGACCGTGAGTTTCGCGTGATGCAGGCCCTGGCCGGGACCGATGTGCCGGTCCCCAAGGTCTGGGCGCTTTGCGAGGACCCTTCGGTCATGGGCTCGATGTTCTTCGTGATGGAGTTCATTGAGGGCCGGGTGTTTTATGACCCCCGCCTGCCCGATCAGACACCCGACGCGCGCGCGGCGATCTTTGACAGCATGAACCAGGCTTTCTCGGCGATCTCCACCGTGGATCCCATGGCGGTGGGCCTCGGCGATTACGGCCGTCACGGCGGCTATGTGGCGCGCACCGTCAACCGCTGGGCAAAGCAGTACCGCGCCTCTGAGACCCGCTCGATCCCGGCGATGGATGCGCTGATCGACTGGCTGCCGCAGAACCTGCCGCAGCGCGAAGAAGAGGTGCGGGTGGTGCATGGCGATTTCCGCATGGACAATCTGCTGATCCATCCGACAGAGCCAAAGGTTCTCGCCGTCATCGACTGGGAGCTTGGCACCCTCGGCTGCCCGCTCTCGGATTTCGCCTATCATATGATGACCTGGCGGGTGAGCCCGGATCTCTTTCGCGGCCTTGCGGGTGCCGTTATCCCCGGTTCGGGCATCCCGACGGAAGAGGCTTATATTGCCGACTGGTGCCGCCGGACCGGACGGGATAAACCTGCGGACTTCGACCTTTATCTGATCGTCAATCTGTTCCGGATGGCCGCCATCCTGCAGGGCATTGCCAAACGCGCCGAAGAGGGCACCGCCTCTGATCCTGACGCGCATGAGGTGGGCGCCCGCGCCGTGCCGATGGCACAGATTGCCTGGGACATGGCCCGCCGCTTATGAGTTCATCAAGCCCCGACACCCTGTCGCGCGACATCCTGCGCGGGCTGACCGACGGACAATTCGTCCCCGGCCAGCGTCTGGCCGAGCGCGATCTGATGATCCGCTACAGCGTCGGCCGCTCCACCGTGCGCGAGGCGCTGAGCCGGCTGGCCTCGATGGGGTTTCTTGAGATCGTGCCGCACCGCGGGGCCACCATTCGCCGCCTCACCCGGCGGGAAGCGGCGGATGTCCTGCGGGTGGCGGCTGTTCTCATTGGCCTCACCGCGCGTCAGGCCGCCGAGGCCGTGGCCGCAGGCGCAGACCCCGCGCCGATGCGCGAGGCCCTGGCCGTCTATGTGGCGGCGGCGCGCGCCGACCTCAGCCGCGCAAGGGCGCGCTATTACCGCGCCATGACCGCGCTTGCGGGTAATCGAGAGTTGGAACGCCTGGTCCCCGCCGTGCAGGTGCCCCTGGTGCGGGCGCAGATCGGTGAATATGAGACCAGCTCCGGCGGCGGCCATGAAGCGCTGGCCGGTGCCATTTCTGCCGGTGAGGGCGATCAGGCCGAAGCCATCGCGCATCAGATGATCCGGACCCTTGCAGACCGCCTGCCCGGCCTGCCCGACAGTCTCTTTACGCGCAGCTAAGATTTCTGCTGCCACAGCGGCCGGATGCCGCTATCCATAACAGAGTTTAACCCTCTGGCTTTGGTATGATCACTCTTTCGCCTTATATGACCGGCATCCGTCAGGGCCAGCAGATGATGTTTGCTGATTTTCAGACCGGCGGGCCGATGTGGACCGGAGAGGGTCCGCGCGAAGTGCGTCACGCGATCCGCTTTGACGCGCCTTTTCTGCAGACCCCGGCGGTTCTGGTCGGGATCTCGCTTTGGGACAGCGACCGGCGCACCAATCTGCGCGCCGATCTGACGGCCGAAAACATCACCCCTGAGGGGTTTGACGTGGTGTTTCGCACCTGGGGCGACACCCGGCTGGCCCGGATCCGCGCCGATTGGACGGCCATTGGCGCGGTGCGCGACGAAAACGACTGGCTGCTGGACTAAGCGGGCTCAGCCCTCCAGCCCCAGATGGGCGCGGATCTGCGCGGCCATCTGCCCCGCGTGGGTGATCGGCAGCATATGCCCCGCCCCCTCCTGAACCAGACGCTGCGCCTGCGGGATGCGCCGCGACAGCCCCTCTGAGATCGCGCGGATCACAGCGGGAGAATTGCCCCCTTCGGCCAGCAGAACCGGCACCGGAATGCTTTGCAGACGCCCCGGCTGCAGCATCCCGACACGGTCATCGCGCACCACATCCGCCGCGGCCGGAATCGCATCGATCCGGTCGACAATATAGGCCCGCTGAGAAGCCGGCATCCGCGAGAGCGGCACCCCCGTGCCCCAGAGGGTCTGGAACCACTCAGCAGCGCCTTCGCGATCGCCTGCGGCCAGCCGCGCTTCAAAGGCCTGCTCTTTCGCGGCCCAGTCCTGGGCCTCGGCACTGCCATCCGCCAGCGCCACAGCGAAAAGCACCGGCTCAAAGAGCGTCAGGCTGCGCACCAGATCCGGGCGCTCCAGCGTGACGCGCAGCGCCACCGTGCCGCCAAAGGAATGGCCAAAGAGATCAACCGGCGCGCCGCCGCCGATCTTTTCCAGCAGATCCACCGCCCAGTCGCGCGCCAGATCATGCATCGAGCCGGGCCGCCAATGCGGACTGCGGCCGTGGCCGGGCATATCGGGGGCGGTCAGGCTGACCTCAGCCAGCCCCAGCTCTTCCGCCATGGGCTGCCAGACGCCGCCATGCGCCAGCGAGCAGTGCAGCGCCAGGATCTGACGCGGGCCTTTGCCAAAATGGCGCAGATGCGGCAGCTTCACCGCCGCGGAAGTCAGGGTCTCAGTCATTCACTTCAATCCGCTCAGATGCCGGTCGAGATCCGACAGACGGTCCTGGCCCCAGAACATCTCGTCCCCGACGATATAGAAGGGAAAGCCAAAGACGCCCGCAGCCACCGCCTGCTCAAGATTGCGCTCATAGGTCTCGGCGCCGGTCCAGAGGCCTTTGTCGGCCAGATCGGGATCAAAGCCGTGACGGGCCAGCAGGTCGCGGATCACCTCATCCTCGGCGATATTGCGCTCTTCGGCCCAGCAGGCGCGCAGAAAGCTCTGCACAAGGCCGCCGACATCGCCGCCTGCCTTCGCCGCTGCGATGATCGCATAGGAGGCCGGGGCCGGATTGGTCGGAAAATGCGCCGGATGCAGCACCAGGGCCATATTTTCCCGTGCGGCTGTGCGTCGCAGATCCTGCAGACGGTAAGCCTGGCGCGCCGGATGGCGCTCTGCGAGCATTTTTCCACCCGTGCGGGGAAAAAGTGCTGAGGGATCAACCGGGATATAGCGCAGACTGGCACCATGGCGGGCAGCCAGTTCTTCCAGACGGGTTCCGGCAAGGTAGCACCAGGGTGACATTGGCGTAAAATAATAGTCGATCTGCATGATCCTTACCGCTTTCTGTCCAGGCCCGGGCTTTCGCAAGACCCTAGTCGGGTGATAAGCGGAGTCAATGTTCGAATCCCTCCCGCCATGCCCGCCGGGACTGCAGCCCAAGGACCCCGCCATGCCCGTCATGACTGAACCCAAACTGATTGCCGGCAATGCCAACAAAACTCTGGCGCAGTCGATCGCGCGCCGGATGTCGATGCATCGCGGCATGCAGGTGGACCTGCTGAACGCGCGCATTGAGCGTTTCAACGACCAGGAAGTCTATGTCGAAGTCTACGACAATGTGCGTGGCGAAGACATGTTCATTATCCAGCCGACTTCGAACCCGGCGAATGATCACCTGATGGAACTGCTGATCATGACCGACGCCCTGCGTCGCTCCTCGGCGCAGCGCATCACCGCCGTGATCCCCTATTTCGGCTATGCCCGTCAGGACCGCCGCGCAAAGGCCCGGACCCCGATCTCGGCCAAGCTGATCGCAAACCTGCTGACCGAAGCCGGTGTTGAGCGCGTGCTGACCATGGATCTGCATGCCGCACAGATCCAGGGCTTCTTCGATATTCCGGTCGACAACCTCTATGCCGCGCCGGTCTTTGCGATGGATGTTGAGCATCACTTCCGCGGCCGTCTGGACAATGTCACCATCGTCTCGCCGGACGTTGGCGGCGTGGCCCGTGCCCGCGATCTGGCAAAGCGCCTCGGCTGCGCGCTGGCCATCGTCGACAAGCGCCGCGAGAAAGCCGGTGAGATCGCAGAGATGACCGTGATCGGGGATGTCGAGGGTCAGACCTGTATCATCGTCGACGATATCTGCGACACCGCCGGCACCCTGTGCAAAGCGGCTGAACTGCTGATGGAAAAAGGCGCGGCCGAAGTGCATGCCTATATCACCCACGGCGTTCTCTCGGGTCCGGCTGTTGAGCGTGTGACCAAATCGGTGATGAAATCGCTGGTCATCACCGATACCATCGAGCCGACCGCTGCCGTCAAAGCCGCGCATAACATCCGCATCGTGCCGACCGCACCGATCTTTGCTCAGGCGATCCTGAACATCTGGAACGGCAATTCGGTCTCCTCGCTCTTTGAGACCGAGACGCTGCAGCCGATCTACGAAGGCTTCTACCCGCGCGGCTGAGGCATGGCGCGGACCCTTCTTTCCAAACTCGACAGGGGCGGCCTTCTGGTCGCCCTTCTCGCAGGGGCTGCGGCGGGGCTGGGGCAGATCCCCTGGTCGCTCTGGTCGCTGTCCCTTTTGGGCTTTGCAGCACTTTTGTGGAACGCAGGCCGTGCGCCCACGGCCAAAGCGGCCGCCCTGCGCGCCTGGCTTTCGGGCAGCGCTTATTTCCTTCTGACGCTGAACTGGATTACCGAACCGTTCCAGGTTGAGGCCGAACGCGACGCCTGGATGGCGCCCTTCGCGCTGGCCTTCATGGCGACGGGCCTTGGCCTCTTCTGGGCCGGAGCCGGGGCGCTTTCGGCCCCGTTGCGCCGCTTCATGCCTGCCGCCGGGGCCATGGCCCTGATGCTGGCGGCCTGTGAGGCTTTGCGCGGCCTCATTTTCACCGGTTTCCCCTGGGCGCTTCCGGGCCATATCTGGATCGGCTTTGCGCCGGCGCAGCTGGCCTCGCTCGCCGGGGCGGGCGGGCTGACGCTGCTGACACTCAGCCTTGCAGCGCTTCCGGTGCTGTACCGCGCCCGGGGCCTCGCTGTGGCTCTGGTGCTGCTGGGCGTGGCCTGGGGCTTTGGCCACTGGCGGCTTGCAGAGCCGCTGCCGCCCGCACGCGATGCGGTGATCCGGCTGGTGCAGCCCGATGCCGATCAGGCGCTGAAATGGCACCCCGATTATGCGCGGATGTTCTTTGAGCGCCATCTGGACCTGAGCGCCGCAGCACCAGGTGAGGCCGGTCTGCCGGATCTGATCGTCTGGCCGGAAACCTCGGTGCCGGTGCTGCTGAATGATCCGGGCAGCGCGCTGGATGTGATCCTGGAAGCCACGGGAGGCATTCCGGTCGCCCTTGGCATTCAGCGCGAAGAGGGGTTGCGGTTTTACAACTCGCTTGCCCTGCTTGGCCCCAAAGACGACGGCACGGCTGAGATCCGGGCGGTCTATGACAAACACCAGCTCGTGCCCTTTGGCGAATATATCCCCGGCGGCGACCTGGTGGCGGACTGGCTGGGGGTCTTCTCCTTCTCGCCCGCCGCAGGCTATGGCTATTCCGCAGGGCCTGCGCCTGAACTGATCTCCATGGGCGGTGCACTTGGCACCTTCCAGCCGCTGATCTGCTATGAGGCGGTCTTCCCCTGGTTTCAGCGCGCCACCGCGCGGCCCGACTGGCTGTTGCAGATCACCAATGACGCCTGGTTCGGACTGAAATCCGGCCCCTTCCAGCACCTTGGAATCGCACGGCTGCGCGCCATTGAAAGCGGCCTGCCGATGATGCGGGTGGCCAATACCGGGATCTCTGCGGTCATCGATCCGCGCGGCGGGATTCTGGCCGAACTGGGGATGAAACAGCAGGGCATCATTGACCACGCCCTGCCCGCAGCCCTGCCGCCCACACTTTACAGCCGGATCGGCCCCTCGGCCCCGGTCCTGCTGTGGTGCTTCGCCGCAATGCTGTTGATTTTCACCAGACGCGCCTTCAATCATTGACCCGACAGGGCCAAAGCACTACTGCGACCTCTTACCGTCACAACGGCTTCCTGGCGTGACGGCCTTGTTTTCAATGGAGCACTGAATGTCCCGCGACAACTACGTCTTCACTTCCGAGTCCGTCTCGGAAGGTCATCCGGATAAGGTCTGCGACCGGATCTCGGATTCGATCCTCGACGCCTTCCTGCGCGAAGAGTCCAATGCCCGCGTGGCCTGCGAGACATTCGCGACCTCGTCCCTCGTCGTGATCGGCGGTGAGGTCGGGCTCTCTGATGTGGACCGGCTCCATGACTTCATGGGACGCGTGCCGCAGATCGCCCGCGACTGCATCCGCGACATCGGCTATGAGCAGGACAAGTTCCACTGGAACACCTGCAAGGTCATGAATTTCCTGCACGAACAATCGGCCCATATCGCCCAAGGGGTGGACCGGGACGGTGCAGGCGATCAGGGTATCATGTTCGGCTATGCCGTGGATGAAACCCCGGAGCTGATGCCCGCGCCGATCCAATATGCCCATGCGATCCTGCGCCGTCTGGCTGAGGTGCGCAAATCGGGTGTTGAGCCGAGCCTGCGCCCGGATGCCAAAAGCCAGCTCTCGGTGCGCTATGAAAATGGCCGTCCGGTTGAGGTGACCTCGATCGTGCTGTCGCATCAGCACGCTGATGAGGCCCAGGATTCGGCGGCGATCCGCGCGATTGTGGAGCCCTATATCCGCGAAGTGCTGCCCGCTGAGTGGATCACCCCGAAGACCGTCTGGCACGTAAACCCGACCGGCACCTTCGTGATCGGTGGCCCGGATGGCGACGCAGGTCTGACCGGTCGTAAGATCATCGTCGACACCTATGGCGGTGCCGCGCCCCACGGCGGCGGTGCTTTCTCGGGCAAAGATCCGACCAAGGTCGACCGTTCGGCCGCCTATGCCGCGCGCTATCTGGCGAAGAACGTGGTGGCAGCCGGTCTGGCCAAGCGCTGCACCGTGCAGGTGGCCTATGCCATCGGCGTGGCAGAGCCGCAGTCGATCTATGTCGACACCCATGGCACCGGCCTTGTGCCGGACCAGGTCATCGAGCTGGCGATCCCGAAGGTGCTCGATCTGACCCCGCGCGGCATCCGCACCCATCTCGGCCTCAACAAGCCGATCTATGAGCGCACGGCAGCCTATGGCCACTTCGGCCGCGAGCCCCAGGCCGATGGCGGCTTCTCATGGGAGCGCACTGATCTGATCGAAGCGCTGAAAAAAGCAGTCTGATCCGACTTCAAAAGGCCCCCTCCCGCAGGGGGCCTTTGTTTTACGGAAGCGCCTGCAACGCGGCCTCCGGCAAAGCCTGAGGGGGGAATCGCCCGCAGCATCTTCGCCCTTTCCGGCAGCCCTGCAGGCCCTGCCTTCGGGCAGCAGCGACTGTGAGAAGCCAAATCCGTATAGAGGCGGCTCACCAGACCCGCTCGCACCGTCGTGTCTGAAGAGAGTTCACCAGATCGGCTTCAGCGCCATACCGCCCCGCAGCCCCCCGCTTCGCGCTTAAAGCACCTGAGGAACCGCCCTGCGACCCGGCTCTCCCTTGACCCCGGCGACCGGGCTGATTACCTCCCCCGGACCCCGCCGGAGAGCCAGAATGACCGAAGAGACCCAGACGCCTGCCCGCCGCAACTTCTATGGCCGCGCCCATGGTAAAACGCTGCGCGCCTCGCAGAAGACCTATCTGGCCGAAGATCTCAACGTGCTGCGCCTGAAGGGCATCACCGCTGCCGAGAATCCGGCCCGCGAAAAGATCGACCTTGAGACGCTCTTTCCCGGCACCGGCCCCTTCTGGCTGGAAGTCGGCTTTGGCGGCGGCGAGCATCTGGTGCATATGGCCGCGAAATATCCCGGCATCCGCATCATCGGCTGTGAGCCCTTTGTGAATGGCGTCGCCATGCTGCTGGGCAAAATCCGCGCGGCAGGGGTCACCAATCTGACCATCCATCCGGCCGATGTGCGCGATCTCTTTGACGTGCTGCCGGATAATGTCTTCGACAAAGTCTTCCTGAACTACCCCGACCCCTGGCCGAAAGCCCGCCACCACCGCCGCCGCTTTGTGACGCCGGATTATCTGAACGAGCTTGCGCGGGTGACCAAACCGGGCGCGGAATTCCGCGTGGCGACCGATATCCCGGATTACGTGCGCCAGACCCTGGAAGAAGTGCCGCCTGCAGGCTTCACGCTTGAAAAGCAGGCAGGGCTGAATGAGGCCTGGGACGACTGGATCTCAACCCGCTATGAGCAAAAGGCCCTGCGCGAAGGCCGTGATCCGCATTATCTGACCTTCCGCCGTCACGGCTGAGACAGGCGCTGCAAGACCAGGCGCGGCGTCCCCGCCGCGTCCAACAATTCAAAACGCGCGCCGGTTTCCTGAAAATGGCGCACCTGCGCCAGAGTGCTGAGATAGGCCGCAGCCGCCTCAGGTTCGCCGCGGCCCTCACAGCCACCGGTAACCAGGCGCCCCTCCTGCATCTGCAGATCCGGCAGATCGCCGGTGAAATCCGCAAGCCAGGAGGCGCCGCAGTCCAGATTGCCGACTGCCACCATGGTGCCCGAGGGGGATCGGACGATCAGAAAGCTGCTCTGCGCGCCCGGGCCGGTCAAGGCATCGACGACACGCGCCTCAAAGGGCTGGCCCGACCAGAGCACCAGTTCCGCAGGGCTGAAGGCCAGGCCCGCTGAGGCGATCCCCGACAGCGCAAAGGCCACCACCACAGCCGTTACCCGCATCACCCCCCTCAAACGGAAAAAGCCCCGGATCTCTCCGGGGCCTTTCCTATCAGAATGAGGGGCTGAAATCAGCCGCGCTCTTCGATGATTTTTGCAAGGTGCGGGATCTTGTTGACCATGCCGCGGACCGAAGGGGTATCTTCGAGTTCACGGGTGGCGCGCACTTTGTTCAGGCCGAGGCCACGCAGGGTTGCGCCCTGGATCGCCGGACGGCGAGCAGGCGAGGCAATCTGCTGAACAACGATGGTTTTTTTGGTCATCGTTCAGATCCTTACGCTTCAGCCGCAGCGACTTCGCCGTCTTTCTTCAGGATGTCAGCGACTTTTTTGCCGCGACGCGCTGCCACCGAACGGGGCGAGGCTTCCTGTTTCAGACCGTCGATGGTCGCACGGATCATGTTGTAGGGGTTCTGCGAGCCGAGCGACTTCGCAACAACGTCCTGCACGCCGAGCATTTCGAAGACAGCGCGCATCGGGCCGCCTGCGATGATACCGGTACCCGGAACGGCGGTCCGCATGACGACCTTACCAGCGCCGTGACGACCTTCGACGTCATGGTGCAGGGTGCGGGCATCTTTCAGCGCCACACGGATCATCGAGCGTTTTGCCTGCTCGGTTGCTTTACGGATCGCCTCAGGCACTTCTTTCGCTTTGCCTTTGCCGAAGCCGACACGACCGCGCTGGTCGCCGACAACAACGAGGGCTGCGAAACCAAAGCGCTTGCCGCCTTTAACGGTTTTCGAGACGCGGTTGATCGCTACGAGGCGATCTGCGAATTCCGGAGTCTCTTCGCGCTGGTCGCGACGATCCCGGCGGTTCTCACGTTCTGCCATAAGACAGTCCTTTTCGAATTGGCATCCGAAGATGCCACGTAAATCCAATCCAGGTGAGGGCCCCGAAGGGCCACTCCCGGATCATCGGGAGGGAGCCAAAGCCCCCTCCGCCTGATCAGAACTTCAGGCCACCTTCACGGGCAGCGTCGGCCAGGGCCTTCACTTTACCGTGGAAGAGGAAGCCGCCGCGGTCGAAGTAGCACTCTTCGATACCGGCAACTTTAGCCCGCTCAGCGATAACAGCACCGATTTTGGTAGCTGCTTCGATGTTGTTCTTGCCAACAAAACCCAGAGCGCCTTCGTAGGTCGACGCCGCTGCAACGGTCACGCCGTTCGCGTCGTCGATCAGCTGAACGCTGATGTTCTTGTTGGAACGGTGCACCGACAGACGCAGACGGCCAGCCGACATTTTCCGCAGCTTGTTCCGAACGCGCAGGCGGCGTTTGATGAACAGCTCTCTTTTCGTGTTCGCCATTTTCGCAGCCCTTACTTCTTCTTGCCTTCTTTGCGGAAGACATACTCGCCCTTGTAGCGGATGCCTTTGCCTTTATAGGGCTCGGGCTTTTTCCACTCACGGATGTTCGCGGCAACCTGGCCAACCTTCTGCGCGTCGATACCTTCGACAACGATTTCGGTTTGCTTCGGAGCAACGACGGTGACGTCTGCCGGCGGAACGAAGTTCACGTCGTGGCTATAGCCAAGCGACAGCTTCAGACCGGTGCCCTGAGCGGCGGCACGATAACCAACGCCCTGGATTTCCAGCTCTTTCTTGAAGCCGGTCGAAACGCCGGTCACAAGGTTCGCTACCATCGAACGCGACATGCCCCACATGGAACGTGCACGCTTCGACAGGCCGCGCGGTTTGACGGTGACCGAGTTCTCTTCGAGAATCAGGGTAACGTCGTCCGGAGCGGTGAAGGAACGGGTCCCTTTCGGGCCCTTCACTTCGATGGTCTGACCGGAAAGGGTCGCCGAGACGCCCTTCACCAGTTCGACGGGCTTCTTGCCAATACGAGACATGGAAACCTCCTCAGAACACGGTGCAAAGCACTTCGCCGCCAACATTGGCTGCGCGTGCATTTGCATCGGTCAGGACGCCTTTCGGGGTCGAAATCACAGCAATGCCAAGGCCGTTACGGACCGAAGGCAGTTCCTGTGCGCCGGCGTAAACGCGGCGGCCCGGCTTCGAGACGCGCTTGATCTCACGGATCACGGCGGTGCCTTCGAAGTATTTCAGGCTGATTTCGAGAGCCGGATGGCCATCTTTACCAGTGGTTGCTTCATAGCCGCGGATATAACCTTCCGAAGCCAGAACATCGAGAACCCAGGCGCGCAGTTTCGAGGCCGGGGTCGACACAGTCGACTTGCCACGCATCTGTGCGTTGCGGATACGGGTCAGCATATCGCCGAGCGGATCGTTCATAGACATTGTCCGACTCCTTACCAGCTCGACTTAACCATGCCCGGGATCTGACCGAAGGAGGCCAGGTCACGCAGCATGATCCGCGAAAGTTTAAGCTTACGGTAGTAAGCGTGGGGACGGCCGGTCAGCTGGCAACGGTTGTGCAGCCGGGTGGCCGACGAGTTGCGCGGCAGAGCAGCGAGCTTCAGGGAAGCGCCGAAACGCTCTTCCATCGGCTTCGACTCGTCCTTGATGATCTCTTTGAGAGCAGCACGCTTGGTGGCGTATTGGGCCACCAGCTTCGCGCGCTTTTTCTCGCGTTCGACCATGGATACTTTTGCCATATGTGATGTCCTCCCGCGATCAGGCCATGAAGGGCATGTTGAATTGCTTCAACAGCGCCTTGGCTTCCGCGTCGGTCTTGGCGGTGGTGCAGATGATGATGTCCATGCCGAGGATCTCGTCGACTTTGTCGAAATCGATCTCCGGGAACACGATGTGCTCTTTCAGACCCATGGCGTAGTTGCCACGGCCGTCGAACGAGGTGCCTTTCACGCCGCGGAAGTCGCGGACGCGCGGAAGCGCGACGTTGATCAGACGGTCCAGGAATTCGTACATACGGTCACCGCGCAGGGTCACTTTCGTCCCCAGCGGCATTTCTTCACGGACGCGGAAGCCGGCGATCGACTTTTTCGCGTGAGTGACGACTGCTTTCTGACCTGCGATTTTCGACAGTTCCTCGGAGGCCTGTTTGACCTTCTTGGTGTCTTTAACCGCTTCGCCAACGCCCATGTTCAGCACGATTTTGTCGAGCTTCGGGAGTTGCATCACGTTGGTGTAGCCGAATTCTTCTTTGAGAGCAGCTTTGACGCTGGTCGCATAGAGAGCCTTCAGGCGCGGGGTGTAGGTTGCATCGGTCATCAGATCGCATCCCCGGTGGTCTTGGCGAAGCGAACCTTTTTGTCGCCTTCCATGCGGAAGCCAACGCGGGTTGCTTTACCGTTTGCGTCCAGCAGCGCGAGGTTCGACAGATCGATCGGCATCGATTTCGCGATGCGGCCGCCCTGCGAGGTCTGCGACTGACGGGTGTGACGGATGGCGGTGTTAACGCCTTCGACAACAGCTTTGTTCGCCGACGGGTTCACAGAAGCGATTTCGCCCTGTTTGCCTTTGTCTTTGCCGGTGAGAACGACAACTTTGTCGCCTTTTTTCAGCTTAGCAGCCATATCACAGCACCTCCGGCGCCAGCGAGATGATCTTCATGAAGTTCTTCGCGCGAAGCTCACGAACGACCGGCCCGAAAATACGGGTACCGACCGGTTCACCCTGGTTGTTCAGGATGACAGCAGCATTGCGGTCGAAACGGATGGCGGTGCCATCTTCACGACGAACTTCTTTCGCGGTGCGAACGACGACAGCCTTACGGACGTCACCTTTCTTAACGCGACCCTTAGGAATCGCCTCCTTGACCGACACCACGATGATGTCGCCCACGGATGCGTAGCGGCGATGCGAGCCGCCCAGAACCTTGATGCACTGAACTCGGCGTGCGCCGGAGTTGTCAGCTACATCCAGATTGGTCTGCATCTGGATCATTTGGTTTCTCCCGACCTTCGGAGACAGCTGATCATCACTGCCCCGGGGTTTCGCTCAGTGAAGAACTGAAGCGATGAGGGAGGCTTGAGCGGGTGCTCAGGCCTCCGTCACCACCGTCCAGCGCTTCGTTTTCGAGATCGGTGCACATTCGACGATGCGAACGCTGTCACCAATCTTGAATTGGTTATCCGCATCGTGAGCGCGGTATTTTTTCGACTTACGAACGGTCTTTTGCAGCAGCGGGTGCTTGAAACGACGCTCGACCAGAACCGTAATGGTCTGTTCGTTTTTGTCCGAGGTCACGGTGCCTTGAAGAATACGACGGGGCATCTGGCTTCCCTCAGTTCGCTGCCGCTTGCGCGGCCATTTCGGTCAGAACGGTCTTGATACGCGCAACATCGCGACGCACGGAGCGCATACGAGCAGTGTTATCAAGCTGGTTGGTTGCCTGACGGAAGCGCAGGTTAAACGCTTCCTTTTTCAGGGCGACCAGTTCGTCGCGAAGCTGGTCCGGGGTCTTGGACCGAAGTTCCTGGGCGCTCATTCGCCTTTTCCTTTTCATATACACCAGAGGGCCCCTGCGGCTTATTTCAGGGTGACCTTTAATCTGGTGGATCAAAAAAATCACGCACGACTCCCCACGTAGGGAATCGTGCGATGTGCCTCAATAGGCCCAAGCGGGGGCAGTGGCAAGAGATAGTTTCGAAATCGCCTTATTTTAAAGGCCGTTCGGCGGCTGCCTGCCCGCCGCCACCTGGCGAAAGACAGACCGAAGTCTTCTGCACCGCCTGCAGAACGGCCAGGAACCTTCCCCGGCCGTTGCGGTCAGGCCCGCACCGGCTGCCGGGTGAAAGCATGCATCAGCACGCCGCCCAGCACGGCCCCGATGACCCAGTTATAGCCCGACAGGAAGCTGAACCACGGCACCCAGACGGTCAGGACCGAGAAGATCGCCGCGATCACAAAGGCTTTCACAGCGGCGCTGTTCCAGCCATTCTCATAGTGATAGCGCCCGCGCTCCATATCATAGAGATCCGCAAGATTGAGGTGCTGACGGCGGTGGACATAGTAATCCACGATCATGATGCCAAAAAGCGGCGCCAGGGTTGCACCGAGGGTGTTCACGAAACCCCCAATCCCGAAGTTGCTGATAAAGCCGGTCCAGAAGCCGCCGATAACCAGCGCGAAGCCTGAGGTGATCAGACCGGCCTTGCGAAAGCCGATTCGCTCGGGCGCCAGGCTTGCGATTCCGTTCACAGCCGGGATGAAGTTCGCCACGAGGTTAATCCCGACGGTCGCCGCAAAGAAGGTGATCGCCGCCACCACACTCAGCAGCACGCTGTCGGTCCGCTCAACGATCTCGGTCGGGTTCACCAGCGCCTCACCATAAACCACCGCCGCGCCGCCCGTCGTCAGCAATGCCAGCGCAGAGAACAGGATCATGTTCAGCGGCAGACCGGTCAGATTGCCTTTGATCATCGTCGGCTTGTCTTTGGCATAGCGCGAGAAGTCAGAGAAATTGATCATCACGGCCGCGAAATAAGCCACCATGGTGCCAACAATGGCCACAAAGCCCTTCAATTCGGTCCAGAATGTCCCTTCAGGATTGGCGAAAATGGTCGCCGTAGCCGAGAGCAACTGGCCGTCGGATTTGTTCCACAGCACGATCAGAAGGCCGATCATCACCGCATAAACAAAGGGTCCGGCGATGTTCAGGAAGGTCTCAACCCAGCCCATTCCGCGCCAGAAGATCAGGATATGGAAAAGCCAGACCAGCACGAAAGACAGCCAGTCCACGCCGGACATCCCGAAAATCATCGCCGTATCCTGCACCCCCGTCACAGACCGGATCAGCAGAGAAAGCGCGGTCGAGGCAAAATGGACCTGAACCCCGAACCAGAAGACCGCCACAGTGGCGCGCAAAATCGCGGGCAGCTTGCCGCCCTGTGTGCCAAGGCTGGCCCGCGCCAGCACCGGATAGGGGATGCCGTATTTCTCGCCCGGTGCGCCCGACAGGTTCACCATCCACATGACGAACAGCGCCGCAGCGATCAGCGCCGCAAAGGCCGTCCATCCACCGACGCCGTAGGAAATGAACAGCGAAGCCACCAGCGTATAGCCAAAGAGCGACTGGATATCATTGGCCCAGATGTTGAAAATGGCGAACCATCCCCAGCTTTTCTGGTCTTTGGTTACCGGGTTCAGAGCGTTTCCATCCGGATCCGCCGAGCCCCCCTGCGCATGTTGTGCCCGATCAAGCGATGACATCTTTCCCTCCCAGAAATGTGTACACGCGGCCCGCAGATGGATCTCGAAAATGAAGATAAAAATCCGAACCTGGTAATATCGTTATAAACGATAAGGTCCTTCACGCATTATGCGGAAATTCAAACAGGATCTTTTTGAAACAACCGTGAATAATCCGGCGCCACCACAGGCAGAGCTGCCTGCCGCCCCCCGATCCCTGACACATGAGGGCCGGGCCTGGGCGAATGCGCCCGTCGCGACAGGTTTCACCGATCACGCATGAAAAAGGCCCCCGCTTTCGCGGGGGCCTCTGTTGGTCCGAAGACCAGATCTTACCAGTCTTCGCGAACGACGACGCGCGAGGTGACCGGAAGCTTCATCGCGCCAAGGCGCAGAGCCTCACGTGCGATCTCTTCGGACACGCCGTCGATTTCGAACATGATACGGCCCGGCTTCACTTTGCACGCCCAGAAGTCGACGGAGCCTTTACCTTTACCCATACGAACTTCGGTCGGTTTCGACGAAACCGGAACGTCCGGGAAAATGCGGATCCAAACACGACCCTGGCGCTTCATGTAGCGGGTGATCGCACGACGGGCTGCCTCGATCTGGCGCGCGGTAACACGCTCCGGTTCGGTGGCTTTCAGCGCGAACGAGCCAAAGTTCAGCTCAAAGCCGCCCTTTGCTTCGCCCTTGATGCGGCCTTTGTGCTGTTTGCGGAACTTAGTCCGTTTCGGTTGCAGCATAGTTCACTACTCCCTATCAGCCGCGATCGCGGTCGCGACGCGGACCACGCGGAGCCGGAGCGTCGTTGCCTTCGGCAGCGCGACGGTCACGAGCCTGCGGGTCGTGTTCCATGATCTCGCCCTTGAAGATCCAGACCTTCACACCAATGATCCCGTAAGGGGTCGATGATTCGGACAGGGCGTAGTCGATGTCGGCGCGCAGAGTGTGCAGCGGCACGCGGCCTTCGCGGTACCATTCGGTACGTGCGATTTCAGCACCACCCAGACGGCCAGCCACGTTCACACGGATGCCGAGGGCACCCATGCGCATCGCGTTCTGCACAGCGCGTTTCATGGCGCGGCGGAACGAAACACGGCGTTCCATCTGCTGAGCGATCGATTCGGCGACCAGCTGAGCGTCAACTTCCGGCTTGCGGACTTCGACGATGTTCAGGTGGAGTTCCGAGGCAGTGAACACCGAGAGCTTCTTGCGAAGGGTCTCAATGTCAGCGCCTTTTTTGCCGATGATCACGCCCGGACGTGCAGTGTGAATGGTCACACGGCACTTACGGTGCGGACGCTCGATGATGACGCGCGAAATACCGGCTGCCTTGCATTCCTCGTGGATGAACTCACGCATCTTGAGGTCTTCAAGGAGAAGGTTGCCATACTCTTTCGAGTCAGCATACCAGCGGCTGTCCCAGGTGCGGTTGACCTGGAGACGCATCCCGATCGGGTTGACCTTCTGACCCATTACGCAGTCTCCCCTTTCTGACGCACCTTGATCGTGATCTCGGCGAAGGGCTTCATGATCTTGCCGAAGCGACCACGAGCACGCGGACGGCCACGCTTCAGGGTGATGTTTTTGCCGACCCAGGCTTCTGCAACGATCAGATCATCCACGTCCAGGCCGTGGTTGTTCTCAGCGTTGGCAATAGCCGACTGCAGGCACTTCTTGACGTCGATAGCGATACGCTTTTTCGAGAAGGTGAGGTCGGCCAGAGCCTTGTCAACTTTCTTACCGCGGATCATCGCTGCCACCAGGTTCAGCTTCTGAGGGCTGACCTTGAGCATACGAGCGATGGCCATCGCCTCGTTGTCCGCCACGCGGCGCGGATTTTTTTCCATACCCATGGCTTACTTCCTTTTGGCTTTTTTGTCAGCCGCGTGACCGTAATAGGTCCGGGTCGGCGAGTACTCGCCGAACTTCTGGCCGATCATCTCTTCCGACACAGTCACGGGAACGTGCTTGTGGCCGTTGTAGACGCCAAAGGTCAGACCAACGAATTGCGGCAGGATCGTCGAGCGGCGCGACCAGATTTTGATCACATCCGACTTGCCCGCATCCCGAGCTTTTTCGGCCTTCTTGAGGACGTAAGCGTCGACAAAGGGGCCTTTCCAAACAGAGCGCGACATGGATTAGCGTCCCTTCTTCTTCGCGTGACGCGAACGAACGATATACTTGTCCGTCTGCTTGTTCGAACGGGTACGGGCACCCTTGGTGCTCTTACCCCACGGCGTAACCGGGTGACGACCACCCGAGGTCCGGCCTTCACCACCACCGTGCGGGTGGTCGATCGGGTTCATCGCCACACCGCGAACGGTCGGGCGAACGCCCTTGTGACGCATACGACCAGCTTTACCGAAGTTCTGGTTCGAGTTGTCGGGGTTCGACACGGCACCGATGGTGGCCATGCATTCCTGACGGACCATGCGCAGTTCGCCCGACGAAAGGCGGATCTGAGCGTAGCCACCGTCACGACCGACGAACTGAGCATAGGTACCTGCAGCGCGTGCCAGCTGGCCGCCTTTGCCGGGCTTCAGTTCTACGTTGTGAACGATCGTACCGATCGGCATGCCCGAGAAGGGCATCGCGTTGCCCGGCTTCACGTCGACTTTCGCACCAGCGATAACTTTATCGCCGATGGCAAGACGCTGCGGTGCCAGGATATAGGTAACTTCGCCATCTTCATAACGCACGAGTGCGATGAATGCGGTCCGGTTCGGGTCGTATTCGATCCGCTCAACGGTCGCTGCGATGTCAAATTTACGACGTTTAAAATCGACAATACGGTAGAGACGCTTCGCGCCGCCACCCTTGTGCCACATCGTGATACGTCCGGTGTTGTTCCGGCCACCCGTCTTGGTCAGACCCTCAGTGAGGGCTTTGACAGGACGACCTTTCCAAAGCTCCGAACGGTCGATCAGTACCAGCCCGCGCTGGCCAGGCGTCGTCGGTTTATACGACTTCAATGCCATGGTTTCTGTCTTCCGTCTGCTGGCAGGATTTTATCCCTGCGGTGAAGGGCTCCGTAGATCCCCGTTGTATTTCCGGCTCCGTCACGATCCTGACATGTCGCCATGGCAGAAAAACTTCGGTTTATCCGAAAAGAGCCACGGCCCCGGGTGACCCGGGGCCGTGAGATTCGCCGATCTGATATCAGAGACCGGTGGAGACGTCGATGGTGTTTCCCTCTTCGAGCGTCACATAGGCTTTCTTCACGTCCGAGCGAACGCCGGGGCGGCCGCGGAAGCGTTTGACTTTGCCTTTGGTGATGGTGGTGTTAACCGCCTTCACCTTCACGCCGAACACCGCCTCAACAGCCGCTTTGATTTCCGGCTTCGAGGAATCGATCGACACTTCGAAAACAACAGCACCGTTTTCCGATGCGAGGGTTGCTTTTTCGGTGATGATCGGACGGCGGATGACGTCGTACTGTTCCGGTTTCACGCTCATTTCAGGCGGGCCTCCAGAGCTTCGACACCTGCTTTGGTGATGACGAGAACGTCACGCTTCAGGATGTCGTAGACGTTGGCACCGATCCCCGGGAGGACATCAACGCCTTCCAGGTTACGGGCAGCTTTAGCGAAGTTATCATCGATCGACGCGCCGTCGATGATCAGGGTACGCTTCCAGCCCAGAGCCTCTTTGGCTTTCGCCAGCTCTGCGGTTTTCGGAGCGGACAGAGCCGCAGCCTCAAGAACCACCAGCTCGCCTGCTTTGGCTTTCGCCGACAGAGCGTGCTTCAGGCCAAGAGCGCGGAACTTCTTCGGCAGATCATGGGCGTGCGAACGCGGGGTCGGACCTTTGACCACACCACCATGACGGAAGATCGGCGCCTTGCGCGACCCGTGACGTGCGCCACCGGTGCCTTTTTGGCGATAGATCTTCTTGGTGGAGTACGAAACTTCACCACGGGTCAGGGTCGAGTGGGTGCCGGCCTGTGCTTTCGCACGCTGCCAGCGGACCACGCGGTGCAGGATGTCGGCGCGCGGCTCAAGGCCGAACAGCGCTTCGTCCAGATCGATCTCGCCAGCTTTCGAGCCGTCAAGTTTGATCACATCAAGTTTCATGCTTCACCCCCTTCGACTGCAACTTCAGCAGCCGGAGCAGCAGCAGCGGCACGAATCGCAGCCGGTTTCGGAGCATCGGCGTGAGCCGGCTTCTTCACCGCGTCTTTGATCGTGACCCAACCACCTTTGGAGCCGGGGACCGCACCTTTGACAAGGATCAGACCACGGTCTGCATCGGTCTTGACGACCTGCAGGTTTTGCGTGGTCACGCGGACGGCGCCCATGTGGCCTGCCATCTTTTTGCCTTTGAACACCTTACCGGGGTCCTGGCACTGACCGGTCGAACCGTGCGAACGGTGCGAGACCGAAACACCGTGCGACGCGCGAAGACCACCAAAGTTGTGACGCTTCATAGCGCCTTGGAAGCCTTTACCGATCGAGACACCGGCGATGTCAACAAACTGACCTGCCAGATAGTGTTCAGCGGTGATTTCCGCGCCCACTTCGATCAGGTTGTCTGCCGACACGCGGAACTCGGCCACTTTGCGCTTCGGAGCAACATTCGCTTTCGCGAAGTGGCCGCGCATCGGGGCGGTCGTGCGTTTTGCCTTGGCATTGCCCGCGCCGAGCTGAACGGCCGAATAGCCATCTTTCTCAGCGGTGCGTTGTGCCACGACCTGCAGGTTTTCGAGCTGGAGAACGGTCACAGGAACCTGTTTGCCGTCTTCCAGGAACAGCCGGGTCATGCCCAGCTTCTTGGCGATAACACCAGAGCGCATCTGTTGTTGCCCCCTTATACTTTGATCTCGACATCCACGCCGGCGGCGAGGTCGAGCTTCATCAGCGCGTCCACCGTCTGCGGGGTCGGATCTACGATGTCGAGGAGACGCTTATGGGTACGGATTTCCCACTGGTCACGCGACTTTTTATCGATGTGCGGCCCACGGAGAACCGTGAACTTTTCGATTTGGTTCGGAAGCGGAATCGGGCCACGCACATGTGCGCCAGTCCGTTTCGCGGTGTTTACGATTTCCTGCGTCGAGGCATCCAGGACGCGGTAATCGAAGGCTTTCAGCCGGATGCGGATGGTTTGTCCAGACATCTGATTTCCCTTCGATGGTCAGGTGCGGGCATGCCCGCACCCTTCCAAAGATCAATTACTTGATGATCTTGGCGACGACGCCTGCACCAACGGTGCGGCCGCCTTCACGGATTG